>DASZRW010000137.1:0-127967 GCA_035549015.1 Kapaibacterium sp. (SeqCode)
CGGCATGACCGACGCTGCATGCCTGACGCCGCGAACATATATCGTGCCGGTGTGGAATGTCGATGACTACTATCAGATCCGCACGGAAGATGCGGGCGCTACGTGGTATCGGGTGCAGTGCGATACAGTGCAGCAGCTCTGCTTCGTGGACAGTCTGCATGGCTGGGGCGCTGGAAGCGGCATAGCCGGCACTGCTCCGCGAACCAATGAGTTCATCACGCGGACAACCGATGGCGGGCGCACGTGGCAGTCGCTGGTGCGGCAGCCGAGCAAGCTGGTGATCGGCTATCTCTCGGTATCGTTTGCGGATGTGAAGAACGGGTTCGTGACGGCCTGGGATGGTCGCATCCTTCGCACCACGGACGGCGGCGACAGTTGGTACGACTCGGACAGCGGAAAGCTTATGGGGACTGAGCACGCGCCCTGTGTCGTGTACCCGACCGCCGGGAAGGCGTGGGCCGCCACCATCTTCGGGCAGATGCTCCACTACGATGCCTCGCGCGTGAGCGGGGTGGAGGCGGAAGCAAGGGAGCCCGACGATTTCGTGCTCTCCGTAAGCCCAGACATCTGTACGTCGTCGTGCGACGTAGTCTACAACCTCTCAACGGCGGAGCAGGCGATGGTAGTGCTGGTCGATATGCGGGGCGAACGGGTGATGCAGGTCATGGACAATGCAGGCCGGAAGGGGAGGCATCGCGTGCATCTTGACGTATCCTCGCTGCCGCCAGGCGTGTACCTTGTGTGCCTGCAGAGCGTTGCCGGCATTGTATCACGCCGTGTGATGGTGATGCGATAGGCCTGCGTGCGTACCGTGTCGGGCCGGGCATCTCAACACGCTGTCAGCCTCATCGAGGCATGAAGCTGCGGCGGACATATATTCCCGCATCCGTGACCGGGCACGTTCAGCCTGATCGCTCCATGGGAGTGCAGCCGCGTTCGGGCACTCGAGCGATCGGAAATGCAAGGAACCTGCATCGTGCCTGACGACGCCCGTAGAACCGAATCCCATAATGTCCCTCGCACGCATAACACTTCTTTCGGCGCTGGCAATGACTGCGTTTGCGGCGAACTCCCTGTTGTGCCGTCTCGCTCTGAAGAGCACCCGGATCAACCCCGCCGCCTTTACCTCGATACGAATCCTCTCCGGAGCGCTCATGCTCTGGCTGATTGTGAGTCTGCGCAGGGGGCGTACCGGGCTCAAGGGGAATTGGCCGTCTGCGGCCGCACTGTTTGCGTACGCGTCCGCCTTTTCATTCGCCTACGTGAAGCTGCCGGCCGCCGTCGGAACGTTGATCCTGTTCGGTTCGGTACAGGCAACGATGATCGGGTACGGTTTCCTGACCGGTGAGAAGATTCGCGGTTTGCAGGTGGCCGGGCTGTGCCTGGCTCTGGGTGGGTTGGTGGTCATGGTGTTTCCCGGCCTCTCGACGCCGTCGCCCCCGAGCGCGTTGTTGATGATGGCTGCGGGGACTGCGTGGGGCATCTATTCGCTGCGAGGGAGGGGATCGAGCGATCCAACCGCGGACACGGCGGGGAACTTCGTGCGGGCTGCTGCATTCGCCGCGCTCATGGGCGTTGCGATGGTTCCCAATCATTCATTGGATAGCGAGGGGATCTGGTATGCTGTGGCATCGGGCGCCGTTGCATCGGGCATCGGCTATGCCGTCTGGTATTCGGTGCTTCGCGGGCTGACGGCAACGAATGCCGCCACCATTCAACTGAGCGTTCCGGTCATTGCAGCGGCAGGTGCCCTGATCGTCCTGGGGGAGGCGATCACGGTTCAGCTGATCGCGGGCCCCATCGCGATCCTTGGCGGTGTGTTCGTCGTGATCTCGTCGCGGAAGTCATGATGTCATCGGGAACGGGAAGACGGGTCTGATGCTGCGCTCGTTCGCGGGTGGTAACGCCCATCAGCCTCGTGCGTGATGCAGACACCGGCGCACGAATCACTCGCACATCCTCCAGAACATGCATCACCGTCGTTGCCACCTGCATGCCGTATCCCACCATCCAGCGTATACAGCGGTCGCGCTCCTCTCCCTGTTCGCCGTTCTTCTCGCGCCGCCATCGGCATTGGCGCAGCGTGCAAAGAAGGGGGGCGCCCCGGGCGATTCCCTTCACACCGTTGTGCTCGATGCCGGAGAGCAGCACCTGGACTCGATACCGGCCGGCGTGCTCACGCGCACGGATCTCGTCTCGCTCACCTTCATCGGTACCGACTGCGATTACAGAGTGATCGACAGTGCCGGGCACGACATCACGAAGTGCCGGATGTTGCACGAGATCCCGCTGGCGATTGCGTCGATGGCCGATCTCGAAGTACTCAACCTGCCGCTGAACGGTATCCGTTCAATTCCACCGGAGCTCGTGAAGCTCCGGCATCTCCGCGAGCTCGAGCTCGACGACAATGCTGCGCTCGAGAATGTCGACGCGATTGCCGGGATGGCGAGCCTCGAGACGCTCGGTCTCTGCGGATGCGGAATCTCCAGGTTGCCGGCCGACCTCTCTGCGCTCGGCCATCTCCGCCGGCTCTGCCTGAAGGGGAATCCGATCGGCCGCCCGGAGCTTGCCCGTATACGTCGTGCATTGCCGTACTGCCGGATCGTCTTCTGAAGTTCCGCTGCGACGGCGCGGCTCCTCGTATCGATGGCAGGGAGCCGCATGCTTCCACGTGTCCAATTTGCCACGTCTCACCACTCTTACCGGTTCAGGCAGTTCCGGATCGCCGCCGTACGGCCCGGGGAGCGTCGTGGATGACGCAGCGGCGTGCGACTGCTTTCGAGAACGCGAACCCATACGGAGAACCACTGTGCAAATCCACACGTTCAAGAGAATGTTCCTGGTGCCGGTCTTCATCCTTGCGGCTGCCGCAGCGTATGCGCAGCCTGCATGCCCGTCGCCAACCATCACGAGCGCTGCGGACGTGCCGTGCGATGTCACGGTCTGCTACCTCTCGAACAATGCCGATGCCACCGTGATCGAATGCATCACTGTGGAGCCCGGCACAACCCAGCGGCACGAAGCACCGGATGGCACTACCGGCATCGGGATCGAGACGCCCAAGGGGCCGGTGGTGATTCCGCCCGGCGGCTGCGTGAAGGATATTCAGGTGGCGCGCGGATGCTGCGTCGATGTCTGCTTTGACCTGTGGAAGTGCGAATTGCGCATCACCAGGAGCGCGGGGCCGTGCCCGTAGATTCGCCGGAGTAGCAACGCTTCAGAGGCATTCTCCCGCAGGCACTCACGCCGTCGGGTCCGCATCCACATGGATGCGCGACACGTGCGGCACGAATGCCCGGAGCTGCTGTTCCAGGCTCGCCATGCGATCGTGCACGTCCACAAGCGGCATCTCCGGAGGATAGGCACACCGCACGGCGACAACCGTTCCCTGCTGCACGAGGTAGCTCGTCACCGTGGTGACGGCGTCGCTTCCCTCGAGCGTCGTCAGTGCCTGGGTGATGGTGCGCGCAATCTCCTCCTGCTCCACGGCCGGAAGCACATGCAGGTCTCGCGCTTCCAGGTGAATGTTGATCTCCGCCGATTCCGGCAGTTCGCGCTGCAGGCTCTCGCGCAACTGCTCCGAGGTGATGTGTGCCTGGCCCAGAGTGAGATCGCTCGGCAGTTCCAGATCGAGCAGGACCTTCAGTCCGTCCGCCGAGAGAAGCAGGCTGAGATGATGCACTGCAACCCCCAGCCGATTGGCAATTGCGTAGACGGTGGCTGCATACTCTTCCCCCTCCACGCGCGCGGGCTCCACGCTCACCACGATATCCGCGAACGGAAGCTCGTGTCCGATCACGTCGCGAACGCGCTGGCTCACCAGATGGCTTGCCTCCAGCGACATCGAGCGGGGAACCTGATATGCCACATCCACGAATGCCTGCTCGCCGACGAATCGAACCCTGACGCGCACGGATTCCGGAATCAACTGCTCCACGGCTCGCACCAGCGCCGTGAGTCGCCGGCCCAGATCGCCGGGCACATCCTCCATAAGATCGCGCACGCTTGTGCGGCCCAATCCATACGCAACGCGCAGCGCTATTGCCGCAACCAGCGCCGCGCCGATCGCATCGGCGCGAAGAGCCAGCCACACCGGAATGATATCCGTTCGTGTTGCCACCTCCAGCACGCCGAGCGAGAGAATCACCACGAGCGAGCCGAGCATGTCGTTGGTGAAGTGTGCGGCGTCCGCAGCCAGCGCCTGGCTCCTGTGCGCCCGCGCGGCGCGCCTCAGCGATCGTGCGCGCGTGTAGTCCACGAGCACCGACACCACCATCACCAGGAACGACCATATCGTGACCTGTGGTATCTCCGGCGAGACGAAGATTCGTTCGTATGCGTGCCACAGCACCCAGAGAGCCGTTGCCACCAGCAGCGCCGACTCCGCGAGCGCACCCAGGCTCTCCGCCTTGCCATGTCCATACGGGTGATTTTCGTCGGGCGGCTGCTCTGCAACGTACACCACGAAGAACGTGAGCATTGCCGCAAGCAGGTCGAGGCCGGAGTGTGCCGCCTCGGAGATGATCGCCAGACTGCCGGTCGCCAGACCTACTACAACCTTCAGAGTGGTAAGCAGCAGACCCGAGCCTACGGAGGCGAGGGCGGCGGAGCGTTTGGAGAGTTCGGCCATGAGGCGAGGCTATGCGCAGTTCGTAAGAGCTTCGGACACGGAGTGCCGTTCGCGGCGTTGCATTTGGACCGGCGCTGCGGGGCCGGCTACAGTGGGCGCTCCGACACGGTTCCCGGCGAGTGGGACGATGATGGGGGAGTGTGGTACTGCACGTCTGCTGCCGGAGAATAGTACTGCTGTTGGACCATCGGGCGGCCGGCATAGTGCGGCCAGCACGTTTGCATCGCCCATGTCCCGTCCTGTTGTTGGGGGGACGATACCGTTGGAGAACGCGCAGGCATTATCCGGCTCCCCGTTGTTGCGAGGCCAAATATAGCGAAGCGGTGGTAACGGGCTGTTCAACGGGTATTACGCCGCAGCTCACTCACCGAACGGCCAGACGAGGCCTGCCAGTTCATCCAGATTTCGTGCGCGGTTCTTCCATCCGTCGAGGCGCAGCTGTGCGTCGAAGTTGCTGTAGCGATGCAGCAGATGCATCAGCATCAATCTGCTCCTCAGATGCTCCGAGCGTTCGGCCGCCGCAATGCCGTAGCCATCCAGCAATCGTGCCAGGCGTGCCTGCCTGCCTGCACAGAGGAATGCGCCGGGCCCGATGAGATCGTACTCGCCGAACCCCGTCATCACATCGCCGAAGTCGATGAGGCCGGTAAGACGCCACCTGCCGTTGCGATCCTGTACCAGCAGGTTCTCCGGCGTGTATTCGCCCGTGAGGATCGTTGGGATGAAGGAGCCGGGAAGGAGAGGAGCATTACGATCGAGATAGCGCTCCAGCCCGGCGAGCAGGTGCCGGGGAAGGCGCAGGCGCTCATGACGCGCAGCACACCGTTCCATCTGCGCGGCGATGAACCCGTGCCACTCCGGTTCCAGCGCAGTGAGGTCGCCGGCAGGAAGCGCCTGCAGGCGGGCAATCAGCTCGCCGATCTCGAACATCAGGTCCAGACGCCCGGCCTCCGGAATGTGCATCCACACATCCTCGAGCGGCACACCTTCGAGGCGCGACATCACGATGTAGGGCCAGCCATCCAGCTCGCCCGCTGTCTGAAGAGCCGGCGTCTCCACGGGGAGCCGCCCGGCAAGCGCTGCGAGGGCAGAGCGTTCGCTGCGGTATTGACCCGCCAGCAGCGGAGGGAAGAGCTTGATGACGTGATGGTTGCCGGCCACCGCGAGGCAGTTGGTTCCACCATCCAGCGGACGCACGTCCGGTGGCAGCCCATGGCGGCATGCGATTTCGCCGATGGCCGCCATCCAGATACGGGTGTCGGTGCGGATTGCGTCATAGCCTGTGGGGGTGATATCGGGAGGAAGGAAGGATCTGCTCATCGATATGCGCGCGAACTGTTAGATTCGCTCCGTGCGTGTCCAATCATCCTGGATCTATCCCAGCCTCATGAACCGCTGTGCCTCGATCGCCGGGCTTCTGCTCGCGATGCTTATCGTCTCCTGCGCTTCCACGCAGCCCGCTTACAATGTCATCACCGATCGCCTCTACTTCGGGCGCGCCATGCCCGGCGATCAGGTGGGAACCGGCTCCTGGCGCGACTTCCTTCGCGACGTGGTAACACCCCGCTTTCCTGACGGGCTCACCTGGTGGGACGCGCAGGGGGAGTGGCGCGACAGCACCGGGCAGGCTGCCGCGGAGCGAACGTTCGTGCTGGAGATCGTCCGCCCCTTCAACACGCCGCCGCAGGATGCCGACACGGTGATGAAGGCCATCATCAACACCTACAAGACCCGCTACAGCCAGCAGGCCGTGCTCTGGGTCCGCTCGCCGGGAACGAGCCGGTGACGCCATGCGCCGGCCATCGCTGCGTTTCAGGTTCGGCGCGGGTGCCGTCCGACACCGGTGCCGTTCGGCGCATTCATATCTCATCGTTCCAGTTTCATATCCGTCCTTCCTACTCTCCCGGTTCGCGTTCGCGGCGATCGATCTCCACCAATATCCTGCGCTTCGCCGCGAAGTCGTCCTTGTCCGCGCTGACGCCGCCGCTGATATATCGGAATACGATGCGCCCTTCCTTCTTCAGGATGTTGTAGTCATCGCCGTTCGATGCCGAGGCGGCGCTCATCATGGTGTCCAGCTGCTGTGCGGAGTAGTAGGCGCGCAGTCCGGAGAGCTTCACATTGTCCATGCGGTCCCCCTTGCGGATCGTCTGCTGCATCCCTTCCGCGCTCTCGTACGCAATCGGCTTTCCCTCCACATAGTCACCCTGTATCGGCTGCGGGTCGGCGAAGCCGGTCACGCGAATCTCCAGCACTTCCGATGGGAGGCCCCGCTTGCGGAACTCCGGGTAGATGTCGTCCACGCAGGTACGCACAAGCGTGTTGAAGAGCGACTCCACCGTCTTGGAGTATGCCTGATACTCTTCATGCTTCTTGGAGCCGCGCGAGAAGTCCTCGATGTAGTTGGCATTGTGCAGCTCGCCGTCGCGCAGTGTGAACAACTGCTCCAGATTCTCCGCGGTGTTCGGGCGATAGTAGCCGGTGACGAAGAAGGGGATGTCGTACTTGCCGAAGTCCACCAGCTTCACCACGATGCGGCCGAACGGAATCTTCACGTTCTGTTCGGTGTTTGCGGCCGTCTGTGTTACCATCACGCTCTTCGTGGTGTCGCGCACGCGGGCCTCCACGCGGTACCGCCGGCCGGCAGGGAGCGGGATCTGGTAGTGATCCACCAGGGCCGACGTCGTGACCGCCTTGATCGTGCGTCCGGTTGTAACGTCCACGATGCTGATCACGCCGGGGAGAGGCTTGCCGGTGGTTGAATCGATCACGCTCACGTTCAGACGGGCCATCCCTGCGCCGAAGATGTTCGGCGTGCCGGAGTAGATGTCCAGCTTTCCGATCCCGCCGTCGCGCGATGACGACATGTAGAACAGATCCCCCTCCAACGGTGCCTGGAAGAAGAGTTCATCTGCAGGGCTGTTGATGGTGTTCCCGAGGTTGAGCGGGGCCGCCCATCCGGAATCGGTGCGATAGGTCATGAACACGTCGTAGCCGCCGCGGCCGTCGTGCCCCTTGCTGGAGAAGTAGAGCGTGCCGCCGTCCGGAGTCACATAGGGGGAGCGTTCATCCTTCGAAGTATTGATCACCGGCCCCATGTTGGTGGCCGCGCTCCAATCGCCTGCGCCGTTGCGCCGTGTCATCCAGATGTCCGTCCGGCCCGATCCGCCCTCGCGATTGGAAGCGAAGTAGACCGTGCTGCCGTCGCCGCTGATGGTTGGGTGCGAATCCCATCCCTTCGAATTGACGCTCGGCCCCATGTTGCGGACATTCGTGATCTGGCCGTCGTGCAGATCGGCGATGTAGAGGTCCACGTTCCCGATGCCGTCCGTCCGCTCCGCCGCGAAGACCACGGTGTGCCCGTCGTTGGCGATCGCGAGCCCGCCTTCGTTCCCGGCGCTGTTGAGCGACGGTCCGGCCGGAAGCGGATCGCTCCATCGATCGCTTACACGGCGCGTGTAGAATTCGTCCGCCTCACCGCTGGCCCCCGAGCGTGCGTACGACGTGAAGTAGAGTGTCTGGCGGTCCGGTGTGATCGTCGGCGCATAATCGTTGCCGGCGGAGTTCACGCCGGTACCGAGCGAGGAGAGAACGATCTCGTAATCGGCGAAGCTTTGCGCATCGAGCCCAGCGCATCCGAGCAGAAGGGCGAGCGCGGCAAGAGTATAGGTTCTGAGTAGCATGGTCTGCGCGTGTCTCCGGATGTGAAGGTCAGAATGCGAACATCAGTCCGATAGTTCCCTGCAGTGTGCTCCCCTTCCAGTTGTCCTGCTTGGAGAACTTCGTCAGTGGAAAACCATAGAGCGCCTCGGGGTTCAGATAGAGGTTCTGTGCAATGGGGATGTTGGCGCCAACGCCGCCTCGCAACGCCATCTGAAATCGGTTGATGAGATCCAGATCGCCATGAAACATTTCCTGGCTGGTGCTCCCATCAAGGAACGTAACGCCGCTCGGCCGCGTGATCGTGGCCGTCTGCGTGAAGTCCTTGGCGATCACATACGATGCCGAGGGACCGGCGGCAAGGTAGAGCCCGAAGTCCGTCACCGTCAGCGTTGCAAGCAGATCGATCCCCAGCGTGCCGATCGATGCCTTGAACTCCTTGTCGATCTGGGCAGTCTCCAGCTGCTGGTTCTGCCCGAAGATCAGCATGCTGTCCGGCGTTCCGGTGAACGTGCCGCCTCGTCCCTCGTAGAGAATTCTCGGCGAGAGCGAGAACGTTTCACTCAGCGGAATGAACGCCTTGCCGCCGAGCACCAGACCCAGCCCGCTGCCGCCGTCGGCCGTGCAGCAACTGAACGTGCCGTCGCTGATCGTGAACTGGCCGGTATGCATGTTGTAGTCAATGCCTGCGAACGGGCCAACCAGCAACAGGCCGGCGCCGCCGGGATCGAGGATGCGGTCATCCGGCTTCGGAACGGGGAGTGGCGGAAGAGGCTCCGGCTCGGGGAGCGTGGCGGCAGCCTCCGCCGCAGATGATGCCCGAACCCGGGAGGCACGAGGTTCGGCGGCGTTGCCGGCCATCCCCGCAGGCATTGCCGCAACTTCCGCGGCGTGCTCGGCCGCGGACCGGCCGGATGTCTGCGCCCGGCAGATCGGTGACCCGAGAAGGAGCGCAATGATGGCGAGACTCAGTGTGCGAGTGTTCATCAGATTCTCCTTCCTCTATCGTGTTATGACGAATGCGGTTCCATCGCTTGCCTGTCCGGACTGAACGCGAACCAGGTAGATGCCACGCGGCAGGGGGGAGACATCGAGCATGACCTCCTGGGGGCCGCCCCCCAGCAGGCCGGCATCGTAATCCGATACATCGCGGCCGTAGAGATCGAAGATCTGAATGGCGGCCGCTCCGGCGGCAGGGAGCTCGAAGCGGACGAGTGCCTGGTTGCCGCTGGTCGATACCGTCAATGCAAACTTGCCGTTGTAGCGGAGGCGTGTATTGAGCAGGCTTTGATTGAGATAACAGATGCTGTCGATACGCAAGTGTCCCGGCGAGACGATCCCCACCTTCGGATTGCCGTCGGCCATGGTTGCCGAGACTATCGTTACCGGCGTCTCCACGGCGTTTCCGAGCAGCGGGAAGTAGCGGAGCTGCAACAGCTCCGCGTTCGGCGCCGGGTTGGCGATGGGAGTGCCGGAGAACGTATACGTGGTCCGCATCTCCGGGTCGGTTGCGAGCGTCGAGGTCTGCGCGACCGACGTCAACGCCGAGCCGGCAAGGCCGGCGGTCACGGCCGGTGGAGTTGTCGGAAAGAGGAGCGTGGCGTTGTAGGCCACGGTAAGCGACATGCTGCTGACGTCGTATTCAACAGGAATGCGATCCTGCAGATAGACATGGAACGTTGCGATCGAGCCGAGATCCGGGTTCGGTCCGTGCGGCTTTGCGACGATACTGTCGGTGAGCCTGATCACGACGCTGTCGTACCCAACGCCGCGCAGGCGCAGCGTCTCCGGCTGGCGGCAGGAGTTGTAGGTGAAGGCGAACGTTGTGTCGTGCACGCGGAGGCGTGCCGGCTGGAAGCAGGCATTGATGTTGAGCGTTCCTCCCGGCGGGATTGCGGGAAGCGGAGAGCTCCCTTCAATCGTGAAGCCGATCGCGCCGGCAGGGAGCGCCGCCAGTTGCAGCGGTGCATCGCCGCTGTTCCCCAGCGTTACCTGGATGCAGTGTTTCTGCCCAACCCGCACGGAGTCGAAGCTCACCACCGGCGGGTTCAGCGTCAACTGCGGAGCAACCGCGCGACCTTCGAGGAGGAAGGAGCCGGGAATGTCGTGGCTCAACTGCTGAGCGATCGTCTGATAGATCCGTACCAGCGTATCCGGATTGTTCGTGAAGTAGCTCGATCCGCCGGTGCGTCCGGCGAGCTGCTGCAGTGTGAGAATGCCGTTTGCAGAGAGGCCGCTCCCGAGGCCGATCGTGAAGATGCGCACATTGTTCTGCGCGCTGGTGACGATTGCATCGATGCGCGACTGAAGGAATCCGCCGTCGTCGTCACCGTCGGTCAGCAGCACGATCACGCGGCGTCCCGGCTGGCTGCGCGCATTGAGCCGGCTGATCGCCTGGTCCACCGCATCGTACAGACGCGTGCCGCCGCTTGCGTGTGCCGGCACGGCATTGCCGAGCGCCGTACCGTTCGTGGTGAAGTCCTGCGCCACCACCACTGCGCTCGAGAAGCGGATCACCGCCGCCGTATCCACGATGCCGCGTGCGGGGTCGTTCACGAGATTGTCCAGGAACACGCGGCCGCCGGCATTGGCCGCCTGGATGCGGCTGACCCCTGCTCCCGTCGGCGTCGTCATGCTGCCGCTGGTATCGAACACCATGGCGATGGAAAGTGAGACGCGATTGTCGGCAACCAGATGGACGCGCTGCGAATCGATCTTCGGAGCGGTCGTGGGGCTGTAGCAGACCTGAACGGTGCGGGCCTCGTTCGGCTGCAGCGTGGCCGGCAGTGCGAGCGGCGTGGAGGAGCTGAGCGAGAAGGGAAGGCCCAGCTGATCCATCTGCGTGATGTTCAACGGCGAGCTGCCGATGTTCCGCAGCGTGAGGGTCTGGCACTTCGAAGTGCCGCAGAGCGTGGTATCGAAGTTCGTGGGATCGGACGTGATCTGAAGCACGGGACCCAGCGTAATGCGCGGCGGAAGCGCGCCGGTACCGCTCAGCGGAATATCCCTGGTTGTGTTCGTGCCGCAGATGGTATAGTTCAATGTGGCCGTCCCGTTGGCCGCCCCCGCCGCGAGCGGCGTGAAGCATATCGTTATCGTGGCGCTGCTGCCGGCAGCAAGGGCCGGCGGCGGCGGTGTGAGGACGGAGAAGGGAGGATTCACACCGGTTATCGCGCCGATCGCAAGCGGGCCGTCGCCCGTGTTCGTTATCGTTACCGGCAGGCACGCGGTGTTGAAGATCTGCACCGTCCCGAACGCCAGCGCGTTGGGGCCGATCCCGAGCGCAGGTGCCGTGGTTCTGCCCACCAGGACGAAGGAGTCGCGCGACGCCGCTCCGTAGTTCACGAATCCTTTGAACGTATCGGCTCGCCCGGCCGTGGTGGGTGCGTAGCAGACCGTGAAGGCCGCAGAGTCCCCCGCCGCTATCGTCTTCGGGAAGGTGAACGGGGTGGATGCATCCACGGTAAACGGAGCAGTCGGGGCATCCGCCGATGTAATGGTGATCGGGGCTGCGCCCGTGTTCTTGAACACCAGTGTGCGACACTTGCGTGTGCTGCAGAGCGTCGTGTCGAAGTTTGTGAGCCTGCTGTGAACGTCGAGCTGTGCAACGGCGGTCACGCAGGTCAGCAGCACGAGGAGGGATGTAATAATCCCGCATCGTTGCAGGTGAGAAGCAGTAGGACGGCGCATAGCGGCGTGCCATTTGTTGGTGTACGGGCATCTGCCATCCGGCATTGCCCCTTCTGGAATCGGAGAAGCACGAACTGTTCCCACTGAAACCTCCGGACGCGAGCGGAGCGGCCGTTCGTTCCAGGCAGTACGGGCTGTCGGGTTCGCGGTGCGTTCGATGCGCCGCAATATGATTTGTGGTCGGCAACAGGGACGATTGCGCGGTGCCGAGGGCCGTTTTCGGGGAGCTTATCAAGTGGGTCTGGGGTGCGCGAAATATAGTCCATCGAACCATCACTACCTAGTTGCTCCTGCGCAATGTTTCCTCGCGCGTGCGTTGTGTCGTTCGGCCGATGGTGTCACGGCGGGAATAAAGATGCGGCCGGAGGGGATAGCGATTGAACATGATACGTGCGTCCACTCTATATTCGCGGACCGTGGAACAACATCGGAATCCAGAACACCTTCGTCATCGGCGCGCCATCGTCCTCTTCGTACGGGACGCACGGCGCGAGGCCGCATGCAAGCCGCTCGGCGGGCGTTTTGGAGCCCATGGTTACAGGGGGCTGAACAGCCGCATCGCCGCGCGCCTCTCCTCGTTGTTGGATCGCGCCACCGATCTCCTGGTGGTCAGTGAGTCCGGCGGGGCGTATGGAGGGATCCGGCAGCGTGGTGCGACGTTCGGTGAACGGATCACGAACGCGATGGCGGATACCCTCGCGGCCGGCTACCGCTCCGTTGCCGTTGTCGGAAACGACTGCCCCAGCATTGCTCCGGCGGACATCACCGCGGCGTTCCAACGTCTGGACGCCGGTGCTCTGATCGTTGCGGCCCCCGCATGCGACGGCGGCGCATTCATCGTGGCGGCGCGTGGAGCAACCTTCGAGAAGTCGGAATATCGCGAACGCTTCATCGACCTCCCATGGCGTACGTCATCGCTCTTCGATGCCATGATGCTTCTGGAGGGAGCGGAGGGGCTTCCGGTTGTTCGTGAAGACTTCGATCACTGGCAGGGCCGCTCCGCGGAGCGCGCGCTCGCCGTCCTCTTCGATGCATGGCGTCCGGCCATCCGTCGTGGAGCGCTCCCGCGTCCCGTTCGCTCCGCCGCCTGCCACAAGGCTCTCACCCGCACCTTCCTTACATCGCCGCCGCTCCCGCAGTAATGCGCATGTAGTGCGCACCTCCAACGTATTCCGTTCCCGACACGTGCCGGATCGTCGAGGCATCCGCGCGCATGCCATCTCCTTGCCGCGCCGGCGGCGCGCAAGCCGGTACGCATGCGGGACGTGCGGTCCCGCATCCGGTGATACCGTTCGCTGCATGGAAATCTGCAACACTCTTTTCACGCACTCATGATCGATACACAACACAACTACCGATACACATCCCATCGGCAACGCCGCGGTCGCTGCATCGTTGCAGCGCTGATTGCGCTTGCCGGAACGATTACTGCGGCACATGCGCAGGTTGATCTCGAGGTAACCGTCACCAACGGTGCAACGCGCGCGCCGATAGCCGCGCTTGCCGTTTTGCTCGACAACCCGGAGATCGGCGTTCACGAGAAGGGGATCAGCAACGAGCAGGGGAAGGTGTACTTCCACGGGCTGCTCACATCCGGAACGTATGCGGTGACCGTTCCGGAGAGCGACCAGTACGGCTCCGCCTCGGTGACAAGTATCGTATTGCGATCCGGGGCGGTGCGCAGCATCAACCTGACGCTTGCGCCCCGCAAGACCGTATCCGGCGCGGGCGTCACGGTAACCGGCAGGGGGCAGGCGGAACTGAACACGGTCAACGCGGAGGTCTCCGCCACGCTCCCACGCCGCCAGATCGAGGATCTGCCGGTGGAGGGACGCGATCTCACGCGCGCGCTGTACCGGCTTCCGAACGTTACGCAGGCCACCGGCTTCTTCGCGGAGGCGCCCAACGTCTCGATCAATGGAGTGAACGGCCTGTATGCCAGCTACCTGGTCGACGGCATGGACAACAACGAGAACTTCCTCGGCGGGGAGAAGTTTCCGATGCCGGTGGGATTCGTGCAGAGCGTGACCGTGCTCTCCAACAACTACTCCGCGGAGTTCGGCCGCACCGGCAACGGCGTCTGCAACGTCACCACCCGGTCCGGCAGCAACACGTTCACCGGCGAGGCGTACTATCTCACACGCCCCGGCCCGTCCATCGATGCAAGCAGTCCGGATGCGCAGCGCGATCTTTCCGGCAATCAGGTGAAGGATGGCTTCCGGCGCCAGCAGTTCGGCGCCGCCGTGGGGGGGCCGATCGTTCGCGACAAGTCGTTCTTCTATCTCGATCTGGAGCAGACATCGGACACGAAGAATAATCTGCTCGACGTGCCGGAGCTTGGCGTGAACGAGACCGTTCGAGGCCACAACAACTTTACACTCGGCTCGCTGAAGCTCACGCAGTTCTGGAGCGATCGCTTCAGTTCCTCCATCCGTGCGAACGTCGGGCTGGTGAACATCGAGCGGCAGGGAGGCGGCCTGGACGGCGGCATTACCTTCCCCTCCGCGGGGAACACACAGGACAGGAATTCGCTGCTGCTGGCATCGCAGAACATCTATGCGGCGGACGGCTTTACCTACGAAGGAAATCTCCAGTACAGCCGCTTCCGCTGGAATTACGCGCACCCCCTGAACTCCGGCAGCCCGCAGGTCCTCCTGCTGGACTCCGCCGGCTTCGGCATCGCCATCCTCGGGCATCCTGGCTATGTGTTCGATGATGTGGAGAACACGCTCAACCTTCAGCAGAAGGTGACGTTCGACCTCGGCAACAACCGGCTGAAGTTCGGCATGGAGGTTCTCTCTGCGGACTTCGCGCTGGCCGGCGGCGGCAATCCGAACGGCAACTATGTGGTGCAGCTTACCGGCGACCAGCAGCGCGCGCTTGCGGCACGTCGCCTCGGGTCCGGCATGCAGCTCGGCGACATCCCCGCCGATGTACGGGTCACGGACTACAACGTGGAACTGCAGCCCAACTCCTTCGGCCGGCGCCAGAATGTGATCAGCGCGTATGCGGAGGATCTGATCTCCCTCAGCAGCCGGCTCAACCTTACGGTGGGCCTTCGCTACGACTACGACGATCTCTCCGTGGGCGGCGGTGACAAGGGGGACCTGAACAACATCGCTCCCCGCCTGAGCTTCAACTACAAGCTGGATGACCGGAGCGTGATTCGCGGCGGGTACGGGCTGTTCTATGACAAGATCCTCTATGCGATCTACAGCGATGCACTCCAGCAGAACACGACATCGGCCGGGTACCGCCAACAGATTCAGCAGTTGATCGACAAGGGAATCCTTCCTTCCACTACAGACATCAACAAAGTCACCTACGACGGCAACCTCGGCGTGGATGTGTTCTCCGGCGTCACGTACCTGCATGGCCCGGACGCCGCCACGCTTCAGTCGCAGCGTGCGGACCTCACGGCGAACGAGCGGCGCATACTGAATCCCAACGGCTATCAGAATCCGTACACGCATCAGTTCTCGCTCGGCTATCAGTATCAGGTGAGCGACAACACGCTCTTCTATGTGGATCTGGTGCACACGGAGTCCGGCGACCTTTACAGGCTGCGCGATCTGAACGCTCCCTCGCCGTATCCGTTGAACGATCCGGGCAACGTCGTTGTGCGCACGCAGGCCCAGGCGGACTCCACCCGTCCGGTGGCGCTTCTTCCAGGGGGGGCGCGGAGCATCGTGGTAACGGAGACGGCAGGTGAGGCAACCTACTCCGCGGCCACAATCAACCTGGTAAAGGAGAAGGGGGATGACGCCTATGCCTACCGTCTCTCGTACACGCTCTCGCGTTCGCGCAACAACACGGAGGATATCAACTTCAAGGCGTCCGACGCGAACAACTTCGATCGCGAGTGGGGCCCCTCCGTGAACGACCGCACGCATGTGATCAGCGCAGTCTTCTACTACTATCCGATCGATGGTCTCACGCTCACGCTTGCCGCGCTGGTACAGAGCGGACAGCCGGTAAACCGCATCGCCGACGCGACGAAGTACGGGACGACGGATCTGAACGGTGACGGCACCTCCTTCGCCGACGCGTACGTGCTGAACATCGATCGCTATCCCGGCGAGGCGCGCAACAGCGACCGTCTGCCGTGGTCCAGGACATTCGATCTCGGCGTGCAGTATGCGCTGGCGCTGCCGACCGGCCATGTGGAAATACGTGCCGATGTGTTCAACCTCTTCAACTCCGTGAACCTGAGCGGCTATACGAACAACGCAACGCAGAGCAACCAGATCCAGGAGGGGCCTGCCGGCTCCGGCATCGTGCAGCGCAGTTCGGCGCCGCCGCGCCAGTTCCAGTTCGGGCTGCGGTACTTCTTCTAGAAGCAGGCCCGTGCGGTTGGTGGAATGTCCTGCCGTGCCTTCTCCCTCCCTGCCGAAGGAGGGGGCGGTCCGGGCGCGGATCGAATCTGACGGATGCCGGGCCGGGGCGCCCCTCCGGCCCATTCAACATGACACTTCGAAGAGCATGATGAAGATTGTGAGAACCCTCCTGCACCTCCTGCCGATCGCGGCGCTTGCATGCATGGCTGGGTGCGGCGGGAAGAAGGCAGCGCCCGTGCCGGAAACCGGAACGGCGGCGGTGCCGTGGAGCACCGTTGAGGCGGAGGCGCGCGGCCAGACGGTGACGCTTGCGATGTGGCAGGGGGACCCGTACATCAATGCCTATATGAAGGACTTCGTGGCCCCCGCCCTGAAGGAGCGGTACGGGGTTACATTGAACATCGTGGGAAGCCAGGGAAACGAGATCGTCTCCGCGCTGATGACGGAGCTCGAGGCGGGCCGGGAGCATGGCAGCTACGACATGATGTGGATCAACGGCGAGACCTTCTATCAACTCCGCCAGATCGGTGCGCTGTACGGCCCGTTCGTGGACCGCCTTCCCAACGCATCGGCGATCGACTTCTCCAATCGTTTCATCAACACGGACTTTCAGCAGAAGGTGGACGGATACGAATGCCCGTGGGGGAACGTTCAGCTTGCCATCATCTACGACACCGTGCGCGTTCCGAACCCGCCGCGAACGATGGCGGCGCTCGAGACCTACGTGCGCGAACATCCGGGCACGTTCACGTTCGACAACTCGTTCACCGGGATGACGTTTCTCAAGTGCCTGCTGATCGATATCGCCGGGGGGGAGAAGGAACTGGCCGGCCCGTTCAACCAGGCGACGTACGAGAAGTACTCCGCGCGGCTGTGGGACTACATCAACCGGATCAAGCCCTACTTCTGGAAGAAGGGGAGCACGTTTCCAAACGGCGTCGCGCAACTGCATCAGTTGTTCGCTTCCGGCGAGGTGAACTTCACGATGAGCAACAACGATGGCGATGTGGACAACAAGATCCTGCAGGGGCTGTTCCCACCCACGGCGCGCGCCTACGTCCTGGAGAGCGGCACGATTCAGAACAGCCACTTCATGGGGATCGCGAAGAACTCCGCCCATACCGCCGGCGCGATGGTTGTGGCCAACTTCCTGATCTCACCGGAGGCGCAGCTTCGCAAGCTGGAGCCGAAGGTCTGGGGCGACGGAACCGTTCTCGACATCGGCAGGCTTCCGGCGGAGTGGCAGACGAAGTTCCATGCCGTACCGGGGCGGCGATACGCTCCGCCGCGGGCGGAGATTCAATCGAAGGCGCTCATGGAACTCGCGCCGGAATACATGATCCATCTCTACGATGATTTCCGCTCGCACGTCATCGCACACTGATGCTTCACGATGGGGCTATCTCCTCTTCGTCGCCGTCGCGATCCTGCCGATGGCGGCGAGCCTGCTCTATGCGCTCGCCTACAGCCTCGGTCTGGCCGGGCTTCTGGGGGAGGGGCTCACGTTCGATCACTGGGTTCGCGTGCTCGGGAATGGTGAGATTCCGGCATCGCTCGCATTGAGCATCTGGATTGCGCTGGCGGTAGCATTCCTCGATGTGGCGCTTGGGCTTCCGCTCGGCATCGTGCTTCGCAGATCGATCGATGCCGGCCCTCTCTCGTATCTCATCTATCTGCCGCTGGCGCTTCCCGGCGTGGTTGTTGGCTTCCTGACGTTTCAGGGGCTCACCGGTGCCGGGCTGCTGGCGCGCGTTGCCGCGGCCTTCGGTCTGGTGAGCGATCCGGCGCAGTGGGTGAACATCGTGAACGATCGCTACGGAATCGGGATCATCCTTGCGCAGCTGGTGATCGGCGTGCCGTTCTTTGCCATACTCTTCGCCCGGCTCTACGAAAGCGAGCGCGTGGCCGATCTCTCGATGCTTGCAGCCACGCTCGGCGCGTCGCGGCGCGCCCGCGTTCTCCGCGTTGTTCTTCCCATCCTCCTGCGCCGCGCGTTTCCCACCATCATCCTCTACCTGGTTGGAGTGCTGGGAGCGTACGAGATCCCGCTGCTTCTCGGCGCGCAGTCGCCGCAGATGATCTCCGTTCTCACGATGCGGAAGTATTCGATGTTCGATCTGAGCCAGAAGCCGGAGGCGTTCATCTGTGCAATCATCTATACGGCCATCGCTCTTCTGCTGGTAACGATCGCGTACAGACGGAGGGCCGATGCGCAGGCCTGATCGGGGTGCGGAGCCCGGGAGAGTCCGGCGCCGGCTGATCGCCCTGCTGGCGGGGATGATCTGCCTTGCGCCCGTCGCCTACCTGCTGCTCCTGTCGTTCGCTGACCGCTGGGCGTTTCCCGACCTGTTCCCCGGCGGCTGGCGGTTCGATCTGCAGGGAGCGTTTTCCGGGAGCGGCGCCCTGCTGGAAAGCTTCCTGCTGTCGCTGGGGATCTCATCGCTCGTTGCATTCGTCTCCACGCTGGGCGGCTTCGTCGCGGCGCGATATGTTGCGTACCACCGGCGCCGGCGTGCGCTCCTCTTTCTCGCCTATCTGCCATTCGTGATGTCGCCGGTGATCCTCGGCGCCTGCATTCACTATCTCTACATCAGGCTTGCGCTTGCCGCCACCACGGCCGGCGTGATCATGGCCCAGACGATATTCGCGTTCGGCTTCGGCATCATCTTCTTCATGAGCTTCTGGAACAACGAACGGCGCGCCCAGGAACAGGCGGCGATGCTGCTCGGCGCGCGGCCATGGCAGAGAATGCGGCGTGTGCTGCTGCCGATGGCGCGCGATCTGCTCCTCGTCTGCTTCCTGCAGACCTTTCTCTTCTCATGGTTCCAGTACGGACTCACGGTGTTGATCGGCGGCGGCACCGTTCGCACGCTGGCTGTGCTGGTGTACGTCTACATCGGTGAGGCGAACACACGCTATGCCGCGTTGAGCAGTCTGTTGCTCCTTGTTCCGCCGGTCCTATTCCTCTGGGCCAACAAACGCTTCGTGGTGCGGTATCTGTAGATGTCGGCCTGCAACGTCTTTCAGGCGATGATCCTTTCGGTCGAGAACATATCGAAGGCCTATGGTGGGCACGCCGTGCTGCACGGCGTCTCGCTGGCGGTGGCGGAACGCCAGACGCTTGCGATACTCGGGCGCTCCGGCTGCGGGAAGACCACGCTGCTGAAGATCGTGGCCGGCCTCGTGGATGCCGATGCGGGCAGCCTGCGCCTGCGCGGCGCGGCGATCGGTGATACGCCGATCGAGCGCCGGAACGTTGTCTACATCTATCAGGAGCCGCTTCTCTTTCCGCACCTGACGGTGTTCGAGAACATCGCCTTCGGCCTGCGTCTGCGCAGGCAGCCGGCCGCGGAGGTGGAGCAGGCGGTTGCGATGATGATGGATGAACTGGAACTGGCCGGCCACGGTGCGAAGCTGCCGTTGCAGCTCTCCGGCGGGCAGCGGCAGCGGGTTGCGTTCGGTCGCGCAGTTATCGTGAAGCCGGACGTGCTTCTGCTGGACGAGCCGTTCAGCAGTCTCGATACGGAGACGCGGGCCTCGATGCAGATGCTCTTCCGTCGCATCGTGCAGGCTCACGGAGTTGCCTCCATCTTCGTGACGCACGATCTGAAGGAGGCGATACTGATCGGCGATGCGATCGCATACATGCAGGATGGCCGCCTGGTTACGTTCGGCACCAAGGCGGAGTTCATTGCGCATCCGGAGTTCGGAGCGCGGCGTGAGATCGAGTTCTGGGCGTCGCTTGGCGGCGATCCGATGTTGAATGGCGGGGCCTCTGCAGGGAGAACGAATGATGAATGATGACTTCGAGACGATCGAATCGCTCTACTGGGTGTTCACGCAGTTGTGCAACGACGAGTGCGATCATTGCTACAACAGCTCCGGGCCGCGCGGCGAGCGGATGACGCTGGAGGAATGCCTTGCCGTGGTGGAGCATCTTCCGGAGCGCGTGGGGCGCGTTATTCTCTCCGGAGGGGAGCCGCTTGCCGAGCGTGCCAGGCTTTATGCGATTCTCGATGCGCTGGCCGGGAAGTACCGTGGAACGGCGCAGATAATGTTGCAGACGAACGGCGATCTGCTGAACGGCACCATCCTGGACGAACTCCTTGCGCGGGGCGTCACCAGGTTCGATATCGCGAGCATCGACCGCTATCACAAACATGCCGGCGAGCGGAAGGCGTTGCTGGAGGAACTGTTCCTCTCGCGGGGATTGAACGGCGACGAACCGGACCCGCTGATCGAGAAGGAGAACTATGTGAAGCCGGGGGGGGCGAGCTACGGGTTCTGGGGGGCGACCCAGGAGATGTGGCTTGGAGGGAACTGGGCGCGCGGGCGGGCGATGGAGAAGGGGATCTGGAAGCGCGATCACACGCACAACTTCTGTGCGATCCTCTCCGGCGGACGCGGCTTCCTTGGCGGGACGGAGCTGCCGCAGGAAGTATCCATTCAGTTGTGGAAGATCAATCCCTGCTGTCCGGGCACGAAGTATCCGATGGGGGACGCGCGCTCCGAGCGTGTGGCCGATGTGCTTCGTCGTGTTGCGGCAAGTCCGGTGTTTCAGGCGATCAACCAGGGCGATCCCTATGGCATGGGGGAACAGCAGGGGATCACGCGAGCGGCGGCAACCGGGCGCGGAGCGGAACTGGGGAACATCTGCCTCTGGTGTGATGAGTTCTTCGAGCAGCATTACGACATCGAACGGCTGGAGCCCAGGTTCGGTCTCCCGGTGATTCAATAATCAAACGTGGACCTCATGCTGAACGCGGTCGTTGTGGACAACGGCATTCACGGTCTCGAACGCATGTTCCGGTCGGGCGCCCCGGTCCGCTATCGCTTCGAGCGGGTGGGAGCGGCCTTCGCACCCGATCTCTCCGATGCGGATCTTCTGATCGTGCCGAACGGTTCGGATCACGTTGCGATGTATCGCGCTCGCAACGCCGTGCGGGCCTTTCTCGAGAGAGGAGGGGCATTGTTCTGCTTCGATGGGTGGTTCACGGACTGGGTGCCGGGAAATCGCTGGGTGATGGACAACAGCAGAGCCACGCGCGACGTGCGCTACAGCGTGCGCACCGATCGCCACGGATTATTCAACGGCGTTGCGATCGAATCCCTTGTCCGATCGCACGGCATCTCGGGATGGTGGGCCTGCGGATTGATCGAGCTCGCCTCCGGAGCCGACGTTGTGATGGAGGATACATGGGGCCGCGCGATGATCGTCGTCGATCGCGTCTCGACGCCGGGCACACTGATCCTCACGGCCAGCGGTCCGTTGGGTGACGTCGGATTCGACGGAACATTCGGGGACCTTTCACGGCTCTATCACAACATGCTGGGACTTGTTTCGGAACGGGGTGCACAATGAAGAAGATCGGACTGGTATTCAACGGCGTCTGGTCGCAGTATGCATTCGCCACCGCGCCGAAGTATCGCGGCTTCTACGATCTGCTCTACATCCACGAACTCTCCTCGCAGCGCGTGGAGGGGCTTGCGGCATTGGCAATTCCGTTTCAGACAAACCATGACGTGCTGGCACTGCATCGGGACGTGATCTACAACTTCCTCGGCCGGGGAGGCATCGTGTATGTGGAGGGGGACAGCTCCCCGGCATGGATCGATGCGGAGTGGGAGGACCGGCCGGTGAACAACTACTGGTGGGTAACCGATCCCGATCGTCCTCCGGTTGCCCATACCAATCACGATCATCCGGTGTTTGCGGGGCTTGCGCCGCGCCATGCCTGCTGGCACACGCATGGGGTCTACACCCGCGTGCCGGATGGAGCGGAGATCCTCCAGACCAATGAGCATGGCGAGATCATCACATGGCAGATACGACGCTACGGCGGCGTGCTGTTCGCGACCACGCTTGACGGCATCGTGGAGCATGGCGTGCAGCAGATCAGGCATCTCGATAATTTCTGCGACAACCTCACAGCATGGCTCTGCGGCGTGCGGCCCTCATCGGAGAGGATGACCATCGCTCCGGATGCCTACGGCGCAGGGGCGCGCATCGGGTAGGGCACGGCGGATGCGACAACATTGTAGGCCCTGAGCTCAGCTCCGCGCGGCTTCTTCGGGCCGATGAGAATCGGAGTAGGTGTGAGGCATCCGCTGTTGGCCGGAGACCTGAATGAACGTCGAGCACAAGCCCTGAAAGGGCGACAGGTGTCAGGCAGGGTCGCAAGACCCTGGAGTGCGAGACCGTCCTGACGTGCGAGACCCTGGTGCAGGATGCACTCGAAGAACCCCGAGCACTGAAAGGGCGACAGGTGTCAGCCAGGGTCGCAAGACCCTGGAGTGCGAGACCATCCTGACGTGCGAGACCCTGGTGCAGGATGCACTCGAAGAACCCCGAGCCCTGAAAGGGCGACAGGTGTCAGCCAGGGTCGCAAGACCCTGGCGTGTGAGACCCTGGGGTGGTGCGCGAGCCACGACGATGCAGAGCCCTGAAAGGGCGACAGGAGATAGCCAGGGTCGCAAGACCCTGGTGCAGGATGCCCTCGAAGAACCCCGAGCCCTGAAAGGGCGACAGGTGTCAGCCAGGGTCGCAAGACCCTGGAGTGCGAGACCATCCTGACGTGCGAGACCGTGGGGTGGTGTGCGAGCCACGACGATGCAGGGTCCGGAGAGGGAATGCCCATATCTGCGCCAAGGGTCCCAAACGGCCAATCTGCCATCACTGCGTTGGCAAACGAGACTCTTCCTTCCGTACATTGCATCGCTCCCTCCTCCTTCACAATCACGGGGGTGGGGTATGCCACAATCCTGCACGTCTCTTTTCCATCACATCATCTTCAGCACGAAGAACAGGCTGCCGCAGATCAGCGACGACCTCGCGACACAACTGTATCCCTACGTTGGTGGTATCATCCGCGATTGCGATAGTTCATTGATTGCCATTGGTGGTATGCCGGATCATCTCCACCTGCTGGTGAATATCTCGAAGGAGAAGTCCGTTGCGGAGATCCTGCGCATCGTCAAGGCCAATTCCTCTCGATGGATCCATCAAACCTTTCCGGAGCAGAGCACGTTTGCATGGCAGAGCGGATATGGCGCGTTTACGGTCAGTCCGTTGAACGTTACTAGCATCAAGCGCTACATACTCACACAGCGCGAGCATCATCGGACGATGATGTTTCAAGAGGAGTTCCAGCAATTCCTCGAGCACTATCGGATCCCGTACAACGGGCGGTACCTGTGGGAGTAATCCGCGGCTCCCCTTGCGGGGCTCGTGATCGTCCGGTGCATTGATCGGTACACGATACCCCAGGAAACGCCGTCGATGACCGGGAGCGGTTCGCACGGGAAGGAGTTCGGTCTCCGGGCCGTATGCGGCGGTGGCCGGACCGCTTGGGATCTCGGCAACATGAAAGGGATGGACTATGAGAGGATCAATGCATTCCGGGGCGGCATCAATCTGTGCGGTGTGTGCGGCCTGCAGTGTGCTGCTTCTGTCCTGCGAGCGATCGTCGCGGCAGGCAGTTGTACGCGGCCCTGCCCTGGCCGATACGAATCAGGCGCTCGCTGTTCCGGCGAAGACGGGACGCGTGACGGCGCCTGATTCCGTGTTGGACCGGATGCGCGTGGATGCGCGCCTCTACAGGAATCCGGAACAGACGGCGCTGCGGATCACGGACGTGACGGTGTACAATCCCACGAACCACCGGGCAACGGCGCTCGCTCTCCGTGTCACGTTCACCAATGCAGCGGGGCGGAGCATCGGCATGTGCGACGTCCCGTTCCCGGGCTTCGTTATCGCCGGCGGATCCACGACTGAGCCTTTCATCAACCTTCCATCGGAGGAGCACAGCAACTCCTGGAAGTACCTGATGGCAAATGCCACCGGCGTGATCGTGCACGTTGTTCAGGCGACGTTCATCTGACCGGCGTCGCGCGCACCGGTGCGCGGCCTGCACGAATGGTGGAGAAGAGAAACGTCCCCGGGTGCTTACGCCGGGGCCGTTCTGCTGTGTCGTAGAACGAGCAAGGAGCGCGCGCCGTTCTGCGACACCGAAACACCGGCACCTCTTATTGTTCCGAACGGCTCAACGAACGAGCAGCCGCGCCGGTACGAACCGGGCGCCCGGTATCGCGGGTTCGGCCGCGCCGATACCCGCGGGAAAGATGAAGCAACTGCGGGCCCGCCATCTTCGTTCATGCTCCGTTGATGCTGCACGGATTGTTCAGCAACCTACACCGCATGAACCTACACCGCATGCCGGGAAAGGTCACTTCACACGGACCTGTTCCGAGGAATGAAGAACATGAGCGGGAAGGCGCATGCTCTCTGCCGTGCGGCCCGGGCGGCGGCGGAGCGGGAGGATACGGGATGTGTGACCATCATAAAAAAAACAACTGCGGGCCCGCGCTGATGCACGGGCCCGCAGAATGGCGGGATATCGGAATACCCCGGACTAGTTGTGCGCGGACGGCTCGGACGACTCCGCCGAGGCGGTCATTGCCGCGTTCAGATCGTAACGCCGCGCACCGATCATGTGCGTGGAGTAGTACTCCGAGTTCAACTCGGAGACCGTGACGCCGTTCCGGCTGGAGGCATGTGCGAAGAGGCCGTTGCCGAGGTACATGCCCACGTGCGAGACGTAGACCGCCTGGCGCGTGTGGAAGAAGATGAGATCGCCGAACTGGAGATCCTCACGATTCACCGGGATGCCCACGTCCCACTGCGCCGCTGCCGTGCGCGGGAGATGGAAGTTCAGAGCGCGATAGACGGTGCCGGTGAACGCGGAGCAGTCGATGCCGTTGCGGCCCATGCCGCCGAAGAGATACCGTGTGCCGATCCAGTCCACCAGGGTCTCCATCACGGCCACCTTGTCCACGCCGTTGTCGGTCATGGTCGGCTCGCCGTTGAGCGAGGCCATGTACTTCGTGAACTCCTTGTAGAAGCTGTTGATGTCGGTTGGCAGCTCCGCGAGATCCTTGTAATCCTCCTCGGTGATTGCGTCGCTGTCCTCGCTCTCATCCAGCTCCGAATCGTTGTAGGAGCCGTCCGCCGCAGGTGCGGCCGCAGGCGCCGTGGCTGCGGTGGCGGGGGCCGATGCCTGGGCAACGAGAAGGGCCGGCGTGCCACCTCCCGAATCGCCCGACGCAGGCTGCGCCTGGATGCCGGCCAATGCGGCGAGGTCAGGGAGCTTCTGCGCGAGAAGCGCGGTGGCCACCTGACGCGTTACCACCGGATTGCCGCGGAGCGAATATGTGCGATGATGGTGGCGGCCGCCGCGACCACCCTTGTGGCTCTTCTTGCCCGATCCCTTCGCGGCTGCGTGTCCATGCGATCCCCTGGCATTTGCCGTTCCGCTGCTCCCGATGGGAGACAGAAGCAGGGCAATGGCCAGGACAAGTACTGCAGCCAGAGATGTGCGGGCAGTTAGGGCTTTCGTCATGTAATCTCCAGGTCTGGGGTTCTGGGTTATTGACTCTATTGTATTCTGTTGTTCAATGCTTCGTCAACTCTTCCTGACCACGGCCAGCGTAAGCCGGTCCAGCGGATCAACCGAGTATCCCTTCACGCCGGGGCGTGTGAGACGCGTGACGGTTGTATGGAAGAGGAGCAGCCACGGCGCCTCGCGAAGGATGATCGCCTCCGCCTGGCCGTAGATGGCTGCTCGTTGTTCGGTGCCGAGCCCCGGCGCAAGCGCCGCGAGATAGAGCGAGTCCACCCGGGCATCTGCGAAGCGGGTGGTATTGGATCCGCTCGGCGCCTTGTATCTGCTGTAAAAGAGCGCGATGAAATTCTCGGCGTCCGGATAATCGGCCATCCAGTTGGCGCTCCAGAAGGGAAGCTTCCCCTCGGCAACCATCTGCCGATGTTGAGCCGGCGATACCTGGTTGATCTTCACCGTGATGCCGATCGCCTTGAACTGTTCCTGCACCGCCTGGGCAACCGCCACAACCCGCTCCACCTCGCTTACCTGGAGCACGATCACCGGGAGGCCTTTGCCGTTCGGATATCCTGCCGAGTCCAGCAGCCGCAGCGCGAGGTCACGATCGAAATCGTATCCCTTCACGCCGGCATATCCCGGCACACCGGGAGGCACGGGGCCCGCAGAGGCAGGGATTGCCTGATCGCGCATCACATAGTGCACAAGCGCCTCGCGATCGATTGCGTAATTCAATGCCCGGCGCAGCATCGGGTTGGTCACGAACGGCGAGCCTGCAGCGCCCGGCGCCGACGGGTCCAACTGGAATCCGTAGTAGTTCACCGACATCGACGGCGAACGATACATCGTGCAGGATGCGAACTCCGGCGTGAGCGTTACGGAATCACCCTTGCGCGTGAACACCTTGTCCAGCATCGTGGCATCGATGGAGCCGGCCATGTCCAGCCGGCCCGACTCGAACTCCGCGAACTCCGTCTTCTTGTCGCGAATGAACGAGACCACCACCGAATCCAGATAGGGAAGCTGCTTCCCCTGTGCATCGCGCTCGAAATAGTTGCCGTTGCGCACCAGCACCAGACGCTGTCCGTTGACCCACTCGGCAACCTTGAACGCTCCGGCGCCAACGGGGTGCCGGAAGAAATCGCTGCCGTACTTCTGAACGCCCTCGTGCGGAACCACGTAGCAGTAGGGCATTGCAAGCAGGGAGAGGACCAGCGGCGACGGCTCGGCGAGCGTCAGCTCGAACGTGGAATCGTTCAGCGCCCTGAAGCCCGCCACATGCCCGGTCTTCGCCGGGTCCTTGAAGAACTCGTCCGCGCCGGCAACCTTGCCGTGAAACACCCAGAAGCCTGTGGAAGCGGTTGCCGGGTTGCAGATCCGTTCGAAGCTGTACCGGACATCCTCGGCCACGATCCTCCGGCCCTTCCCATCCGGGAAGCAGGGATCGTCGGCAAAGCGGGCGTCGCTCCGCAGCGTGAAGGTCCACACCCTGCCATCGCTGCTCGTGCTCCAGTTCCTTGCCAGGAGAGGCATCGGCTTCAAGGCCGGATCGAGCCCCACGAGGCCGGCATGAACCTGGCCGCCCGCCCACCACGAAGCGCGTGCGCTGATGCGTGCCGGGTCCAGCGAGTTGAGATCCTCCGCCTCGTTGTACCGGAAGGTGTTGCTCTGTTCGATCTCCTGATTGCCGCCGCATCCGGTAAGGATGGGGAGCAGAAGGGATGCAAGAACTATCAAAGAACGAAGAGCCGTCGCCGTACGTACGATCGTCATCGAATGCGTCCTGCTACTTGTTCCCGTAATCGAACCAGACCTCGCGGAGATCGCGGCGGTCCATCGCATTGCCGCCGCCGTAGCCCTTCACGTACGGCTGCACCAGACGGTAGTCCATGTCGTTGTAGATGAACATCATCGGCGCATCGTTCACGGCGATCTGTTCGGCGTCGTGGTACAGCTTGTAGCGGACGCTGTCGTTCGTCGTGGCAAGGGCCTTCTCGAAGAGCGCGTCGAACTCCGGGTTCAGATAGCGCATCGAGTTGATCTGCGAAGGGCCGGTGGGGGGAATGGCCTTGCCGTAGAACAGGTTCAGGAAATTTTCGGGATCGGGGTAATCGGCAATCCATCCCAGGCGATACAGCGGAGCCTTGCCGTTCTCCAGCAACTCCTGGTGCTGCGGCCACTCGAGGATCTTGACATCCACCTTCACGCCGATCTCGCTGGTGAGCATGCTCTGGATTGCCTGTGCAACCAGCAGGTTGCGCCCGCCGCCGGAGTTGAGCTGGATGGTGACGGGAGGGAATCCCCTGCCGCCGGGATATCCGGCCTCGGTCATCAGCGCCTGCGCCTTCGCCGGATCGTAGCCATATCCCTTGATGCTCGCCACATCGTATCCGGGCATCGACGGAGGTACCAGCCCATGCACGGCCGGCCCTGCTGCCTGCCCCTGCAGCACATACTTGATGATCTTCTCGCGATCGATGGCATAGTTGAAGGCCTGGCGCACGCGTCGGTCCTTGAACAGATCGCTCGTCACCAGCATGCCGTAGAACTGCGTGGAGAGCGCCGGGACGGTGAAGATGTGGTACTGGGCGTACGCCGGCGTCACCTTGCCGTTCTCATCGATCACATTGCGGAAGAATTCCGTCGGGATGCGATATGCCTCGTCCAGATGCCCCGACGTGAATTCCGTGATCTGCTGGCGCTCGTCCTTGATGAAGTTCCAGGTGATGGCGTCCAGATAGGGAAGCTGATTGCCGAACGCATCCCTCCCCCAGTACTTCGGATTACGCTTGAGCGTGATCCCCTGGTCCTTCTGAAAGCGCGTCAGTATGAACGGGCCGGTGCCTACGAGATTCCGGTAGAAGTCCTTGCCGAAATGCTGCACCGCCTCCTTCGGATAGATGTAGCACATGCCGAGCGCCACATAGTTCTTGAAGGCTCCGAACGGCGACTTCAGCGTGATCGAGAAGGTATAGTCATCCACGGCCTTGAAGCCGCTCACCCCGTCCGGGGGAATCGGCTTCGCGCCGTTGGAACCGGTGGCATCGAAGTATGCCTGCGCGCCGATCACCTTGTCGCCGAAGTAGCTGGACCCCAGGCCCCCCTCGCGCGAGTCCAGCATCCGATCGAAGCAGTACTTCACGTCCGCTGCCTTCATCTCCCGCCCCTGTCCGCCGGGGAAGCAGGGAGAATCCTGAAACAGCACGCCCCTGCGGAGATGATAGGTGTAGGTAAGGCCGTCGGCGCTGATATCGCAGCTCTCTGCGAGCTCCGGAACAAGCTTGAGCGTCGAGTCGAAATCGAAGAGAAGCTCGCCGATCTGATGCACCACGTGATGCGATGGCGCGTCGTTCAGACGGGCGGGATCGAGCGTCCGAATCTCCTGAACCTCGTTCATCCGGAATGTGCCGCCGTAGAAACGGCCCCCCTTCGCGGGCTTCAGTGCGGCGGCATCGTCATCGCCGCCACATGAAACAAGGACGAGCGATGCTACGCTACACAGAGCCGCGACAAGAAGCGTACGCGCAAGCATCGTTGGATTCGGTGTTGCTCTCTTCACAATACGTTGTTTAGCGATTTTGGAACGGCGTGTTCCAGAGAACATGCACTGCAACGGACAGTGCATGTCATGTGGGCGAGCGGTCTGTTAAGACCGGGCAAAGATCGGCTCTCCGGAAGGCGATTGCAACTTCAGGACACTTAATTTTTTGTCATGTTCGCGAGACGAAAATCAAGGAATTCCTGCGGCAA
This sequence comes from Kapaibacterium sp. (SeqCode), assembly GCA_035549015.1. Taxonomy (GTDB): domain Bacteria; phylum Bacteroidota; class Ignavibacteria; order OLB7; family OLB7; genus JAFDZV01. The sequence goes on from DASZRW010000137.1 coordinate 29,463, forward strand.
TCGGAGATTTTGTGAACGGCCTGTAATGAAACCGGCAGGCCGCATTCATCAACGGGGTACAGGTGGAAAGCAGTACAATGGATAAGGGCGCCGAGCGCGAACCGGAGTTCGTGCCGCGGCTCGGGGCAGGATGCCTGATGCTGATCGGCATTCTGCTGGCGGCGATGGCGTTTACACTCAACCTTGGGGACGGCAGGCTGGGTATTACCGGCATCCTGTTCTATCTGATGATCGGCTTCGGATTCCTTGGGGCGGGAATCTTCTGGTATCGCTACGTGAGCCGCCAGGAGCGCGGACGCAGGCAGCTCTATCTCGAGAAGGCGGTGCTCGGAGTCGCGGCCCGCCACGGCGGCACCGTGACGCTGGCGCAGATCGTGCTGGAGAGCGCGTGCAGTGCGGAGGAAGCCGAGGCCACGGTGGACCGCCTGCGGCGCCAGGGTTATGCGCAGACGGAGCTCACCATGGATGGCGTTGTGCACTACCGTTTCGGCGGGCTGCTGGGGAGGAGCTCTGAGGTGTGAGTTACTGGGGACGGGTTATGCGCTCATTCACACCCGTCACTCATCGCCCATCATCACCCATACGTATGATTGTCTGGTATGGGTTATGAGAGATATGGGAAACACGACAGCTATCGCTTCAGCAGCTTCTCCACGTTGCGGGTGAGTCCGTCGCTGGTCGCAACCAGGTACACACCTGCCGGAACGGCCGTAAGATCCAGTGTTGCCTCGCCGCTGACGGTACGTGCGGACTGCAGCAGCGCGCCGTCGATTCCCAGCAGCCTCACGTCGGACATGCGTCCTGCGGTTGTGGCGACGCGCACCAGGCTGGTTGCCGGGTTGGGCATCAGGATGGCACCGTGGCGTACGCCGGACGGCGGATGAGTCCGAACGTCGGATGCCGTGCGGGGCGTAAGGCGATAGACGGCGCCGTCCAACGGGCGGCCCAGCATGCGCGGAAAGCTGAGCGTCCGGTTCGTATCGTAGCGCGGTGCGGCGGGATCGCCCGCGATCCAGCACTTCTCGATCGCATAGGCGAACGTAAGCGGCGCAAGGAACGTGCCGATCCACGGGCCGCCGGTGCTGTAGGCGCCGGGTCCCTTCACGGAGCCGGGCCCGGTTCTGATCTCGATCGCTCCGCTGGCCTGATGAAGCCAGATCTGCATGTTCACCGAGTCATCCGCCAGCCCCTGTGGCAATCCGCCGTTCTTCCATTGAACCTTCAGAATCCGATTCCCCTGCGGACCGTCCAGCAGATAGGAGATCGCCGATCCGTTGGGGCGTCCGGCGAGCGGTGTGAAGAATGCATCGATGATGGCGATCACGGAATCGTCGTTCACCTGGATGAACCCGTTGCCGCCGATCTGCAGCGGCGTCCCGCCGGTGAGCGCGTAGCTCCGTCCGAAGAATCGGAACGTCTCGTTCCCGAGATCCACCACGGCGATGGAGTCGCCAAATTCCAGCGGCACCGTCGTGGCGCCGGAGAGGTCCGCATACGGCGCGGAGTCCGTTGTGAATGCATAGGCAGCCTGCGCCTGCGCAGAGGGGGGAGGCGATGATGCGAGCGCGAGGGAAAGGCATGCTGCAGGGAGGCAGCGGGTGAGGACGGAGCGAAAGCGTTGCGTTGAGATCATGACGGATGCTGGTTACGTGGGATTGCGAAATCTGCCGGGCGGACGCCATGCGCGGCCGCTTCTCCAACGGTACGGCCGGCGCAACTTCGATGCCTATCGAATGTTGCGTATCTGCCCCGCCGAAGCGGCTCTCCATCACACCATCACATGGATCGTACCGCGATCACCGGCCGGAACCGCGCGCACTTCTGCGATATGCGGAGGGGGAGAGCCCGGTATGGCGGCGAAAGAGAAGACTGAAGGATGTGGGGCTTTCGAAGCCGAGTTCGAAGCAGATGTCCGTGACCGGCCGATCGGAGTGCTCCAGCAGGAGCCGGGCCTGCTGCATCCGGCGCTGTGTGCGGTGTTGGTGCGGCGTGCACCCGAATGCCTGCCGGAAGAGGCGCAGGAAGTGGTGGGGAGAGAGCGCAGCCTCGCGCGCGATCTCGCTCAGGCCGATCGGCTGGCAGAGGTTGGCTTCGATGAAATCGTACGCGCGGCTCAACCTGCGGTACACTTCCATCCGCGTGGACCGGCGAATGCCGGGGAGCCTCGCGATCTGCGCCGATGCGTCGTTATGCGCATGCGCCATGCGGGCCAGAAGGAGGTGGAACTGCTCCTCCATCCATCCGGCGGACGGCCGGGCCATGGAAAGCGTTCGGTACAGATGCTCGAGCGCGCTCATCATCTCCGCATCGTGATGGTACAGCTTCTCGACAAACTCGACCGGCGCTGCACGAGCGTGATCCGGGTCATCCAGAAGCTCGGCGCTGGGCCGCGTGAGCGCCTGCAGACCGCGCTCGGCGAATCGCGGCCTGAAGAAGATGCAGAGGGAGCCCACCGGCGTACGCGACTCCACCCAGCCGGAATAACGCGTCCCCTGGTTGAGTATCAGATATCGGCCCGGTGCAACCGCGTGCTTTCCGGCGGGCGTTGCGTAGATCTCCGTACCACCGAATGCGCACTTGATCGAGAGCGTTCCCTGCGTCTCCCGCGACGACGCATCCGCAGAACGTGTGAGCGCAATCATGTTGCACCACCCGAGTTCGGGACATATCAGATCGAGTTCGAGGTGCGCACGATCGGGATCGGGATGGTCGAAGAGTATCACCATGCACGCAGTCAGGAATTTTTTTTCCGAGACCAACCTATGCCCGTACGGCCGCATGGTTACGCGATCCGGTGGAGGGTGGGGGGCCGTGATACGAATGCACGAGATCGAAGAACCGGAGCATTTTGTTCTGATACCATGTGAAGATTACTTCTCTTCACTATCTTCGCGCCGCTGTTTGCCGAGGACCGATAAACTTCTGTTCAACTCCGACTCCGGCATGTCGGTTCAACGCAGGTCCGCACCCAGCGGATGGGCAGATCTCACCTGCCCTGCGCCGTCCTCTCGCAGCCTGTACCGGCTCACTGTCGCGCCGGTGCATAACCGCGTATTGGTGGCGATCCTGCCCACTCCCGTGTCTCCAGCTTCTCAAGTCCCCCGGGTACCATGCCAGAGTACATACAAACGATTCGCCAGCAGGTTGGCCATCAACGCCTGCTGGTTCCATCCACCGCGTGCATTGTGCTGAACGGTGACGAAGAGGTGCTTCTCGAACTTCGCTCGGATAACGAGTGCTGGGGATTGCCTGGTGGAATAATGGACATCGGCGAAACCGCGCTCGAGAGCGCACGCCGCGAAATTGCCGAAGAGACCGGTCTCCGCGCGGATGATCTGTGGCTGTTCGGCGTCTATTCGGGTGAGAACTACAAGGGGCGCTATGCCAATGGCGACGAGATTGCCGTGGTACAACTGGCGTTCGTTGCCGAGCGTTTCATTGGCGAGCCCCAGGCCGGCAGCGAATCGCGCGAGCTCGGGTTCTTCCGGTTCGATGCGCTTCCGTCACCGCTCACGCCGCATCATCAGGAATTCCTGATGCACTTCAGCGAGTATCTCACCGGACGCCGCACGGTACCGGTTGTGCAGTAGCGGAGCAGGACCGGTGGCGCCGCGTTGAGCCGGGGCGCCATCCGGGCGCATTGCCGATCGCCGGCCGCTCCGCTTCGGAACGCGCTCGTCACACGGCGGTGATATGAACCGTTGGGATCGCATTGATGCCATCGGAGATGTCGTCGTCGCTATCGGGCTGCACATTCCCTGCCTGGTCCGTTGCGCGGATGCCGATGGTGTGCGGGCCGGCCGTGAGAGTGGTGCTGAACTCCCATTGCGCCCACACGCCGCGGAACGGGTAGGGGAACTGCGCAGGGTTCAGTGCCTGGATCGTCGACGCAAGCTGGGAGTCCGTGGACATCACCGTGTCCTGCGAGCGAATCACCACGGGGGTGAACGGCCCGCCATCCACGGAGATCTCCACCGTGCCGATTCCCGATGCCCCGCTGACGGCGAAGCCGACGCACTTGATGGTGCCGACTGCAACCTGGGCATTGGTGAGCGGGTTGGTCATCCGGCTGTTCACACGCATCACCCCATCATCCACGAATCCTTCATCCTGATAGGTGCCGAACGGAAGATCGTTCGCCGTGACCTCCACGCGCGAAAGCCACTTCACATTCTTGTAGCCGTATCCCTCGTGCAGAATCAGGCGCACCGGAAAGCCGTGCTGTGCCGGGAGCGGCGAGCCGTTCATGTGCGTCACGAGCAGCGGATCCACCAGATCGGGCGTGGGCGTTCCGTAGATGCGTCCGATCTGAATGTTGTTCCCGAACGTGTCCGCCCCATAGAAGCGCAGACGCTTTGCCTGCGCCGTCTGGATGCCCGCGCGGTCCAGAAAGATGCGAAGCGGCACGCCGGTCCAGACCGCCGTGCCGATCAGCCCCTGCACTTCGTTGGAGTCGATCACGCAGCGCATCGTCTTCAACAGCTTGACGGCGGAGCGCGATTCCTCGTCCAGTATGTCCTGGTAGGTGATGCTCAGCGGCGTCTGCACGAGGCCGTCGATCGTCAGGCGCCACGCGCCGGAATCGATCACCGGCATGGTCCAGCGCGCTATGGAGCCCTCCGCACCGTTCTTGTAGTAGAAGCTGGAGATCGGGGTCAGGAACGGAACGTCCGCTCCCGTGGTGAGCGGTTCCACGGAGTTGCTCTCGCATCCGGTACCCTGTACTATCATGAAGCCGACAACGGCACCTCCGGCAAGGCGGAGGAAATGACGGCGACTTTCATCGTATGCCTGCATGGGTTCGCAATCGGGGGTTAGAAGAACTTTGGACGATAGTCGATGCCGAGGAACAGATCCACGGACTTCACGGTGTTCAACCCGTACGGCGTGAAAAGCAGCTGCGCGTTGACGCTGATGCCGTCGAAGGGAAACACGGCGATCGAACCGCCGGCCTTGATGAAGCGCTGCCGCGTTGGGATCGGGTTGGCGACCGAGAAGCCCACCGTGGGGGCCTTCAACGCCCAGTCGCCGCGCAGCATCAGGCCTGCGAAGACTATCTTCTTGAACGTGTAGCCTCCATCCAGCCCGAACGTGAACTCGTCGCCGTATTCCGGCTGCGTATCGGCAAAGCAATCCTTGCTGACGCCGTCCTGGCAGGGAACCGCATGCGAGAACGCATAGATCGTACTGCGATATCTGTAGCCGATGCCGACCTGGGCGTATGCGTCGATCGGATAGAAGCTCCTGCCGTAACCGAGGTACAGCTCACCATCAACCTGGCCGGCACCGGCGCTCGGCAGATAGTTGCGGGTGTATCCGGTCGGGATGGTGAGCATCACGTTTGCCGCCAGCGCATCCAGCGGCGCATCGTCCAGGCCCAGGAAGGGCTTCAGGCCGATGCGTGCACCAACCTGCGCCGATCCGAATGCATACGTCTGGTATCGATACGCAGCATCGCGCACGATCACGCGTTTGTACGGCAGGCCGGCGAGCAGCGTGACGTTGTTCGTGAGCCCAAGTTCGCCATAGGCGTAGATGCTTCGGTCGAAGAAGGAATTGCCGGACACATTGTCCGCATAATCCTTCTCGCGTCCGTCGAATGTATACTGTTGAGAGGCCGTGCTGGAGCCGTACGAAAGCTTGATGTAGGCGCGCCCGGACTCCTGCGGCCACGATTGGGCATGCATGGCGGAGTGGACGGCAAGCGCCGCCAGGGTGGTAACCGCAAGCAGCGCCCGGCGGACGCTGCGTTGAGCGAACATTTGCATGAAGGCGTTTGAAAGAGAATTTGGGAGGGGGATTGAGTCCGGGCCACAATGAACCGTTCGCGATCGAAGCCATGGCCCAACAACAATTTACAGGGACAGGCCCAACGCACAAGGGACAATGCACCATATTATCCGGCATACTGCGTCAGGACATGAACCCGGTCGCATCGCTCAATCCGGCCCGCGAGCATGTGTTGCGACACGTGCGGATATTTCATTGACCCGATTCTCATGGCAGGCATCACATCCAACGATCCAATCGTTCACCGAACGGAGCACGAATCCTCCGGCGGTTCGTCCGAAGGGCCGGATGGTGCGCGCAACATCGTGCTCGCGATCGACGGCATGACCTGCGCGAGCTGTGTTGCCCGCGTGGAGAAGGCGATCGCCAGAGTGGAGGGAGTGCAGGAGGTTGCCGTCAACCTTGCCACGAATCGGGCTCGGGTGAAGATCGGCCCTGCGGTGGATGTCGATGCCATCCGTGATCGCGTTGAACGTGCCGGCTACTCGGCTCAGGTCACCCGGCGGGAGGACGCGCGGGCAATCGCCGGCGAGCAGCGGGAACATGTCGAGCGCGCGCGGAGGCGCTTCATCGTGGCGATGCCGCTTGCGGCGATCGTGATGGCCGTCTCCATGCTCCCCATGGTAGTCCCGGCGCTCCATCACGTCGAGATGCGTTTCGCGTTTCAATCCGCACTGCTGCAGTTCGTGCTGACATCGGCCGTGATGTTCTATGCCGGAGCCGGCTTCTTCGTGCTTGCACTCCGCAATGCCCGGCATCTCACCGCGGACATGAACACGCTCGTGGCGGTGGGGACCGGCGCCGCCTGGTGTTTCAGCACCTGGATGCTGTTCGGCGCCGCACATCGTTCCGGCGACTATACCCACGCACTGTACTTCGATACAGCGGCCGTCGTGATTGCGCTGGTGCTGCTGGGCCGGTGGCTGGAGGCGCGTGCAACCGCCCGGGCGGTTGGCGCCATCGGAGCGCTTGTTGCGCTCGCGCCGGCCTGGGCTCATCGCGTTTCACCCGATGACCCGCTGCATGTGGCCGATGTGGAGATCGACTACGTGCGCGTCGGCGATCTTCTGCAGGTGCGCCCGGGCGAGAGCGTTCCGGTGGATGGCATGGTGATCGAAGGCGAGTCCGCCGTGGACGAGTCCATGATGACCGGCGAGCCGCTGCCGATCGAGAAGGCTCCGGGCGCACGCCTGTACGGCGGCACCATCAACACCAACGGCTCGTTCAAGATGCGCGCGGATCGCGTGGGGGATGATACCGCGCTGGCCGCCATCGTTCGCGCCGTGAACAACGCGCAGAGTTCGAAGGCGCCCATCCAGCGCCTTGCGGACCGCGTGGCCGGCGTCTTCGTGCCGGCGGTGATCGTGATCGCCGCGCTCACGTTCGCCGGATGGCTGCTGCTTGGCGGCGTGCCGGTTGCAAGCGCCATGCTGAATGCCGTCGCCGTGCTCGTGATCGCGTGCCCGTGCGCAATGGGCCTGGCCGTGCCGACGGCCGTGATCGCGGCAACCGGACGGGGGGCGGAGCAGGGAATTCTGGTGCGCAGCGCCACGGCGCTGGAGACGGCCGCTGCCATCGATACGGTGGTGTTCGACAAGACCGGGACGCTCACGCACGGGCGGCCCGAAGTGGTGGCGGTGCGTGCGGCGAGGGGGATGGAGCAGGCGGAGGTGCTTCGGCTTGCGGCATCGGTTGAATCGTACTCCGAGCATCCAATTGCGCGCGCGATCGTTCGCCATGCCGGGAGTGCCGGCATCGAGCGGCTTCCGGCGGAGCGCTTTCGCGCGCAGGTCGGCATCGGCGCAGGCGGCCTCGTTGCAGGACGCGAGATACAGGTACGTGGGGCTGACCCGGCGACCCTTCAGGCGCTGGACTGCGGTGACGGCTGGGCACCGCCGGTTGGCGCCGGGCTTGTTGCCGTTGCGGTTGACGGCGTCCTGAGCGGCGTGATTGCGCTGGCGGATACCGAGAAGCCGGAGTCCGCCGCCGTGGTCGCATCGCTTGCATCGATGGGGATCACGTCCATGATGCTCACGGGGGATGCGGAGAACGTGGCCGCGGAGGTCGCTCGCCGGCTGGGATTGGATCGCTATGTTGCCGGCGTGATGCCGACGGCGAAGGGGGAGACGGTGGATGCGCTGCGCCGCGAAGGCCGGCGCGTTGCGATGGTGGGGGACGGCATCAACGACGCGCCCGCGCTTGCTGCGGCCGATCTTGGCATGGCGATGGGAACCGGCTCCGATGCCGCCATCGCCGCCGCGGACTTCACGCTGATGGGAGGTGATATCGCCCGCGTGCCCGCCGCCCTTCAGCTTGCTCGCAGGACGATGCGAATCATCCGCCAGAATCTCTTCTGGGCGTTCGCCTACAACGTCATCGGCATGCCGCTGGCGGCGCTGGGCCTTCTGGACCCGATGATCGCGGGAGCCGCGATGGCGTTCAGCTCCGTCAGCGTGGTGAGCAACTCGCTCCGCCTGCGGCGGGCGCGATAGCTTCCGCGACGGCCGCGTCTCCGCTTCCCGCATCCGGTGCGGCGATCGCCGTTCGTGTCATTCCCGCTACGCTGCTTCAATCATACCGTGACTACTCTTCAATCATATCGTTCGAAGGCGGAGCGCCTCGTGGCCGGGGTGATGTCCGGCACATCGCTGGATGCCGTCGATGTTGCGCTGGTTCGCGTGGGCGGAACCGGCGAGGCTCTGCATCATGAGCTTGTCGGCTTCCATGCGGTTCCCTTCGATGCCGGAATGCGCGTCCGTCTGCTGGATGCATCCGCGGGAACGATGCCGGCGCGCGAGCTCTTCGAACTGGAATCGGACCTCGGAGCCTGCTATGCCGAGGCGATCGCGAACGCCTGCGATGCATACGGAGTGGCCGCTGCCGATCTCGACGCGATCGGCCTTCACGGCCAGACCGTGTATCATGCTCCGCGCCGGGTGCCGAACGGCGTCACGGTGCAGCTTGCCGGTGCGGCGATCGTCTGCGAGCGGCTCGGCGTGCTGGTTGTGCACGACTTCCGTACCGCGGACGTGGCCGCCGGCGGAGAGGGGGCGCCGCTGGTTCCGTACTGCGACTACGTTCTCCTGCGCTCGCCGCACGCCAACAGGGTGGCACTCAATATCGGAGGCATCGCGAATGTGACGTGGCTGCCGCGCGGCGTGAGGCCGGAGCAGGTGATCGCGTTCGATACCGGGCCCGGCAACATGCTGATCGATGCCGCGATGCGCGAACTGTACGATCGCGACATGGACCTGGGGGGGAGCATTGCAGCCGTGGGAACGGTTCAGGAGGATTGGCTGGCAACGCTCCTGCAGGATGAGTACTACGCCTGGCCCCCACCGAAGTCCGCCGGGCGGGAGCGGTTCGGCGAGGAGGTAGGGCGCAGGCTTGCTCGCGAGGGGATGGGGCGCGGAATGCGATCGCAGGATGTGATCGCAACGCTTGCGTGCCTGACGGCCCGCACCATCGCGCACTCCGTTCGCAGATTTGCCGCAGGGGATGAATCGGTGGACGAGATGATTGTTGGCGGCGGCGGCCTGCGCAATGCTGCGATGATGCGCATGCTCGCCGCGGAACTGCCGGATTGCACGATCCGGGATGTTGGAGAGTACGGCCTTCCGGCCGACGCGAAGGAGGCAATCTGCTTTGCCATCCTCGCGAACGAAACATTGATGGAGACCCCCGCCAATCTGCCGAGCGTCACCGGCGCGCGCCGCCCGGTGATCTGCGGCGCGATTCGTCTTCCGTCGGCATGACCGCGCGCCGCGTACTGCCGCCGTAGCCCGGGCCTTCCCTGCCTCAACAGACTCCTCGGAGACCTCCGTGTCCCTCTTTGCACTCGACAGCACGCTCTTCCGGCTCGTCAATCACGACGGCGCCAATCCGGTGTTCGATGCCGTGATGCCCTTCGTGACGGAGCCGTCCAATCCATTCCTCTACATCCCGCTGATCGCGCTCGCGCTGTTTGCGATCTGGAAATGGAGAGGGCGTGCGGCCTGGTGCATCGTGCTGATTGCCCTCACGGTCACCATAACGGACCGGCTCAACAGCAGTGTGATCAAGGAGATGGTGGCGCGCGAGCGGCCCTGCCGCTACATGAACGACGTCCGCGAACTGCGCCCGTGCGGTGCCGGCAAGTCCTTCCCCTCGTCGCACGCCGTGAACATCGCCGCGGCGGCGCTCATCGTCTCCTGGTTCTTCCGTCGCTCGGCGCCCTACGCCTTCGGTCTTGCCGCGCTCATCTGGTACTCGCGCGTCTACGTCGGCGTGCACTATCCGGCGGACGTGATTGCCGGCGCGCTGATCGGCATGGCCACCGCTGCACTCGTGATTCTGCTCTGGCGAACCGCGATGAAGAAGTGGAAGCGGAGGAACAAGGGGAGTTATGAGGGGTATGAGTTATGAAGGTACTGGGTAATTCTCCCTACACGTGTTTCTTCCGGCGGATGCCGTTCCATAACGCAAGCGTGGGGCCATCGCCCACCCGCTGGTTGGTATCCTCCTGATCGTGGTAGAAGAACGCCATCGTCATCTGATTCGAACTCACGTAACCCTGGCCGTCGCGCGAACGTTCGATCAGCGGCAGATACGTGCCGGTGTTGATGTACATCCGGACGACGCCATCCACCGCGGCCGTGAAGCAGTCGTGGCGCGCCTCGTGGGTGTGGCCGTACACCACGTACTGAATCCGCTTGTCCTTGATTCGCTGATCGAATTCCTTGCGTGCACCGCGCACGAGATCATCGTCATCACTCTTCGGCAGGAAGATCCCGAACGCGTTCTTGATGTTCACTCCCGTGGAGACCAGCCAGCTCAGGCTCTCCACGCTGATGTGCGTTTTCACCAGCGAGCGGAGCAGGCCGAGTTGATAGACCGTGTCTCCCCACAACAGGAAGTCCGCCTGAATGCGATCCCACTTCGCCGCGAGCGTGGAGCGGAGAAGAGAGTCCAGCGACATGCGCACCGAGCGGAGCATGATCTCGCCATACTTCCGATAGCGGTCGCGGGCAAGCCATGCCAGCCAGTGAAACACGTGGAAGATCGGCCGGAGGTTGTTCAGCTCCTGGAGGTTCATGAAGAAGTCGCGGTCCTCCGCCGATGAAACGCAATCGATCTGCTGGCGCACGTGATGGATCAGCCCGGACATCAGTTCGGCGGTGATCGGTTCGCCGATCGCCATCACCTTGTAGGCTTCCGGATCGAAGAGGCCCATCGTTGAATCGTGCTGCGTCTTGCGCGCGAAACGCCATCCGTGGCAGACATCGTCCCACTCGTGGCCGTGGCGTGCGGAGACGCCATACTCCGGGGCATGCAGGGCATTCGTGAACGTGATCTCGATTCCCCCGAGCTCCCGGCGCATGCGCTCCTGAAGGCTGGTGAAGTTGTTGAACACGCGGTCGTGGTTGCCCATGATGTAGGTGATTCTGACCGGCCGGCCAAGCTGTTCCGGCAGGCGTCTGAGCATCTGCAGAAGCGCCTGGCTTCCGGGCGTTGCCAGGATCCGTTCGAAGATCGTGTTGAACTGGCGCTCCACCTCCAGGGTGTTGCCGTTCATGCCGGTGGCGAGGTCCAGAACGCCCCCCCATGGCCGGTCCGCCAGCTTGATCTTCTCCTCGTGCCAGTAATCCGTCCGGACAAGGTCGAAGATGTCGCCCAGCAGAACCAGGTGGAGTTCCTGGATCTCCCGCTGTGCGGCCGTAACGATCGCATCGCTCAGATAGCGAAACGCTCCTTCGTCCACATTACGAGCCGTTGATTCATCGGTCAGATGAATATCGCTGACGATCGCAAGCATGATCCGTTGAAACTCCGGTTGATATTGGCGGCATTCACGGTGCCAATATAACACCGTGAAACCGGGGCAGGCGTTCGTGTTGTTCGAACGTTACCGGGAACGCAGCGGCCTCGGAGGCCGTTCCCGGCGCTCGCTGCAGGCACCCTCCTGTACGGGTACACAATCATGTACTACCGTTTGGGGTGCATCGCGGGATAAGTTGGCCGGTGACCCCCTCGTCACCACCGGTACACGCGCTGGTCGGTTGTTGAACACCGGTCACGATCCGCATTGACTGCAACCGACAGCCGCCCTTCAGATACTGACCGGTTTACCATTCGGTTTGCCATGCTGCACGAGCAGTGCCACGGGCTGGGACATGTGGCATTGATGCTGCGGTATCTACCATAGATGGGGCAGACATCATACACAATCCACACAAACTTGTCACAGGGTACAACCATGAGAGAATTTCGGAAGCGCGTTGCTCCCGGACTCGCGCTCTGTACAGGTCTTGTTCTCGGCCTCACAGCCAGTTCGCATGCCCAATCGATATTCCAATCGACATACGGCGGCAAACTGGAAGATGCGGCCCGGGGAGGGACCATCCGAACAAGCGATGGTGGCATTCTCACTGTTGGTGAATCGCGGAGCTTCAGCCCCGGCGGAGACTACGATGTCTACGTTGTGAAGACTGACGCCTGCGGCAACCTTCAGTGGTCAGCCACCTACGATATCGGCCGCGGAGGAGACGACTTCGGCCGAAAGGTGAGGGAGACCGTCGATGGCAACTTCGTCATCGTGGGCTCCACGAACAACAACGCCGGTTGCTCCAGTAAATATCCCGACATCTTCGTTCTGAACATCGATGGCAAAGGGAGCGTGAACTGGGCCAACACCTACGGCGGATCGTTCGCAGATGATGGTACGGATATTCAGCTTTTCAATGGCGGCAAAGAGTATGTCGTGTCGGGACGCTCGGCAAGCTTTGGCGCAGGCAGCTACGATGCATACCTCATGGACATCGACTTCGGCGGAAACGTCAACTGGGCGCGTGTCTATGGCGGCGGTGCATACGATGGCTTCAACGCACTCACGGTTGCGGCGAACGGGGACATCATCGCAACGGGAGAGACGTTCAGCTATAACTTCGGCGACGATCAGATCTATCTGGTTCGCGTGGACGGCAAGGGCAACTTCAGCTCGCCTCTCAATTTCAGCTATCACTATGGTGGCTCGAAATCGAACGAAGCCGGCAACGACGTTGTCGAGATCAACCAGAAATTCATCGGCGTAGTTGGCTACACGGATGCCGGAGGGACACGGGATCCGTACGTGCTCAAGGTTTTCGCCGATGGCACCTGCTTCTGCGATAACACCTTCATCAACCCGCGCGACAAATCGGACGATGTGTTCAACGAGGTTGAGGCGACGCCGGACGGCGATCTCTATGTGGTTGGAACCGACAGGAACATCACCTTCGGTTTCGGCGGCACGGACATGATGCTTGTTCGGATCGATCAGAAATGCGGCTTTGCATGGGGACGCCTGTACGGAATGACGGAGAACGAGGAGGGACACTCGTTGCACGTCGAGTACGACCCGGCGAATCCATCGGCCGTGTACAGCTTCCTGCTTGCCGGTGTCACCACGAGCTGCTGTTTCGGCTCGGAGGATGTGTACCTGGTTGGAGCCGATGCGAACGGCGTATCGGGGTGCAACGAGAACGATCTCAAGTTGGACCAGCAGTCTCCGGGCTACTGCCCGCAGAAGGCTCCCACAGGCAATCCGCTGGTGTACAACTGGTGTGCGGTGAAAGCGGAACCGGTCTACTTCGATAGCTGGAAACCGCTTTGCCAGAGCTGCCAGGACGGCAACCTGATGCCGGGTAATCGCGAGCATCTGGGGGGCAACCTGCACCAGCAGGGGGTGCTTCAGACCACGGCGGTCCGCACCGCCGCGCGCACGCGTGTTGCCGGGAGCCAGCGCTAGGTACCTGCGAAGAAGTATCCTGATATGCTCTGAAGAGCATGTTGGGCCGGAGTTGTACTCAGGCCCCATTCTTCCGATGAGGATCGCGGAGCCAAACTCCGCGATAACAGATCGAAGTGCTGTCAGGAATCCATTCCCTCTGCAGGTAGTTCCGGTACGTCCGGCCCGCGGGGCCGGCGGCTCACACTTCAGCGAGGCACCATTCATACGATGGTGCCTCGCTTTTTTCATCATACCCGTTTCGCGATGCATATTCGTCTCTTCGTTCCGGGCGGTACAACGCTCCGCAGCAACTCCGGCCTCGCGAAGGAAGGGCCGATGCAGATGCGGGCGACCTCCGCGGGAGCGTTCGGGCCGGTTCCCCTGTAGTGATTGCGATACCCATGCACGATGCATCTCCATCCCGCTCAACATTCCGCCGTGATGCGGCGGCCTTCCTCCCATGAACACACGAACATCGGGCCAGCCCGTGCCGGTCACGATCATCACCGGCTATCTCGGTTCTGGTAAGACAACGCTGTTGAACGCGTTGCTGGCCGGCGATCACGGGCTTCGCGTTGCCGTGATCCAGAACGAGTTCGGCGAGATCGCTGTGGACAACGATCTGGTTCTCGGGCTGGAGGAGGAGATGATCACGCTTGCGAACGGCTGCGCCTGCTGCACCGCCCGTGGCGACATCATCGATGCGGTGGAGCAGCTGCTGGACGGCCCGGCCCGGTTCGACCGGATCGTTATCGAGACCTCCGGCGTCGCCACACCGGGGCCGGTGGTGATGACGCTCGCAACGCACGACGACGCCGGCGACCGCTTCGTGCTGGACGGCGTGGTGGCGCTGGCCGACGGCGCCAACGTTGCACGGCAGTTGCAGCATGCGCCCGAGGCGGCTGACCAGTTGGCCTATGCCGATGTGATCGTTCTCAACAAGCGGGATCTCGTCTCGGCCGATGAGCTGCATGCTGCCGAGGCGTCGATCCGTGCGATCAATCCCTCGGCGCCGATCGAGCGAACGGCGTATGCGCGTATCGCACCGGAGCTCGCGCTGGAGGTTGGCGGATTCGATCATCGGCGTGTGGAGGAGCTGTTGGGAGGGGCGGAGACTGCCGGGATGCCGGCCGTGCGGCACGAGCGGGGCGTTCGCTCCGTGGCGATCGGGAGCGGTCTCGGCGTGAACACCGCCCGGTTCGAGGAGTGGATGGAGATGCTGCTTCAGACGCATCACGGTAATATCTACCGTGTCAAGGGAGTGCTGAACGTGGCGGAGCATCCGCGGCGCTATGTGGTGCAGGCGGTGCATGGGCTCTGGAGCCGTCAGTTCGGGGGTATGTGGGGCTCCGCGGTGCGCGGCAGCCGCATCGTGGTGATCGGAAGGGAACTGGATGAGCGTTCGCTTCGCGACGGCTTCGGCGCCTGTCTGGAGTGATGCGGCGTGGCGGCCCGGTGGGACGAATACCGTTGCAAACCATGACGTATGTCATCCCCGCCGGTGGCACCTTTTTCGTAACTTTCGCTCGATTTCATTGGAACATCAACGCAGGATTGACCGATGTACGGAAACCTCTCTGTTATAGACGCGCAGCCGAACATGCCCTCCGAGGAGGAGGATCCGAAGCTGCTTGCCGAGTTCGAGGCGAAGATCGATCGCGGCGAGAAGATCGAACCGCACGACTGGATGCCGCGGGAATACCGTCGCCAGTTGATCCGGATGATCGAGCAGCATGCGCATTCCGAGATCATCGGTGCGCTGCCGGAGGGGACGTGGATCACGCGGGCTCCGGGCTTCAAGCGGAAGATGGCACTCATGGCGAAGGTGCAGGATGAAGTGGGCCACGGCCAGCTTCTCTACAGCGCCGCCGAAACGCTCGGCAAGTCGCGCGAGGCGATGATCAACGACCTGGTGAGCGGCAAGTCCAAGTATTCAAACGTCTTCAACTATCCGGCGCTTACCTGGGCCGATACTGCGGTGATCGCCTGGTTGATCGACGCCGGCGCAATCGTCAACCAGGTTGCGAACTCCAAGGGCTCCTACGGTCCGTACTGCCGTGCGCTCGAACGCATCTGCCAGGAGGAATCGTTCCATCTGAAGTACGGCTACGACAACGTGGTGACCCTTGCCACCGGCACCGGGACGCAGCGCGCGATGGTGCAGGAGGCGCTCAACCGGTGGTGGCCGCCGATCATGCACTTCCATGGCCCGCCGGACACCGTATCGGTGCACACCGAGAAGCTCGTTCGCTGGAAGGTGAAGATGGCCACCAACGACGAGATGCGTCAGGAGTTCCTGGACGGCTACGTTCCGAAGATCTGGGACCTGGGCCTCACCGTTCCGGATCCGAATCTCCACAAGAACCCGGAGACCGGGCTGTGGGAGTTCACCGAGCCGGACTGGGAGGAGTTCAAGCGCGTGATCAACGGCGACGGCCCGTGCAACAAGGAGCGGCTGGCCGTGCGGCGCATGGCCGAGGAGGAGGGACGCTGGGTTCGCGAGGCGTTGAAGCGGCCGTCGCAGAAGTATGTTGCGCCGCTGGCATGATGATCGAGAGAGATGCCGCTGGCGTGACGAGGGAGAGAGATAACGGCATCGACACTAACTGGAAGAAACAGAGCCGAGATGACGATCAACTCACTCGACCCGCGGATTACGCGCGCGGAGATTCCCGTGGACAACGAGAGCACGTGGACGCCGCTGCCGGACATGGACCAGCACGAGACCTACGAGGTGTTCCATCAGGAGAAGAGGGGCGATCAGCCGACCCACGTGGGCGCGCTGCACGCACCCAATCCGGAGATGGCCCTGGTGTTCGCCAAGGAGCAGTACGCACGCCGCTCGCGCTGTGTGAGCATCTGGGTGGTTCGCACGCGGGACATTCACACCATCGGTGTCGAGGACTCCGATGTCTTCGAAACCACTCCCGCGAAGGATTACCGCGAGGCACGCGGCTATCGCGTCGGCGGGAAGCTTACGGAGTTCAAGCGCAGGAGGGCCGCCAGCAATGAGTAACGATGCCGCAGTGAAGGACCTGCTCTTCCGCATGGCCGATGACGATCTGATCATCGCTCACCGGAACTCCGAGTGGACCGGCCTGGGGCCGATCATGGAGGAGGATATCGCCTTCTCCTCGATCGCGCAGGACAAGCTTGGCCACAGCCTCGCGCTCTACACGCTGCTGCAGGGGCTCGGCGAGGCGGAGCCGGACACCACCGCGTTCACGCGCGACGAGGCGCAGTTCCGCTGCTGCCATCTGGTGGAGTATCCGATCGGCGGATACGACTTCAGCCTGATGCGGCATTTCCTCTTCGACATGGCGGACATGCTTCGCTTCGAGATGCTGGAGAGCTCCTCCTTCGAGCCGCTGGCCAAGCTTGCGGCGAAGGTGCGCGGCGAGATCAAGTACCACGTGTTCCACGCCGCCACCTGGGTGGAGCAGCTGGGCGCGAAGGGGAACGAGGAAAGCCATGCGCGGATGCAGAGCTCGCTGAATCAGGTGTACCCGCTGGCGCTCGGCATCTTCGAGCCCTCGCAGTATGAGGCGGAGCTTGCCGCGGCCGGCATCTTCGCCGGCGAGGCGGCCCTTCAGGAGAAGTGGGCCGCCGCGGTGGCTCCCATCCTGGAGCGCTCCAACCTCCGCATCCCTTCGGTAGCCGATCCGAGCCCGGCCTACGGCGGCCGCCGCGGATATCATACCGAGCATCTTCAGCCGATGCTCACGGAGATGACGGAGGTGTTCCGCATCGACCCGACGGCCTCCTGGTGACATTGAACCCCATGGACGATCTCTCCCACATATGGGAAGCACTGAAGGATGTGAAGGATCCCGAGATACCAACCGTCTCGCTGGTGGATCTCGGGGTGATCACGTCCGTTTCGGTGGATGATGAGAACGTTGTTCATGTGACCATGACCCCGACGTTCGTTGGCTGTCCTGCCATGGAATACATGCGGAACGAAGTGGTGGAGCGTCTGGAGCGGATGGAGTTCAGCGGCGTGGACGTGCGGATGAACTTCGACATCCCGTGGTCCAGCAACAGGATCACGGATGAAGGGCGAGCGGCACTGGCGACGTTCGGCCTTGCTCCGCCTGTCGCGTATGAGGGGGTGCTGGAGCTGGAGGTTCTGAACAACGTTGCATGCCCGCTCTGCGGTGGCCACAACACCACACTTCGTTCCCCCTTCGGACCAACGCTCTGCCGTTCCATCCACTACTGCAATTCGTGCGGCCAGGCCTTCGAGGGCTTCAAGCCGTTGTAGCGCGCGGAACCTGCGGGGCGATCGATTCATTTCATCATCATCTTCCGGGTACTGCAACCTTGCATGTTCCTTCGTCCTTCCGGAGGGGCTCGCGGCCTTCTCGCGATGTCGCATCCATCCAAGCTTTGTTCTGACAGGTACTTGGTTACCTGTGCCCGAGGGGGCGGAGGCCCGGGTGCATCTCATCGAATCGATTGCTCGCATCGTGTACACTGAGGGAATGATTCGTAGGTGTTCGAGAGAATACTTGAAAGATGTTTTTGCAGATTTGGGCCCGCTATCGTAATCTGCGTTCGGTGGCAGGTGATGCGGACGTTGTGTACGGGAGCGGTCGTGTACCGGTACCTCCATGGGTACTTTTCGTCGACGTCCAATCGCAAGCAATCCGGAAGAAGTTTGCGGGATGATGGCCGGGTATGTTATGTGAACGCTCCGTATGCATCGTGTCCCGCTGCGGCGGCCCCATTCATGACCAATGCCGTTTGCATGGCAGTGACACGTCTCATTTATCTCTACCACAGGAGTTTTTTCATGAGCAATCCAATGCAGATTCTTGGCAGTACTCATTATGCCGCGATGCTCGCCTATGGCGATTTTCTTCTTGCAGGTGGCGGCAGTATTCATTGCGACGCAATCCAGGGGATCAGCGGGGTGGTTACGTCCGATGCAATGCAGATGCTTCCGGATGGCCGGCCGCTGGCGAATCTTACCAGAATCCTGACGCACTTTCACTGGCCGGACCCCGGCATCGTGATCGAGCAGAACCCATCGAAACCGAATACCGGTACGCTTACCGGAAATTCACCCGGCGGACAGGCGCAGCTTCTTCCGGGAACGGCATCTTTTTCACAGCATATCATCCTGACATTCAACGGGCGCCCACTTGCCAACAGGGAGCCGTTGACGATGACTGCGGAGAATGTCACGGCCTGGCCACCGGTTGGATCGTCCTTTATTCTTATCGGCCAGACGGACTTCTACGATCTCGGAGAGGTGGATAATCCCTCGGCGCAGGTGATCGCAAGCCTCTGCGCGTGCAAGGCCGTTGTTGTCGATGAGATTACCCTGCCGACAGATTCCGGTGCATAGACGTTGATTACCGTTATGCTGCCAGCGGGATGTTTTACACCCGCTGGCAGTTTCGATTATTTGTCATGTGTACGCATGACGTCACAGGTGAGGGAGGTGTCCATGACCGATCAGGAAATTCTGCGAGCGTATGTCGAACGTCATAACGAGGGAGTGGAAACCGGAGACTTCGGCAGAATGCTGGAACTGTTTGCGGCCGATGCCGAACTGGTATTCGTCTCGGTCAGCTTCGGCCCCTTCCAAGGCCGTGAAGCGATACAGAACGCCTTTGCCCGGCATCCACCGGCAGATAAGCTTTCCGCCGGCGAAGTACGTCCCATACCTTCCGGTGCGTCGACGGTATATGAGTGGGAGCTGCATCCGGGCACGAAGGCGGGCACCATTCAGGCGGACATCGTCGATGAAAAGATTGTGCGTATGGTGATCTACTTCCATCTGGTCTGATGCGGGAGCACCGTTGCACCGCTTCGTAACGCGCGGGCCCGATCTCACATCCAGGCCCGCGCGTGCGCGATCGCTCCCCATGAATATCATCTCTCGTTCCCGCTCATCACGCCGGCGGTGGCGTGCTTCGTGCAGGTCACGATAGCATGTGCAACGGCCTCGGCGTGCCGTTGATTCACTCCCCATGTGCGCCGGGCATCGTAGTATTGCACGAACGTCAGCCGAATAGTTACCATGAACAGACAGCAACGAGCCGAGATCGCACAACAGACGCTTGCTATCCTCGAGGCCGGGCATTACCGGCATCCGGACGGAAGGGAGGTGGACCTGAGTGATGCGCTTGCACGCGCCTGCTCCGGGTCCGTGCTGTATCGCCCCGAGGATCGCAGTGCGATACATGCGCGCGCCTCACAGCGCCCGGTGCTTGCGGGAACCACTACCGGCGTATCGAACCGGACAACGCTCGCTGCGGCGAAGGCGCTGGCCGCAGAGCACGGGCGGGTTGCGTGCCTGAACTTCGCATCGGCGCGAAATCCGGGCGGGGGCTTCCTCTCCGGCAGCCAGGCGCAGGAGGAGAGCCTGGCGCGTGCCACCGGCTTGTACGCCACGTTGATCGAGCATGGCGAGTTCTACGAACATCATCGTGCCACGCGGACGGCGCTGTATTCCGATCGTGTGATCTACTCCCCCGGCGTGCCGGTGTTCCGCGACGATCACGACATGCTCCTGGAGACGCCGTGGCGTCTGGATGTCATCACTTCCGCTGCAGTCAACACCGGGGCGCTGCGCGAGAACGAGCCGCACCGCATGGGGGAGGTGGTGCCGGCGCTGGAATCGCGGGCGCGGATGGTGCTCGCGATTGCGGCCGCGCACGCCTGCGACGCGCTGGTTCTGGGAGCGTGGGGCTGCGGTGTGTTCGCGAACGATCCCGCCGCCATCGCCTCCGTCTTCGCGAGCGCGATCGATGAGCCCGAACTTCGCGGCCGCTTCCGGCATATCGAATTCGCAGTGCTGGATTTGTCCCGGGAGGGACGTACCATCGTCCCCTTCAGAGAGCGCTTCTCGTAGGACCGATCGTCCCCAGCCGCCACCCACGTAACGCCTCGCAACATCTTGCGTGTACCATCACACTGACTGCGCAGTCAAGCATCATGCGCATCGGACGCTGCACGTGCACGCGGCTTCCGAGCACGCATGACCGATCATCGCGGAGGGCTCGTGCACAAGCGGCGCCTGCCCTCCGCGGCGATCGGCGACTCCAATCCACGATCTTCAAACGGACAACGGAGCGCTTACCATGCGTAGTTCCCTCACTGCCGGCGCCTGGGCGCTGGCAACCGCCATCATTGCATTCACATTCGTCTCCTGCGATACCGCCCGGCACGATTCCGGCCTCAGCGAGAGGTCTGCCAGGTCGTACGATCAATCTGCGCCATCCGTATCCGAAGTAACACCGGAATCGTATCCGGTGACTGCGGACTCCGTGGCCATGCCGAATCAGGCGTCCAGGGAATCGAGCGAGGAGTACGATCACATCACCGAGCACGGCTTTCTCGCTGCGCGCTCCAATCCGCTCTCTACGTTCTCCATCGATGTGGACGCCGCCGCCTACAGCAACGTGCGGCGCATTCTCAACGACGGGCAGATGCCCGATCCCGATGCGGTGCGCATCGAGGAGATGATCAACTACTTCACCTACGACTACCCGCAGCCGCGTGGAAACGATCCGTTCTCCATCACCACGGAGGTGGCCGGTTGCCCGTGGAACCCGGAGCACAAGCTGGTGCAGATCGGGATTCAGGGGAAGCGGATGGAGGCCGAGGAGCTGCCGCCGAACAACCTCGTCTTCCTGATCGATGTTTCCGGTTCGATGGATGAGCCCAGCAAGCTCCCGCTGCTGAAGAGTGCGCTGGAACGGCTGGCGATGCAGCTCCGCCCGGAGGATCGCGTGTCGATCGTTGTCTACGCCGGAGCGGCGGGGCTGGTGCTTCCTCCAACGCGCGGCGACCAGCACGAACGGATTCTTCGCGCCATCGACAACCTGAAGGCCGGCGGCTCCACGGCCGGCGGGGCCGGGATCGAGCTGGCATACGACATCGCGCAGCGCAACTTTCTCACGCATGGGAACAACCGCGTGATCCTTGCAACCGACGGCGACTTCAACGTCGGGCCGAGCAGCGAGGAGGAGTTGATCCATCTCATCGAACGCAAGCGGGAGACCGGCGTGTTCCTTACGGTGATCGGCGTCGGCTCCGACAACCTGAAGGATTCCAGGATGGAGCAGCTTGCCGACAAGGGAAACGGACACTATGCCTACATCGACTCGTTCGACGAGGCCACGAAGGTGTTTGTCCGCGAGATGGGGGCGACGCTGTACACCATCGCGAAGGATGTGAAGATCCAGGTGGAGTTCAACCCGGCCTTCGTGCGCGAGTATCGCCTGATCGGCTACGAGAACCGGGCGCTTGCGGCTCGCGACTTCAACGACGATCGCAAGGATGCCGGCGAGCTCGGTGCCGGGCACACCGTAACCGCGCTCTACGAGATCGTTCCGGCGAACGCCTCCGCCGGCCGCGGCGTGGATCCGTTGAAGTACCAGCAGTACCGCCAGTACCGGCCGTCGGATGATGCGCCGGCAGCCGAGGGGGGAGAGTTGATGACCGTGAAGCTCCGCTACAAGCGCCCGAAGGAGGATCGGAGCAACCTGATCACAGGAGTGGTAACCGATACGGGGGATGCCATGGATCGTGCCTCGGCCAACCTTCGCTTCGCATCCGCGGTGGCCGAGGGGGGAATGCTGCTCCGCCATTCGGAGTACAGCGGGCGGGCATCGTTCGAGAACGTGCTCAGCCGCGCGCGCACGGCGCTTGCGTTCGATCCCAACGGCTATCGGCGCGAGTTCCTCTCGCTGGTGGAAACCAGCCGCCGCATGATGCGCACGCCGATGTAGGGCAGCCGTCAACCGGCATGCACGGCGCTGCCGGCTGCCGGCGACCACCGGCCGCAACTGCAATCCGGATGTATTCATCTGTTGCAGTTGCGGCCGTGCTGCAACCGGGTGGCCATGTGCAACGAAGAGAGACGCACGGCAGGCGATTCCACTGATTGTTCTTCACAGGAGACGTTGCGATGATGATTCCTGCACGACGCGCCCACCCGATTCTCCTCTTCGGATTCCTTGCACTTGCGATGATCACGGCGGAGTTCGCAATCGTTCACTCATCTGCCTTCGCCTCCAGCCCGCGTCTCCTCTCGCTCGCCGTCACCGCCGATCTCGCACTGATTCTCCCGGCGCTCTACTACCTCCTCGGAGTGCGGCGCGGCCGGCTGCCGGTTGTTACCATCGCGCCGGTGGTTCTCCTCGCTGCCGGGCTTGCCTCGTTCCTGCTTCCGCCGGAGCAGCACGGCTGGCTGGAGATCGTGCACTACCTGACGATACCGATGGAGGGGGTGCTTCTTGCCTGCACGATCGTCCGCATACGCCGTGCACGGCGAACGTACCAGGGGGGCGCCGATGACGACATGCTGAACCGGCTTCGTCACGTTCTGGCGGCCATTACCGGTACCGGCTGGATTGCGGAGGTGCTGGCGCACGAGTTCGCCATGTGGTACTACGCGCTCGGCTCCTGGCGCGTGCGCGGCGCGGGCCTCGCACGCGATGGTGCGTTCTGGTATCATCGGCGGATTGCCTACGGCGCCGTGGTGGGGGCGATGGCCGTTGCGACGATCGTGGAAACCGTAGTGGTCCATATCGTGGTGGAGCATCACAGCGGCGTGATCGCATGGGGCCTCACGCTCTCCAGTCTCTACCTCGTCCTGCTGCTGCTTGCGGACTACAGGGCATCGCTTCTCCGCCCGATTCTGCTTCGAGAGGAGTACCTGCTCCTGCGCTCGGGCATACGGCGGAGTGCGCTGATTCCGTTGAACGATATCGTGAACGTGGTGGCCGTCCGCGGGAGGCGCATGCATGGTGAGAGGAAGGGCCTGGTGAACTTCGCGCTGATGGGGCAGCCGCGTCTGATCCTCAAGCTGGCGCGGCCTGCCGAGGTGAGCGGCTTCCTCGGCCGGCGGACCCGGGCACGCGCGATCGGCATTGCGGTTGACAACGAGCGGGAGTTCGTGGAGCGCCTCGGTGCGGCCATGGAGGCACGTGCGGTGGTGAGTGAGCGCTAGTCCCCCCGCTTCAATTCCACGACGAGGAGCCCTGTAATGATCAGCGCGCCGCCGGCAATGGCGATCGGTCCCAGATGTTCCGCGAGAAAGATCACGCCGATGATTGCTGCGAAGACGGACTCCATCGTATAGATGATCGCGGCCCGCGTCGGGTTGGACTCACCCTGGTAGCGTGTCTGCCAGTAGGTGGCGAGGACGGAGGCGAAGAGCGAGAGATAGAGAAGCTGCATCCATGAATCGGCCCCGTGCGGGATGGTCCATTCCCGGGCGATGAGGGAGTGTGCAAGAGCCAGCGTGCCGGTGGTGACAAGCTGGGCGGCCGTGAGCTTGGCCGGGTTGAGGCCCCGGCCCCTCCGATCCAGGGCGATGATATAGAGTGCGAAGATCGCCGCGGCGACAAGCGTGAGCAGCTCTCCGATCCCGAAGCCGCTGTTGCTCCAGTTGGCGAGGAGATCCGCCGGACTGTCCGTGTTGGATGTGAGGCCCCACAGGCCGAGTATCACCAGCAGGATGCCCCACATCACCCTGCGCGCGGGAAGCCGGCGCGTGAGCACGGTTTGCAGCAGCGGCGTGATCACGACGTAGAGCGTGGTGATGAAGCCGGAGCGGCTGCTGGTGGTGTACTTCAATCCGGTTGTCTGCAATGCAAAGCCTCCGTACAGAAAGAGGCCGAGCAGCGCTCCAAGCGCAAGCGTTGCGCGATCGAATCGTCCAACCAGTTGCTTCCGGAAGAGAATCAGAAACAGGATTGCCGCGCTCCCGAATCGCCATGCGAGCAGGCACATTGGGTGAAGCGTCTCGAGCAGAAGCTTCGTGGCCGCGAACGTTGCCCCCCAGACGACGGTGGTGAGAATGAGCATCAGCTCGCCGCGAACACGCCGCGAGGCCTGCAACTGCTGCTGGGGGGAATCCTGGGTCACACGCACACTCCGAAATTGGCAGGGACGGGAGAACAACCGAAGAGGCACGAGCCGCGATAGTACGGAGTTCCGTCCAAAGAACGGGGATCAATTCGTACATTGCTTCCCAACAAACATCCCGCTTCAATGTCCACAACTCAGAGCTCGGCGCCAACCAACCGCTTCTCCACGCGCGTTGCGGATTACCTCCGGTATCGTCCGCGATATCCGGAGCAACTGTACGCCATTCTTCGGGACCGGCTCGGCCTTCGGCGGCAGAGCATCGTTGCCGACATCGGATCCGGCACCGGCATCTTCTGCGAGCCGCTTCTGGCGGAGGGGATCACCGTCTACTGCGTGGAACCGAATCGCGAGATGCGCGAAGCGGGAGAGGAGTTGCTGCGCGGCTATCCGGGGTTTCACAGCGTGGCGGGAACGGCGGAGGCTACGGGGTTGCCGGATGCGTCGGTGGATATGATCACCGCGGCGCAGGCGTTCCACTGGTTCGATCGTCCGAAGGCGCGCGCCGAGTTCGCCCGCATACTGCGCCCCGGCGGCGCGGTGGCGCTGATCTGGAACGATCGCAGCACCAGCGCCTCGCCGTTTCTCCTCGCCTACGAGGATCTTCTCCGTCGCCGTGCCGTGGACTACGAGCAGGTTGTGCACCGCACGATATCGGCTGGCGACATCTCGACGCTGGAGCAGTTCTTCGCGCCGAACGCGGTGCATCGCGTGGTTGTTGCGCAGCACGAACAACGCTTCGACTTCGACGGGCTCAAGGGGCGCGTTCTTTCCTCCTCCTACGTTCCTCTTCCGGGTGACGAACGCCATGAACCGCTCATGGAGGAACTGCGTGCGATCTTCGATCGCCATGCGGAGAACGGAACCGTGGCCTTCGTGTACGATACGGTGCTCTACCATGGGCGCCTGGGCGGTAATGATTTGCAATAGCCGCGCACCCGCGCCGCGCGTATGTTGCCCAGCCGCGGCATGTGGCCGCGTTGCAACGCTCTCCTGACCCAGCATCATGCGCACTCTTCACACAGCCGACATCGTTCTTCCGATGGGAGGAGCACCGCTCATCGAACAGGGGGGCGTGGTTGTGGAGAGCGATGGAACCATCCTCGCGGTCGGCGAGCGCCGGCGCCTTGGAATGGCAGTCGATGCTGAGGAGCATCACGCCCTCCTGATGCCCGGCGTGCTGAACGCCCATGTGCACCTTACCGATGCGCGCCGCGATGAGCGGGTTCCCGGCGGAGAGGGATTGAATGCCTGGGTGCGCCGTTTGATGGCCGCGCGCGGAGAGGAGGCCGCCGGTGATGCAACACCGGGCGCGGCTGCGCTCGACCACGCGGTGGCGGCTGCGCTGCTGGAGATGATGCGTGCCGGAACCGTTGCCGTGGGCGAGGTGGCGAACAACTACGGCACGTTCGATGCCATCGCACGCAGCGGCATGCGCTGCCGCTTCATCCATGAGCTGATCGGTTTCCGCGGCGTTCGCGCCCCGTCGATTCTCGATGCGGCTCTTCAGAGCCAGGCTGCCACGGCGTTCCCGCAGCATATCCATCACACGCTTGCAGCCCACGCCCCCTATTCGGTTTCGCCCGAGCTCATGCAGCTGATCGTGGAGACAACCGGCGGCAGGGGACGGCGGTTCCATCAACATCTTGCGGAGGATCCCGCCGAGCGTGAACTCTACATGCATGGCGGTGGTCCCTGGCGCGACTATCTGGAACAGGTAGGGGCATGGGACGATGCGTGGGCGCCGCCCGGCACCGGGCCTGTCGCCTTCTACGAGAAGGCCGGACTGCTGAGCGAACGCTTCGTGGCCGTGCATCTTGCGGAGGCGACCCGCGAGGAGCTGGCGATTCTCGGCCGGCACGGTGTGCGGGCAATTCTGTCGCCGGCATCGAATCTTCATATCACCGGCCTGCTTCCCGATCTGGAGGCGATCGTGCGCGAGGGAATACCATTTGCGCTCGGCACGGACGGTCGCGGTTCCGGTCTCGGGGTGGATGTTTTCGACGAGGCCCGCATCCTGCTGGAGCGATGGCCCGATCTCCCTCCCGGCATCCTGCTGGAGGCGCTGACGAGCGTGGCTGCGGATACCCTGGAACTTCCGGAACTGGGCAGGCTGGCCGTGGGGGCGCGGCCGGGGCTTCTCGCACTCGATCTCGCGTTGCCCGGCACGGATCTTCGGCAGGTGGAGCGGGGGGTGATCGGGAGCGCTGCCGGCGAGCGGCGCCTGTACCAGCCCGCCGTGAGCTGAGGGACCGCCCGGATGCTCGTTGTATCTTTGTGCTCCGGTTGCACCATGCGTGCACGATGAGCGTGTCCGGGGGATGCCGGCGGTTCAGCCCGGGCGTCCGCAAACCGAGGAGGTAATGTGAAGAGCATGGCGATCGTATCTCTCCTGAGCATCTTCTGCAGCATCATGACGGCACAGGCTCGCATTCATTCCGACGTGGTGGAGTATGTGGTGGACGGCACCACCTTCGAAGGATACGTCGCGTACGACGACGCGGCATCGGGCGCCCGCCCAACTGTTCTCGTGGTGCACGACTGGATGGGCATGGGCGACTACGCCCGGCACCGTGCCGATCAGCTTGCGGCGCTCGGCTATGTGGCGTTCGCGGTGGATATGTACGGCAAGGGAGTGCGGCCGAAGAACTCCGAGGAGGCGAGCCGGCTTGCGGGGGGGCTGAAGGGCGATCGCGCGCTGTTGCGCAGGCGCATTGCCGGAGCGCTGGACTTCATTCGCAGGAACCGGCTGGTGGACCAGCGGCATATCGCCGCGATCGGCTACTGCTTCGGCGGAACAGTGGCGCTGGAGCTGGCGCGCATGGGCGCGGACATCAGCGGCGTCGTGAGCTTCCATGGCGGCCTGGACACGCCGACGCCGGCGGCGCCGAACAGCATCAGGGCAAAGGTGCTGGTGCTGCACGGTGCGGACGATCCGGCTGCGCCTGCGGAGCAGGTGAGCGCGTTCGAGAAGGAGATGCGCGACTGCGGTGCCGACTGGCAACTGGTGCTGTACGGCGGCGCCCGCCATGGCTTCACCAATCCGGCTTCAGGCAACGACGTGAGCCGCCCCGTGGCCTACAACGCCGCCGCGGACCGGCGCTCGTGGATTGCGATGACCGATTTCTTCAACGAACTGTTCAAGTAACGCCCGGCTATTCGATGTCCACTACTCTGGCACAGCGCGCCATCGCATTCGGGCGCATGATCAAGTTCAGCCACAGCGTGTTTGCGCTGCCGTTTGCGTTCGTCTCCGGGCTGATCGCATATCGGACGGAGCACATCACGCTCACCTGGCCCGATCTGCTGTTGCTGGTGGTCTGCATGGTGAGCGCCCGCACGGCGGCGATGGGGTTCAACCGTGTCGCCGATCGCGACATCGACGCGATCAATCCGCGCACACGCAACCGCGAGATACCGGCCGGCACCATATCGCTTCGCGAGGCGCGGCTCTTCACGGCGATCGCGTGCTGCACGTTCATCGCTGCGTCGTTCGGCATCAACACCCTCTGCGGTGCGCTCTCGTTCCCGCTGCTGGCGCTGCTGCTGGGTTACAGTCTCACGAAGCGCTATACCGCCGCGGCACATTTCGTGCTGGGGCTCTGCCTGGGCGCCGCGCCGGTGGGAGTCTGGTTCTCGTTGACCGGGGCGTTCGCATGGCCGCCGATTCTTCTCTGCCTGGGCGTGACGCTCTGGACGGCGGGATTCGATATCTACTACTCATGCCAGGATGAATCGTTCGATCGCGAGCAGCATCTGAAGTCGCTTCCCGCCCGCATCGGCGCGATGCCCGCCATCCGGTCGGTGCGCGCAATACATGCCGCGGCCGTTCTCTTCTACACGCTCTTCGGGGTTGCGGCCGGCATGGGGCCGATCTTCTTCGTGGGAGCGGCGGCGGTGGCTGCGATCCTTGCGTACGAGGCATGGATTCTCCGTCGCGGCGATCTTACGCGGATCAACCTGGCGTTCTTCAATCTCAACGGCTACGTCAGCATCCTCTTTGCGCTCGCAACCATTGCGGATGTGCTGGCCCGATGAGCCGAATCTCCTCCTTCCTGTTCGAGGGGAGGCCGGAGGAGTGATTGCGTTCAGGCCCTCGGGGCGCGGACGCGTCCGTGATCGGGAACTCCCCGCCGTGGTGCGGGTTCCGGTTGCCGGCGCGCAACAACGAATTACCTGCTGCTGACAAACAACACTCCATACATCATGAAAGCCATCCTCTTTGCTTCCGATGCCACGCCGCTCCAGATCGCAGCGGTGAAGCGTGCCTTGATGACCGACGGAGCGGCCGGCATTACGCCGCTGGAGGGGGATCGCGCCGTGTTCCTGGTGAGCGATCCCGCGGATGAAATACGGTTGGAGGCCTACTCCTCGATGCCCGGCGTTGAAGGGGTAATGCGCCACGAGGACAAGAACCTGCGCGTTGCGCACGACACGCCCCCTGTCGATATCGAGTCCGGCATCGAGGGGCTTACGATGATCGCCGGGCCATGCGGCATCGAGAGCGAGGAACAGGTCTCCACGGTCTACGAGCATCTGGCGAAGGAGGGGCTGCGCTTCGTTCGCGGCGGGGCCTTCAAGCCGCGCACGTCGCCGCACGACTTCCAGGGGCAGGGGAAATCCGGTCTCGTGATGTCCTACGAGATCGCCCGCGACTATGGCCTGCAACTGGTGAGCGAGGTGGTTGATCCGCGCGATGTGGAAGTGGCCGCCCGATACATCTCGATGATCCAGATCGGCACGCGGAACATGCAGAACTATCCGCTGCTGAAGGAGGCGGGGCGCAGCGGGCTGCCGGTGCTGCTGAAGCGCGGCATGTCCGCGACCGTGGAGGAGTGGATCGGCGCGGCGGAGCATACGCTGGTGGCCGGGGCCGCCACGGTGATCTTCTGCGAGCGCGGCATCAGGACGTTCGAATCGATCACGCGCAACACATTGGATGTGCTCGGTGCGGCGGCGTTGAAGGAGAAGACGAAGCTGCCGGTGATCATCGATCCGTCGCATGCGGCCGGGCGCCGCAGCCTCGTAGTGCAGGGAGCGCTTGCCGGGCTGGCCGCCGGGCTGGACGGCACCATCGTGGAAGTGCATCACGATCCCGCCTCCGCCAGGAGCGACGCCGCGCAGGCGCTGCCGCTGGCGGACTTCACCCGCCTGATGCAGCTTGCCCGCAACGTGCGCGCGGCGATTCACGAGGTGTTCGTGTATTGACGGGCCCACCCTGCCGCTGCACGGCACGGCGCCGCGTTCTGCCCGGCGCCATCCCCCAATTGTCGGCGCTCGAGTACGGTTCCACCGGCCGCGCGCCAGCTACCAACGTTCCTCTGAAAGCGGACTGGATGAGAGCTTCGATTGTTGCCATCGGCGATGAGTTGTTGATCGGGCAGGTTGTGAACACGAATGCGTCGTGGCTGGGCGATCGGCTCACACGGCTTGGCTGGCAGGTTCGGCGCGTGATCGCGGTGGGCGACATGGCCGATGAGATTCGTTCCACGATCGAATCGGAGGCCGGGCACGTCGATGCGCTGCTGATCACCGGCGGCCTGGGGCCCACGCAGGACGATCGCACGCGCGACGTGATCTGCGACATCCTTGGCTGCGGGTTGGCGATGGACGAGGCGCAGCTTGCCCGGATCCGCGGACGCTTCGCGGAGCGCGGCCTGGAGTTGAACGAACGAAGTATCCGCCAGGCGCTTGCGCCGGAGGGGGCGCGCACGCTTCCCAACAATCACGGCAGCGCACCCGGGCTTGCGTTCACTCTCGGCGGCGCGCGCTGCTACGCACTCCCCGGCGTGCCGAGCGAGATGCGCGGCATCTTCACGGAGTACATCGCTCCGGAGCTGGGCAACGATGCCGGGAATATCGATCAGCAGACCTGGCTCACGTTCGGCGTCACTGAATCCGCGCTTGCGGACCGTCTGCAGGAGACCGAGCCGCTGCTGGACGATGTTGTCACGCTTGCCTATCTCCCGTCGCTCAGCGGCGTCCGTCTGCGCCTGATGAGAACGTCCGGTGAGGCCGGCGTGCGGGAACGCTACGAGCGGCTGCGTGTGCTGATTGCGGAGCGGGCAGCCGCGTGGATAGTTACGGACCGGGATGAAACGCTTGCCGCCGCCGTGGGGCGGGTGCTCCGGGAGTCCCGGCTGATGCTTGCCACCGCTGAGTCCTGCACCGGCGGGATGATCGGCTCGCTCCTGACCGACGTTCCGGGAAGCAGCGAGTATTACCTCGGCGGCGTTGTGAGTTATGCCAACAGCATGAAGCAGGAGGTGCTCGGCGTGTCCGGCGATACACTGCGGAACCATGGCGCCGTCAGCGGCCAGGTTGCCGAGGCGATGGCGACCGGCGCGTTGCGCATCACCGGGGCGGACATTGCAGTGGCGGTAACCGGTATCGCAGGGCCGGATGGTGGAACGCGGGAGAAGCCGGTCGGAACGGTCTGGATTGCAATTGCGTCGGCGCGCGGAGCGCGGGAGACGAAGTTCAACTTCGGGCGCGAGCGGGCGATGGTGCGCGAACGTGCATCGGCAACCGCCCTGGAGATGGTGCGCCGCGAAGCGCTGGCACTCGCTTCCGCCGGCGAATGAGCGGTGGATCGCGCGCGCCCGGTGGATCGCGCGCGCGGCGGATCGCCGGACTCCGCGTTGGCGCGCGTGTACTATCGTGATATCTTTGCGCTTCTGTCCGGGCGAACGGTTTCCGGCAATACGGTCTCCAATGCCCTGCAACGTACCAGACCATCGGATCAGCATGAACATCGTTTTTTTCGGCGCGCCCGGAGTGGGCAAGGGAACGCAGGCTGAAATTCTTGCCAGGCATCTTGCCATTCCGCATATATCCACCGGAGCAATCTTTCGCGCGGCCGTAGCAGCCGCAAAGCCATTGGGGCTGGAGGCAAAGCGTTATATGGACGATGGCCTGCTGGTGCCGGATGAGCTTACAACCGCGATCGCCCTGGACGCATTGAGCGAACCGGATTGCGCGGCCGGCTTCATCCTGGATGGCTATCCGCGCAACCGCGCGCAGGCCGAGGCGCTTGCTGCGGCATTGAGTGCGGGAGGGCGCGAGATCGATTACGTTGTCTACCTGACCGCCCCGATCGATGAACTCGTGGAGCGCATGCTGAAGCGCGGCCGCCGCGACGATACCGAGGAGGTGATCCGCACGCGGTTCGACGTATACCAGCAGGAGACTGCTCCGGTGCTGGATTACTATCGCGAGGCCGGCATGGTAACGGAGGTGAACGGCGTGGGGGAGATCGAGCAGGTACAGCAGAGAATTCTGGACGCGCTTCAGCGCACCGCCTAGGAGTCCGTCGGCCTCCCAGGGCTCCCGCTTCCGCTGCATCCGACCCCCTGTGGCCCGCCGGTCCCTTCGCCGTATTCGCTACGGGGCAGGCGCATGGTTGAAGACCCGAATGAAACAGCAACGGGGAGAGAAGTGCAATCGCTTCTCTCCCCGTACTCTTTGAAAGTCTTCACATGCCGCCCCGGCACACGATCTCACCTGCCCTCCAACGAGTGAAGCCGCCGGGCGTTCGCCGCACGGATGCCTATGCGTCGTCCTTCTCGTTGTCGTCCTCGGTCTCGTTGAACGGATGCGGGTCCATGTTCTTGAATGCGTCGGCATCGAAGCGATTGCGGATGATCTTGGCCTCGGTGAAGAAGATCACGTCCTCGGCGATGTTGGTGGCATGATCGGCGAGACGCTCCATGTTGCGAAGCTGTACGATCAGCAGGGCGCCGGCCTCGATGAACTCCGGCTCGCGCTTCATCATCTCCACGATCTGCCGGCCGATGCGCTGCTCGTACTGATCCACGCGAATGTCGCTTCGCATGATGGTGAGCGCCATCTCCGGGTCGTTGTTGACGAAGCTGTCGATCGTGTGCCCAACCATGGTGTGCACCGCGTCGGTCATCTGTGCAATCTCCAGGCGCTCCACGAAATGCTTGTACGGCATGAGCGCTTCCACGGAGCGTGCCACGTTGAATGCCAGATCACCCATCCGCTCGAGATCGCTGTTGATCTTCAGTGCAGCCATGATCAGGCGGAGGTCGCGGGCAACCGGCTGTTGCAGGGCGAAGATCCGCTGGCACTGCTTTTCGATCTTGAAGTCCAGCTTGTCCACCTTGCTGTCGCGATCCATGACGAGGTGGGCCATGGCCGTGTTCCACTCGTTCAACGCGCGAAACGCGTACTCCACCTGCTCATCCACCAGGCTCCCCATCTTTATGATGCGGGTACGGAGCTTGTCCATCTCCTCTTCGAATGCTCTGATCATGATGTAGCGTCTGTGTTCAGTTGTTGAATATCTGCCGATACCGTCTCTACTCCTGTTGACGTCCGGCGCTGCGCCCTCCCGGGCGGCGCACCGATGCTGCGGGATTGAAGCCTGCCGGCCGTTGGTTCGGGTTGATGCCGTTCCGCGGAATTACCCGAACCGTCCCGTGATGTAGTCCTCCGTCTGCTTCTTCTCCGGGTTGGTGAACAACGTACGGGTGAGATCGTACTCCACCAGCTCACCAAGGTAGAAGAAGGCCGTGTAGTCGCTGACGCGTGCAGCCTGCTGCATGTTGTGCGTCACGATCACGATCGTGTAGGTGGACTTCAGCTCGTAGATCAACTCCTCGATCTTCGTCGTTGAGATCGGATCGAGTGCCGAACAGGGCTCGTCCATCAGAAGGATTTCCGGATTCACCGCGATGGCGCGAGCAATGCAGAGGCGTTGCTGCTGTCCGCCGGAGAGGGCGAGCGCCGAGTCGTGCAGGCGATCCTTCGCCTCGTTCCAGAGCGCGGCTCCTACCAGGCTTCGCTCCACGATCACATCCAGCTCCGCCTTGCTCTTGATGCCGTTGAGACGCGGACCATAGGCGATGTTGTCGTAGATCGACTTCGGGAACGGGTTGGACTTCTGGAAGACCATCCCCACGCGCTTCCGCAGGTTCACCACGTTTACGCCGCTCGAATAGACATCGATGCCGTCGATGAACGTCTTGCCGGTGATCTTCACCCCTTCGATCAGATCGTTCATCCGGTTCAGCGTTCGCAGGTACGTGCTCTTGCCGCATCCCGACGGCCCGATGAACGCCGTCACCTTGTTGGCATACATGGGGATGCTGATATCGCGCAATGCCTGCTTCTGACCGTAGAAGAGCGAAAGGCCTTCGCTCTTGATCTTGGTATGCAGTTCTTCCTTAGCCATTCGGATTTGGAGTTCGGGGTTACGAAGTGATTTGACGTCGACGGATATGCGAACGCAGCAGGATCGCCGTGAAGTTCAGTGCAAGCGTCAGCGCCAGCAGCACCAGCGTTGTGGCATACTGCAGCGGGCGCACCGCATCGACATCCGGTGACTGCGTGGAAAGAATATAGAGGTGATAGCCCAGATGCATGAACTGGTCGCTGAGCGAGGAGGGAAGCCCCTGCAGCGAATAGACGGCACCGGTGAAGAGAATCGGCGCAACCTCTCCGGCGCCGCGACCGATTGCGAGAATCGATCCGGTAAGGATGCCGGTGATGGAGTTCGGAATCACCACCTTGCGAATGGTTTCCCATTTCGTGGCGCCGAGCGCGAGGCTTGCCGCCCGAATGTCCTTCGGGACCGTCTTCAACGACTCCTCCACCGAAACGATCACCACGGGGAGCGTGAGCAGGGCGAGCGTGAACGCGGCCCATATCAGTCCCGGCTTCCCCCACTTCAACGACACCTTGTCGTCCATGAATCGCATTACGATATCATCGTTCACACGCGCATCCGTTCCGCGGGGGAACGTGCTCAGCGAACTGATCTGCTCCTTCCAATCGTATTCCTTCGACGACTCGAGGTACTTCTGCACCTCGTCGATCGTCGCGATCTTTCCGCCTGCCACCGGCGACTGCCGCGTCTCCAGCGACGCATGGAACGTGCTCATCGTCTGGTTCCAGTTGACGCGATCGATCTGTGCGCCAACAGTCTGGATGAAGAATCCAAGGCCGAACAGGCCGAAGACGATGGAGGGGACGCCGGCCAGTGTGTTCACCGCGAAGCGGATGGTGCGCGCCAGCCAGGAGTTCTGCCGTGCGTACTCCGTGAGATAGATCGCCGTGATCGTTCCAACCGGAACGGCCGCCAGCGTCATGATCAGCACCAGCAGCACCGTGCCGTAGATGGCGGGGAAGATTCCCCCCTCGGTGTTCATGTTCCGCGGCTCGGTGGTCAGGAACTCCCAACTGATGTGGCCGCCGCCGACGATCAGAAAGTTGCCGATGATCACCACGATCACAGCCACGATCAACAATGTGAAGATCAGCGGAATGCGAAGGGCGAAGAACCCGATGATCGCCTTCTTCGTCGTGCTCATTCGGCCCCCCTGAACTTCTTGATCAACTTGGCTTTCACGTAGAACTCCGTCACGAGATTGATGCCGAACGAGAACACGAACAGGATCACGCCAAGCAGGAAGAGCAGCTGGTAGTGCGGCGAGCCCACCACCACTTCACCCATTTCCGCGCCGATGGTTGCCGCGAACGTTCGCACCGGCTCGAAGAAGTTCAGGCTGAACGTGCCGGCGTTGCCGGTGGCCATCAGGGCGATCATCGTCTCGCCAACCGCGCGCCCCAGGCCAAGCAGCACGGCCGCGAAGATGCCCGGCGTCGCGGCCGGCAGCATCACCTTGTAGGCGGCCTCCCATTCGGTGGCGCCGAGTGCCAGCGCCGCCTCGCGGAGCGACTTCGGAACCGCGCGCAGCGCGTCCTCGCTGATCGTGTAGATGATGGGAATCACCGCCAGGCCAAGGCCGATGCCGCCCACCACGGCATTGAGCCGGTACTCGGTGCCGAACACGGACTGTACGATGCTCGCCACCGTCATCAGACAGAAGAAGCCCAGCACCACCGAAGGAAATCCCGCGAGGATCTCGATCACCGGCTTGATCGTCTCGCGCAGCCTGCGCGGCGCGAAGAATGCCGTATACAGCGCCGCGAGGATGGCGATCGGGCAGGCGAAGAGGAGCGCGATCAGTGTGGTCTTCAGCGTGCCGAGAAGGATCGGATAGATGCCGTAGCGGGGATGATCCGAGTTCGGCTGCCAGTTGTCGTAGAGCAGATAACTCAGCTTCACGGGGGAGTCGTGCTCCAGGATCGGATAATCGTTTCCAACGATCAGCCGCGCCAGACTGTCCTTCGCGTGCTGGCTGGTGTCGGCAGCCGCAGGCGCCGCCGCTGCCGTGGAGGAGTCCTTCGTGCCGCCCGGCGCGCTGCCGGTCTCGGGATTGTAGACCTCCTGGTTATCCTTCCCGCCGGCCTTTACGGCCGCCGTGCCGGAGTCACCCTTGCCGGCCGACGGCGCTGCCGTTGCCGGCGCGCTCGAGTCCTTGCGCGCACCGGGTGCGCTGCCGGTCTCCGGATTGTAGACCTCCTGCTCTGAGCTTCCGCCCGGCCTGGCGGAGGGAGTGCCGGAGTCGTTCTTCACGCCCGCTGCTGGAGCCGTTGCCCCGGCGGAGTCCTTGTGCGCGCCGGGCGCGCTGCCGGTCTCCGGATTGTAGACCTCCTGCTCCGAGCTCCCGCCCGATGCGGCGGGAGGGGGCGTTGCCTTCCCTTCCTGCGGATCGAGACCGGGAGGGAGTTCGTACATCTTCACGACCGCGGTATCGGCATTCTGCTTGCTGCCGAAGAAGATGGGCGATGCCTCGCGGAAGACGAAGAGGAAGATCAGGAAGATGAAGATGATCGAGAGCGTGGCAACAACGAAGATGCCGCTCTCGATAATGCGTTCACCGATGTGCCTGCTCTTCTGCGTCAACGACGGCGGCTCTCGCAGGGCGACCGAAGGGCGGGGAGGAGGAGCGCCTGCAGAGCCCGTTGTTACCGGTGCTCCGGGTGCTCCCATCCCTGGGGTTCCATCGATGCCAGGAACGTGATCCGTTTGATCCGACATGAATGTGTTCAGAGGACGTGGTGCGTCCCGCATCGGGGGCGCATGGATCGGGAGGGTTGTTGAACGGACATCAGCCCGCTTCAACAACGTGAACAAATGTTATCTGGGTGTTATGCGTGCCGATAATGCTCCACAAAATACGACACGGCCCGTGAAGAGCGAGCCGTGCCGTATGTAACGGTACTTCGAGGACGAGTTTACCGTTGGTGAAGCTACGATGATTACTTCAGCGGGAAGTAGCCGGCCTTCTTCACGATGGCCTGTCCTTCCGCCGAAAGAATCCAATCCACATACGCCTTCAGCGCGCCGGTCGGGCGGTTGCGAAGGTAGAGATAGAGGAAGCGGCTGATGGGATACTGTCCGCTGCGGACCGACTGATCGGACGGAGTGATTGCGGCTCCGCCATCGGTTGCCTTGACTGCACAGACATGCACACCCTTGGTGTAACCGTAGCCGCCGTATCCAACGCCGTTCTTGTCCTTCAGCACCGCGTTCACCACAGCGGCCGTGCCCGGCAGCGTCTGCGTGCCGCTTGCGAAGTCCTGCCCCTTCAGCACGTTCTCCTTGAAGAAGCCATAGGTGCCGGAGCTGTTCTCACGGCCGTACAGGATGATGCGGGCATCGTTGCCGCCAACCTGCTTCCAGTTGCTGATCCTGCCGGTGAACATGTCCTTCAACTGGGCCATGCTCAGTTCCTTCACCGGGTTCGACGGGTTGAGGTAGATCGTGATGCCGTCGAGCGCCGTGCGCACCTCGACACCGGGGGAGCCGTAGCGGCTCTTGAGCTGTGCCTTCTCGGCAGCCGTCATCGGACGCGATGCGTTGCAGATATCGGTGGTGCCGTTGATCAGCGCCGAGATGCCGGTGCCCGATCCGCCGCCGGTAACGCGGATCTCGACGCCCGGGTTCTTGGCATGGTATGCCTCGGCCCACTTCTGAGCCATGATGACCATCGTGTCCGAACCCTTCACCGTGATCACGTCTGCGGCCATGAAGCCGAACGAGGCAGCGGCGGCAACGAACAGGAAAAGGGAGAAGAGAGTTTTCTTCATGATTGGTTCAGCGTTTCTGTATGAATGAGATTGTTGATGTCCTGTCATCGTCAGGGGAATGCGCACGAAGCGCAGCGCCGTCCGTCGTCCCCGCAGATGAGTGCGGGGAGCGGGCCTGCATCAGTACTTGTACTGGAGGCGGATCGTGGTCTTGTTGTCCTTCAGGTCATCCATGCCGGCCACCACCTCGTCCTTGGCGATCTTCGGAATCTCATACCAGAGCGTGAGGCGGATGTTGCCGAAGAAGTAGTTGAAGCCGAGGCCGAGGATCGAGGTGGAGGCATCGCCGGCGGACTTCACGTTCGCGCCGGAGAGATCCGTGTTGCGATCGTACGTATCGTACTTCAGCGCGAACTGCAGGCTGTTGCCGAGGTTCTGCACGAAGTAGGCGTAGAAGCCGCTCTGATTGCGGATCTGAAGATTGCCGGCCGCCGCGCCCGGGATCACGACAATGCTGTCCTTGCCGCCGGCGTCCTTCTTCGTGCCGACGGTCGCTGCCGTGGCCGCCGTGGCCGCCGTCGGGCGCTTGCCGCCCATGAACTCACCCTTCAGAATCGTGCCGCCAAACGGGAGGAGGTCCAGATAGATCTGGCCTTCAACGTTGAAGTTCATCTTGTTGCCCATGCCGCGAAGGTTGCCGGTTGCATCGTTGGCAACCGTCTTCTTCACCTCGCCGTCCCACTTCACGATCGAGTCGCCGGTCTGCGGGATGCCGCCGTAGTAGAGCGATGCTCCGAGGTCGGCCTGGATCGGTGCGTCGGCGCCGAACGGCACCGGGAAGGTGAGGCGGGTGATGAGATCCTTGTACGCGTCCGCCTCGGGCACCACAACGCCGGGTCCGTTGAACAATCCAACCTGGAGCTTCGGAGTGAAGTCCTGGGAAATCGACGGCTGGTAGGTGAACATGAAGCCGAGATCGCGCTCGTCCGGATAGAAGGCGCGGGTTACCTGCGCGCGCTCGGCGGACTCACGTGCGCTCGAGGAGAGCTCCACCTCGTAGTTCGGGCGGTTGAAGACACCCGCAGTGAGGCCCAGTTCCTCGCCTGCGAGGTTGTACGTGATGTACGCATCCTTCATCTTGAAGCCGGCTTCGGTGAAGTCGCCCTGCAACACGTAGCTCATGTCGCCCAGCTTGTGCTGAACCTTCAGGCGGCCGCGGCGAATCGTGAAGAAGTTCCTGCGGGCGTCCGAATACACGGCGCGTCCGTTCGGGTTGGTGGTCTGGTCGAAGAACTGCCACTCAGCCTGGACGTACCCGGAAATTTTGATCTGCTTCAGCTTGTCCACATCCGTCTCGACGGTTGTGAGACGATCGCCGAGACCGTCAACTGCCTCCTTCAATTCCTCGGGAGTGGGAGCAGCTGCTGCGGGAGTCTCGTTGTCGTCGTTCTGGGCATAGACAATGCCCGTGCTCATGACTGCAGCCACGAGCAGTGCAAGAAGTACACGTGTCATACGATAGTGATAAGGGTTGGATAGGATGAGAGTGCACGTATCGATCGAGGGCCACCCACGGGGTTCATCCACACGGACGAGGGAGCCGGTGTTCCTACCGTGGTTGGTAGGCCGCTTATTGGCATGCTCAGGAAACCTGAATTGGAGCAGCATGGTTGGAACACGGCGGCAAAAGTATCGGCAGTGCGTTACGGCTATGTTACCGCAGTATTACCAAACTGTTAACAGGGCCTCCCGCGCATGCGGTCACACATGCCGGGGGCCGGTTGTCCACGGAGGTTGAGTGTGGTTGCGGATAATGATCGCATCACATACGTTGATCACTCTGTCGAGCCGCCCGTTCGCGTTCACCCCTCGATACCGTCGGCTGTCGTGCATTGTCCGGCGGCCTCGCCGCATCCTGATCACGAATACACCTAACCCTTTCAACGATGGTCACTCTTCCGTTCGCCCGGTATCATCGCCTCATGTTCTGGATCGGGCTATTCCTGCTCATCGTGCCGAGCGTCGGCCACAATTACCTGATAAGTCCGGCCCCCGGAAGCCAGGGACTGAACTGGATGGGGGTGGCCTATTACCTGGACAAGGTGCTCCCATATCTCCTGGTCATCGGTGTGCTGCTGATTGCCGGCCGCGTGGTGACGGTGCTGCAGAGAGGTGGATGGTGGAAGCGGATCGGCATCACCGTGCTCGTCATCTTCCTGGGCTTCCTCAACTATGTGATGAACATCATGGGGGATGCCGGGCATTACTTCCGGGAGATGGGGACACGGACGCTCGCGGACTCCGCGCACAACAATGTGCCGCTGGACTGGATGGTGGTGAGCGTCGAGAAGAACGGCGAGGCGCATGCCTATCCGGTGAACCTGATCGCGTATCATCATCGCGTCCCCGATACA
The DNA here is from genome assembly GCA_035549015.1 of Kapaibacterium sp. (SeqCode). Classification (GTDB taxonomy): domain Bacteria; phylum Bacteroidota; class Ignavibacteria; order OLB7; family OLB7; genus JAFDZV01. The sequence goes on from DASZRW010000137.1 coordinate 69,207, forward strand.
GTCGGGGGCGTTCCGGTCTGGGTGACGTATTGCAGTCTCTGCCGCACCGGTGTCGTCTTCAACCCGATCGTGGACGGCGTCTACCAGCAGTTCCGCCTTGTCGGGATCCAGCATTACAACGCGATCTTTCAGGACAGGGAGACCGGCAGCTGGTGGTACCAGGCCACGGGCCTTGCGGTGTACGGCCCGCAGAAGGGGAAGCAGCTCCAGGAGATCCCGAGCGATCAGATGACGCTCCGCGCATTCTTCCAGGCACATCCCCGCGGGCTGGTGCTGCAGCGCGACACGGTGTTCAACTGGGCCTACAATACCATCGCCCGGTTCGATACCACGATGACGTACGAGGACGACGACGACGAGGCGGAGACGGCAAAGGGGAGCGGGAAGGCCGGGGCCGCCAAGGCGAAGGATACGGTGGAGCATTTCGCAATCGATACCTGGGTGGCCGGCGTGGAGGCTGGCGGCCAGGCGCGCGCATATGAATGGGCAGATCTGGAGGCGAAGGGAGTGCTCAACGATCAGTTGGGCCAGATTCCGATCGCCGTTGCGTACGACAGGCCGTCGCGCGAGCTGCACGCCTGGAAACGAACGGTGAATGGCCGTACAGTCCAGTTCGCCCCAGACTCCAGCGGGGATGGAGTGCGCGACGTGGCCGGCGGATCGCTCTGGAACTGGGCCGGGCGCTGCGTGCAGGGGGCCGATTCAGGCAGGCGTCTCGAGGCCCTGCCGGTCAGGAACATGTACTGGCATGCCTGGAAAACATTCCATCCGAAGACGACAACATGGGATCGACACTGAGCGGCTCCGCATCGGAGCCGGGGGAGCCGGGCGTATCACTGCCGGTGATTCAGGCTGCGCCCGATTCACCGCCGGCATTTGCATGGGACAGCTGGTACGCCGGAGTAGGCGGACGCACCATCGACATCCCCGAGGTGAAGGAGTATCTGCGCCTGATCTTCGAGGAACAGTATCCGATGTTCGATGGTCCCGTTGCACCGGAGCCGTATCGTTTCTCCTCGCCTGCGGATGCCGCTGCCGCAGTGAAGGAGAAGGCCCGGGTGTTCGGGGCGGATCTCGTCGGCATCTGCGAGATCGGGCCGGAGGATATCTATCGAGGCCGGACGGTTACCGAGCGCTATGCGATCGCCGTTGGCGGACGGATGCTGTGGCGTGAATTTCAGGTGGTGCCATCGCGCGAGTCCGCGATCGAATGCCTCCGTGTCTACCACGCGCTCGGCGAGACGGTGGTGAAGCTGGCCGCATGGGTGCGAAGCATGGGATACGCGTGTCGTGTGGAGCATCCGATCGGCGACAGCAATCTCCTGCACGTTCCGATCGGATTGAAGGCCGGCTTCGGCGAGCTTGGCCGGCATGGCTCCATCATCAATCCCACGCTCGGCCCGCTCTTCCGCATGGGGAGCGTGATCACCTCCCTCGAGATGGCCACCGACAGCCCGATAGATGCAGGCATCGCAGCCTTCTGCGATACATGCCGGGCCTGCAGGATATATTGTCCGGCGAAGGCCGTTCCGGATGTGCGGAGCCCCGAAGCGGGGAAGGACCACCTGGGGAACGATCGGTATATGGTGGACACCGGGCGCTGCTTTCCCTACTTCGCACGGCACAACTACTGTTCCATCTGCCTGCCGGTCTGCGTCTACCATCACAAGGAATGGGCGCGGGACTTCGAAGGGCATGCAACCGTGCTCTTCCCGAAGGTGATCATGGCGGACCCGCCGGATCCGTACGACGGCATTCCGTTGGAAGCCAGGCATCGATACCCGGAGCTTCGTCGCCCGGCCGGGCCGCAGGGGGGTGAGGAGCTTCCGGCCGGCTGAAGAAGGGAGTGCAGGATCGGTGCCGAGAGGGCTGCCGATCCCCGCTACAACGCCCAGGTCAGGAGATTCATCTCCAGCGGGCCGGCAAGGTCCGGATGCCATGGCTGCGCGCGGACGGTGAGGCCGTTGTGCCCCAGCTTGTCCAGTTGCACCATTCCGCCGTAGGTTGCCACTCCGTTCTCCACATGATGAAACGCCAGCGGGGTGGCGCGGCCGTCGCTTACCAAACCATCCGCATCGATCGCTCCCTCGTATGCCTCCACGGTGATCTCCGCGGGTGAAAGCGATCCCACCGCCAAACGGGCTATCACGCGAACCCTGCCGTTCAGCGGTGCAACGGAGGGAGCATCGGCGTTGATATCGGTGAAACGAACCTCGTGCCACCGCTCGTTGATCGCTCGCTTCCATGCCACCAGCCTGCGCACGCGCTCGCCGTTGTCGGCCGCGAGCGCGCGATATCGATCGGAGCTGGGGAAGTAGAATCGTGTGGCATACTCGCGCACCATCCTCTCCGCGCTGAAGCGGCCGGCCAGTGTCTCGAGCGATCGCTTCTGCATCGCGATCCATTGCCGTGGAAGCCCGTGTTCGTCGCGATCGTAGAAGGCAGGGAGAACACGCTCCTCCAGCACGCGATAGAGCTTGCGCGATTCGAACTCGTCCTGCATGTCGGGATCGTTGAGCTCCTCTCCCTGCCCGATGGCGAATGAGTTGGTACCGTCGTATCCCTCCGGAAACCATCCATCCAGAATCGAGAGGTTGAGCGTGCCGTTCGTTGCAGCCTTCAGGCCGCTGGTGCCGGAGGCTTCCAGCGGACGCCTCGGCGTGTTCAGCCAGATGTCGCACCCCTGCGTGAGCCGGCGCCCCACCGCCATGTCGTAATCCTCCACGTACACGATGCGGCTTTCGAGATCGCGCTCGCGGATGAACTGGATCACCTTGCGGATGAACTCCTTGCCGGGGATATCCTTGGGGTGCGCCTTGCCGGCGATCACAAGCTGGATCGGCCGGTCGGGATCGATGAACAGACGGAGCGCGCGCGCCGGATCGCGGAACAGGAGCGTTGCGCGCTTGTACGTTGCGAAGCGCCGCGCGAAGCCGATCGTGAGAACGTCCGGGCTGAGAATCTCGCCCACCTTGCGTCCGCGCTCGCGTCGCGCATACCACTCCGCCTGCTGCTCGTCCAGACGCTGATGCACGTAATCCACCATTTCCCCGCGCAGCTTCACCTTGATGGCCCACAGCTCCCCGTCCGGAATCTCGCGCACCGCCGTCCAGAGATCCGGATCACTGATCCGCCGCTGCCAGTCGTTCCCCAGGTACCTGTCGAACAGCGAACGCATCTCGTCCGCAAGCCAGGTGGTGGTGTGGATGCCGTTGGTAATGCCGACGATCGGCACCTCCGGCTTCGGCACGTTGCTCCAGACGGATGACCACATCGCCCGCGATACGCGAGCATGGAGCTGGCTCACGCCGTTCCGCTTCGTCGTCATGCGAAGCGCGAGCACCGTCATCGAGAATTCCTCCGTCGCGTCGGAGGGCGATACGCGGCCGAGGCCGAGGAACTCGTCGCGCGACAGGCCAAGCTGCGGCCAGTAGGCGCCGAAGTAGCGGTCCATCAGCTCCGCGGAGAAGGAGTCGTTGCCGGCGGGGACGGGGGTATGTGTTGTGAACACCGAACCTGCTGCAGCCAGTTCCGACGCCTCGGCGAAGGTCATTCCCATTTCATGCATCAGCATCCGCGAACGTTCGAGCATGAGGAAGGCGCTGTGTCCCTCGTTGGAGTGTGTCACCGTTGGCGAGATTCCCAGCGCGCGCAGTGCGCGCATCCCGCCGATGCCGAGCATGATCTCCTGCATGATTCGCGTCTCGCGGTCGCCGCCGTAGAGATAGTCCGCGATATCGCGATACTCCGGGATGGCGTTCTCGGCGACGTTCGTGTCCAGCAGATAGATCGGCACGCGCCCCACGTCCAGGCGCCAGAGGCGCGCCGTTACAGGCCCGCGGGGGAAGTCCACGGAGATCCGGATCGGGCGGCGGTGCTCGTCGAGCACTTCCTGCAGCGGCAGGGTGGAGGGATCGTTGAGATCGTAGCTCTCCAGTTGCTCCCCTTCGGTAGTGAGGCGCTGGCGGAAATATCCCATCTGGTACATGAGCCCGATGCAGACGAACGGCAGGCCGAGATCACTGGCCGATTTCGTGTGATCGCCGGAGAGGACGCCCAGCCCCCCCGAGTAGAGGGGAACCGACTCGTGCAGCCCGAACTCCGCGGATAGATAGGCGATCGTCTCCTCCTGGTTCGGACGCGTCTCGCCGTACCATTCGCGCGCCGACGTATAACGATCCAGCTCTGCAACAGCCGACTCATAGAGCGTCAGAAAATCCGGGTCCTGCGCCAGTTCCTCCAGTCGCGAGGGGGAGATCTTCTGCAGCATCCGGATCGGATGATGGTTGCTCGCGTGCCAGTCGCCGGGCGAGATGGCCCGCAGGCACTCGCGTATCGTTGGATTCCAGGTCCAGTAGAGATTCGAGTAGAGATTGCCGAGACGGCCGAGGTTCTTCGGGAATACCGGCGCAACCGTAAACGTGACGAGAGGACGCATGAAGGCTCGATGTATGAGTTCTGAAGAGAGACGGCGGAAAATACGAAGAGGCGGCGTTGCCGGGTGGTGTTATTGATCGATTGTCGGGAGCGCCCCCCTCGCCCCGGCCGCGCGGCAGAATGGAGGTATCGCTCGCCGGTCGTTGCCGGATTCCATCAACAATCCCTCCCTCCGTACATCGGTGCGGTGCAGGAGCCGCGACGCTCGAGGCCCGGTCAGCATGATGCCGCTCGCCGAAAAACCTCGATGTGGGTTGCCCGGTTCGGCGTAAATTTGCTCTCCAATGGTACATGGCATCGGTGATGTGGTGCGGGCCGAGGCCCTCCCGTCCCACCGGCAACCATGGAACGCGCTGCCGATGCTCGCAACCCGGTTGCCCACGGCACTGCCAACCGAACATTCCGCTCCACGCCCCGCGCGCTGGCATTCGTCGACAACAATTGCCTACAGTGACCTGCACAGAGCTTCACGAACAGATTACAGCCTACGTCGACGATCGTGTCGACGAGGCGGAGTATCGCGCCAAGATGCAGAGCCATATCAACAGCTGTCCTGCATGCCGGGCAGCCTTCGAGGCGGAACTGCTTACCAAGACCGTTGTCCGGGCGCAGGGCCTTCGCACCCCGGCTCCGGCCGCTCCGCCACGCAGCGCCATTGCCGGCGCCGGGAGCGAGGGAGCTCCGGCCGGTTCCGCATCCGCAGGGAAGCGACCCGATGCGGCGGCCGGCGTCTCGCCGTCGTTCATGGATCGAATCGCCCCGGCATTCACCAGGCCCGCCGGCGTGATGGGGGCGATTCTCGTCATCGCCGTTGCAGCCTACAGTCTGATGCGGCCATCGGAAACATCGGTGGATCTTACTACCGAAGGCCAGCCGGTGGTGACGCCGAAGGGACCGGAGCGTCCGCAGCATTTCACCGACAAGGCCGTCAGCAACTTCCAGGCGATCGTCGATCACAAGCTCGCGCTTGGGCGCGCAACGGGCGATCGCGATGAGCTGGAGTCCTATTTCAAGGAACAGGGCGTTGCCTACAACGTGGACTACGGCGTTGTTCGGGCAACGCTTGCCGGCGGTGTGGTGAGCCAGAATCGGTCGTCTCACTTCGCGCATCTGGTGTATACCATCGGCGACAACATCATCTATCTTCTCCAGGCGCCGAAGGCAGCCGTTCAGCGTGGTGATGCTCTGTATCTTCCCGCCGACGCGCTCGCGCAGCTCAATCAGGGGAAGGTGGTCTGGGACGAACCGTACGGCGGCACGCTTCGCCTGGTGGTCTTCACGAAGGGAGATCTCGTCTGCGCCGTGGTTTCCAATGCCGCACGCAGCCGCCTGGAACCGGTGCTTGCGGTGAAATAGGCTTCGCGGCGTGCGGGGGCAATCGCATCATCTGACTATCCGATCGTATCATATCGTTCGAGGACATATCATGACCATCACGCGCATATGCGCCATCGGCGCCATCGTTGCCGTTGCAGCGCTCACCTCCTGCGGCAAGCCGAAAACCGACCCGGGGGCCAGCGCCTCGCGGGCTGCAGGGGGCGACTCCGCCTCGGCGCAGGCCGCATCGCAGTCCTCGCCGTCGCAGCCTGCGGCGTCGCCGTCGGGCCAGTCGGCCGCGCCGGCACCGGCCGGAGCGCAGGCTTCGCCCGCCGCGGTGGTGCATGTGGCGGAGGCTTCGTCCGTACAGGGAACCTTGAGCGGCAAGAGCGGCCCCGCTCCGGATTTCAGCTGGAAGGATGCCGCCGGCACGGAGCACTCGCTCCATGATTATCGCGGCAAGGTGGTGATGATCAACTTCTGGGGAACGTGGTGCGGGCCGTGCCGCGGTGAACTTCCGGACATCGTGAAGATCCGCCAGGAGATGCAGGACAAGGGCTTCGAGGTGATCGGGCTCAACGTGAACGAGCAGCCGCGCGCCGACATGACCGCTCCGCAGTATGTGGCCGCCTTCGCTCAGCAGAACGGCCTCTACTATCCCCTGGTGCTGGCGAGCGATGAACTGGTGGAGGCGTACGGAGGGATCGAGGCCGTGCCGACCATGTTCATCGTGAATGGAAAGGGGAACGTGGTGAAGAAACTGGTTGGCCGCCAGAGCGATCAGGCCTTCCGCGACGCGATCAACGCGGCGATGTAGTACGCGCCATGCGCGCGGAGTTCAACGGGTGCACGGGCGCCGATTGAACGCGGTCTGCAACGGTCCGCGCTCGCGGCGGCGGGTGCGCCCGTTTCCGTTCAGGCCCTTCCGCGCCGTACCAAACCTTTCACGATCATCGGCGGCAGTTGTGATTGCACCTCTCTCTCGTTCACGGGCAACCTTGATTCGGTCGCTCCATCGCCGGAAGGGGCGGGAGGCGGAGCGTGCATACCTGGCCGAGGGGGAGCGCCTGCTCGATGAGCTGGCCGCCGACTCCGGGGCGCTTCGTTTCCTGTTCTGCCATGCCGATCGGCTGGAGTGGCTTCTGTCCCGGTTTCCGGGAGCGGAGTGCTGTGTGATGGAGTCCGCGGATTCCGGGCTCTTCGGCACCGAGAACGCGCAGGGAGTGGGAGCGGTCGTGACGATGCCGGAGCCGGTTTCCGCCCGGGCGATCGCCGATGCCGGCGGCCCGCTTCTCTATCTGGACAGGATTGCCGACCCCGGCAACCTTGGAACCATCATCCGGACGGCGGAGTGGTTCGGCCTTCGCGGATTGCTGCTGGGTGCCGGCTGTGCCGATCCGTTCAATCCGAAGGTGGTACGCTCCACCATGGGGGCCATCTTCCGCCTGCCGATTGCAGACCGTGTTCCCCTGGAGACCGTTCTGGAACTGGGCCGGCCGCTGGTTGCGCTCGATGCCGGCGGCGGCGACACCCTTGGCTCGGCGCCGCTTCCGCGGAATGCCCTCTACGTTGTCGGCAGCGAGGCTCACGGCGTTGATGCCGCGCTGGCCGAACGCGGGCGCCGCCTGGCCATCGCAGGCGGGGAGCGCGGGGAGTCGCTCAATGCAGCCGTTGCCGCCGCGATACTCCTGTACGAGCTCCGGCGCGGGGGGACTATCGAACCGCCGTCAGCGCGCCGGACCGATCGAGCGTGAACCTGGTGGCTCCGCTCATGTTCAGCGACTCGCCGCTCCGCCCGTCGATGAATCGGATGCTGAGCCCGTTCCCGTCGAACGTGCAGACCGTGAATCCGGGCGCGCTCCTTCCCTTCTCCGCGTCGGTGTTCAGCGGGTGTGTGTATTCGCCGGGCGCCACGCCGGTCTTCACCCGTCCCTGCTTGGAACCCGCCCCGCTGATCATGAATACCTTCGGTGCCAATGGCCCGTTGCGCTCGGGGTAATTCAGCAGTTGCAGGCTGTGATCGTGCCCGGCCATCATCATCTGCACGCGGGCGCCGGAGCGGCCTATCGCGGCTAAGAGCGAGTCCGAATAGGCCCGATAGCGATGCGTGCAGTTGTCCTGCTCCGAGATCAACTCCTCCACATACTTGGCCGGATCCTGTTTCTCCTCGAAGCAGTTCCCCAGGTAGCTCACGCGTTTCCTCTCCGAACTCCACAACCGGTATCCGCCATGTTCGCCAACGCTGTAGGGGGAGTGGTGCGCCGCGATGAACCGCCAGACAACCCCGGGTGAGGCGGCGGAGCGGCGGAGCAGCCGTTCGAGGCTGTCCAGTACCGGCCGCCATGTGGCAGGCTTCTGTGTGAGGAGAAGCGCGGAGTCGAAGAGGATGATGTCCGCCGAGTCGCGCGAGCCGTCGCCGACGGCATATCGCAGCAGAGCGGGATATCTGTAGTGATAGGTCCAGTCCGGGAGCGCTGCCTCGTACTGATTGCCCTTGTCGCACGTGCCGTATGGGATCGTGAACGTGGTGCCGCAGTAGTAGTCGTGATTGCCTGCAACCGCCTGCACGCGGTCGCGGCCGAGACGGGCCATCAGGTTCCGGTGCGGTCCCAGCACGGAGCGCACCAGCGCATCGCGCGTGCTCTGCCGGTTGTGATTCAGGCCGTTTGGATAGAAGTTGTCCCCAAGGAAGAGAAGCAGCCCAACCGGTGCGCCGGCCGCGTCCAGGCGATTGGTCTCGTTCATCATCCACTTCGCGGTGGAGGTCAGATAGGGGCCCGATTCTCCGGCATCGCCGATCACGATGAAACTGAAGGCGCGGGATTGCTGGGGCGGCGGGGTATCCCGGCCTGGGGCAAACAGACCCAGCCAGAGTGCGAGGGAGGCTGCTATCGATCCGAGCATAACGGAACGTATTGGAAGTCTTACATTAGGCCTGTGTTCGGCATCACGCCGGGCAGCGCAAGCGAACAATGCGGCAACATATCGATTTCCGGGGGCATTTTTCGGGAACCGATCGCGTGGTGCGGGCCACTAAGCCCCTGTAACGCTTCCGAAGTTCACAGACGAATGACACAACTGAGCGATGAAGAGCTGATCCGTGCAACGCTTGCGGGTGATCAGGCGGCGTTTGCCGAGCTGGTTCGGCGATATCAGCGCCGGGTTACCGTGACGATCCGGAGTGTCATCGGTGATCTGTCACAGGACGATCTCGCCGATATCGCTCAGGATGTCTTTCTGCTCGCGTACAGATCGCTGGGTTCGTTTCGGGGCGATTCGCAGTTCGGTACGTATCTCACACGAATTGCATTGCGCCACTGCTATCGCGAATCCAAGAGAAGAAAGCGCCGCGGGAGCATCTTCTACAGCTTCGACAAGGGGAGCGCGGACGATCGTCCGGCCGAGGAGCGATTCGACAGCGGCCTGCGTACGGACCGCGACGTGATAGCAGACGAACGGAAGGGGGATGTTGCCCGCGCACTTGCCCGGCTTCCAGAGGAATTCCGGACGGTGCTCGTGCTGAGGATCGTGGAGGAACTCTCCGTGGAGGAGGTTGCCGAAGCACTCGGCATCTCCACCGGCACGGTGAAGTCCCGGCTGTACAGAGCGAAGGAACGGATGCGGGAGCTTCTTGTGGGATGCGATGTGGAGTTCCAGCTCGATGGAGCATTGTAGATGATGGAAGCTTCCGGCGGTGTGCGCCGAAGGGCATGGGGGCAATCGAATCGAGAGCAGTCTTTCCTGAGGAGGCCGCCAGGGCCGGTCTCAGGGAGATGGTTGAAGAACCGGCGTTGTTCGACGTTACTGACACGATAGATCTATTGGAGTTGATACCATGTTCGATAAGTCGATCGAAAGAATCCTGAAGGAGGCATTTCCGCAGGAGCTTCCGTATGGCTTTGCCGAGCGCGTGGCCTACAACGCGATGCGCACCGGTGGTACGGTCACGATCTGGGATCTGCTGCTGCGGCTCTCGCCGCGCACCAGCCTGGCGTTCGGTGCCATGGCTGCGGTGCTGCTGGTGTTTGGTGTGGCGGGAAGCGGGCCCGGTGTGTTCGATGCCGTCACGAACTATAGCTCGTACAGCTCATTTCTTCCGTTACCCTGATGACAACGCGTACGAAAGCCATACTGAGCCTGGGAAGCGTCTTTCTTCTGGGAGGAATCTGCGGCGCCCTGATCTTCGGCATGATCGTTCGGAACCAGGTCCGGGAGTCGCAGACACTGCGTGATTCCAGCGGCTTCGTGGACTACTTCGCCCGCCGTCTGGAGCTTACCGAGGCACAGCGCGATTCGTTGCGAGGGGAATTGGAGCATACCTACACGCAACTGGCGCAGCTCCGCGCATCGGCTACCGAGCAGTACAACGAAGTGCTCGATTCGTTGCGCCAGCACATCTATCCGCATCTCAACGACCGGCAGCAGGAGTTGTTCCGTGACGAGGAGCACAAGTTCCGGCGTTATCTGCCGAAGGATGAAATGCCTCGCGGGCTTGCACGCAACGGCCAGGTGCCGCGCTCCGGCGATGTCGCGACCAGCGTTCAGCCGCAGCCGCGCCACGATTCTCCCGCAGTGGTACAGCAGGCTCCGGCCAATGCGCCGGAGAAGCGCGAGGCGGCGGCAACGTCGAAGACGCTGCCGCCAATCGATCCGGCGCAGGCCCGAACGACGGATGTGGACGGACTCGATCTTCCGGACGAGCCGAGCCAGAAGGCCGGCCAGGGCACAGACAGGCCGAGCGGCCACTTCGTCCAGGAATTGCGGGAACGATTGAAGCTGACACCGGACCAGCAGAAGCGGGTTGTGGCAATCCTTACCGGAGCCGGGAAGGACATCAGAAGCATTCGTGCCGATATGAACGATACTCCGGTATTGATGCGGACGGCGATCCGGGAGCGCCGGCAGCAGATGTTGCGCGATATCGGCATCCTCCTGACGCCGGAACAACGGGAGGCATTTAAGGAGTACCTCAGAACCCGGCGTGAGGAGCGGGGACGCCCGCTCCAGACTCCGCCGCATTGACCGCCGCAGGCTGCATTTGCGGCTGGAATATTTTTTCGAAACTCAGGAATCTCAAGGGGAGCGCGGATATCCGTGCTCCCCGCGTTGTTTCGAAACGGATGAACGAGATTCTTGGACCCCTGTGCTGTTTTTCTCGAATCAACCGTTATATTTTCCAACAGCAGTCCGTACTCCTCTCCCTCACAACCAGTTCCGATCCATTCACCCACGTGCGTTGGCGCAGGTATCATCGAGCAGTGCGCCCTTCCGTTCGCACGCATTCCCGAGCATATGAGCACAGAGATTCTTTCTGCGGATCCCGTTGCGGCGGATGCGGAGTTGAAGCAGCACCTTGCTGCGCTTCTCGATGATGCTCGCAACAGAACCCTTGCACTCCTTGCACCGGTACCCGTTGCCGAACTGTTTGCCCAGCAGGATCGATTGATGAGCCCTATCATCTGGGATCTCGGGCATATTGGCAACTTCGAGGAGCTGTGGGGAGTACGGCCGTTCGGCGGCTCCATCCGCCCCGAGTACGACTCCCTCTACGACGCCATGACCAATCCGCGCTCCACGCGCGACAAGCTGCCCCTTCCGGAGTTCGAGCGGCTCCTTGGGTTTCTGCGCGACGTACGCGCCGGGTTGCTTGAACGGTTGAACCGCGCCGATCTGCGGGAGGGGAACCCGCTGCTGCGCGATGGCTATGTCTACATGATGCTGCTGCAGCATGAGTATCAGCACGGCGAAACGATACTCGCCACGCTGCAGTTGAAGCGGGGCGAACCGTATCACCCGGCTGAGCGGCGCGCGCTCCCGGCGGGCGATCGGAACGTGGGGGGAATGGTCACCGTGCCGGCCGGGGAGTTCTGGATGGGAACGGATGACCGGAGCGCCGCGTACGACAACGAACGATCGCGCCATCGGGTCCATCTGAATGAATTTCAGATCGGAGCGGCGCCGGTTTCCAACGGCGAGTTCATGGAGTTCGTGGAGGCCGGAGGCTATCGCCGACGGGAACTGTGGGAGGAGGCCGGTTGGGCCTTCGTTCAGGAGAACGGGATCGCGGCGCCGAAACATTGGCAGCAGGACGCCGATGGCGCGTGGCATACGCGCTCCATGGATCACGCCGAACGGGTGAACCCGCGTCGTCCGGTGGTGCATGTCTGCTGGCATGAGGCTCTGGCCTATTGCCGGTTCGCCGGCCTTCGTCTGCCGACCGAGGCGGAGTGGGAGAAGGCCGCCTCGTGGAACCCTGCAACGGGCGAACAGACGATCTTCCCATGGGGGAACGAACCGTTCGAGGAGCGGCGCGCCAATCTGGATCAGCTTGCGTTCATGGCCGCGGAGATAGGTGCGTATCCGGACGGGACAAGCCCTGTGGGATGCCATCAGATGATCGGAGACGTATGGGAATGGACCGCAAGCGACTTCATGCCGTATCCCGGCTTCCAGGCGTTTCCGTATGATGAATATTCAAAGGTGTTTTTCGGTCCGGAGTACAAGGTGCTGAGAGGGGGAAGCTGGGCCACGCGCCCTGGTGCGATTCGCAACTCGTTCCGGAATTGGGACTTCCCGATTCGCCGCCAGATCTTCAGCGGCTTTCGGTGCGCCAGGGATATCTGATACATGTTAGATGCCGGCATGTACCGTGCGAAGTGGCACGGCCGGGCCATAATCAAGAGGAGTCCACGTGAAGATCGATTCTACGACCATCGTACCGGCAGCCGAAGAGAGGGTTGCCGAGGCAGCACGTGTGCAGGTTGCGGAGTTTGCCGCGCTTCCCGATCACCGGCTCGCGTTGGCAGCCGATGTTCGCCGCGGCCTGATGCTTGCGCAGAAGGAACTTCCGCCGAAGTATTTCTACGATGAACGCGGGGCCATGCTCTTCGAGGCGATCTGCGATCTCCCGGAGTACTATCAGACGCGGACCGAGCGCGGCATCCTCGATGCGATTGCCGACGACCTCGTAAGCGGCGCACGCGCCTCCACACTGGTGGAGTTCGGTTCCGGCAGTTCCAGCAAGACACGCGTTCTGCTGAATGCGATGAGTCGCGCCGGTCAGCTCGGCACCTATGTGCCTCTGGATATCAGCCGCGAGATGTTGCTGGAGACCGCCGAGCAGTTGGTTGCGGAGTATGACGAGCTGAATGTGCGCGCGGTAATTGCGGACTTCGCAATGCCGCTGCCGCCGATCACCGTGGAGGGAAATGCCCTGGTGATCTTTCTCGGCGGGACGATCGGCAACTTCCGGGAGGATGAGGCGAAGCGCTTCCTTCGCAACGTAGCCGAGACGATGCGGCCCGGTGATCGGTTCATGGTTGGCGTGGACCTGGTGAAGGATCCGTGGGAGCTCAATGCCGCCTACAACGACGCCGCCGGTATCACCGCGGAGTTCAATTTGAACGTGCTCGATGTGATCAACCGCGAACTCGCCGCGGACTTCGATCGATCGCAATTCACGCACTATGCATTCTACAACCCGGGCGAATCGCAGATCGAGATGCATCTGGCCAGCCGGCGCGATCAGGAGGTGACGATTGCCGCACTGGGGATGTACGTCCGCTTCGAACGCGGAGAAACCATTCGCACCGAGATCAGCCGAAAGTTCACGCGCACGTCGATTGCCCGGCTGCTGGCGGCTGCGGGGCTGGAGCTGTGCGCGTTTCACGCCGACGGCGACAACCGCTTTGCGCTCTGTGTGGCCTCGTTGAGCGGCGCCTGCGAAACGGAACATACCACGCACTGAGAGAGGACAACCGTGCCATCGCCGACAAGCATACTTGCCCACGATGCCCTCCTGGAAATGGTTCGCACGGAACTGTTCGGGCATGGCCGCTCTCATCATCGCGACTCGATCGGGCTGGAAGCCGAGTTGTTTCCGATCCATCGCGATGCCTCCGGCGCCGCCCGTCCGGTTCCGCTCCGTTCCGACACGCCGGGTGTGCCCTCGATCTCGGAACTGTTCGCTCGCCTCTGCGCGCGCCATGGCTGGAGGCTGGGGGAGGAAGGAGGGGTGCTCTCGATTTGCTGCGGCGGAGCGGGCTCGCTTACGTTGGAGCCGGCCGGGCAGATAGAGTACAGCGGCTTGCCGATGCCCTCCGTGCCGGAGGCCGTTGACGATGTGCGGAATGTCGTCGGGCTCCTCGAGGAGGAGGCGCGCTCGCTCGGAATCGAATTGATGGAGTGCGGTTACAGCGATGTCTTCGATGCGGAGGAGAACGGCCTGCAGATCCGCAAACCGCGATACGTTGCGATGGACCGATACTTCGGCGGCATCGGTCCGTTCGGACGCAAGATGATGCGCGCCACCTGCGCCCTGCAGATCAATCTGGACTTCGGCGACATTCGCACCCGCGCGCGCCGGTGGCTCCTTGCCAACCTGATGGCGCCGGCGATGAATGCCCTGTTTGCAAACTCGCCTCACGATCACGAGGGAAAACGGTTCCGAAGCTTCCGTCACGAGATCTGGCGGCAGGCTGATCCGGCACGAACGGGACGCATCCTTCCCGCGCTTGGAGAGGATCCGGCTGCGGCCTATCTCCGCTTTGCTCTCGATGCACGCGTGATGATGGTTCAGGATCAGGGAGGGGGGATGTCCGTTCCGGCGGAGCGGCTCTCGTTCGCAGAGTGGATGATGGGGCATGACCAGTGCGGCTATCCGGACTGGGATGACTGGCGCCTTCATCTCTCCACGCTCTTTCCCGACGTTCGTGCGCGCGGTTGGATGGAGATCCGGTCCATCGATATGCTTCCGCGGCGGTGGTGGAACGTTCCGGTTGCGATCGCCGCCACGCTGCTCTACAACGAGGAATGCCTTGATGCTGCACTGGAGCTGCTGGAGCCGGGCAGACGCGCGGCCGGTGCTGCGAACGGGCACCCGTCTGGGTGGGAAGCGGAGTACCGAACCGGATGCGGGCTGCTTGCGCTGGCCCATGAGGCGACACCGAACGGGGAGCTTCGCGCCGATCTCGGTGCGTATCGCGATACGTTCGTCATCGCCGGCCGCACGCCGGGCGATCGGATCGGGGCATCCGGAATGACGACCGCCCATCGAGCTCCTGGAGTCTTGGAGCCGGACGGGCGGTAGGCTGAGCATCGAAAGCGGGAAGGGGGAGCCATTCCGCCCTTCAACCGGAACGGATCACTCAATCTTCTTCTTCTGAATCTCGATCGTCACGCCAACGTTGATCGGGCCGTCATTTGCCGGAGTGTGAACGGGAGAAGCAACCTCTTCGCGCTTCGGCGACTGGACGCCATCGTTGACAATCCTTCTCTCCCGTGAGGCCGGACGCGAGGAGAGGTTGATACTGCTCCTCTCGGCAACCACGCCCGCAGCAGGCGTCTTGGAATGCACGGGGCGGCTGTCGCGGAGAACGGAGCCTTCCTCCGAAGCGGCGTGCTGACGAGGTACGTCCGCAGGCCTGGCGGGAGATGCCGGCGCCGGTGCCGCCGGAAGCGGTGCCTCGATGCCGGCGCTGCCGTGAGCTGCCTTCGAGACATGGGCGGCAGGGATTTCCTTGATCAGCGGGATATCGCTCTTGCCGGAGGGAAGCACCACGGCCGTACCGGCGGTAAGTGCCAGGGCCACACCGGAGGCGATCATCCACTGAACGGGAATCAACCCCCATCGCGAACGCTTCCTTTCGGTCCCCCCCGTTCGGGGCATGGGAGCCGCCATCGGCATCGAAGCGCGCATTGGTGCATTGGACGAGGCGGCAAGGATCGAGGCAACACGCGCACGCATTGCCGTGTGCTCGGTAGGCTCGGCCTCGAGATCCTTGCGCAGCGCACTCTCGATGACACGCTGAGCCTTCAGCTCCTGCCGGAGTTCGCGGTCCAGTGCCACCTGAATGAAAAAGTCACTCTCTTCAGCGGAGGACATCTCCGCGTTCATGTAGCGCTCGATCAGTATTTCACGTTCTGCACGATTCATTCTTCTATCTCCCACAGGGCGGTGCCGTTGTTGCGGTCTTCCTGTTCGTCCTTACTATCATCGAGACCGATGAAGGCCGATATGATTCTACCGAGTTGCATCCGTGCGCGCCATGCACGCGTGCGCACTGCGCCTACCTGTTCGCCGAGCATTGTGGCGATTTCGTCGAAGCGATAGCCCGAATAGGCGTTCAGAACAAGTACTTCGCGCTGTGACGGCGGCAGGTGCTCGAGCGCAGCCACCACCAGTTCCTCAGCATGCGACATCTCGCGGTGCGAGGCGGCAGGATGCTCCCAGTCCGCCAGGTCATCCAGCGATGCCATGTTGCGGTTGCCGCGGATCTGATTCAGACAGAGGTTCCGTGCCATCCGCACCAGGAAACCAACAGGATTCTCCAACTGCTCCGCCGATTCGCGACGGTCCTTGCGCAGCTTGATCAGGCGTTCCCAGAGATCCTGTACCAGATCCTCCGCCTGGCGACGATCATTGACGAACTTCAGGCAGTACATGTACAACCGGTGTGTATGCCGGTCGAACAACTCCATGAACGCCACATCATCGCCTGCAAGGAAACGCCGGAACAGCTCCAGGTCGCTGTTTACCTCACCCGCTTCAGCCGGCCGCTGCGTTCTCTTCGAACGCCGCCGCAGCGATATCGACTCCAAGATTGAGCTACGTTCAGCCATAGTTTCGCTTCCGAATCATTGAATCAGCCATACCCATTCATAACACGGCTGTTCATCCGGACGTCACACTCCATCCAAAAATTATCTTCCGCGTGACGTTGCATCGTACCATCGTGTCAACATACTATTCTGCCTGCATGTACGCGCTTCGAAAGTCGCGGAATTCGCGCTTTGGAGCAACCCCCTCAGGTACTCATTCCGGATGTGCATGGAAGATCGAATGTATCGATTTGCACTGCTCCTGATACTCGTGGCGGCAATGGCCCTCCCGGCACCTGCCCAGACCGGCGACGGGCCGGTGGTATTGTCCGGCGATGCCCATTACCAATGGGGTGCTTCCGCACGCGTTGGGGGCACTTCGCCGTGGAATGTTGCAGACCGCAAGGACTCTACGGTCGAGTTCGGCTGGGTACCGATCAACAGCTGCAAGCGGACGTATGTGGAGTTCACGAACGTCGGGTACGATTCGGTGACGCTGGCCGCGACCTACCCGCCGGGCTCATCCAAGGATCAGTTCGAGTTCAACGACGGAAACGATCGCCTCGTACTTCCCCCCATGGCGCCCGGCAATCGTGGGATCTTCGTGCCCGTGCGCTTCTGCCCGCACGCGCCGGGCGGCGATGCCAGTGCTACCATTCTTCTCAGCGACGTGAACGACCCGCTCGATTTCAGCCGGCAGGTGCGTCTGCATGGCGTCGGTACTCCGGAGGTCTTGGAGGTCACGGTGCAGCGCGACATCCATGTCAACGTCGGGGACTGCCATGACCTTCTGGTTGTGGTGAAGAACAAGACGGATACGGTGCCGTTCCAGAGCGGCGGCCTCAACGTGTTCCTCGACAGCGCCGCGATCCTGGGAGGATCGCAGGAGTATTCGATAGTCAGCGGCCCGATTGCACGCACGATTCTCTCTCCCGGAGCAATCCAGAATTACTGGGTACGGTTCTGCCCGAAGACGAGCGGCAATCGCGAGGGCACGATCCGGGTGGCCTTCTCCTTCTACAACACGGCGCCGAAGACGTTCGAGACCGATGGCCATCTTCGCTGCGTCGGTGAGGGGCCATCGGATTCCGCCGCGAGCAGCAACCGGCAGATGCTTCACTTCGGTCCGGTACAGGATGGCGATTGCCGGTTGGATACCTTCATGCTTCGCAATCCGTCGGACGATCCGGCATTGCTCGAGGAGGTTCATATCCTCGAGTCGTATACCACCCCCTCAACCGCCTTTACGATGGTCGAGCCCGATCCCGGTACGCTTCCGGTGATCATCGGTCCGCGCTCGAGCATTCCGGTGGTGATTCGCTACTGCCAGGATCAACGCGATGAGGTGGATGCCGTCTGGGATGCAACGCTCGATCACGGCGGACCGGTTACGGTGGATCTCCATGGCGAACGATCGCACGAGCCGCCGATGACCATTGCACTCGATACGACCTTCGTGAGAGTGGGCGAGAAGGCGCACATCGGTGTTCACATTACGGGAGGGCCGATAGAGCGCGCCAACGCCGTGTGGGACAGCCTGCTTCTCCGCTTCAACGGCAGGAGCATCGTGCTCACCGGCGTTGCGGCGAACGATGGCGATCGCGCCTCCTATTCCTACCGTCCGGACAGTGTGGTAGTGATCCGCCGTACCGGCGGGGCGGGAACGCTGACGCCCGATATGCTGATGCAGTTGGAGTTCTACGGCCTGACATCCGGTGTCGCGGAAAACGTGATCACCGTTCAGGCATTCGGCATTACCTCGCATGACGGAATCACCGTCAAGAACGGCGGCTTCATCGGGCTCAGCGGTTGCGGGCTGGATCCGAGCGTTCGCTTCAGCCGTCGTGAGGCGATCCATGGCATGGATTACATTGCCGGAGCCAACAGCGTGACGTTGAAGTACCGCGCCCCGTTCGGGGCCGTGCCGAGCCTGATGCTGATCGATATCAACGGTGCTCTGGTGCGTTCACTTCTGCTCCCGGAAGGAAATGACGACGAGCAGAGCATGCAGGTCGACCTGGATGGTCTCGCGCCGGGGTTCTATGTGGTTCTGCTTCGCGCCGGCGATGATCAGAGCGCGATGCCGATTATGGTGACGAAGTACTGAGACGTTGATCGATCATTGCCCATATTCTTTCCGGCGCCTCGCCGTGCGCATCATCATGGCATACGTGGCGCTGCTGCTGCTCGTGGTGCAGACCCGTGTAGGTGCACAGGAGGAGGGGGGCGTCCGAAACTGGCGCATCGAGGCGGGAGCCGCCTGGGAGTACACCCTTCACCGGACCTACATCCCGGTATTCAAAGGCTCCACCGATTGCGGAGTATTCTCGTCCGGCTCATCCCATGGGGCGGCTGCGTGGGCCGGCATTGCATTGCCCGGACTGCTGGGCGATCGGTTCGGCCTTGCCTTCCGTCTTGGCCTCGCTCACGGTGCCGGCTATCTCACCGCAACGCCGCTGGATGCCATCATCGTCTCCAATTCCGATTCCCTACCCGTACGGACGGTCACCAGCCTTCAGCATCAGTACCGTCTGAACGCGGAAGCCATGCAGGCGCGTCTCGACTTCATGGTTGAATATGCGATCGCCGACAGGCTTGCCGTGCGGCTTGGTCCGTCCATCGGACTGCAGTATGCTACGGAGCTGGCTCAGCGCGATGTGCTGAACGGTACATCCGACATTCGCTTCGCAGGCGGGGAGGTTACGCGTGCAATGACCCAGGGCGAAACCCTTTCGCCGGAATCGGTGGTGCTCTCCGCCATTGCTTCCGTGCACTATGGGATCCCGCTCGGCAAGCGCATGCTGCTCGAACCGGAGATCGGCATTCGCGCGGGCCTCACGCCGATGGTGAATGCATTCGCGTGGCGCTCCTACGTGGTCGATTTCGGTGCGTCGCTCTCGCTCGACATGACCCATCGCGATACTCTGCCGCCGCCGCCGCCCGCACCCGTCGTGAAACATGCCGACAGCAGCCAGAGCCGGGCGCCAGTTGCGGTGATTCCGCACGCGCCCCGGCTGCGTGCGTCGTTGGAGATCGTCGGCGTCGATGAGTCGGGCAATCGCCTTCCGGCCGCCACCGTACGAGTCTTCGAGGTATTGCATCGCGAACGCGCTGCGCTGCTGGAGTCCGTGTACTTCGACCGATCGTCCAGCGTTATTCCTGCGCGCTACAGACTCCTGACCGAGGAGCATGCCAACCGGTTCACTGCGGATTCGCTGACGAACCTGGACCCGATGTCGCTCCACTATCATGCCCTGAACATCATCGGCATGCGCCTTCGCGCGCTTCCATCGGCAACGCTGACCCTTGCCGGCGCGACCTCGAGGGGAGAGGCGCCGGCGCTTGGCAGGGAGCGTGCACGTGCGGTCCGGAGCTACTTCCACGATGTCTGGGGGATCGATACCGGGCGCATTCAGTTGAGCAGTGCGCCGGCAGCTGCAACCAGGGAGCGGGGTGAGGACCAGCGTGCCGAGAACAGGCGGGTGGCTATCGCATCCAATGCCGCTTCGGTGCTCGATCCGGTGATCATCAGCCGGATCGAGCGCAGCTACGAACCGCCGCTGATATCGATCGATCCACGCTTCGAATCGGACGCCGGCATCAAGCGGTGGGGGATCGACCTCACGTACGATGGACGGCTTGTTGGGCACATCAGCAGCAGCGACACTGCTGCAGAGTCGCGCGTGTCGATGAACTGGCAGGTTGATCCCAATCGCGTCAGCGTGGAAAACGCCTTCCTTCGGGCGGAGTTGACCGTTGATGATTCCGCCGGCATGTCCGTCTCCAGCCGGACCCAGGTGCCGCTTGTCATCGATCGCAAGCTGCGCATCGTTGAACGGACGGACGGGCCGAAGGGGCGCGAGGCAACCACCTACTCGCTCCTCGCGTTCGATAACGGTTCCGCCGAGCTCAACGCGCACAACCGAGGGGTGATTGGTGAGATCGCCGCATCCACCCGGAGCGGTGCCCATATCACCGTTGTGGGATATACGGACCGAACCGGCAGTGAGGAGGGGAACGAGGTCCTCTCGCGCCGCCGGGCTCAGGCCGTGGTTGCGGCGCTGGGGTCGGCGTTGAAGGAGCGGCGCGTCCGCGGTGTCACCATCGTTGCCACCGGCGAAGGGTACGAGGAGGGGCGCTTCGACAATGAACTGCCGGAAGGCCGCGTTCTGGCGCGGGAAGTGGACGTTATCCTGGAACAGTCCGCCGTTGGGCAGTAACCCCTGGCGCAGGCGCAACAATCGTCGTTCGTTCCACCCGATTACCGTATATTCGCCCTATTCGACCGGCTCTCACGCTCCGAGAGAAGGGGATGCGTTCTTCCATTGACAACCCGCCATACGAATTCGGAAGTTCGTCCCCGATCGCGCTCCTCACGTGTATCACCGGTTCATTTTGCCGACGCATCGTGCACATTGTTATCGACCCACATCCAACACTCTCGGCAGAAATCGCTTCGCGCGCCGTTCGCCGAGTTTTCTTTTTCCTGCTCCTCCTCATCGCACTGCCAGGCGCTCTGACGGCACAACCGGTTGTGCCGGGTGAAGGCCCGCGCACTCCAGGTACTACCGGCGACGCGTTGCAGTACGATACCACCGGTTCCCGCGTAGCGCGCGAGCGCACCATCGAATCCGCTTCGCTGCTGGAGGCGCCCGTCGATCCCGCGCAGTACAAGCTGGGGCCGGGCGATCAGTTGACGATCGCCATCCCGAGCAGCGATTTCCGGTTGTTCGATCTCACGGTGTCGCCGGATGCCAAAATCATCATCCCGCGCGTCGGCGAGGTTGATCTGCGTGGCAGGACCCTTGCCGAGGGCTCCAGGCTGATCGTCGATCGCATCGGCCGCGTCTTCAAGGCGAGCGATGTGGCCGTCTCGCTGAAGAAGATCCGGCAGTTCAAGGTGAGCCTGATCGGCGCGGTGATCCGCCCGGGCACGGTAACCGCGACGCCCGCAACGCGCGTGTCCGAAGTGATCGATCTCGGCGGCGGCGTTATGACCACCGCATCCAAGCGTTCGGTTCTTCTGCGCAGGAATGGAAAGACGATAGAGGTGGACCTGCTGCCGTACTATGCATACGGTGATCTGAACGCCAATCCGTATGTGGAGGGAGGTGATGTGGTGCAGGTTGGTGTGCAGGACAAGAAGAGCGTGGTGGCGATCTACGGCGCGGTGCAGCGCCCGGGAGAGTTCCCCTATCGACGCGGTGATTCGATATCCTCTCTGATCCGCTATTCATGGGGCTTCGCGGCCGATGCCGTTCCCGATTCGATCCTGGTGGTGAGCGTCAACGAACATGGCGACACGCTTGCGCGCACCTTCGTGCGCGCCGCTCCGGATGGTTCGGTTATTCCCGATCGCGAACTTACCTCGGGTGACCGTGTCTTCGTTCGCCACATCACGGACTTCCGGCAGACTGAGGATGTGGTGGCGGCCGGCGAGGTTGTCTATCCGGGAACGTATCCCATCGAGCCCGGCCGCACAAGGCTGCGTGACCTGATTCTCTCCGCCGGAGGCTTTACCGCGGATGCATCGATACCGGATGCGGTGCTGATCCGCAGGAAGGTGCTTCAGGAGAGGGATACACGCTACGAGCTTATTCAGCAGATCAATCCCGAGAAGCGCTCGCCGGAGGATATCAGCTACCTTCGCATCAAGCAGACCGAACGTCCCGGTGTGATGACGGTTGACATCCCGAAACTTCTTGCGGGGAACGAAAGCGAGAACATCGTGCTTACCGACGAGGACTCGCTCTATGTGCCTGCGCAGAAGGACTTCATCAAGGTTACCGGCAAGGTGAAGAACCCGGGCAACGTTCGCTTCAGGGCCGGCGCCGGCTACGAGCACTACCTGCAGATCGCCGGCGGATACGGCTGGCGTGCGGACCAGGGGGCGACGCGCGTGATCAAGGGGAAGACCGGTGATACGTTCCCGGCATCGAGCGAGAGCAACTACACGCTGGAGCCCGGCGATCAGATCTTCGTACCGGAGGAGTCCGAGTCCAACTTCTGGGCCGGTGTAGCGTCCGTGATCACAGTGGTTGCGCAGTTGGGTACCATCGTTGCCGTTATCCTGAGCGTCCAGGCGTCGCTGAAAAGCAAATAACAGGGAAGCACCAGCATCATGAGTCAATCGGACGATACATCGGGCAGCAACGGCTACGTCGGCAACGACGCTGTCCCGCCGCGCGTTCACCTGTACGAATACCTGATGGTGTTCGCACGCTACAGGAAGGTGTTCCTCACGATCGTTCTCGGCGGCAGTCTTCTCTTCGCGGGCTATCTGGTGGTGGCCAGGCAGACGTTCACGGCCACGGCAACGCTGCTTCCGCCGGACAAGTCCGAGGGCGTAAGCCTTTCCTCGCTCATGCAGAGCAGCAGCAAGCTGGACTTCAAGGCGCTGAGCGAGAATTCGTCGGCCGAGACGTTCGTTCGAATTCTCCAGAGCCGTACGCTGGCCGACAGCCTGATCACGCGATTCAATCTCCTCAAGCGCTACGAGATTCCGGCCGGCGATCGTGAACTGGCGATCGATCAGGTGCTGGGGGACTTCGCGATCTCCTCCGATCGCCAGGGCTTCATCGATATCAGCTACAATGTGAAGACCGGTCTGTTCCCGAGCGAGGCCGAGCAGCGTGAGGCGGCGCAGCTCTCCGCGAAGGTCGTGAACAACTCCATCGAGCTGCTGGACAAGATGAACCAGCAGAAGTCCGTGTCGCGCGCGCGCCGGTCGCGCGAGTTCATCGGCAGGATGAAGGTGATCAAGCGGGCCGAGCTCGATTCGGTTCAGATGGAGATGCTTCGGTTCCAGCAGCGGAACAAGGCGATCGCGCTCGACAAGCAGATCGGCGCCTCGGTCGAGGGGCTGTCGGATCTTCAGGTGCAGATTCAGAAGACGGAACTCCTGTTGAGCGCCGCTCAGCAGGAGCTGAGCTCCGAGACCCCGCAGGTTCAGAATCTGCGCAATCAACTCGCGGAACTGAAGGCGCAGAAGTCCCGTCTCGAAGGAGGCCTTGCCGGCGGCGAGGCGCTGGGCATTCCGCTGCGCGGCGTGCCCGATCTGATGCGCCAGCTCGCCGATTTGAAGTTGAGGCTGGAGGTTGCAACCCAGATCTACACCTATCTGGAGGCCCAGTACAATCAGGAGCAGATCCAGGAGGCGCGCGAGCTGCCGACGGTTTCGGTGATGGACTACGCCAACCCGCCGATCAGGCGCTCCGCTCCGCGGAGAACGGTGATGATGTTCATCGTTGTCGCGGGGCTCACCGTGTTTGCGACGGTGCTGATCTTCCTGCTCGAGGCCTATCGAAAAAGCTGGGCGGATCTCGACAAGGGCAAACGTCTTCAGTTGCGCCAGGTGATGGGCCGCAGGTCGAAGGAACGTTCCACTACCGATATCTCCTGATGAGCGGCTCCTCCGAACAACGGGATCCGAGCGGGGCGCAGCCGTTGCGTGTGCTTGCCGTGGACAAGGTGGCGGTGCTGCGCAACAATCGCGAGCGCTATCACACGCTTGTCGAGCGCGCCGATGTTGAGCTCACCCTTCTTGCCCCCACGCGCTGGTTGGAGAACTGTGTGATGGAGCCGTATCAGCCGGAGTCGGGGGAGCCGTATACCACGGTGCTCGGCATGCCGAGCTGGCCCGGGAGGGAACTCCGCTCCATCTACTACACCGGCATCGTTCGCGCGCTGCGCCGGTCGCGGCCTGAGGTGATTCTCCTGATGGAGGAATCGTTCTCGCTCTTCGCGCTCCAGGTGGTACTGCTGAAGATGCTCTTCGCTCCGCGTGCGAAGGTGATCTTCTACAGCTTCAACATCACATCGTACAAACGTTTCCCGTACCGGCCATCGTGGTTCTACCGGCTGCTTGGCGATACCGTGATGGCGATGTGCCATGCCGGGCTCTGCGTAAGCCGACGTGCCGAGATGGTGCTGCGCGAATCCTCCTTCAAAGGGAGAATTCAGGTGCTCTTCTTCGGCATCAACGACAGGTTGTTCACGGCCACACCACGCGACGAGGCGCGCGAACGGCTGGGGCTTCCGCGCGATGCGAAGCTGTTTCTGTATGCCGGGCGCCTGCTGGAGCAGAAGGGAATACAGGATCTCGTGGACGCATTCGCGCGTCTTCACACCGAGCGCCCGCAGAGCGCCACGCACCTGTTGATCGTTGGCGACGGTGAGTACGGCGAGGCGCTGCAGGCCAGAGTGGCCGCGCTTGGCCCGGGGCCGTCCATCGAATTCCGTCATGCGGTGCCGATCGAACAGATGGCCACCTACATGAGCGCAGCCGATGCGTTCGTGCTGCCGTCGCGTGCGGACTGGAACGAACAGTTCGGCCGTGTCAACGCGGAGGCCATGCTGGTTGGCACCACCATCATCGGCTCCACGAGCGGCGAGATTCCGGTGGTGATCGAAGATGGCGGCTACATCTTCACCGCAGGGGATGTGGAGGATCTGAAGCGGACGATGGAGAGGATACTGGACGATCCCGCAGACGTTGCAGCCCGGCGCGTGCGCGGACGCGAGATCGCGATGAAGAAGTACTCGCTGCTGGGATTCGTCGACGGGCTCATCGAGCTCTTCTCCGATCTCACCGGCCGCACCGTGCGCCGAGCGGAGGCCGGAGGATGACTGCTGCGGACGATAGCATCCATCTGGATGATCAGGGCGGATCGCGTCTCGGCCTCCTCTCCGCGGGGGAGCTGTTCAAACGCTACGCCACCGATCCGATCCGCCTCGTCACCATCGTTCTCTCCACAGTCGTGCTGGGCTACGGCGCCCGCATGGACAACCACTCGCCGTTCACCGTTCCCTTTCTCGAAAACCTCGTCGGTTCCAGCTTCACCGGCGTCGAGGTGCTGGTTGCGCTGATCTTCCTTCTGGAAACGCTTCGGCGTCTGGTGCGGCGCGACTTCTGGCTGAACCGGTCGCCCGTAACACGGCCCATGATCTGGGTGGGGATCGTGCTCGGTATCTCGCCGTTCCTGCGGATGATCTTCGAGGAGAACAGGCTGCGCATTCCGCTGGAGATCATCGAGACGCCCGGCGTTGTGCTTGCGTTCTTCCTCTGGCTCTACGTCTACCGGCGCGAGGACATTCAACTGATGCTCTGGCTGGTGCTGATTGCCGGACTCTTCAAATCCATAGAAGGGGTGGCGATCTTCCTCAGCGTGGGGCTGGGCTGGGGGCTGCTGACCGGTTGGCGCGATGCCATGCTGATGGCCGTTGTGCTCCTGGCGATCTTCTTCTCCTTCGCCATCACGCCGGGAGGAAGCAGGGCCTATCAGAACGTGCGGCGCTTTGCATTCTGGCTGCTGCCGGTGGCGATGTTTACCTACATCGGATCCACGCGCCGCTCCTTCGTGCTCGGGGCGGGGGCGGCGATCGTGGTTCTCGTGTTTTTCTTTCGGCAGAACGAACGCCGCCGTCTTCTCGTGATGGCGCTTCCGCTGGTCGGCGTGCTCGGCATCGCCGCCACGGCGCTCATCGGATCGAACCAGTTCGTGGATCGCCTTGGAGTAATCGGCGATCCCACCAGCGAGGGCTCCGCCTCCTATCGGCTCATCGAGATCTACAACATCTCCAACATGATCTCCGAACGGCCCATCTTCGGCTGGCCCATGGGCGTCTCGTGGCGCAACTACACGCTGCTCGAGGTGGAGAACGTGAGCCCGGTGATCCCGCACAATACCTACCTCTACATCACATGGCGCGGCGGCTTCCTGGGGCTGGCGATATGGATCTGGGTGCTGATCTCCATGCTGCGGATGCACTTCCGTACCATCCGCGCCGCACGAACACCGTACGAGCGCTTCCTCGCTTTCTGGTTGACCGCTGCAACCATCTCCGTGATCGTTGCCGGGTTCACCATGAATGTCGGCTCCGATCGTCTGAAGTGGTTCTACCCGTTCTTCATGGTGATGACGAGCTATCTCCCGGGAGCATGGCCGGCTCGAAGGGTGAAGGCGCTCCGCGCGCGGAGCGATGCATCCATGGTCCCTGAAATACCTTGACTGGCGACCACATGCAGCCGCAGTTTGTGTGGCATAGCAACGTTGTTGAAGATCAACGAAGCGGGCTCACGCTTCCTGCCGGAACCGGACCGCCCGGACGGCGGGCCCGGCAGCGTTGAGACGTCGGCACACCAGGCATCGCCCGGCCGCGAGCCGTGCACCATTCCAATCGTATGCGATCACCAGCGATAGTTCTTCTTGCTCTCTGCACCGCAGGCGCGGCGCTCTTTCTGTGCCGCCCGGAAGCCCGCGCGCAGGTCCGTGCGGGTATTGCTCGCGTCAGCGTCGTAACGTCCGGCGATCGCGGCCTTACGTTCGACGTTCGCAACCTCGGCGTTCATGCCGTCGGTTCGGACTCGGCGCTGGTTCTTCTGCCGAACGCTCCGCGTTTCCTCTCCACGGGACGGAGCCCGAAGCTGCCGCCGCTTGTGTTCGCTGCCGGCATTCCGTTCGATGCCACCGATCTCCAGGTCTCCATACAGCCGATCGCCGTCGATACCGTACGGCTTTCCCATCCGGTCGTCATCGCCGGCGACCCGCTGCCGGTCGTTTCGCTTCGCGGCACCAGTGTGCAGCGCGGTCTGCGGACAACCGCCGTGATGTACCAGCCGGTGCGCGTGGAGGGTGGAACGGCATACGTGATTCGCGATGCCCGCATTACGCTCTCGTGGCGCAGCGGCGCAGCAGCGAAGAACGGCCGGCCGCGCAGCGAGAGTCCCGCGATGGAGGTGGTGGCACGCCAGACGATTCTGAACTACGATCGCGCGCGCGCATGGCGCACCACGCCGAATGCGCCCGGCCTGCTGCGCGCCTCCGTCTGGGGAATGGATCGCGGTGTGGTGATGCTTGCAGGGCGCGACGGCCTCTACAGTGCGAGCGTTGCGGACCTGACGGCTGCCGGAGCCCAGGGGCTGTCCGGCACTTCGATCTCCGCGCTGCGCGTCACCAACCACGGGACGCCGGTCCGGTTCTACGTGGATGACCGCAACGGCAACGGACTGTTCGATGCCGATGACCGGCTGGAGTTCCGTGCCCGCCGCAATCCGAGCGAGGAGCAGGGCTTCTACTACAGCGATGTCACGGACACCAACGCCTATCTGGTCACGTGGAACGGCGGCGCCGGAGCCGGCCTGCTGCTCGAGTCGCGCAGCGGAACCGGTTCTGCGCCCGAGCTTCAGGGCTACGACTCCACGCTCCACATCGAACAGGAGAACGTCTATTTCCCCGGCCTGACGCTGAGCGATTTTCAGGGCGGAGATATCGCGACGATTCATGTCTCGGAGCGTGTGAAGAACGAACGCTTCTACTGGGGGCGTGTGGACTATCCGCAGCAGAAGATCCTCACCTTCAACTGTTCGCCCTCGTACGCGCCGAACTCCACGGTACGTTTCTCCGTGCGGATGGCCGGAGTATCGGACACCGTGCATCAGCCGGACTTCCAGTTGAACGGCATCGATCTCGGCTCGCGCCAGGTGGATCACTTCTCCGACACGACGTTCGCATTCGACGTCCCGACCAGCTATCTCCTGAACGGACGGAACACATTGGTGATCGTTCCCACGGTTCCCGACGGGAACGATCAATCCACATGGGGAAGCGTGCGGGCCGACGTGATCTACTACGACTACATCGAGCTCCAGGGACGCTGGCTCCCCTCGACGTTCAACGATGATGATCCCAAGGTCCGCATTCCGTTCGATGCGGCGGGGCCGGTGCGTGTGGCGTTGAACGGCCTGCATGCACCTGCCACGCATGCCGCATCGGCAGCGGGACGAACGCCTGTGGACTCCTCACAGCGCGGCTGGCTGTTCCGGATGACGTCGCGGCAGTTCGATCAGATCGCCCTTCGCCAGTTCCCCGGCTTCGCGGCGCAGCTCGGCGACTCGATGCTCCTCTCGCCGCGCGATCTGGGGGGGATCATGCTGATCGAGGCCGGCGGTTCATCCGGGCGGGCGATCCGTTCCGCCTTCTACAATCTGTACGGGGTAACCCCGGCCGCGCGCGACCAGGCCCTTGCCGATGCTCGAAGCTTCCTCGAATCGGTGAGCGACGGGAACATCGTGCTGGCCGGCTTCTCGGTTGGCGGCGGCGAGCAGGGAGAGTTGCCGCAGGAGTTGAAGGATGCCTTCAGCGCGCTGGGCTCGAAGAGTGTGCTCGGCAACAACTTCGTCTCCTCGTGGACGTTCGCCGCACGCAAGGGAACGCCTGCCACGGCGGTTGAACGCTATGCGTCGCTTGGCGACAACAATCGTGGCGTGTCGCTGGATGCATTCATCCCCGATCCCAACGGCGACGCATATCGTTCGGTCGTGACGCTGAACGGAGTTGCGGGGGAGGAGTTCCAGATGGGCGCACTGCACGCTCCTCCGCTTCGGAATCATGCGGGCGACTCGCTGGTGGGGGGGGCGAACCGGGCGGACATGCTGGTGATCACGCATCCTGGTTTTCGCGCGGAGGCGGAGCGGCTTGCAGCACACCGGGCGGCCAATCCTCCCGTGCCCGGGCAGTTCACCGTTCGCGTGGTGGACGTGAGCACGATCTACGACGAGTTCAACGACGGTGTGAAGTCACCGGTTGCGATACGGCGCTTCCTGCAGTATGCGGACTCGGCCTGGACATCGCCAACGCCCGGCTACGTGCTTCTGTTCGGCGATGCCTCCTGGGACCCGCAGCAGCGGCTGCCCGGATCAACCATGCAGGACTTCGTTCCGACGATGGGGATCCCTTCCACGGACTACCTCTACACCGTTGCGTTCGGCGACACGCTGGATCACGTCTGGCAGCAGGTGATAGGCCGTCTTCCCGTTGCCAGCGATGCCGAGGCGCGCGCCGTTGTCGACAAGATCGTGGAGTACGATTCGCTCCCGCCGGCCTACTGGAACAAGCGCTTCGTCTACCTTGCCGGTGGATCCAGTCCGGGCGAGGTGGAATCGCACCGCACCGAGAACGAGAATCTTGCGGACGGCTACGTGCTCGCTCCCCCCTTCCTTGGTGATACGGCGATGATCTATCGCACGTCGGACAACCTTGCGCTTCCCGATGCGAAGGATGCGCCGTGGGCGCAGCGGGAGATCAACAAGGGAGCGCTCTGGGTGAACTTCGTGGGCCATGGCGCGATCGACGTTGCCGATCTGGACTACGGGTTCCCGGAGCAGTTCGACAACGGCAACAAGTACTTCGTGCTTGCAACCTTCTCCTGCCAGACCGGTGCGTTCGCGGAGCCCACGTCGCCGGTGCGCAACGAGCGCTTCGTCACCTATCCGGGGCGGGGCGCAATCGGAGCGATCGGCGGCACCAGCTTCTCCTTCTCCGATGTCGACGCGCCGTTCCAGCAGCAACTGCACAGCCGGATCTGCGACGAAGCATCGTTCATCACCCCCCCCGACAACGGGTTCGGCGCGTCCCATCGCGAGCGTTCGCTGGGCCTGATCTTCGCGAATGCGAAGTACGAGGGATACTTCCGGGGATTTGGTGCAGGGTGGGAGCTTTCGCTGGAGGGAGTGCGCGCGCGCAACAACCTGCTGATGTACAACCTGCTGGCCGATCCGGCCATGAAGCTCGCCGTGCGCGATGACGCGGAGTTCGCCTTTGCTGACGTGAGCGCCGCCAACGCTCGCGGGGTTGATCCCATCCCGGGCGACAGCAGCGTCTTCGTGCGCGCGCGCGTCTGGAACTACGGCGTGCCGGTGATACCGGCCGGGGATTCGGTAATGCTTGTCGGCACCATCACGGACCACGCTCGCCAGTCGCTGCGCGACACGCTGTACATCAAGGACCTCCAGCGGTATGCCGATGTCGTCTTCACGCTTCCGCTCGGCAGGGATCCGGGGGAATACACCATTCGCCTGCAGATCGATCCGGCGCAGAGCATCCCGGAGCACTACCGGCCCGATGACGATACGTCGTTCACGATCCGTGTGCGCGGCAATCAAGTGCTGCCGATCGAGCCGGTGCCGTACGGCCGCGTGGCCGGTTACGACAACGTGGCGATCCATCTGCTCAACCCGCCGTCCGGCGGCGGCGCGGTGATCGAACTCGACACGGTTCCCACGTTCGCCTCGCCGGACCGCATCACGAGCCAGACAACCGGTACGATACGCGTCACGGAACTTACCACCACCTGGACGTTCTCGATTCCGCAGAAGCTTCGTGCCGCGCGGCGATTCTGGTGGCGAGCCATCGCCACCTCCGGCGATACCGCAACCGCACGGCTGTTTCCGCTGGAGGAGACGTTCACCGTTGAACCCTCCGCCGCGGGCGAGTACCTGATTGGCGGTGCGGGGCAGATGAATCGCGGCGTGATAGCCAACCTTGTGAATGATTCCACCGGCGTGGGCCCGGGTTCGCGATCGGTGCTGATCACGATGAAGGCACTGGGGCAGAGCGCGTACGACACGACGCTTCCGGCCGATCCGGGGCAGCAGAACTTCGTGGACCGGAACTTCGCCACCATCTTCGTGGACGGCAAGGATTACAACCGGCCGGCGTACGACGGCATCAACGTGCTGGTGCTCCAGAATGCGCTGCCGGTTGGGGAGCGCCTCGCATTCGCGCTCTATCGCCAGGATGGAGTGGAGAACTTCATCCACTTCACCGACACATTGAGCCCCGGGCTTCGCGTGCTCCTCTGGACCAATGGCGCCTCGTTCGACTTCGCGTTCAATGGTGACTCCACGCGTGCGGCATTGCGGGCGCTCGGCATGAGCGATACCGCTGTTGCCGGCGTCGGCAGGGAGGATAGTTATGTGCTGATGGGAGGGAAGGGGCTTGCGCCTCGCGAGGCCTGGGTACGCGCCGCGCCGTTGCGTGCGCAGGGAACGCGGCCTCCCTTCTATGCCAGTCTGGCGGCGTCGTTGGTGGCGCCTTCGGGAGCCGGATCGATCGCTTTCCCGGTAGCGGGGCCGGCGACTGCCTGGCGCAGCGTGCGATTCGATCGCACCGCGGCCAGCCAGCTTGCCGTAACGGTGTTCGGCGTCCGGCGCGACGGCACGGTGGACTCACTCTTCGCCGTCGCCGATGCGAACACGGTGGACCTTCGCTCCGTAGATGTTCGGGTGCATCCGCGCATCGAGCTGCGCGCCGCATTCCCCGGCGATTCCACGCTCCGACTTCATTCGGTGGCGGTGGATTACGATCCCTCGCCCGAACTGGCGATTGTTCCCTCCACGCTTCACATGCAGGCGGACTCCGTGATGCAGGGGGATGTCGCCCAACTGAACGGGACCATCGTCAATCTCTCGATGACCCGCACGGCCACGCAGGTGATATCGCGCCTGGTGTTGCAGGAGGACGCGCGCCGCACCGTGATGGATACGCTTGCGATACCGACGCTGGCGCCTCTCGATTCGGTGCGCCATGCGTTCACCATCGCAACGGACCGGCTTTCCGGCGACCGGGCCTTCCTGCTGCAGGCGAATCCGGACGATCTTCCCGCGGAGCCGTATCGTCAGAACAACGAGCTGCGGGCCTCGCTCAGGGTCGGCCTGGATATGAACAAGCCGACGATCGCGATCTATGCGGACAACAGCAGGCTGATGCCGGGCGACTTCACGGCGCCGCGTCCGGAGTTCGAGATCCGTGTGAACGATAATTCGCGGTTGAAGCTGAACGACTCCTCGGCGGTGCGCATCATTCTGGACAACGACGTGGTGACGCTTGCCACGGGGGCGATATGGCGCCCCGCGACCGGCGAAGGGAACTATCGAGGCAGCTTCATCTACACGCCGCCGCAGCCGCTGGATACCGGACGGCACGATATCCGCGTGTTCACGAGCGATGCTACGGGGAATGCCGATACCACGGACTTCATACCGTTCTATGTGGAGCGCGAACTGGCCGTGCGCGACGTCGTCAACTGGCCGAACCCGTTCGTGAACAAGACCACGTTCACCTTCATGGTGGCGGGGGCCACGGTACCGAAGTCCGGTGAGATCGCGATCTACACGGTGACGGGACGAAAGGTGAAAACGATCAGGCTGGGAGGGACGGAGCTCAACATCGGCTTCAATCGCGTGGAGTGGGATGGGCTGGATGACGATCACGACCGTCTTGCCAACGGCGTCTATCTCTACAAGGTGATGGTGGACGATGGGGAACAGCGGCAGGAGGTGATCGAGAAGCTTGTGGTGATGCGCTGAGAGCCGTTGCGGACATGCATGCAGCGGGCATTTCGGGAACGATGTCGCGGAGGTACCCCGCGACATCGTATCGCACTGCGTCAGTCAACCCGTTCATTGGGCAGCTGCGTGGCAGCCCGATCAGGTGGACTTCGGAGCTACCCACACGACGCTCGAGTGATCCAGGAGAATCCGCACGAACGTTGCCGAGGCCTGGCGCGGGTTGTAGTATACCACCAGCATGGCCCGCCCTCTGCGCGGCTCGAAGTTGCGGTAACTCACGGCCGTGATGCCGCGGATCGATCGCAGGTGCAGGCAGTAGTCCACCAGCATGCCTTCGTCGGAAATTCCGGAGAAGCTGTAGCAGAGGTAGGGAGATGCCGACGCGTAATCATCGGAGCCGGCCGACACATAGCTTCCAACGGCGAATGCAATGCCGCATGCGGCAAGCAGGTTGATGGCGGCGAGCCCGATTCGCCGTGCCATCCGTGCATGAAGTTTGGGGGTGATATTCATCGCGGCACTTCCATCAGGTCATCATCAACAGTATCATCGCAACTGCTTTGGCGCGTTCATGTCGCAACTACGCGTGGCCGGCCGCAGAGATGCAAGCCAATTTGGCGGGGCACCGGGGCGGGCGTCTTCACGGCTCCGTCTGCGCTCACGAACGCGGGGCGTGCCCGGCACGGCCGGAAGTTCGAACGGAGCAGGCTCTCAGGCGCCTCCCACCACCATCTCCCCCCGTGCCAGCATCGTGCACAGCTCGACGTTCCCTGCGAGGATATCGAACGCTGTCAGCATCGCCGGCTCCACCCGTTGTATATCGGCGAAGCCCATGTTGGCGATCGCTCCGTTCCACTGCGTGACGCCGTAGTAAGCGACGGCGAAGAGCCCGCCATCAGTGTAGCGCGATGTCGTATTGTGAAGCATCGGGCCGATCTCCGCCTCGATGCCGAGTTCCTCGCGCAGCTCTCGTGCAAGCGCCTCCGCTGCGCTCTCGCCCGGCTCGACCTTGCCGCCCGGGAATTCCCATTGAAGCGCGTACGGCTTCCCGGCCGGACGCTGGCAGAGAAGGATGCGGCCGTCACTGTTGGAGAGCAGCCCCACCACCACGGCTATCGGCGCGCTCACAGGGTTGCCTTCATGTACTTCTGGGGGGCGATCACCGATGCGAAGCCTGCCGCAACAAGGTCATCGCGCAGGGGCTCCTGCGCCGGGTGTTCGCCGTGCACCAGGTAGATGCTCTGCATGCGCTCGCGGTTGAATTGCTTCAGATAGGTCATCAACTCCCCATGGTCCGCATGAGCCGAGAGGCCGTTGATCGTCTTCACCCGGGCATTCAGTTTGTACTCGCCTCCCCAGATCCGGACGTACTCACGATGCTCCACGATGCGCCGGCCGAGTGTATGCTCCGCCTGGAATCCTACCACGAGGATGGTGTTGCGCGAATCCTCGATGCCGTTCATCAGATGATGTACCACGCGCCCGGCCTCCATCATGCCCGATGCCGAGATGATCACACACGGCTCCGGCCTGCTGTTCAGCGCCTTCGATTCCTCGACGTCCCGAACGTAGTGGAGCGTCGTAAAGCCGAACGGATCGGGATCGGTTTTGAGAAGCGTTGCCACGCTCTGGTTGAAGCACTCCGGATGCCGGCGGAAGATCTCCGTTGCATCCGTAGCCAACGGCGAGTCCACGTAGATTGGGAGCCGCGGCAGCTCGCCGTTCTCGAACATCACGTTGAGCAGGTAGACGATGTCCTGCGTGCGGCCCACGGCAAACGCCGGCACGATCAGCTTTCCCCCTCTGGACATCGTCTCGACGATCGTTTCCTTCAGCATCCGCTGAAGGTCCGGATAGCTCTGGTGCGTTCTTCCGCCGTACGTGCTTTCGCAGATCAGGCAGTCCACGTCCCCCACGAACTCCGGGTCGCGCAGGATCGGCCGGTTCGGCCTGCCGAGATCGCCGGTGAAGCAAAGCCGCATCGTCCCTCCGGACGAGCGCTTCACGTCAAGCACCACCAGCGCGGAGCCGAGAATGTGGCCGGCGTCGAAGAAGGTGCATCGCACATCCTCGGAGACATCGAACGATTCGTGATAGTCATGTCCCTGGATATGCTCCATGACACGCGTGGCATGATCCACCGTATAGATCGGCTCATAGGCGTGCCTGTCGTGCCGCCGGAGGAAGTCCGCATCGGACTCCTGGATGTGTGCGGAGTCCGGAAGCATGATCGAACAGAGATCGCGCGAAGCATGCGTTGTATGGATCGTGCCCCGGAACCGCTCACCTCGCGAGCCCTTCATCAGCGAAGGGAGATTGCCGGAGTGGTCGATATGGGCATGCGAGAGCACAACGGCATCCAGCTCCGCCGGATCGAAGGGAAGCGTGTTGTTGATCCGGTATGCCTCCTCGCGGCGGCCCTGGTACAGCCCGCAATCCAGCAGGATGCGATTGCCCGCATCCGTGGTCAACAGATGCATGGAGCCGGTAACCGTCCTGGCCGCTCCAAGAAACTCAATGGTCATGCGTCCTAGTGCAAGTAATGTGATGATGCCGCAGCTTGGCGTTCAAGAAGTATCCGAAGTTAAAATTTTTCTCGGACGAGGATTGCATCGGGGGCGGCCGGATGATTACATTGCGGCGAATGTTTCAACCAGAAGTTGAAGCACGCTGCGGGAGTAATTCAGTGGTAGAATGCAAGCTTCCCAAGCTTGACGTCGCGGGTTCGAACCCCGTCTCCCGCTCACATCCGGCAAACATACCCACGGTCAACTGCCTGGCCGTCCACCCCCGACAACCCGGCGAGTCCCTCACACATACGTGCTCCTGCTTGAGCATACTGCTATCAACTGTCAATGCAACCGAATCGCGTTCATCGTAGCGATTCACATCCGTTGTTTACTCAACGTGGTATCATATCGTTCCAACGCCGCGGCGCACGATGCGGGCCGGGCTGGACGATGCCCGTAGAATGAATGCAGCGTCGGTCGCAGAGTTCCATGTCTCCGCCGAACATCCGGCACGACGGATCTCCTGCCTCAACGGCTCGCTGCTGGGTGAACGGATCGTATCTGCACAGTTATCAAGGGACACAACAATCAACGGGAGATTGCGCCATGTCGTCCTATGTGTATGTTCTGAAGAGTGCAGCAACCGGCCAGCACTATATCGGATCCACCAATAACCTGGAGCGCAGGATAACCGAATACAATCGGCTATCGCCCAGGGCAGCGGGTGCCGGTGATACCTGGGAATGCGTCTACGTCGAGGTCTGCGACGATCTCGATGCTGCAAGGACGCGCGAACGATATCTGAAGAGTATCGACGGGGTGGATGAGAAGATCACCATTCTGTACCCGATCCCGTCGCGCCGCAGATTCGGACGGCGATAGCCGCGCGCCTCCTGCACCGGAACTTCCGGCTGGCGCGTTTGATGATTGATGCTCCCCGGGCGGCTGCGGCTTTCCGGGGAGTTTCGTAGCAGGCGGTTGCGATGCTCGCCCTGCGCATTGCGGCAACGTACCATCCGCTTCTCGAGGCACCAACCGGACCGGCCTCTGGCGTGGGAGCGGGATGGTGGCGCGCGCCGCAGGATGGAGATCGATTGATACCCGTCCGCGTAGCGGCGCCTCGTTATATTCGTGCCCGGCAGGGATCGTGCGCCGAATCGTACGGCTCCTGCCCGGCCAGCCCGCGATCCGCACCAGATCGCCCACGTCCCGCACGGTATGCGGGAGAGTGGATGCGCCGAACGCCCTTGAATGGACTCGTAACCCCGGCATAGATTCGTGACAACCCCTCTCGTAGATCAGCAGCGATTTCTCTCGCCGGCACCGCGCGTCCGGTTGGAGAAGGCCTTCGATACGCCGTTCAAGAACGTTGTTGCCACCGCCCGCACCTGTTATTCCGGCAAGGGCATCGTCTCGGATGATGTGGTGCAGCTGGAGATCTTCCCCGAGAGCCGCGACACGCAGATCGTACGCGGTATCTACGAGGCCGGACACCATACCACGTTCCAGCATGCCCAGTTCCAGTTCACGCTGGACAACGTCTCCAGGCACTTCCTCTGGTCGTTCCTTCATCAGCATCCGTTCTACAACTCGGAGCAGGTCTCGCAGCGCTACGTCACTGTGAAGCCGGGGATGGTGGCGGTGCCTCCCATGGAGGGCGCGGCGCTCGAGCTCTATACGGCGACGGTCGAGTATCAGCACGCCTCCTACAAGGAATTGATCGCACTGCTCAGCGAGCCCACGGCCGCTGCATACTACCGGCGCTTCCCATACCGTGCGAAGTATCCGGAGAAGTACGCGAAGGATGTTCGGAAGAAGGCTCAGGAGATTGCGCGCTACGTCCTCCCGGTGGGCACGTTCGCCTATCTCTATCACACCATCTCCGGCCTGACGTTGCTGCGCTACTGGCGGCTGAGCGAGATGTTCGATACGCCGCTCGAGCAGCGGATCGTGATCGGGGAGATGGTGCGCGAGATGTTGCGGCACGATCCCAACTACCGCATCGTTCTCGAGGACCCGATCGCGCTCGAGGAGACTCCGGAGTATCGCATGTTCATGGAGTATCACGGGGCCGCGGCTCCCTCCGGCGCCTTCGCCGATCGGTTCGATGCGGGACTGCTGGGATATACGTCGCGACTGGTGGATTACAAGGTGAACGCGGAGGCGGTGCTCGCCGAGTCCGTACGCGAAGTGCTGGGCCTGCTCCCGGAACAGATGAACGATGACGATGCCATCGAGCTGGCACTGAACCCTGCGCAGAACACGATCCTGGGGCAGAACCTCACGCTGACCACACATGCGAAGATCACCCGCGCGCTGCATCATCCCCACTACACATTCCGCCGCAAGCTTTCGCACACGGCGGACTCGCAGGACCAGCGGCATCGCATGACGCCCGGCTCGCGTCCGATTCTCGCGGCGCAGCTTTCGGACGATCCGGACTTCATCACTCCGGAGATCATCACGCACAGCGGCGTGGTGCATGCGAAGTACGTGGAGGTGATGGAGCGCTCCTGGGATGCCGTGGCGCGTCTGAAGCGGATGGGAGTCCCGGCGGAGTTCGCACACTACCTCCTTCCGAACGCAGTCTCCGTGCGGTTCACCGAGAGCAGCGACCTGCTGAACCTGCATCACAAGCACAAGATGCGTCTCTGCTACAACGCTCAGGAGGAGATCTGGCGCGCGTCCGTGGACGAGGCCCGTCAGGTTCGCGACGTGCATCCGCGCATCGGCCGCTGGCTTCTGCCGCCCTGCAGCGTTCGCAGTCTTGCCGGCACGCGTCCGATCTGTCCGGAGGGGGAGCGCTTCTGCGGCGAGAAGGTCTGGAAGATCGATATCAGCCGCTACGAGCGTATCATCTGAGCCATCGGCCCGGCCTGCCGTGCCGCGCCCGCGAAAGCGAGAGGGGCCGGCCACTACGATGTGGCCGGCCCCTCGACATTCAACGATCCCGACACCTTCCGTTCGCCTGCGGATCACTCCTCCTCAGGCTTTACGGCATGATCCTCTTCCAGCTTCACCACGATGAACTCGCGGCCATGCGCGTTCAGCACCAGCCGGTTCTTCGTCTCACGGAGCAGCACGCAGCCCAGCTCCTCCACGAGCAGTTCGCGCGCCTCGTCCAGATGCGACGTGAAGAGCGCGAGCCCGGCGGCCTTGGTGATTGCCGGCTGCGGAACCGTTGCGGCAAGTTTTCCCTTTCGAAGATTGATCGAGGCCGTCGCCTTGTCCAGCAGTTCGCCGGTGCGGTCCGAGCCCACGATCTGCAGCGCCATCTCCGCCTCCACGCTGTCCGTGTCGCGAATCTCGAAGGAGAGGATCTCGATGTCCACCTCGCGGTCGCCGGTGATCGGCACCGTGACCAGCGGATAGGAGAGCTTGCGGAGCTCCTGCACGAAATTGGTGAAGTGCTTCACCTCCGCTTCCTCGAAGGCGACGTTCACCTTCTCGGCGATCCGCTTCAACTCCTCGATGTCCTGCTTCGCGTTCGGCGAACGCTTGATCAGATCCGTGATGTTCACATACATCCTGGCGTCCGCCGGATAGGCGGCAAGCCAATCGCGGAAGACACCCACTGGACCCAGCGTATCACGGAAATAACTGTTGTAGCTCCAGGCCGCGATTCCGCGGTCGAGCACGCCGAGCGCATCGCCGACGGTCGTGGAGAAGTAGACGTGATCCTCTGCAACGTTCAGGCTCGTGTTCGGCGAGGCGAGCGCGAACGCCCATGCGAGTGGAATCGTCTGGCGCTGGTTCAATACCGCTGCACCGATATCGTTCGGCGTTGCGGGGGATAGGATGAGATAGGCTCGTGATAGCATTTGAGAAAAATCCTGTTCTTGGGGTGTCGTTGAGCGCGCAAATATACGCGCGCGATCCAGACTGCCGTGTTACACGCCCATGATTTCATGCGTTACCGGGGCAGGCGCGAAAGACTCCCGCGGACGCCGGCGCAACGACGGAGGCTGGGGACTACCGGCGGATCGCCCCACGCCTCACGCGGCTGCGGGGCGGAAGCGCTGCCGCCTTCCATTCTTCACGCCTGTTCTTCACGCCTTGGTAATCGACGATGGCCGCCATGATTGCGTACGTTTGCCATGACGTACAACCACCGCCCTCTAATGGTAGCGACATGTTACCGGGCTTTTGCAGCCATCGGGTTGGTTGTAGTTTGCAAGGCTTTGATTGCAGGCATGCAGCCTGGCACCGAACCGATCAGTTTCTCAACGTTATGCTTCGACGCGACGACATCCGCAACATCGCCATCATCGCGCATGTTGATCATGGCAAGACCACTCTCGTGGACAAGCTGCTTCAGCAGAGCGGCACCTTCCGCCAGAACCAGCACGTGGCGACGCGTGTCATGGACTCCGGCGACCTGGAACGCGAGAAGGGGATCACGATCATGGCCAAGAACACGGCGATTCATTGGCACGACATCAAGATCAACATCGTGGATACACCGGGCCATGCCGACTTCGGCGGCGAGGTGGAGCGGACGCTGATCATGGTTGACGGTGTTCTCCTTCTGGTGGATGCCGCCGAAGGCCCGCTTCCGCAGACCAAGTTCGTGTTGAAGAAGTCGCTCGATCTCGGGCTGAAGCCGATCGTCGTGATCAACAAGATCGATCGCAAGGACGCGCGCCCCTACGAAGTGCTGGATCAGGTGTTCGAGCTCTTCCTGAGCCTTGGTGCGACCGACGAGCAGCTGGACTTCCCGGTGATCTATACCAATGGCCGCGAGGGGATCGCCAAGCTCGACCTGGAAGGGGAGGAGTTCGATCTCACGCCGCTGTTCGATCTCATCGTGCAGCGCGTCCCGCCGCCGCACGGCAATCCGGACGGCGACTTCCAGATGATCGTGGCATCGGTGGACTGGAGCGACTATCTGGGCCGCCTTGCGATCGGCCGCGTGTTTCATGGAAGCATCAACGTTGGCGACTGGGTGTTCCGCATGGTTGGGGAGGGGGTTGCCGAGAAGCTCCGCATCTCCAAGCTCTACACGTTCGACGGGTTGAAGCGCGTGGAGGCCGAGACCGCGCGCGTTGGTGAGATCGTTGCCGTTGCCGGCTCCGACGACTTCAACGTGGGCGAGACGCTTGCCACCGGCGAGGATCCGAAGGCGCTGGATTACGTGACGATCGACGAGCCTACCATCTCCATGATGTTCATGGTGAACGACTCCCCCTTCTGCGGCCGCGAAGGAAAGTTTGTCACCAGCCGCAATCTCCGCGACCGGTTGATGCGCGAGGTGCGGACCAACGTCTCCATGCGCATCGAGGAGACCGAGAGCCCGGACCAGTTCATCGTGAAGGGCCGCGGCGAATTGCAGATGGCCATTCTCATCGAGACGATGCGCCGCGAAGGCTACGAGTTCCAGGTCTCCAAGCCGGAGGTGATCACCAAGGTGGTGGATGGCGTGCTGAGCGAGCCGGTGGAGCATGTCGTGGTGGATGTGGACGATGAGCATACCGGCACCGTAATCGACATGCTGGGCCGTCGCAGCGCCGAGATGCAGAACATGCATTCGGCGAACGGCTCAACGCGTCTCGAGTTCCTGGTGCCGTCGCGCGGGCTGATCGGGTTTCGCAGCATGTTCATGACAGAGACCCGGGGAACGGGAATGCTGCACCAGGTGTTCCATGGCTACCAGCCCGCACGCGGCATCATGCCCGGCCGCGCTCGCGGGGTGATCGTCGCCATGGAGGAAGGGGAGGCCACGGCCTACTCGCTGGAGAGCACGCAGGAGCGGGGGCAGCTCTTCATCGGCCCCGGCACGCCGGTCTACAGCGGCATGATCGTTGGCGAGAACGCACGCGACGAGGATATCCTTGCCAACGTGGTGAAGAAGAAGCATCTCACCAACATGCGTGCCTCCGGATCGGAAGGGGCCATCAGACTCGAGACCCCGCTGGACTTCTCGCTGGAGCAGTTCATCGAGTACATCGACAACGACGAGCTGCTCGAGATCACGCCGAAGACCATTCGCATGCGCAAGAAGATCCTGGACCACACCACGCGCCAGCGGGAACGGAAGCGCCGCCTGGATATGGCCAACGGCGGGTCGTAATACGATACGCCGGCAGCGCAGCGCGCTCATTGTGATCGGATTCCGGGGCGCTCCCTTCAACGGTTCCGGATCCGAACGCCGCATCGTCCGGGAGCCTCACTTGCCCGGAAATGCCGGAGCCGTTATTATTGCCGGCTGTTGCTGCCCTGAACCTCAATGTAGTCAGCGATCCTGTCTTCATCTCAAAGCCGTACGAGCATGGAATCCGATCGCGTCCCTCGGACAGATTCACAGTCAGAACCGGATGGCTCCCTTCTCGCGGAGCTGCCTGTGGGTGCCGTGATGCCCGCAGTCGCCGCCGTTTCCGTGACGCCGGCCGTTCCCGATTTCCTCTCCGGCGAAGCGGCCGGTGCACCGGATGTGCATGGCATCGATGCCGACGTTGATGACGCGGACTCCGACGAGATGGATGCGGACTCCGACGAGATGGATGCGGACCGTCGCCAGCGCGCAGTGGGTCTGGCGATCGTGGCCGGCCTGATGGTCATCGTGGGCTGCGCCGTGCTGATCGGCAGCCTTCCGGAGCCGACGCAGGCCAGCGCTGCGGTCACCGCGGCGAAGGGGGAGCACAGGGCGCAGAACGGATCGGGGATCACGCCCCCCGATATGGTGCTCAGCCATATGCGTCCGTTGGATACCGTCTACACTACCGACTCTCTCTACCTCGATGTCAACCTCGCCAGGCAGCACGTTACGGTTCACTTCCGCAACGGCAGCGACCGCACGTTCAGGATCTCCAGCGGCACGCCGGCATTGAAGGAGGGGATGGCCACGCCAACCGGCATGTTCACCATTCAGAACATGACGCCGATGGCGATCAGCAAGGAGTTCAACGATGCCCGCCTGCATCACTGGATCGGCATCCAGGGAGGCGTGGGATTTCATGGCCTGGACGGCAACGGCTACTACGGCAATCTCGGCGTTCGTCCCTCGTCGCACGGCTGCGTTCGCATGTCGCGCGAGGAGATTGCGGACATGTACAAGCTCGTGCATCCGGGCGCGTTGATCATGGTGCACTATGGAACGCCCGCTCGTGTGGTTGCGTTCGGCGATCCCGCCGATACCGCAGATGCTCTGCTGATAGACAGCGCATCGGTCTACAACCGTCATCTGGGGCACGAGCGCATGCAGGCACTGATGGCCGGACAGTTCTGGACAAAGCCGCAGCCCCGCTTCGTGCATCTCGCCAACCAGCGCGTTCGCTGGGGGATGGAGATCGGCGACTCCCGGCACATACCGCAGCAGGAAGTTCCGCACACACCGTACCTTACCAGTTCCCAGCACTTCGCCAGCTTCGACGTGCGGCCGGACCGTGCAGCGGTGGACGGGCTGCGCGGCGGCGTCTTCAACGACCTCCGGCATTACACCGACTCCGTGCGTGCGCTTCGGCACAAGGAGATGAAGGAGGAGGAGCAGAACGTGCGCTACGGCGAGTAAGGCCGGCAGCGGCGTTCGCGCCGTTCCGTTCCGATCGTCCCGCGCGTGATTCTCCCGGCTCCCTACCGGACACGATTTCGCCACCTCGATTCCCGGCATGGCACACCCCGCTGCTGCCCCTGCAAACCAATCCGAGCAACCGGCTCCCGCATCGGTGCGATGCGACGGGCCTCACCGAACAATCCAGGGAACACCTGCATGAACGAGTTCGCGGCGTACTCCACCGTGGCGATTACGTTGGGTCTGGTGGTTGCACGCCCGAAGCTGGGCTCCAGCTACCGTCTTACACCTGCAGCGGCCGCATTCGCGGGCGTGCTGGTGATGGGCGTGCTCGGAATCGTGCGGCCGGTACATCTGGTTCAGGCGGCCGCCAATCTCTGGACGCCGTTCGTGGCGCTTGCCTCCATCATGGTGATGACGGAGGCTGCCCGGCGCTCCGGCCTGCTGGACTGGTGGGCCGCACACATCGAGGCCAGGGCCGTCTCCACATCGGGGCTCTTCCTTCTGGTCTTCGCGCTCGGCGTTCTCACCTCCACGGCGTTCAACAACGATGCCGCCATCCTGCTCCTGACTCCCGTGGTGATCGCGCTCGTGAAGCGCCGCTATCCCGGCGTGCCGCAGCTTGTGCTCCCGTTCGCATTCGCCGTCTTCATGTCCGCGGGTGTTGCCGCGCTGCCGGTCTCGAACCCGATGAACATGGTGGTCTCGGAGTTTCTGAAGATCCGCTTCAACGATTACGCCCTCCACATGATCCCCGTATCCATTGCCGGGAACGTGGTCGGCTTCCTGATACTGCGGGTGATCTTCAGTGCGCAGTTACGCCAGCCGATCGGGCCGGCAACGCAGGCCCCCATGCCTGCCACGCCGGTGCAGCGCCGGATGATGGCGCTTCTTGGCTGCGTACTGGTCTCCTATCCGCTCTTCGGAGCGCTCGGCGTTCCGGTGTGGCCGGTGGCGCTTTGCGGTGCGGCGCTCTCCGTGCTGCTTCTTCGGGGAGGGAGAAGCATTCATCCGGTGGAACTGGTGCGCAATGGTGTATCGTGGGAGACTCTCGGGTTCCTGCTCGCCGTCCTCATCATGTCGCTGGGCCTTCGGCAGGTGGGGCTCGTGGCCCGTCTCGAAGCGCTCTATGCCGGAGCCGGCTTTGCGACCGTCGGAGTCGTCTCGGCAATCGGCTCCGCGCTCCTCAACAATCACCCGATGTCCCACCTGAACATGATGGCGCTGGAGTCCGGCGCGCACTCCGGGCATCTCGGGGTGTTCGCGGCGCTCATAGGGGGTGATCTCGGGCCGCGCCTTCTGCCGATCGGTTCGCTCGCCGGGCTGTTGTGGATCGAAATGCTTCGCCGTCATGGCGTGAGCGTGAGCGTTGGGCGGTTCGTTCGCATCGGGCTCGCAGTGGCCGTTCCCACAATCGCAATCTCCATGCTGATCCTCGCACTCTTCGGGGGGTGAGGCGAGCCTGGAGGTAATGTGGCTCGCACGTTGGGCCTGAGTTGTACTCAGGCCCCATTCTTCCGATGACGATCGCGGAGTCACACTCCGCGATAACAGATCGATGTGCTATCAGGAAGCAATTCCCTCTGTACGTAGAAAGGATGCGGTTCTTTGGCGTTGCAAGCATTGAGGCATGCAGGCGGTGCCTCGATGCTTCGCGTATTTCGAATTCCGACTTTTCTGGAGTAATCGTCCCTCACCGTGCCAGCGACGCTGAGTAGAGCCGCTCGTAATTCCTGATGCCCTCCGCGATGGAGCGTGCGATCTTCTCGCGGCCGCTCCTGCTGTTCAGCACCTTCCAGTCCTTCCTGTTGCTCAGGTATCCGATCTCCACCAGCACGCCGGGCATCGAGGCCCCCACCAGCACATAGAAGCCGGCCTGATGCACGCCGCGATCGGGAATGCCGGTGTGGCCGCGCATCGCATGGCGGATCTCACGGGCCAGTTTGTCGCTGTACCGCACGAACGCGCTCTGCGCCATGCTCGCCAGGATCGTGTTCTCCGCGGAGCGTGAGGGATACTTCCCCTGGTCCGCCTCGAAGCGGATCACGCTGTTCTCCAGCGCGGCCACCGATGCGGCGTCGTCGCTCTTGCCGGGACGAAGGATGTAGCACTCGAAGCCGCTTGCCGGGTGCGGCTTCTCCGGCATGGAGTTGCAGTGAATGGAGATGAAGAGCTTGCCGCCGTGCTCGTTCGCGATCTGCCCGCGGCGATAGAGCTCGATGAACCGGTCGTCGTCACGCGTCATCACCACCTTCACGCCGGGCATCCGAGCCCGCACCTGATCGCGCAGCGCCAGCGCCACCGCAAGCGTGACATCCTTCTCCTGCAGGTTCTCGATGCCGAGTGCGCCGGGATCCTTCCCCCCATGGCCGGCATCGATCACGATCGTTGAGAGCGACCAGGCTCGCCGCATCGGCCCGGTTGCTGCTGCGTCGGTAT
Organism: Kapaibacterium sp. (SeqCode); assembly: GCA_035549015.1. Taxonomy (GTDB): domain Bacteria; phylum Bacteroidota; class Ignavibacteria; order OLB7; family OLB7; genus JAFDZV01. Next base: position 114,145 of record DASZRW010000137.1, read on the forward strand.
CGCCCGGTGCAGACGAGGCAGGGAGTGCTCTGTCCGGAACCTTTCCGGTGACGGCGCGCGTGCTGCTTCCCGAGATCCCGCTCCGGGGCTGCCCGCTGCGGCCTGCGCGGTCCGCTGCCAGCGGCTTCCCCAGACGCGCCTGCACCACGACGCGCCGCGAGTCGCGGGCCACGATGGTGAGCGTGAGCACCTCGCGGGTGAATGTCGTGTTGGCCACCAGCACGTTCCCCCGTTCGATGTGGGCGGCAACGCTGCGAACGCCGGGCCTGGGGAGGGCCGAGTTCAAGGCGGCCCTGGCTGCCTGTACCGGCTTCATGCGCACCTGCGCAAGTCCGTTTCCCCTGGAGGCGAGCACCACGGTCCTGACCGTCGAGCTGAAAAGAAGAGTGATGGTGCCGGTGGTTCCCTTCGTCGCCACGGAGATGTCGCGAAGCGCCGGTGCGGGCTGCGCGCGAAGCGCCGCCGGAGCAGGTGCCAGCAAAGCCAGCATCAGCAGGCAGCGGTACGTTGCCTGCAGGCATGAGGGCATGAAGCCGTAACGTTGGACGCAGTGACTTGCCATTGAACGGGAGGGACCGTGAAGAATGGCGCCGGAAGAGAGCGTACGTGCAGTGCCTGATGCAGCCGTGCAGTGCCTGATGCAACCGTGCAGTGCCTGATGCAGCCGTGCAGGGCTTTGCAGGCCCGGCACGGCTGGCGTTGTCCGGGAACGCTACCGATAGTTCACGAACTGCATGTCGAATGGAAGGTCCGCCTCCTTCAACATCGCGATCACCTCCTGCAGATCATCCTTCGCCTTTCCCTGCACGCGCACCTGATCGTCCTGGATCTGCGCGGTTACCTTCAGTCCATGATCCTTGATCAGCTTGGTGATCTTCTTTGCGTTCTCCTTGTCGATGCCGGATTGCAGCGTAATCTTCTGCCGCGCCGATCCCATCGACCCATGCTCCAGCGTCCCGTAGGTGAGGGCCTTCAGGCCGATGCCGCGCTTGATCAGCTTCGACTCCAGCACATCGATCACCTGCTTCAGTCTGAACTCGTCGTCCGACTCCAGCGCAATCACCTTTGCCTTCTTGTCCAACTCGATCGTCGAGTTGCTCCCCTTGAAGTCATAGCGCTGCTGGATCTCCTTCACAGCCTGGTTGACGGCGTTGTCCGCCTCCTGAAGATCCACCTCGGAGACGATATCGAATGAGAATGTCGATGCCATGTAAATGGTTTGATTGTCGATCGTTCGGCGCCGGACATGCCGATCCGTGCTGCCGATTCGGTTGGTCCATGCCCGGCGAGCGTGGGCAATGCCGCCGGCCGGCAACCGAAACCAACCGTATGTACGTCGCCAAACATACGCTTCCATGGGTGAAACGAACAATTTGTCCCCACTTTTTAGCGAATCAGAACATGGGCTCGCTTGGCGTTCTCCGGGAGATTCTTCACATTACCGCCGGCATCAGCGTAACGCATATCCGGCAACGCGATGCACCCCTCACCTCGGTTAATCAATCGTACTCCTCTCTACTTCGTATCCTATGGAAAGTGTAGCAGTCCTGTTCGGCATGGAGCAGACGTTCCCGCCTGCCCTGGTGGAGGCGATCAACAGACGCGGCGCCGATGTGCGTGCAGAGTTCCTCCAGATCGGCGGTTTGAAGCTGGAAGATCCTGCCAGGTATACACTCATCATCGATCGCATCTCCCAGGATATCCCGTTCTATCGCGCGGCCCTGAAGCATGCGGCGATCAACGGTACCCGCATCGTCAACAATCCGTTCTGGTGGTCGGCGGACGACAAGTTCTTCAACTATACGCTGGCGCAGAAGCTTGGCGTGGCCGTGCCGAAGACACTCCTTCTTCCAACCAAGGAACATCCGCCCGGCACCACCAGCACCTCCATGCGCAACCTGATGTTCCCGCTGGACTGGGACAACTACTTCGAGTACGTCGGGTTCCCCTCGTGGATGAAACCGTTCGACGGCGGCGGCTGGAAGAACGTCTACAAGATCCATTCACCGGAGGAGTTCTTCAAGGCGTACGACGAGACGGGTGATATCTGCATGACGCTGCAGGAGGGAGTGGAGTTCGAGGAGTACTATCGCTGCTATGTGGTGGGGCAGCGCTACGTGCACATCATGCCGTACGAACCGCGCAACCCGCATCACCTCCGCTACGAGGCCGGGTTCTCCGCCACGCCGGAGATGGCTGCACGCATCACGCAGGATTGCATCACGCTCTGCACGGCTCTCGGCTACGACATCAACACCGTGGAGTTCGCCGTGCGCGACGGCATTCCGTACGCGATCGATTTCATGAACCCGGCTCCGGATGCCGAGCGCTCCTCGGTTGGTGAGGACAACTTCCAATGGTTCGTCGAGACGGTTGCCACGTTCGCCATCGAGGAGGCATCCAAGGGACGCCGCATGCCGGAGGAGTATCGCTGGAGCACGTTTCTGCGCGGCGACGACGAGCCGCTCAAGAAGGCACGGAAGAGTTCGAAGTAATGGTTCGCGCGGAGCCGCGAGCCCGCCCGGATGACGCTATCGATGTTCATGAAGAGGTGAATACATGGTAGGAAGGGATCCGTACGAGCGCCCGAGTTTCACGCTTGGCGTTGAAGAGGAATACATGGTGATCGATCCGGTCACCCGCGAACTCCGTTCGCACCTGGAATTCGAGTTGCTCTCGAAGGGACGCGCCGTGCTCGAGGAGCAGATGAAGCCGGAGATGCATGGCTCCATGCTGGAGATCGGCACCAAGGTATGTGCCAACGTCGATGAGCTGTACGACCAGCTCCGCAGCGTGCGCTCCGTTGTGCGCCATCTCGCCGGCGGCGCCGGATTGAAGATCGGAGCCGCCAGCACGCATCCGATCTCGCATTGGTCCACGCAGGAGATTCATCCGGACGAGCGGTACCAGATGATCGTGGAGGATATGCAGTTGCTTGCACGTTCGCTCCTGATCTTCGGCATGCACGTGCACATCGGCATCGAGAACCGCGAGACGCAGATTCAGATCATGAACGAGATGCGGTATTTCCTGCCGCATATCCTCGCGCTCACGGTGAACTCGCCGTTCTGGACCGGCTTCGAAACGGGATTGAAGAGCTACCGCTCCAAGGTGTTCGAGCGCTTTCCGCGCACCAATATTCCGGACACGTTTCAAAGCTGGGGGGAGTATCAATCGTACGTGGACCTGCTTGTCCGCACCGGCTGTATCGACAACGCCAAGCGGATCTGGTGGGACGTGCGGCCCCATCCGAACTTCCCCACGCTCGAGGTGCGCATCTGCGATCTGCCGATGACGCTGAAGGAGACCGTGGCCGTTGCGGCGCTCATCCAGGCCGTTGCTGCCAAGCTCTTCGCGCTGTATCGCAAGAACCTCTCGTTCCGCGTCTACAGCCGTGCGCTGATCATGGAGAACAAGTGGCGTGCGGTGCGCTACGGTCTGGATGGGAAGCTGATCGACTTCGGACGGCAGCGGGAGAAGAACACCCGCGACCTGATCCGCGAACTGCTGATGTTCGTGGACGATGTTGTGGACGATCTGGGAAGCCGCGAGCACATCAACTACATCAACGACATCCTCGAGAACGGAAGCGGTGCCGCCCGCCAGCTCGAGGTGTATGCCGCAAGCGGCAACGACATGAAGGCCGTCGTGGACTACATCATCGCCCAGACGGAGAAGGATCTCCTGACCGATCCGGCGCAGTTCATGCCCACGGTGATGCCTCCGAGCGAGAGCACGATCGCCGAACGGGAGAGCTCCAAGTTCAACCAGGGGAACACGATCCTGTAACCGGCAGCGGCGCAGTGCGTACGTGGTCGGGATCGATCCGCCATCGGTTGCCGATCGCGACGGCCCGCCTGCAATGCTGCATGCTGCCGGGACCACACTCTCCGCGGATGACCCCGGCCGCGCAGGGGGGCATCGGGACGAGCCGGGAATCGCGGGATCGTTCCGCCAACTACTGACCGGAGCCTTGCGGCTCCATCGCCATGTCTCTGAACCAGCTGTTCGAGCGCTTCAACCGCATCGCCAGATCGTACGCACCCGAGTACCGTGTTGGCGATGACGAGTCGTTGCGGGAGGCGGAGCGCCTGATCGCCGATGAGAAGAAGCGCGAACAGGAGGAGAAGAGGGCCGCCGAGGCGGCGCGTGACGAGGAGTTGAAGCGGCTGAAGCGCGAAGTGGAGGAGCGGAACCGCGCGGCCCGGGCAGAGCATGCCTCGGCGGGCGCAAGCGCCGGCAACGATGCGGGTGAGCCCGGAGCGAACGGCGGAGCGGCTTCGGGCCATGGTGGTGCCGGCCATGCCGCCGGTCAGGGCGCCGGTCGAGGGCCGGATGGCGGTGCGGCCGGGCGGGAGCGTGATGATGGCGCGCGCGAGCACAATCCTGCCTCAGCCGGATGGGCGATCGACCGTGCGCGGCGGATTCTCGGCGTAACGCCGGAGGCCGGACCGGAGGAGATCGCTCACGCCTATCGCGCCGGGATGCTTCTGCATCATCCGGACCGGAACGTGCGTCGTTCCGCGGCGGAGCAGGAGGAGGCGAAGCAGCGGGCGCAGGAGTTGAACGCTGCGTATGCGTTGTTGCGCCTTGTGGGGAGGGACACCTGAGCGCCCGCCCGTGTTCGTTCACCGGCCGGCGCGCACCTGCGGCGCTCGGGGGCGTTCAGGGAGGGGCTCGCTCCCGATGGTTCGCGCCTTTCGCGCTGTTGAAGGTGGCAATGCTCCGGCACGCCATGATATCGAGCCGCGAAGCGGCCTCCCATCGGTTGAGAGGAGCGTAGGGAATCTTCACGCTCCGGCGGAGCGCCCCTCACCTCACCGACGGCGCCGGTTGCAGCAGTGCCGGTGAGTGCGATGGATACATGCCTGATCGTTGTATTTCAGCAACGGTACTTTCATCAACCAGGTATTTCAGCAACCACAGAATCCTCCTTCGCTCGTTCGGCGCACTTCAGTAACTTCCGCGCTGCCGCAATAGGCTGCGTGCGATGCTCTTGCGCGCGTGCATTTCCCAACACCAATTCAGGCGAGCCATCATGGGTTCAAACGTGCTTCCTATCGCCGTCATCATCGGATGTCTGTTAGTGGCGATATTCGTTCTCTACATGGTGCCGGTGAAGCTGTGGGTTACCGCGATCGCCGCGGGGGTTCGCGTGGGCATCATCAATCTCGTGGGCATGCGTCTGCGCAAGGTTCCGCCAACGGTTATCGTGAATGCGAAGATCACCGCGCAGAAGGCCGGCATCAGTGTGGACATCGATCAGCTCGAATCGCACTACCTGGCGGGCGGAAATGTTCAGAAGGTTGTTGCGGCGTTGATCTCTGCGGAGAAGGCGCAGATCCATCTCGGCTTCGAGCGCGCAACGGCCATCGATCTCGCCGGCCGCGATGTGCTGGAGGCCGTGCGTCTGTCGGTGAACCCGAAGGTGATCGAGACTCCGCCGGTGGCTGCCATGGCGCGCAACGGCATTCAGGTGCGTGCGGTTGCCAAGGTCACCGTCCGTGCCGACCTGGATCGTCTCGTCGGCGGCGCAGGCGAGGCCACCATCATCGCGCGCGTTGGCGAGGGCATCGTTACCACCATCGGTTCCAGCGAAACACACAGCCAGGTGCTGGAGAACCCGGATCGCATCTCGAAGACGGTGCTGGACAAGGGGCTCGACGCGGAGACGGCTTTCGAGATTCTTTCCATCGACATCGCAGACGTGGACGTCGGTGAGAACATCGGCGCGAAGCTGGCGAGCGACCAGGCGCAGGCCGATCTGAGCGTTGCCCGCGCGAAGGCGGAGGAGCGGCGTGCTGCGGCCGTGGCGCTCGAGCAGGAGATGCATGCGCGCGTGCACGAGATGCGCGCGAAGGTTGTGGAGGCGGAAGCCCAGATTCCGCTGGCGATGGCGGAGGCTCTGCGCGACGGGCGCATGGGGGTGATGGACTACTACAACATGAAGAATCTTCAGGCCGACACCTCGATGCGCGAGTCGATCTCGCAATCGTCGGCGCCGGCATCCCGCCAGCCGGGCGATCTCGGGAAGGTGTAGGGTTAGCGATGCACTTCGATTCGCTGGACGCGATCTTCTTCGATCTCGACGATACGCTGCTCGATCATCGCGGAGCCGTGCGCCGGGGTCTCCACGACGTCTACGGCCTGTATCCGGCGTTCTTCGGATCGCTGGACTTCGCGCAGGTGCATGCAGCATGGCATGCCATCAACGAGGCGATATGGGAGGAGTATTCGCGCGGACTTCTCACGGCCGGCGAGCTGCGGCTTCAGCGCGCGAGACAGTTGGTGGATTGGGTCCGCTCCATGCTCGGCACGGCCGCCGGCACGACGCCGGAGGAGATCCGCGACAGCTACATGCGATGCTATGAGGACCACTGCACGCTGTACGACGGCGTGCTTCCCATGCTCGATGCATTGAAGGATCGGTATACGCTCGGCATCATCACGAACGGATTCGCGAGCGTGCAGGGGCGAAAGATCGGCGGCACCGGGCTCGGCGGCCGCATCGGTCATGTGATTGTTTCCGAAGAGGTTGGCGTTCACAAGCCGGACGCCGAGATCTTTCGTATCGCGCTCGCCTCCGCCCATGTGGAGGCGGCCGGTTCCGTGTACGTCGGGGACAATTACCTGTGGGACGTACGCGGCGCCGCGGGAGCCGGCATGGCCACGGTCTGGTACAACGCCATCGGGACACACCGGCCCGCCGAATACGCCGATGTGGACCCGCTGGCAGAGGTCCGTTCCATCGGCGATCTTGCATCACTCTTCGGCATCACACTCGAACGAAGCCCTCAATCATGAAAGCATTGATCACGGCGGGCGGGCGCGGAACGCGCCTGCGCCCCATCACCCATACGCAGAACAAACATCTCATTCCGATCGCCAACAAGCCGATCCTCCGCTATGCAATCGATGCGGTGAAGGAGTCCGGCATTACCGATATCGGCATCGTTGTCGGCGTCGACAACGGCCAGGAGGTGGAACGGGCGTTTGGCGATGGCTCCGATCTCGGCGTGCGCTTCACCTACATCTGGCAGGAGGCACCGCTTGGTCTGGCGCATGTGGTGAAGATCTCGCAGGAATTCATCGGCGACGATTCCTTCGTGTTCTACCTCGGCGACAATATCGTCGTGGGAGGCATCGAGCGCTTCGTGCAGAGCTTCCGCGATGGCGGGCTGGACTGCTACCTGACGCTTGCGCGCGTGCGCGACCCGGAGCGCTTCGGCGTTCCGGAGTTCGACGGAAACGGGCGCGTGGTTGCCGTGGAGGAGAAGCCGAGCGTGCCGAAGAGTCCGTTCGCGGTGAGCGGCATCTATATCTACGGTCCGGCGATCTTCCAGGCGGTGAATGCCATCGAGCCCAGCCGCCGGGGGGAACTGGAGATCAGCGACGCTCATGATTATCTTCTGAAGCACGGCTACAAGGTCGGCCACGGCGAGATCACCGGATGGTGGAAGGATACCGGCATGCCGAGCGACCTGCTGGAGGCCAATCGCCTTGTGCTGAGCAAGATCGATGAACGGATCGATGGGCGCGTGGACGCCGAGAGCGACATCGCCGGCGCCGTGGTGATCGAGGAGGGGGCGGAGGTGATCGCGAGCCGCGTGCGCGGGCCGGCGATCATCGGTCGCGGCGCGCGTGTTGTGGATACCTATGTCGGTCCGTACAGTTCGATCGGCGCCGGCTGTGTGCTGGAGCATTGCGAGGTGGAGTATTCCATTCTCATGGATCGCGTCACCGTCCGCTCAGTGGACGTGCGGATCGAGGGAAGCCTGCTCGGCAACGATGTGGAGATCTGCCGCGGCGCCGGCAAGCCGCGTGTGCAGCGCTTCGTGCTCGGCGAACAGAGCCGTGTGGAGTTGATGTAGTTCCGGACGGAACTTCTTCCACGGTCGCGGGTTGGTTCTCTGCGGCCGTCTCGTTGCAGCACTTGGCAGGCCGCTGTGTCGTCTTCATGTTGCAGCCTCCAGTGCTGCGTTGCAGCCTCCGGTGCTGCGTTGCGGCCTGCGATACAATGGGGTGCGGCCTGCACGGAGATCATGGGCAGCCTGCCAGTCGTCCGGCGACGGCCGTACCCGGTGGCCCCTCGACGCTCCGGCAGACGGCCCGTCGAGGAGCCGAACAATCTCACTCTTTCGAGTCCCCCGAGAAACACGTGCTTGTAATTCCTGCCATAGAGTTGAAGTCCGATCGGTGTGTGCGCACCATCAGCCTTGCATCCAACGACGGCGTGGTCTACTCCGACGATCCCGGCCAGATGGCTCTGCTGTGGCGGCGGGAGAATGCGCGGACGCTCCATATCCTGGATCGCGACGGTCTGTACGAGGGAACCGGGATCAATCACGACGCCATTCTCGAAGTTGTGGCGACAGTGGAGATCCCGGTGCAACTGGTCTCGTCGTTCGCGGATATCGCCGAGTGCGAGATGTGGCTTGCTGCCGGCGTCTACCGGCTGTTCCTGCATGACCTGGTGCTGCGCGATCCAACCGGCGTGCGTTCGCTGGTGGAGCGCTTCGGCCCCTCGCGCATCTGCCTTGGCGCAATCACGAGCGGCGGCCGCACCAGCCATCCGTGGCACACCGAGACCCAGAGCATGGAGACGCTGGAGTTCACCGGGCGTGCGAAGGAGCTCGGCATCAACCGCTTCTTCTTCACCGATCTGGATTACGAAGGTGGGATGCACGGCCCGAACTTCGCGGAGCTGGAGCGGCTTGCAACGCTGACCGGGATGCACGTGACCGCTGCGGGGGGCGTCGCAACGGTGGAACATCTCTGGCGCCTGCAGGAGATGGAACAGTTCGGAATAGACTCCGTGGTGATCGGCCGTGCGTTCTACGAAAACAGTTTTCCCTGCCAGCAGCTCTGGCGCGATATCGAGGCGGAGCGCCGGCAGGCCGGCAAGGACTGGGCGGATGCGGTTTCCACCTCCTCGCTCCGTTCCGGCCAGGGCAGGCCTCCCGGGCCCACGTCCGGAGCCTGAACGTGCGGCTCTTCGCGTCCGCGCCATCACACATCACTTCCTGCAATCACCCAATCCCCCACGATGAACGCACTTCAGAACAGAGTCGCCCTTGTCACCGGAGCAAGCCGTGGTGCGGGCCGCGGCATCGCGCTTGCGCTTGCCGATCGGGGAGCAACGGTCTACGTTACCGGTCGCAGTGCCAGAGGCGGTGCCACCACGGAGAACCTTGCCGGCACGGTGGAGGAGACTGCGCGGCTGATTACCGAACGGGGCGGAACGGGGATCGCGGTGCGCTGCGATCACACGGATGATGCGGACGTGGAGCGCCTGTTCCAGCGCATCGGCGCGGAGCACGGCCGGTTGGACCTGCTGGTGAACAATGTCTGGGGCGGATACGAGGGGCACGAGGGAGCCGGCTTCGTTGCGCCGTTCTGGGAGCAGCCGATGCGGCACTGGGATGGTATGTTTGTAGCCGGACTCCGGGCGCACATCGTTGCCGGCCGCCTTGCCGTGCCGCTCATGCTGCCGCAGCGTTCGGGCCTCATCGTCAACACGGTGGCGTGGGACCGCGGGCTCTATCTGGGCAATCTGTTCTACGATGTCGCCAAGGCCGCGATCGTTCGTCTGGCGTTTGCGATGGCGCAGGAGTTGAAGCCGCACGGTGTCGTAGCCGTTGCGCTCGCACCGGGGTTCATGCGGACGGAGCGGGTGATGCAGGCGCATGCGGAGCATCCGCTGGATCTGTTGCGTACGGAATCGCCGGAGTATGCGGGCCGCGTGATCGCCGCGATGGCCGCTGACCCTGATGTGGCAAGGCTTTCCGGCGGGGTGCATCATGCCGGCGATCTTGCGCCTCACTATGGCGTCACGGATATCGATGGCCGTCTGGTGCCGCCGTTCCGGATCGACGAATAAAGACACTATGAGAGAGGAGAGATGAACGATGACAACGTGATCGTGTGCGAACGAGCGAGGCCCATGACCCAACAACCAGGATCCACAAACCCAACCCGCTATGCTTTCTTCCTTCCTCGTGCTCATGGTGAGCGCATTGACATTCGGCACGCCGGTTTCGCAGGCGGTGCACAACCCGGCCGGCCATGGCACGGCCGTTGCCCGAACTCCAATCAGGCGGGGCGCACCGATCGGCAGTTCGCCGGCTGCGAGCCTTGCCGATATCCTGAAGAATCCCAACGCGTTCGCCGGCAGGACGGTGGTGGTTGCAGGTGTGGTGCAGCAGTGCTGCCGGAGGAAGGGATGCTGGATGGAGCTGTCCGCAAAGCGGGGAGCGCCGGGCGTGCGGGTCACGTTCAAGGACTACGGCTTCTTCGTTCCCACCAACTCCAGCGGCATGAAGGCGCGAGCCGAGGGGACGGTTGTCGTGAAGCAGTTGGACAAGGCGATGGTGGACCACATGGTGAGCGAAGGGGCACATATCACGCCCGCTCCGGACGGCACGGCAACTGAGGTGAGCTTCATTGCGAGCGGCGTGGAGCTGCGCAGGTAGCGCTTTGCCGGGCGGGGCCTGCATTGTAGGTTTGTGCCGTGCATGAACCGGTTATTCACCTGCGGGCCTACCACGCCGCGATGTTCTACGCGTGGGAAGAGTATTTCGCCGAGTTCGAGAACGTGAAGATGTCGCAGGGCGATATCCTCACGTTGAAGGGAGATGCGATCGTAAGCCCCGCCAATAGCTTCAGCTTCGGTTACATGCATCGATCTGGTCTACAGCCGGCACGTCGGGTAGGACCTCGAGAATCGACTGCGCGCCCTGCTGATCGAGGAGCACGGCGGCGAACTGCCGGTGAGGCAGGCCGTTATCGTGCCGACGGGGAATCCCGATATCCCGTACTGCATTTCCACTCCCACCGTGCGCGTTCCGATGAACATCGAGAACACCGTCGACATCTATCCGGCATTCCGCGCGGTGCTGCGAGCCGTCCGCGACTTCAACCCTACCAATCCCGGCGCAATCCGGAGCATCCTCTGCCCGGCACCGGCGAGGGGCGTGTTTCGCACGAGCGGTGCGCCTGGCAGATGCACTGTGCGCATGCGGTCTGCGTGCCGGGGCGGGTGGAGCACATGGGCGGCCTTCCGCGAGCGGTGGAGAATCATATCGATCCGATGCGATAACCGGGCAGGCGGTTGATGGCCTGCGGAGCGCATGAGCACGGGCGCCAGGCCTTGCACAGACATGATTGAATACCGCACATCGCTGGAGGGTATTACACCGGACCTGCTGGAAGGATTCTTCGCGGGCTGGCCCACGCCTCCATCCGTGGAGGTGCATCTGCAACTGCTGCGCCACAGTGCGCACGTTGTGCTTGCAGTGGAGGGCGTGCGCGTTGTTGGATTCGTGAATGCCCTGAGCGACGGCGTGATGGCGGCATACATTCCGCTCCTCGAAGTGCTTGCGGAGTATCGGGGGCAGGGCATCGGCACCGGGCTCATGCACCGGATGCTGGAGTTGCTGCAGGGAATGTACATGATCGATGTTGTCTGCGACGAAGCCGTGGTCCCCTTCTACCGCCGTTTCGGAATGCTCCGTCTGAACGCGATGGTGTTGCGGAACCATGCGCATCCTGCTGCAGCGGGGTAGAAGGAGCCACGTGGAACGAAAGCCGAGCACATATTTCTCCGGTCCAATGCAATCCGAACTCGAAACCATTCGCGAACATCTTCAACGCTATCGGAGCGTCACGCTGCAGCTTCTGGATCTCGTTCCGGAGGATGCTCTGCATCGCCATGTGGCCGAAGGTGCTCGTTCGTTCGCGGATCTCTTCATGCACATTGCGCAGGTGGAGGAGTTCCACATCACGGGGCTGTTTCAGGATCGGTGGGACTTCGGCGGCGTGCGCCCGCCGGCCGATCCTCCAACGCGCCGCCGCGTACAGGCGGAGCTGGCGGCAACGCGCAGCGTGACACTCGATGCCATCGCCTCCCTCGCGGAGGAGGACCTGACGCGCTCCATCGCGGCGCCCGGCATTCCCGCAAGCTGGCCGCTTCGCTCCTGGCTCTGGTACTTGGTGGAGCACGAGATCCATCACAAGGCACAGATCACCGATCGACTCGTTGCCCTCGGCATCGACGTTCCGTTCTGGGCGTTCGCGCTCCCCGCCGGCATGCGCCCGGACCGGCGTCCGCAGACGCATCATGGATGATGCATCGCGGATGATGCCGTAACGTGGCGGAACAACCGGTGGTCATCGGCCGCGGTCGCGCGGCTCCCGCGCTGGAGGGTGGTGGCTCATGTTGATCGATGGTCATGCGGATGCCCATCGTGAAGCGCGGAGGACCATCACCCGGAGAATGGGCCGTCCCGAAGGGGCTTGACGCCGCACTCGACCATCCATTCTACCGATGGTTCGCGCTGGCGCTTGTGAATGATCAAGCTCCAGCGGCCCACGGATGCCGGGACTGAATCCGCTGGAGTTTCCCGTTGCAGGGATGAGCCCTGTGGTCTATGCTCCCATCACCCCTGCACGTATTCCCCCATGATTATCTGAGCAGAGTCTTGCGTTGCATGTCATTCCTTCGGATGGCGGCGTTATCGATTCAACGATATCACACAGAGATCATGAATCATCGCCTGCCTCGATGCCACCTGCACAGTTCATCGCCGCACTTCGTGCGCGGATCTGCGCAATTACGCACCCACAATGGGAGTTGGATGGACGATCGTACAGCGCAGGAGTTTGCCGGCCGGCTTCTCCCGGACGTAATTCCGATTGCGCCGGCAGAGGTGAAGGTGCGACGACCTCCGGATGCGGAGTATCTCCGGCAGCCCATTCTTTCACGCCCGACAGGCAGGTTTGCAGTTGCAGAGATTCGATCTCCTGCCTATGTTTGAGCACCCTCTACACACGTATTCCCCCAATAGTTCTCTGTTATTCGTAGCCGGGCCCTTCAGTTCGCTCGACGGCCTTTCTACAATTCAACATTCGTACGGTTCGCCATGAATCACCGATTGCTTCGATGCCGTGCGGCGCAGGTCCTGGCCGCCGCTCTCGCGCTTCTCGCCGCACCACCCGCCACGGCGCAGTTGCACACCAACCCGAATGCGCCCTACAAGCGCCCGCCGTGGGATGGCGCACTGGAGATTCGTTTTCCATTGCCGACCATTTGTCCGCCGCTCAGCCTGAACATGCCGCCGGATGTGATGCTCGGCTACATCGGCGGCGACAGCCTGGCGCGCAGCTATGACCTGGCCGTCAGCATCAACACGCTGGCCCGCACGATGCCGTATTCCGACACGCTCCGCCAGGCGATGAAGTACCTGTATCTGATGGATGACTACGATCCCATCCGGTTCTACCTATGGGATGGAGCGGCAAAGCCGGCACCGGCTCATTATCGGCCAACAACCGAGGAGCTGAGGCAGGCGTTGACCTATCGTGCCCAGGTTGCCTGCCCGGATACGCAGCGCACCGCCGTGCTCGGCGCGGCCGATATCATCGCCTATGTACATGTCAACGCCACCCAAACCAAGATCGACACCAACGCCGTGTTCGCTCATCATGCAACGCTTGTCTCCTGCACCGTGCTGGACACGATCAAGGGAAGGCGCATTCCGAACTGCTGGGCCAACGATGCCGGCAGCAAGCTGAAGAGCCCCGGCACGGCGGATGTTCCCGTTGCCCGTGCCGAGGGGAGCCAGCCATCGGTGCCGGGCGCATGCCTGCAGTTCGAGATCAGCCCGGAGTGGTCGCGAGTGGGAAGCAGCAACAAGCCGGGATGGCCTGGAGGCGTGCGGACAAGCATCAACGACTCCACCGTCGGGGACGGCTTCGCCGGCCGCCCTGGGCCATGGGTGCAGCCGGACGTGGATTACATCGTGCTGCTCCGCCTGCAGGGAATC
>DASZRW010000138.1:0-33611 GCA_035549015.1 Kapaibacterium sp. (SeqCode)
CAAGAGCGTCTGAAGTGAGCGCCGTTCTGATGCCGAGAGCTTGACCTGATGTTGTTTGACTGACATGGTAGAGTCCTCCTTGTGGCGAGGACAATCTACTAATCAAATCTAACGTAACAGTACACTAGTGCTACGACATGCCTGGCGCATCCCAACGAAACAGCCCCGGAGTATATGCCCCGGGGCCGCGCGTGTATCGTTGATCGGCGAGCCGCGTTCAGCGCGAAGGCCGCGCGAGATACCTACTTGCTGTCGTGATCGAAGTCCACCACGAACGTGAAGCGGAGCGTGTTGGCGAGCGGGTGCGTAGCGTCGATCGTGTTGATGTAGCTGAAGTCGAACCCGTACATGTCGTAGCGAAGCCCGGCACCGAACGTGAAGAAGCGGCGGTTGCCGCCGGCAGCGGTTTCGGTAAAGTAGCCGGCGCGCAGAGCAACAAGCTGTTCGTACCAGTACTCGAGGCCCATGGACCACTCCACACCCTTGCCGTTCCCCCAGGAGGTGATGATCGACTTCGGCACGGGATCCACTTCGTTGATGCTTGGGCGGTTCACCAGCAACTTGTCCATATCGATGGCCGCGGTGAGATCGTTGAACTCATCCTTCACCAGATGCAGACCTGCGCCGATACGGAACGTGGTAGGAAGCGGGTCCGCCTGCTGGATATCCACGTAGTGAATCTTCGGGCCGATGTTGGCGAAGTTCGCGCCGAGGCTGATGAAGTCCTCCGGCATTCCCCAGTCCGTCTTCGGCGTCCAGAGCGCGCCGATGTCGAAGGCAACGCTTCGGCCGATGCCCGGCTTCTCGTTGCCGACCGTGACGCTGGAGAGATTGGACTGGATGTAGCGGGCCTGCACGCCGAAGCCTACATCGTCCGCGACCATGGTGGAGTATCCGGCGCCGATGGCGAATTCCAGCGAACGGAACTTTGCGCCCTGCTGGCCCGTCTCGAACGTCTGCTGGAACTCACCGAGATCCAGGAAGACGAAGTGCACGTTGACCGTGCCGTCGAGATCCTTGACGAAGGTGGAGCCGTTGACATAACTGTAGTGCAGATCCGCGTTGAACTGCGGAAGCCACTTGGAGTATGTTACGCTGACCTGGGTATTCTTCTGGTAGGCGAGCCCGCCGACATTGTAGAAGGTGGCGCTGATATCGCGGGCGGTGCCGGTTCCAACCTCACCCATACCGCCGGTGCGGGCATTGGGAGGAATGATCAGGAACGGAACGGCGGAGCCGCCGGAGCCGCCCGAAACCTGGGCGGACGCCGAAACGGCTGCGATCAGAAAAAGAGAAACGGCCGGCGCGAACCGGCGACGTGATGGGAACCACATGGAGGTCATCCTCATAGAGTATCGGCAATCGAAGTATTCGAGACAGCCGGTAGCGCCACCGTGGCATTGTGCCTCGGCATATCGTACGGTTGAACACCGCTACATCTGCCTGGAATCGCAAAGTCTACGCAGTTTCTGCGCTGTACGAGGTTGGAGAGTGATCGATAACGGCCCCTATGAGTTTAACGACGGACCAATATAGCCGCATCCCAAACACCCAGACAAGAGATTTCTCCTGCCCGCTGCCATCATGCAAACCCGCCATGCGACGGCATGGTCCGTTCCAGGCCAAACCCCAACCCGGTACGAAGGTTACAACGGGCGCAGGCTACAGCCAGCCGCGCTCCTGATACCACTTCACGGTCTGTTCAACACCGGGGCCGATCTGCATCTGCTGCCGGTAACCGAAGTGCTGCATCGCCTTCTCCACACTGCAGATCCAGTAGCGTCGCGTGATATCGCGTCCCTTCTCGAAGTTGAACACCGGCGGCTTCTTCTGGAAGCGTCCGAAGAACCCGCTGATCCCCCCCGCGATATAGACCACGGGGTGCGGAACCCGGAGATGCCGCGCCCGCTCGCGCCCGAAAACACGGGCAGTGACGGCGCCGACCTCCTCCCATGTATAGAATTTTTCGGAGCTGATGAAATAGGTCTCGCCAACGGCACGGTCGCTCTCGCCGGCCTGCACGAACCCACGTACCAGATCCTCCACATGCACGAGGCTCACCAGCTTCCGGTCGAATCCGATCAACGGTGCGAAGCCCTTTGCCACCATTGCGAAGAAGCGAAGGATCTCCGCATCGCGCGGCCCGTACACCGCCGGCGGACGGACGATCGTAAGCGGCAGATCGTGCATGCGCTTCCGCACCTCCTCCTCCGCCGCCGCCTTGCTTTCGCCGTATGCAGTAATCGGCTTCGGCGGCGTGCTCTCGTCGGCAGGATGCTCCGGCCCCGATGCGGGCCCGACGGCAGCCTGGCTGGAGACATGCACCACGCGCTTCACGTCCGGATTGTACCGCGACACCGCCTCCAGAAGATTGCGCGTCGCAAGCTGGTTGCCGCGGAAGAACTCCTCGCGATTGCGGGCCGCGGTAAGGCCGGCCACATGGTAGACGACGTCAACCCCCGCCACCGCCTCGGCCAGCGACTCGACGCTGTTGAAATCGCCCGGCGCATAGCCGATGGGGAGATGCTCGAGGTTCCGCTTGCTCGAACTGGGGCGGACCATTACGCGAAGTTCATATCCCTTCGAATGAAGATGATCCGCAAGGTGACTGCCGATGAATCCTGTTCCGCCGGTAATGAGAGCCTTCATGCTGACTGGCTGCTGACTGAGTTGCATCCGCCGGAGTCTCCGGGAAGCGGGAGCATGCGCCTCCAGCGCCTGACGCTGAAGGAAGAGAAGCACGGTCCGTGGTTCGTGGAAGCCTGCAGGAGCGCGAAGTTAGGCATCTGCCGCGGTTCGGCAGCTTCGTTCACCTTCTCTTTTTGCCACGACGCACCGTCGGCCTGCGGCTAGAGGCCTGCGTTGGAGACCGTGTCGTGCAGATACGGAAGCAGGCCGCGAAGCGATTCCTCGGCGAGCGCAAGCACCGGATTGAAAACACCCGGGATGCCGAAGGCAAGCACCGCCAGGGCAAGCACCCCCATCATGATCCGTCCGGCAAGGCCGAAGGTCCAGCCGCCCGGCTCGCATTCGGTGCGATCGAAGTAGAGGGCCTTGAGGATGCGCAGCACCGCGCAGAGCGCAACCACGGCGTTGACTCCTGCCGCGAGGCCGAGCCAGATGAAGCGGCCGCCGGCATCGATCGCCGCGTTGAACAGAAACAGCCGCCCGATGAAGCCGGACGTTGGCGGAAGTCCCGCAAGCGCAACGATGCAGACCGCGAAGCAGAAGGTGGCAAAGGGAGCGGCAGCCCCGGCGCCTCGCATATCCTCCAACTCCTCCGATCCCGCATGCTCCGCCAGCTTCGAGACCATGAAGAACGCGCCGATGATGGCCGGGACGTAAAACGCAAACGAGACGAGGATGGCCGCCACGCCTGCGGGCGTTGCAACCGCAAGCCCCACGAGCACATTCCCGCCGAAGGCAATGGAGAGGCAGGCAAGCAGGCGTTTGAGATTGGTCTGCTGCAGTGCAGCGAGATTGCCGAGCGACATCGTGAGAACCGCGACGCCGCCAAGCACCGGGCGCCAGTCGAATCCCTGCATCGCCGTTGGATAGGCCACGAGGATGAAGCGCGCCATGACGGCGAAGCCGGCCGCCTTGCCGGCAGCAGCGAGGAATGCCGCCGCCGGAGCCGGCGTTCCCTCGCAGACATCCGGAGCCCAGAAGTGAAACGGCGCCGCAGCGATCTTGAAGGCGAGGCCGGCGAAGATCATGACGCTGGAGATCACCAGGGGATTGCGCAGCGCATTCTCCGTGTTCGGTGCACCAAGCAGAAGCCCCAGCTCCGCAAAGTTCGTCGTGCCCAGCAGTCCGTACATCAGCGAGATGCCGCACAGCATCACGGCGGATGCTACGCCGCCGTAAAGCACATACTTTACCGCTGCCTCGGCGGAGCGTGGCGGGCGCCGCGCGCTTCCGCTCAGCGCATATGCCGCCAGCGAGAAGAGTTCCACCGCGGCATACATCGGCAACAGATCGTTCGCGCCCGCCATCAGGAACATGCCGAGCGCCGCAACGGCGAGCAGCGCACCGAAGCGCCCCGGCCGCTCGACGCCCTCCCCCGCCAGATCGCGTGCGGCGAGCGCATGGCAGAGCGCAAGCACAAGTGCAAGCACGATGAGCGCCTTGAAGAAGATGGCGAAGCCGTCCACCACCACCATCCCGAAGCCGTACGGCTGATTGCTCCCTTTGAAGAGCCACTCGGCATGGAACACATCCTCGAAGAATCGCGCATCCCCCTTCGCTGCGGTCCCCCCGGCAATCAGCATACCCTGCGTCACCAGCAGACCTCCGGCAACGACGGCGCCGGCAAGCACCACGAACAGGACGGCACGCCGTCCCGTGCCGCGTGCGGATGCATCCACCACGAGCGCAACGATGAAGAGGAGCGCAAGAGCTATCTCCGGCAGCATGCCGCCGAAGTCTGCCAGGAGCTGTGTCGCGTTGAGATCCATTAGAACGGCGGGCGCTGGGTTACGATCGGCTGAAGAAGCGAGGCCAGCATGTTCACGCTGCCGCCGATGCCATCCACGAGGAGTGCCGGCCACACGCCGAGCAGAACCAAAAGCGCGGCGGGGAGCGCAAGCATGGTCCACTCCCGCAGCGTAAGATCGCGCAGACGCCCGCGCCAGTCCGGCGTGTGGAGCGGGCCGAGGAAGAGGCCGCGCACGAATCGAAGCAACGCCGCGGCGCCCAGCAGCATTCCGAGCAGCGCGGCGATGGTCCACGCCGGTGCGGTCCCGTTCTGGAACGCCCCGACGATCGCGAACGATTGCGACCACCATCCGGCGAGCCCCGGAATGCCGATCGCCGCGAACGATGCCAGCACGGCGATCACCGCGAACGCCGGCATGCCGCCCATCAGCCCGCCGAACTTTGCCAGCGTGCGATCACCGACGCGGTCGGCCAAAGCGCCGACCAGCAGGACGAGCAGCGTCATGACGAGGCCGTGGTTGACCATCTGAAACACCGTGCCGCAGAGCCCCACGGCGTTGCCGCCGCCAAGCCCGACCGCGACGAAGCTCATGTGGGCGATGGATACGTACGCCACGATCCGCTTCATGTCCGTCTGCGCCATCGCGCAGAGCGAGGCGTAGACTGCGCCGATGCCGCCGGCCACCAGAAGCGCCTGCTGCATGGCGGGCGTGGAGGCGATGTCCGGGAACATGGAGAAGCAGATCCGAAGCATCCCGTAGGCGGCGATATTCATCACGAGCGCCGACAGGATCACCGTAACCGGCGTGGGCGCCTCGGTATGCGCATCGGGGAGCCATGTGTGGAACGGCACCATCGGAAGCCGGATCGCAAGCCCGGCGAGCAGGATCAGGAAGCCCCAGGTTCGCATCGTGGTTGGTGAGAAGACGCCGGCGCTCTCCGGCGAGAAGAGGCCGCCGGGCGAGTAGCTCGCGGGATTCATCAGCGCCATCATGTCGAACGTATGCAGCACGCCGTGCGATCCCCCGGCGGCGATATCCACGCTGTCCGCGAGGCCGATCATCCCCAGCAGAAGAAGCACGGAGCCGAAGAGCATCGTCAGCACATACTTGGTGGCGGCGTACTCGCGGCGCTCCCCTCCCCAGATGCCGATCAGGAAGTAGACCGGCAGCAACGTCATCTCCAGGAAGAAATAGAAGAGCAGAAGATCGAGCGCCGCGAACGATCCGATGATGCCGGTGTTCAGCAGCAGCAGCAGCGCGAAGTATCCCTTCTGATTGCGATCCACGTTCCACGAGGCGATCACGGCGATCGCAAACACCAGCGAGGCGAGAAGCACCATCGGCATCGAGATGCCGTCCAGGCCCAGCACGAAATCGAGATGCAGCCCGCCCATGAACGAGGTCTGCAGGTCAACCCACGGAATGCGGACCACGAACTGAAATCCGCCGGGATCGTTCACGCCGCCGAGCTGTGCGTTGAACGACGCGGCAAGCACCACCGCTATCACGAGCTGTGCGAGAGCCGTCGCCAGCGTGGCCGCACGCATGGCACGCCACGCCTCGCGCGGCAGCGCCAGCACGCCGGCCAGAGCCGCCAGCGGTAGAAGTGTGAGAAGGATCAGCAGGATGCCCTTGTCCACGATAGCGATCTGGTACTGATGAGAAAGTGCGCGTGCCTGGGGCGTACCATGGAGTATGCTCTCAGTTGGCCCGAATATCCGGATACTCCGCCGATGAACCGATCATCGGAAGAGAAAGAAGAGCGCGATGATGCCGATGGCCGCATAGAGGAGATAGATCTGAACGCGGCCGCTCTGTGCCTGCCGCACCACCAGCCCGAGGAACTGCGTGGTACCGGCTGCGAGGTTCAGCATGCCGTCGACCACCAGAACGTCGAAGCGTGCAAGGCCGCGCGCGGAACGTGCGGCGAAGCCGGCCGCCGCATTCGAAACGCCGTCCAGCAGATTCGCGTCGAACCACGCCGCTCCCTTCGCGAGCGCCGTGGTAAGCCGGCCGGGATACCGCAGCATGGCCGCATCGAGATACCAGCCGTTCAGAAGGAAGCGCTGCACGCGGCCCGCACCGCCCGCAGGCTCGCCACGGCGCCTCCGGCGAACAGAGGCAAACCCGGCTACGGCGAGGGCGAGCAGGCCGGCGCCGCATTGCATCATGTCGTGCGGACCGAAGGATACCGAGGCGAGGTCGCTGGGTTGGAAGGAACAGGAAACGCCGCGGGGCCGCGGCTCGGCAACTGCCTGCCGCGCAAGCGCCGGCGCGGCCGTCCGGGCATACGCCTCCAATCGTGAACGCATCAGCCATCGTTCCGGAGTGGGCGCAACGTGACTCCCGGCCGCGAGCATCCTGCCGAGCTGCCACTGGTTGAACGCCGTCACCGGGCTGCGCGAGTAGGCCGGCCAGAGCGCAAGCGCCGTCACCGGTGCAAGCAGCCATCGGGAAGTACCCGGCCGGGTGCGGCGTTCGGCACTGTCGCGGACATCTGACGGCGGCATGCCGAGGAAGATGGTGAGGAGCATGCGGAAGAGCGCGAAGCCCACGAGAAGTTCCGCAAGCAGAATCGGCAGGCCTGCGAACCAGTCCCAGTTGCCGAGACTCCGGTATCCGATCCCAAGCGCCATCGGAACCAGGAACCTGCCGGAGAGGTACGTTCCGGTAAGCGGCAGCCCCACCACACAGGCAGCGGCAATCGTCATCGCGGCAGACGAAAGCGGCATGGAGCGGCGCAATCCTCGCATCATCCCGATATCGAACGGGCTCGAGGGCACTGCATCACCAGGCTCCCTCCCCCGCGCG
Organism: Kapaibacterium sp. (SeqCode); assembly: GCA_035549015.1. Taxonomy (GTDB): domain Bacteria; phylum Bacteroidota; class Ignavibacteria; order OLB7; family OLB7; genus JAFDZV01. The sequence goes on from DASZRW010000138.1 coordinate 7,251, forward strand.
ACAACCCGCGCGGCCGCATCTACCCCGAGAAAGAGCGAGGTAATCGCCGCGGCGCATGGAAGGAAATACAGGAGGGCCACATCGGCCCGGCCCATTCCGATCGCCGCCGTCAGCAGGCCGAGCACGGCCACGGTAACGAAGGATAGAATCCGGCGCACGTCCTGCTGCGCAAGCGCGCTCGTTGCTCCGATCACCGCCGTCGCAGTGCCCGCGATCGCGAGAACGGCCATCGCATCGACGGTCAGGATGGGAAGGAGACGCGCAAGGAGATAGATGCCGATGGCAGCCATCGTGGTGTGCATGGGGATTGCAACGGATGCCGGCGCCGTGGAGGCGCGCACGAGCCAGGCATGCCACGGCACCTGTCCCGCACGTGCAAGCGCACCGCACGCAAGAAGCAGGCCGGCCACCGTCAGCCAGAGCGTTCCTCCCCCGGCGCTCCAGTTCTCCGCATACACCGCATCGAACAGTGCGGCAATCTGCACCGTACCGAAGCGGGCGAAGAGCATGCCGGCGCCGGCGAGCATTGCGACATCACCGGCCCGCGCCATGATGTAGGCCCCCCCCGCCGCCGTCCGCTCCTCCCCGGCTTCACCGCACCTGCGAAGCATCATCCATGCAGCAACGGCGGCCAGTTGCAGGAAGGCAAGCGTGGAGAGAAGATCGGCGGAGACGATGACTCCGGCAGCGGCAAAGGTGAGAAGCGCGTTCCCCGCCCGGCTGAAGACCCGCTCCGCACGCATGAAGCCGGCATCCTCGCGGGCGGCGAGATGCGAACAGAGCCCGATGAGCGCAACCAGAATCAACAGGAGCGACGAGGCGTTCCCCGCAACGATGCCGATGGAAATATTCCCGGGCGTGATGCCGGCGCCATTGGCCGCGCGGTTCACCAGCGTGACGGATGCCTGCGCCTTCGGGTAGTACGACGGCGCCAGCGGTGTCTCCGGTCTGGAGAGGACCAGCGCAGCCGTGACGACGGCCACGGCCAGCATGGCGAAGCCGAACAGGGTGCCGATCCACCAGCCAGCGCCGGCCCCGGCGGCCCCGGCCCCTCCTTCCTCCCCACCCGTTCCATACCGGCGCAGACCGATCAGCACGTGACAGAGAAACGCGGCAAGCGGCAACGCTAGCAACAGAAGTGTGAGTTGCAGTGCTGGATCGAGCTCGGTCATGATAGATGGGAGCAGCGCACCGGATGACGTTGTTCAACGATACCTGGGCTGTAACTGATACGTCGCAGGAGTCACCACGAGTGACATGAACCGCAACGGCGTGGCAGGCGAGCGCATCATCGGGATGCCATACAATCGTGGACAGATCGCCGCGCCCCGCTGCGCGGGGTCTGCTCATGACAAACCGTACGGTGGCTGGTTTCTGCCACCCTCTCGGGACTACCGGCACAACCGCTCAACCCGTTGCCCGGGGCGCGCGCGCCGGGGTGTCCACCGTTGCCCGTTCAGGGTGAGGACTATCCGTTGAAACGGTCAACGCAGGGGAATACCGTGACCCTGTCCGGGTTGAACTTCTCGCGAGGACCGGACGTGAACCGCCATGGCGGATCGCATGCGCCCGGCACGGCCTAGTCCCGAAGGATGTCCGCCTCATCCACGTTCACCGTGGAGAAGCGGCCATGGAGATTGCGGATGATGGCCATGGCAACGATCGCCTCGCCGAGGGCGAGGACGGCCATGATGATCACTGCCACATGGCCGGTCATTGCGCGTGCAAGATCGCCGGTGCTGTAGCGCGAGAACGCGATGAAGTTGATGCCGGCAGAGGCAAGAAGCAGTTGGATACCGGCGAGCATCATCAGCCCGCTCCTCCGCGCGATCACGGCATAGATGCCGAGCGAGAAGAGAATGGCCGCAACGGTGAGGAAGTGCGGCAGCCCTACTGGTGTCAGCGACATCGGCGATGCAGATCGATTGATGAAGATCACGCCCGGACACTCTCCACGGAGCCACGGATCCGACCACAACGGGCAGGGTGCCGTCGGCCGGCGTTTCCCGTTTGCCGGCCGGAATATACATCAACGCTCGTGACGCCGGATGCGTTAAAAGCGAGGCTGCGCCACGACGAATCTCTTCGTCATGGCGCAGCCTCCGTATTTCCAGAATGATGTCCCGGATGCAGGGTTCAGTGAACCGGAAGGTCCGAACTGCCCCAGATCGGCGAGCCGAAGAGCGGCATATCCAGGCCGTGCCCCGTTGCATCGTGCCCCAGGCTGCCGCTCCCCTCATCGAGCTTCCAGTAGGCAACCAGACCGGCTTCGTTGCCATGCAGCCGCGTGTGCATCGCACCGCTGATCTGCGCCTGCGTGCGGGCAACGTTCCAGAGGCGGACATCGGCGATCGCGCCGTGGAAGAACTCCGCCGGAGTGCGCGTACCGAAGTACTCGCGCGCTCCCATGAATACCGGGCTCTCCGTTGTCACCGGCGTCACGTTGCCGATGGAACGTTCACCGTCGAGCACGCCGTTGAGATAGACACGCACGGTTCCGGCGGTCCGGTCGTAGACGGCCGCCATGTGAATCCACGACCCTGTAGAAAGCGTGGTATTGCCGAACACCGTGTAGAACTTGTCGCTCTCGTTCTGGCCGTTCACATTGAAGGAGAGGCGGGAGTTGTCGATGCCGAAGATGAACTCCACGGCATAATTGGAGGTGGCCTTGGAGAGAAGCCAGTTCCAGCTGCCGAACGATTCCGGGTGCACCCAGCCTTCGATGGTGATGGAGCCGTTCCCCAGGTTCAACGAACGTGTGCTGTTCAACAGGCCGTAATCATCACTCCCGTCGAACGGGAGCACGGAGACGCGTCCGTCGCCGTTCGATTCGGGGTGCAGTGCCAGGTCCAGCGTGCTGCTCCCTCCCGCCGCAGTCACCGTGGTTCCGGTGGCCTGGCTGTATCCGGCGTGCGAGGCGCTCACGGTGTGTGTGCCCGCGGAGACCGAGGTGATGGTGTAGGCGCCGTGCGAGTCCGTCATGACGCCGGGGGCGGCGCCGTCAAGCCGTACGTTTGCCGACGCGACAGGCGCGCCGGTGACAGCATCCGTCACGTGGCCGGTAATCGATGCTGTGTCGTGGTGAACCGGATTGTCCCGGCATGCGGCAACGATCAATGCACAGAGCGCCAGGATCGTCGCAACCGATGATCTGATGTTCATAGGTAATAACAGGGCAGTACGCCCATGAATGATGAACGAAGCGCGCCGGTAGTTTTTCTCGCGATCGCGCCGACCAGGGCGGCGCAATGCATCCGAAGTGGTGCGATTATATACGTTTCGATGATACCGCGCCACACATTTCGTGCACCACAGGTATCCGGCTGCGGCGCACAGGCCGTGCAGCGCTGTTGAAGCGGCCTTCATCGCCGCACGTCATCTTCCTCCCTTTCTCCATGGGAGGACCGTGGCGCCGGCAATCGCAACCGGTACCGCCAGAATCGCAATCAACAACGGAAGGATGTCGTCGCCGGCAAGCATGCCGCCGATCGTCTCGGGCGTTCCCGCTCCGGCGATCGTTGCCGGAACGGCATCGCGCCAGGCCGGCGTTGTCCACGCAACTGTGACGAGGATCGCACCGATTGCAACGGCAACAAGCATCGCCGGGAAGCGGCGTGCGGTTCCCGGCTCCTCCACCTGCCGGATGATCTCCGGAGCCCGCGAGATGGAACGCCGGAGGATGAGGAGCCCAACGCAGACGCAGGCGATCAGCACCCCCCCGGCGACCGCCCCTCCCAGCAGCACGAACAGGCCGGCCACGCAGCAGAGGCCGGCGGCGAGCGCAACGGTCGCACGCAGTGCTGCGCGCATGGCCACCGCGGCCGCGGCCGCTGCAATTCCGAGCAGGGCCAGGATGTAGAAGGCAATGTCGGACATGAAGCTGCTTCACAGGAGATTGTACCGGAACGGCGGCGTGTACGGTCGCGGCCGCTGCTGTCAGGGCTGGCGGAGGCGATCCAGGCGCTTCTTGAAGACGGGATAGAGCAGGTAGGAGACCACACCCAGCACTGCGAATATGCCGCCGATAACCAGGTAGAGATAGCTTCGCCTGCCTCCGGCGGAGACATCTGCGAAGTAGAGAATGAAGAAGGCTGCGGCGCCGATCAGATTGAAGATTGCGATCAACAGAAAGGCGGTTGCCGGACTCGGTTTCTGCTTTGCCACGAACGATCCTACGGTAATGGCTTCCGACAGCATGTGCCGCACGGCCTGCAGCCTGCGAAGCGCCGTCTGTCTTCGACGGAAGCTGTAAGTGAGTACGCCCGGCGATTCGTGCTCATCGATGGGCGCAGGAGGGAAGGAATGGACAAGTATACAAACGGTGCACCGGCTGTCAAACCGGACGGTGCCCTCAGGCCGAAGGCACGATGCCTACGACTTCTTCTGGCAGAGTTCCACGAGCACGCCGTTGAAGCTGGAGGGATGAAGAAATGCGACGAGCATGTCGTGCGCTCCCTCGGTGGGCGTCTCGTTGATCAGGCGGACACCTGCGGCCTTCAGCCGCGCCAGCTCCGCCTCGATATCGTCCACCTCCATTGCCACGTGATGAATTCCCTCGCCGCGCCTGGCGATGAACCGGGCAATGGGCGACGTCTCGTCCGTAGCCGCCGTCAGTTCCACCACGGCCTCCCCCACGGGAAACGATGCAACATCCACCCGCTGCCCGTCAACCCGCTCGCGATGCGGACTGTCGTTGCCGAACAATGCCGCATACGTCCGGATCGCATCCTCGAGCGAGGCAACGGCTATGCCGATATGGGAGATCTTCATGGCGCTTCAACAAATTCCCTTCGCCGCCCCGCGTCGGCGCGTTACAAGGGGATGATTCCTGTGGCATCGGTCCCGATGCATCCATCGAAGCCGGCCTTCGTTCGTGATCGGTGACAGGCCGGCGAGCACGCGGCGCCGGGCGGGAACGGTCAGGAGATCGCGCTGCGCGCGGCGAACTCGTGGTCCACACGGGCAAGCTGTTCCACCGTGTTGATTCCCTGCACCTCGCCGAAGTCGTCCGTGGCATACGCGGCAACGGCGCGCTGCCGGTCGCGAAACCATCCGAAGACATCGGTGAGGTAGTACTCGTGCTGTGCGTTGTCGTTCCCGAGGTGTGCGAGCGCCTCCAGCAGATCCGCTGCGCGGAAGATGTAGATGCCGGAGTTGATCTCGGCAACGGAACGCTCCTCCTCCGTTGCGTCGCGATGCTCGACGATACGCTCCACCATGCCGCGGTCGTTGCGGATGATGCGGCCGTAGCCGGTGGGATCGGGAGCGATCACCGTGAGCACGGTGGCAACCCCGCCGCTTCCCACATGCTCCCTCCTCAATCCGGAGAGCGTCCCGGAGCCGAGAAGCGGAACGTCGCCGGAGAGCACCAGCACATCCCCCTGGAATCCCTCGAGAGCAGGAACCGCCTGCATCACGGCATGTCCGGTGCCGAGCTGTTCGGTCTGCTCGGCGAACGCGACCGCATCTCCGAACGTCCCGGCCAGATGCGCGCGCACAGCCTCACGATTGTGCCCGATCACCACGATCACCCGCTCTGCTCCCTGCTCCAGCGCACGGGCCACCACGTGATCGATCATCGGCACGCCACCGATCGGAAACATCACCTTTGCCATTGCCGGATTGTTCATCCGTGTCCCTTTACCGGCGGCCATGATCACGGCTGCAAGCGGACGGCCTTCACTCATAGGGGTTAGTTGGTACTGCTTGTTGAACGCCCCGGCGGAGCGGTATCGCATTGCGATACGAATGAGACATCGTGCGACTGAACACGGGCCCGATGCTCACCCGGGCGTGCTTCGATTCACGAGTACCGGACGCGTACAGTGCAGCTTCGCTCCGGCATTACTTCTCCCTCACGGCATTACTTCTCCTTCACGGCATACTTCTTCAGGAGCGCGGCATATCCCTTGCGCGCTGCGCGAACTTCGGCGGCGTAGTCGAACAGCGGCTTCGCCCCTTCGACCTGATAGGTGGCACCCGGCTTGTCCGTACCGAACATCATCTTCCGCATCTCCTGATTGCGCGCGTCCGTCTGCCCGGAGGCCTCGGCGCGCACCGCGTCCTTCCAGTAGTTCGGAAGGCTGGTGAGGGAATCCACCAGGGTCATCATCCTCTGGCCGCTGAACAGGATGCTGGTGCTGCCGTCGGCCGCGTGATCGAATCCCGCGGCGCTCTTGAACGTTCCGGCGGAGCGGAGCACGGTATGAACGCGCATGCCGTTGAAGAACGGCCGCATCATCGAGAGCCCCATCTCCGTGTTCTGCTTCATCGAATCCGCCTTGGCGTTCAGCTCCTCGTCGGTCATCTGCACCGGCGCCTTCGTCTCGTCGGTCTCGCTCTTCGCCGAGGGATCGCCCCCCAGATAGTAGGTAACCTCGCCGCCGGCCGAGCGCTCCACACCGAAGCGCGACGTGGAGACGTTCTTCAGATCCACCTCCGCGATATCCTTGAAGTAGGCCGTTCCCTTGAAGTACATCTTGCCGTCTGCCAGGCGCTTGCAGACGACATCCTTCCAGACCTCGACGCCCGAGCTTCCGTTGACGGTCTCCGCAACGAACTTGTTGACGGCCTCCTTGGCGGAGACCTTCTTGCTGTCATCGGAGAATCCCATGTCCATCTGCTCCACAGTGCTCTCCACACTGACCTTGCCGCTACCGTCGGGATTGATGACGAACGTTTCATCGGCGTCGAGACAGCCGGCAAGGATGATCGTGACGAACGCTGCCGCTACAAGGGGTAGGATTCTGCGAATCATGTGTACCTCGGTTATGTGGCCTGCAGGCCCGGTGCGCCCGCATCGAGCGCAGTACGGCGTGCTGGCGGTAGAGTCCGGCCCGTTGTCGAACCCGACCGTCGGGGCCGTATGCATGACGATGGCTGCCTGCCCGCACCGGGCGCATCGCCGCGCAGATTGTGATCGCGACGGACAGATAACGAGCGGGTCCGGCAACGATAGCGTTCCGGACCCTCGTAAACAACATCTCGGGCGAATCAACGGCTAGACGTTGATGAATTCCTTTCCGGCCATCTGGCCGTTCGTGACCGAGAGGATCCGATTTCTCCGATCCACCAGCACTACCAGCGGCTTGTGCGTGCGAGCCTCCTCCTCCCCCATCGCGGCATAACTGATGATGATGATCTCATCCCCCACGGCCCCGCGGCGCGCGGCGGCGCCGTTCAGGCAGATGACACCGCTGTCCGGCTCACCGGCAATCAGATAGGTCTCGAACCGCTCGCCGTTGTTGACGTTGACCACGGAGACCTTCTCGTACTCCAGCAGATCGGCCGCTTCCAGCAGACGGGAGTCAACCGTGAGGCTTCCCTCGTAGTAAAGCTCCGCCTGCGTGACCGTTGCACGATGAATCTTGGACTTGAACATGAAGCGATCCATGGGCCACTCCAGAGTAGTTCTGCACGTACAGGCCGGCGGCACTTCGCGCCGACATCACAAAGTTGAAGCGCACTCAGTGACGGAAAAAGTAAGAGATGATTGCAGTGCAATTCTCCTGCAACGAAAGCCGCATCCCTCCCGCGATCTCGCGCCGGCCTTCACCGGCGAGCATGGCGGCCGCGGCCTGCGGCATTCGGGCAATCGCGAGGAGCGGGGTTCGCTCCGAAGGCATTCCGGCCCGCAGCCCCCTGCCGCGAGAACCGTTCAGTTGCGAAGAGGCAGGTTGTCGATGAGGCGGGTGGAGCCGATGCGCCCTGCAAACACCGCGAGCAGCCGATCGCCCGGCGAAGCCGCCCGCTGGAAGGTTGCCGCGTCGATGATATCCGCATAGTCCACGGCGAACGCCGGCGAGATCGCCTGCCGCAGGGAGCTCTCCGCATCCTGGATGGATGCACCGGCATCGATCGCGGCCTTCGCGGCCCGGAGCCCGCGCGATATCGAAAGCGCCTGCTCCCGTTCATCCGCGGAGAGATAGACGTTGCGCGAACTCATCGCCAGCCCGTCCGGATCGCGCATGGTGGGGCAGACCAGCAGTTCGATATCGAAGTGGAGATCGGCGATCATCCGGCGTACCACGGCGGCCTGCTGCGCATCCTTCTGTCCGAACACGGCAACGTCCGGCGCAACGATCATGAAGAGCTTTGCCACGATGGTGGCCACGCCGCGGAAGTGATCGGGACGGAACGCCCCCTCGTAGCGGGCCGTGATCCCCTCCACATCCACGAAGGTGCCGTATCCCTCCGGATAGATCTCCTCCGGACTCGGCATATAGAGCAGATCGCAGCCGGCGGCCTCCAGCTTCGCACGATCCCCCTCGGGATCGCGCGGATAGCGGCTCAGATCCTCACCGGGAGCGAACTGCGTGGGATTGACGTAGATCGATGCAACGGTGAAGTCTGCAGCGGATCGCGATGCCGACACCAGCGAGAGATGCCCCGCATGCAGGTATCCCATCGTCGGCACGAAGCCGATGCGCGCACCGCTCCGGCGCGTCCGGCGAACAACATCCCGCAGCCCGGCGATGCTCTCAACGATATTCATGTGCAGGAGGGGAGTTGTTATTGGTCGGTTGTCAACAGTTCTTGGTCGGTTGCCGGTTGCGCCCATTCCCTGCCGACAACCAGCCAGGGACTGCCGGCTAGAGGATTCTCTTCCCCATTGCCGAAGCAACGAGATCGGCTGCGAAGAGCGCGCTCCGATTCATGGTGTCCAGAATCGGATTCACCTCCGCCACCTCGAGCGAACTGAATGCGCCGAACTCCGCGATCATCTCCATGATGAGATGTGCCTCGCGGTAGGTGAGACCGCCCGGCACCGGTGTGCCGACTCCCTCCGCGTTCGTGGGGTCCACGCTGTCCAGATCGAACGAGACATGGATATGGTCGGCGCGCTCGCCGAGGTACCGAAGCGTCTCCTCCATCACGCGATAGATCCCGAGGCGATCGATATCGGTCATGGTATAGGTGCGCACGCCATGTTCCTTGATCAGCTTCCGCTCGCCCGCATCAACAGACCGCAGGCCGATCATCACGATGTTGCCGGGATCGAGCTTCGTGAAGTCGCCGCCAACCCTGGCCAGCGCCGGCGAGCCGATGCCGATCAACGCCGCCACCGGCATGCCGTGGATGTTTCCGGACGGCGATGTCCCCGGGATGTTGATATCCGAATGCGCATCGATCCAGATCACGCCGAGGCGCTTCCCCTCGTCGCGACAATAGCCGGACACACCGGCGATGGTGCCGATGGCCATGGAATGATCGCCGCCGAGCACGAGCGGGAACGATCCGTTCCGCAGCACGCGCTTCACCTTGCGCGCAAGCTTCTCGCAGGCGGCCGTGATCTCCGGGAGATACTTCAGATGGGGGTCGCGGATCTTCAGCACCTCCGGCACCTGAATCTCGATATCTCCCTCGTCCTCCACCACATACCCCAGAGCGCGAATCTTCTCGTCGATGTCCGCGATGCGCAGAGCCGAGGGGCCCATGTCCACGCCGCGACGGTCCGCGCCGAGATCCATCGGAAAACCGATCAGATGAACCGCGGGATGTTTTCTCCCCCCGCGCAACCCTTTCTTCGACCCGGACGATTTCGATGCCGGTGGCATATACCATGAACTCCACGATGTGAAACGGACGGCCGGGCAGTAGCGGCCACCATCAACTACCAATCGCATTTCCTTCCCGCAAGGTCCCCTATGCCATCACGCGGCCGGAGTCTTCGAACCCCGGCACGGGCTTCGGGCATCGGCATCGGCCTCAGGCCTCGGCGCGGGCGTGCAGACCGTTGGAGGCGATCTCCTGCGCCTTCGCAGGAACCGGAAGGAGGGTGAACAGACGGCTGAGCGTACGGCGCAGATCCTTGCGATGAACGATATGATCCACGAAGCCATGCTTCAACTGGAACTCGGAACGCTGGAAGCCTTCCGGCAGTTTCTTCTTGGTCATCTGCTCGATCACGCGAGGCCCGGCGAATCCGATCAGCGCGTTCGGCTCCGCAAGTATCACGTCACCCAGCATTGCGAACGAGGCGGTAACGCCGCCGGTGGTCGGATCCGTGAGCACCACGAAATACGGAACGCGTGCCTCCGCCAGTTGCGCCAGACGCACGGATGTCTTGGCCATCTGCATCAGCGAGATCGCGGCCTCCATCATGCGCGCGCCGCCGGATGCGGTGATCGCGACAAGCGGAATGCGGCGCTCGCGAGCGAGGTCGACCGCGCGGCTGAACTTCTCCCCGACAACGGAGCCCATCGAACCGCCGATGAAGCTGAAGTCCATCACGGCCAGCGTGCACTCCAGCCCCTCGATCGTTCCGGTGCCGATACGTATCGCATCGCGAAGTCCCGTATCGCGCATTCCCTTGGCGAGACGCGCCGTGTACGGCTTCTCGTCCACGAAGTGGAGCGGATCGGTGGAGACGAGATCCGTCGCCTCCTCGTGAAACGATCCCTCATCCATCAGCAGGTCGATGTACTGATTGGAGCCGATGCGGAAGTGCTTGTTGCACTTCGGGCAGGTGTAGAAGTTCTCTTCGAGTTGCTTCTTGTATGTGATCTCGCCGCAGTTCGAACACTTCGTCCAAAGACCATCGGGCATGTCGCGCGACTGCTGGTCTTCGATGTTCTGCTTGGTGCGATTGAACCAGGCCATGGAAGGGATATCCGTATTAGTCAGTTGTCAGTTGCCGGTGGCAGGAGCCACCAACCCGGAACCGAAACGAGCCGCGGGGGAATCGTGCCGGCGCATCCGAAGCGCCACGCCTGGATCCGCTACCCCGCAACCTTCGGCTTGAAGTCGCTAATATACAACGGGCGGATATCGGCGGGGGTCGTCGTCTCGCCGTTGTAGTGCAGATGCATGCCGTAGCGGCCAACGGCCCGCGCCGTCAGATGCGCGGTACCAAGCACCACGTTTCCGATGCAGGCATTCCCGAGCTGGGCGATTCCCGGTCCCGCCGCCACGATGCTTTCGTTGAGAAGACTCGGCACCTGGTGTTCCGGCACGGTACGCACTCCGGTGAGCAGGTGGAACTCCGGCGCGACATCGTAGAGGCCGGCATACAGCCCCTCGCGCCCTGCGGGTATGAGCGAGAGAATGCGCGTCCGCCCGCCGAGCTGTCCGGAGAAGTGGGCATCGAAGGCGATCGCACCGAGGGTGGGAACGGCAACCATGCCGGCATGCGCGGCAAGCGCGGCACCGATTGCGAACGCAATACCGATCCGGATGCCGGTATACGATCCCGGCCCTACAGAGACCGCGTAGTGCTCGATATCCGCCGGGCGTGCGCCGGCAATCTCCAGCGCCTGCTGGAACAGCGAGGCGAGCAGGCGATCGTGCGCGCGTTCGAGATCCACATACAGCTCGGTGCGCAGCGTGTTCCCGTCGAACAGCGCCACACCACATGTATCGCCCGTTGTTTCGATTGCCGCGAACATCTATTGGGAAAGGATCAAAGGAATGCGTGCGAACGATTGCAGCCGCATGCGCCGAAGCCCGTGCCAACAACGAGGCGCATCGGTGATGCAAGGAAGTCAGGGGGATACGGATACAGCCCGGCGACGGGCTGCACAGGGGCCGGGAGCAGAACCGGACGCCCGGCAGTGCACAGGCCGGAGCAACAGGATGCGTGCAGGCCGGAGCAACAGGATGCGTGCAGGCCGGGGCAACAGGATGAGCACAGGCCGGAGCAACAGGATGCGGCCGCATCTACAGAACGGGCGACCGCTGCCCGCCCGCCTGTCTCGCCGAGACTGCGAACGGAGAAGGGTCGCCCTGGCATCGGTTTCACGTTCGGCTCACCAACTGTAGGCGTGCGTCCGCACCCCGCTCATGGCAAGCCCGTCACGAAATATTATCTCGATGCGCCGCTGATTCTCATCGTCGAGAGCAGTGACGATCACATCGTATCGAACCTTCGGCAGCACCGGCTCGGCATTCTCCGCCCATTCGATCAGCTTGATCGAATGCCGGTCGGCAAGCAGGTCGGTCAGGCCAACCTCGATCAACTCTTCGCTCTTCTCGATCCTGTAGAGATCGATGTGATAGATGCTCACCTCTTCATCGTCGGCATCGGTTCCAACGTACTGATTGACGATCGTGTACGTCGGGCTGGCGACGATCTCCTCGACGTTCATGCCCTGACAGATTCCCTTGATGAACTCTGTCTTGCCGGCACCCAGATCGCCGTAGAATGCAACGATATCGCCGCCACGAAGTCTGCTGGCGAATGCCTCGCCAAGCCGGTACGTCTCTTCCTCAGCGAATGAGGAATATATCTCGGTATCCATGGTCGTGACCTCTTCGTCACCGCCGGCCGGAGAGGTGCGCATGCATGCGCGCCGTCACCGCCCCATCAGCCTCGCTCCATCCCCAATGCCCTCCAACTCCGGAGTATCTACCGCGGCTTCAGTGTCGCCACGGGGAGTATCATCTCTTCCATCGAGATACCGCCATGCTGGAAGCTGTCGCGGTAATGATTGAGGTAGTAATGATACTCGGTCGGATAGACGAAGTAGTAATCCTCCTTAGCTATGACATAATCGATCATCATGCCGCGCCTTGGCAGCTTGAAATCGTCCGGGTTGCGGACGTATACGGCATACTTCTCATCCACCTTCACGTTCCGCCCATACTTGTAGCGGAGATTGGTGGAGGTCTCGCGATCGCCCAGCGCCTTGGCGCCGCGCATGCATCGGATGGCGCCGTGGTCCGTGGTGACGATGATGTTGACGTTCTTCACACCGGCCAGCGCCCGCAGCATGCCGAAGAAGCTGGAATGTTCGAACCAGCTTCTGGTAAGCGAACGGTAGGCCGATTCATCCGGCGCGATCTCCTTCAGGATGGGATAGTCGCTCCGGGAGTGCGCCATCATGTCCACCGCGTTGACAACCACGGCGGTGAGCTGCGACTGCGAGTAACTCATGATCTCGGACTCGATCTTCTTGCCGAAGTCCGTATCGATGATCTTCACGTACCGGATGCCGCTGCGAAGCTGCACGCGCTTGCGCTGCAGAAGCTTCTCCAGCAGTTCCTTCTCGTACTTGTTCTGCGAGTGATCGTCATCATTCCCCCCCTGCCACAGATCCGGGTAATGGTTCTCGATCTCCGACGGGAACAGGCCGGCGAAGATCGCGTTCCGCGCATACGGCGTGGCCGTTGGAAGGATGCCGTAATAGTAGTCGCGCTGAATTTGGAAGTACTGCCCGAGCTGCTCCTCCATCACCAGCCACTGATCCAGCCGCATGCAGTCGATCACGAAGAGGAACGTAGGCCCCTTCTCCGCCTTCACCGAGGGGAGCACGTACTCGTTGACGATGTCCACGCTCAGCAGCGGACGATCCGGATTGTTCGTATCCAGCCAGCTTCGGTAGTTCCGTTCCACGAACTTGCCGAACTCCGCGTTCGCGTCGCGCATCTGGTCGGCAAGCGTCTGCTCGAAACCGAGATCACGATGACGGTCGAACTCGATCTCCCAGGCACTGAGCTTGGAATAGAGTGCGATCCACTCCTCCCAGCTCAGCGGGTTCATCAACTGCACCGCGATCTGGTTGAACTCCTTCGTGTAGTCGCGCGATGCATAGTCCGCGGCGATCCGCTTCCCCTCCAGGAACTTCTTGCAGGCCAGGAGGATCTGCGTTGGATTGACCGGCTTGGTGAGATAATCGGAGATGCGGCGCCCGATGGCCTCGTCCATCACGGACTCCGCCTCGTTCTTCGTCACCATCACCACCGGGACGGAGGCGTCCAGCTCCTTGATCTCCGCCAGCGTTTCGAGCCCCCCCATGCCAACCATGGACTCATCGAGGAAGACGAGATCGAACGGACGCTCCCTCACCAATGCCACGGCATCCTCGCCGTTGGTGACGGTGTCCACGTTGTATCCCTTCGCCTGAAGAAGCTTGATGTGGGGGCGCAACAGATCTATTTCGTCGTCCACCCAGAGTATCTGCCAGGATGATTTCATAATCGTGCCCGAGGTTCTTTTGCACATCCGTCTTCGCCCGATGAGCGCGACGGCGTCCGGATCATTGCGTTGTAATCGGTACCGGTTGGTTTCTGAGGCCGTTGCCGGCGGCATCTCCATCGGAGCATCCGCCTGCGGTGTTCGCGGCCCGTGTGCAAAAGTCTCCCTGATTCTGAGTGCGACTCGAAAACGCTCCGATGAAAATAGCGCTTCAAACGGATTTCACAACCGGCCTTCAAATAGCAATGCGTGAACGTGCCGGAGGGTCTATATTAGTCGTCATCAAACCCGCTTCGTCACAGATCCGAACAGCTTCGGAGCCTGGCGCAGCGTCCGTGGAACAACGACGAACGATGACGCCCCGAGATTATTTCCGTCGCATCCCGCTCTGCCTCGCGCTGCTGATGCTGGGCATGGCCTCCCAGGCCCGCGCGCAGAAGCCCTCCACGTGGTGGTACCCCATGGGAACGCCGGAGGGAACGCGATCCAACGATGTACAGCTGGACCGGCAGCGCGCCGACAGCATGGTGATCAAGTGGCGTACACGGAGCCTTGCCAACTCCTCGAGCCTGCTCGTCGGCGGCATTCGCTTCGCCCCCGAAGATCGGATGCAGCAGGTGATCGGCGCCGCCGGCGATACCATGCTCTACATCGTATCGCATCGCGGCCTGGTGGATGCCCGCAACAACTACCGCGGTCTGTTCAGTGCGGCCGATGCAACAACGATCCGCCTCACCGGCCTGCTTGCGCACGATGTGCTTGCTCCGGAGGAGGGAGCCCGCCCGGCATACATCGGCGTGGGAGTGGAGCGGCTGCAGGCGCAGGACGACAACACCTTCGCATGCTTCCTGGCAAAGAGCGACGCCAAGCCCGCGCAACGTCTGGAGATACCGCCGCCCACACCGGGGCCCGACGCCGCAACAGCGCGCCTTGGGCTGTATCCGCTCATGCTCGTGGACAGCAGCTATATCCTGGCAGTCAGCCGATCCGGCAACGACGCCCGCGACGACAGGATCAACGAGGTGCGCCGGTACGACACCGGCATCGGGGCCTCACCGGCGTCGCTGGTATGGCGATACAACATCGCACCGCGCATTTATCCGCAGCACCCGGCGCTCTACTACGATAAGAGCATCTCCACGCACGGCATCTACATCGGCCTCTCCACGGCCCCCTATCTCACGCTTCAACCCTACTCCTCGCAGCCGCCGAACGGGGCAACGAGAACGTCGTCGGACAAGGCATACTCCATCGAGCTTCTGGAGCGGAATCCAAAGGGAGCGGAGTCCAAGGAGCTGCGCACCGATCCGGCGCAGCCGGTTGATGCCCTGCCGACGCGGATCTCGACCTACTTCATGTTCCTGCGAAGCTCCTCTCTCTCGGCGGAGCAGTTCTTCCGGCTGATCGCACAGGAGCAGGACGCGGCGCGCCCCGGGATTCCGTCGCTGCTGCTGCGGGACGGCTACAGCACGAAGGATACGCTGTTCGGCAGCTTCACGCCATCCGGCGGCGACGCCATCAACGCGCAGAATCATGGGTGGACGGTGGTTGTGGCGGACGTGGACGGGAATGTCCGGAGCCGCCAGGCCGGCGACGCCGGCGACCGCCTCTTCTTTCACAACGAGGGCCCGGAGATCCTTGCCGCATATCGCAATGCGGACGGAAGCGACGTGGCGAACAACATGTTGTGGGTGCTGCGCCGCAACGCGGCGGACTCCACCGCCGGCGCGGGACGTGCCTACATGAAGGCGTTCGTGGGATATGCCTTCAGCGGCAGGCTGCTTGCGGCAGGCCACCTGCTGCCGGACAGTGCCGGCGGCATTTCCACCAACAGATCGGAGGTGGTGATCGCCAACGGCGACACGGTGAAGGTTCTCCGCCTTGCCGATTATTCGAACGAGGTCTTCGACGGAGAGCATACCGGCGC
Organism: Kapaibacterium sp. (SeqCode); assembly: GCA_035549015.1. Lineage (GTDB taxonomy): Bacteria > Bacteroidota > Ignavibacteria > OLB7 > OLB7 > JAFDZV01. The sequence continues at coordinate 23,093 of DASZRW010000138.1, forward strand.
GCAGCCGTACTTCGAGACGGTGCTGACGTTCCCGCTGGAGGGTGCCGTGCAGTCCGCTGCGATCGCGGACCTGGACAACGACACTCTGAACGATCTCGTTGTGAGCACGAGAAGGGCGACGTATGCAATCGGCGCGCGGCAGCCGAATCCGTTCGAGGTGATCCGCACGGACAACACGAACTACTGCGGAGCATCGCAGATCGTGCTGACCTGGAGCCGGAGCATCGGGGGGGACAGCACGGTAAACGTGGACCTTCTGGGGGCAGGCGGAACGGTGCCGCAGAAGGATCACTATCTGAACACTGCACGCCGCGACCCGCTCAACGTTGGAGCCGGGATCGACTCGCTCATGATTCCCACAGGCAATCTCGCTCCGGGGACGTATCGCCTGATTGTCCGCGATCCCGAGCTGGCGTCGCAGGCGGACACGTCCAAGGAGTTCACGATCGCGCCCGCACAGTTCGGCGCCATTGCCGTACAGAGCGCTCCGGCGCCGGGCTTCGGCGACACGCTGGGCCTCTCGGTGCCGGTAGGCTGCGCCGACAGCGTATACCTGGAGCAATCGTCCGACGGCACCGTCTGGACGGGCGACCGGCCGGTGGCGGTTCATGGCGACAGCGCCGTTGCCACGGACACGATTGCCTGCCCGGACGACATCTGCAATGCCGGCGACACGGTGCGCATCTGGTTCCGCTATCGCGACCGCTGGCACGTTGTCGCAACGCAGCCGCACGTGGTTGCGATCCCGATCAACACCGTTCCCCTCACCATCTCGCAGCAGGGGAATGCGGGGCTGCGCTCGCGAACGGTGACGTGGAGCAGCGACACATTCGCCTGCCAGACCGTTCGCCTGGAGATTGCCGGAAGCGGCACCGGATGGATGCCGCTTGCGCCATCGGTGAGCGCCCACGCCGGCACGTTCACGTTCGCGGTGCCGGATACGCTCACCGGCCCGTACCGCGTTCGTATCTGCTGCGACGGTGCGGGCCAGCCGCTCTGCAGGCGAGGCATGTCCGCGGCGTTCGAGGTTCCGCCTCCGCCAACCGAGGGGTTTGTCGCACCGAATCCGTTCGTCGTCTCCCAGGCTCCCGGCGGGGCGGTGATCGTCTACAGGCCGCATGCCGGCGGCACGGTAACCATCACGATCTACGATGCGGGACGCGCCCTGGTACGCACGCTGCTGGACGCTGCATCCGTTGGCGAGGGCTTCCATCAGGTCACATGGGACGGCACAAACTCGCGCGGGGAGATTGTGGCCAGCGGCACGTATATTTGCGTCGTCGAGAGTGCCGGGCAGAAGCAGATCATGCCAATTATCGTGAGCAGCCATTGATGCTTCCTCCAACGTTCAATCGCCTAGTGACAGCGGCCCTCGCCGCAGGGCTTCTCTGCGTGGGAACTCTGCGCGGAGCGGCATTGCGCGGCGGAATGCATGCCCGGGCCTCGGTTGCATCGGAGGCGCAGCAGCCGGATCCGAAGAAGAAGGAGCTCTCCATTTCGGTGCTCCGCTCCGTGGAGAATGAAACGATCACGGTGGACGCATACTTCCCGGAGGATGCAAAGAGCGTTCGTGTTGCCCTGTACAACATTCTCGGGAAGCTCGTGGAGCAGTTGCCGGTGACGGCGGTTTCGAAAGGGAACCAGGTGTTCCGCTTTCAGACCTATAACCTGGCCAGCGGCCCGTATCTGGTTGTTCTGGAAGCAAACAATCAGCGAGTCGTCAACAAGGTGATGATCTCGCGCTAGCCGGGCCGTGCAGTGAACGCGGTTCGCTGCTCACCGCACGCGGATCGATAGCAGACTTCCGCACAGGCATCGCATCAATCACGTCCGATCCACTCCCCATGCCGTCAGTTCCCCGTCCCCATGACATTTCGATCCCGGCCGCGGCAGCCGTTGCCGCTCTCGGGTTGATTGCGGGTATGGTGCGGTGTGATGCGCAGGAGGTGGGCGGTTATGCGGGGGCGTTTCTGAATCGTGCGGTGCCGGCTCGCAGCGCTGCGCTGGCCGGCGCCTTCACGCCGTTTCGTGCCGGGAGCGATGCGCTCTTCGGCAACCCGGCCTCGCTCGCCGGTCTGGATCGGCGGGCCGCGAGCTTCTCCTACAGCTTTCTTCCCTACAATCAGCGCCTCGGCATGGCTGGATTCGGCATGCCCGCCGGCGGTGCAGCCGGCATCGGGGGCAGCATCGTTTACTACGGACTGAGCGATGTGCCGGCGTACACGCAGGACGGCAAACGCACCGGAACCACCGGGAGCAGCGAGTGGGCAATCTCCGCCGCGGGCGCATTGAAGATCGGCCCCGGCGCCATCGGCACTACGATCCGCTACCTGGGGTTCACCCCGGTAGGCGCGGGGCTGGAGAGCTCCACCGGTTATGCGCTCGATCTGGGGGGCATGCTGGAGTTCGAGAACACGTTCACCGACCACGACTGGTTCTACGCCTCGGCCACCCTGAACAACCTGGCCGGGGAACAGAAGGGGCCGCACCGGCTTGCAACGGCGAGCGCGCGTCTGAGCGGAAGCTATCTCTACCCGCTCCAGGAAACCGACGGCATCCCGGCCCGCGTCGATCCAACGGGGCTCCCAACGGTGGTGCACGCGATGCCGGAGGCATACGTTCTCGGCATCGCGGAGATCAGGCTTGCCCAGTATGACCCGCTTCCCCCGGCGGTGAGCCTGGCTGCGGAGTGCGGCATTCCCGGCACACCGGTCGGCGTGCGGCTCGGCTGGGGGACACGCACCAGCATCACGGCCGGCTTCTCGGTGCACTGGCCGCAGAATCTGATCATCGATGTCGCCGGCTCGCTGGGGGGCGACATCGGCGGAGCAAACGCCGGCACCGCCACGATCACCTACCTCTTCTAGGAACCGAAGCAGGGCTGAAGCCGGAGCCGGGATCATCATTCGTAACGCATGGCGCCTCCCTCCTCTCCGTTGCTTCCGTATATTTGGCCCGCATGGATGGCACCGAAGGCCATCCGCATCCCTCTCTCACGCCGGATTATCCGGCCAGCCTGCCGAGTTGAATGCCCGGACCGATCGCTCTCGCCGCCGATCATGGCGGCCTGGATTACAAGAACCGCATCGCCGCGATGCTTCGCGACGCCGGATACGACGTGACGGATTTCGGCACGCACACGGCGGACTCAACCGATTATCCGGATCATGCACGTGATGCGGCCGAGGCAGTATCGCGGGGCGATGCGGAGTTCGGGATCATCGTCTGCGGGTCCGGCATCGGCGTATCGATCGTTGCGAACAAGTCGCACGGCGTGCGCGCCGCGAACTGTGTAACCGCGGAGATGGCAGGGCTTGCGCGTGAACACAATCACGCGAACGTGCTGACGATCGGCGAGCGGCTGATGACGTGGGATACCGCCCGGGAAATCGTGCAGCGGTTTCTCGCGACGCCGGCTTCGAGCGATGAACGCCATCGCCGCCGTGTACGGAAGATTCACGATCTGACGGAAACCCAGGCGCTGATGCAGGACGACGCACCGTGACGCCCGGCATCGTGCCGTGCCTGCACGACGCAGCCGTGCGCGCCGGTGGCGATACGGCGCGGAGCGCATCACCGGCCATGAGCCCGGAGCACGAAATCGATATCCTACGGAAACCGGGCGGCTTCAGTCTGCGACCGACCAACGACAACCTTCTCTCTCACCATGTACGATCATCTCAGAACGAACGACCCCGAACTCTTCACAGCGATTGCCGGCGAGGTGTACCGGCAGAACGACAAGATCGAACTGATCGCGAGTGAGAACTTCACCAGCCAGGCAGTGCTGGAGGCGCAGGGATCTCCGCTTACGAACAAGTATGCCGAGGGGTATCCGGGGCGTCGCTACTACGGCGGCTGCGAGTGGGTCGATGTGGCCGAGACGCTTGCGCAGGAGCGGGCGAAGAAGTTGTTCGGCGCGGAGTACGCCAACGTTCAGCCGCACTCCGGCTCCTCCGCGAACATGGCGGTCTACTTCTCCTTCCTTCAGCATGGTGATACCGTGCTGGGGATGAACCTCTCGCACGGCGGACACCTTACGCATGGCTCGCCGGTGAACTTCTCCGGACGATTCTACAACTTCGTCTCCTACGGTGTGAAGCCGGACACGGGCCACATCGACTACGACGCCGTGCGCGATGCCGCTCTGGAGCACCGGCCGAAGATGATCACGGTTGGCGCGTCGGCATACAGCCGCAACATCGACTACAGCGCGTTCGGCGAGATAGCGCGCGAGACGGGAGCATTCCTGATGGCCGACATGGCCCATCCGGCAGGGCTGATCGCGAAGGGGTGGCTGAACTCGCCGCTGGAGCATTGCCACGTGGTGACATCCACCACGCACAAGACACTCCGCGGACCGCGCGGCGGGCTGATCCTGCTGGGCCGAGACTTCGAGAACCCGTTCGGGCTGACGGCGCCGAAGTCCGGGCGCGTGAAGATGATGTCGGAGGTGATCGACGGCTGGGTGATGCCTGGGATTCAGGGAGGCCCGCTGATGCATGTGATCGCGGCGAAGGCCGTGGCATTCGGCGAGGCGCTCACCGATGAGTTCAGGACCTACACCGGCCAGGTGATCCGCAACGCGCAGGCGCTCGCCGCCGCGCTGATGAATCGCGGGTACAACGTGATCTCCGGCGGCACGGACAACCATCTGCTCCTGGTGGACCTGCGAAACAGGGATATCACCGGCAAGGCGGCCGAGCATGCGCTGGATGCAGCCGGCATCACGTGCAATAAGAATGCCGTGCCGTTCGACGATAAGTCTCCGCTCATCACGTCCGGCATCCGCCTGGGCGCACCGGCCATGACCACGCGCGGCATGATGGAGCCGGAGATGGAGCGGATTGCAGGGCTGATCGATCGCGTGCTCTCCAACAGCACCGATGCGGCCATATTGACGAGCGTGAAGAACGAGGTGCAGGAATTCTGCTCCGGCTTCCCGCTCTATCCCGAAATTCTTGCAGGTGTCGGCTCACGCCCCGCTGAGCCGGTCGCCGCCTGATCCCAGGCATCCGTTCATCGAATGCGGATGCGTTCGCGGCGCCCGAGGGCGCCGAACCGAATCCATTGATCCATGCCAACGATCGACGACACAGAAGATCCGAACGCTCCGAACCAGGCGGGCACGCCCGGCGACGGAGAGCACGGAGAGCATTCCTCGGGAGAACATCGCGAACCGGGTGCGGGGCCCGGTCCGGTGAACGAGAATCGCGAGACCTCCCACCCTGGGAATGCGCCGCACCCCGAGGAACCATCGTACCACGATACGTGGCGCGAGGGCTCCGGGCAAAGCCGGGAGTACGATCATTTCCAGGAAGGGATGTACGACGCTCCGCGCGGATACTCCGACGCAGTGGGCGAGCATTACTCCGATGCCATCGAGGAACCCGAAGATCGGGAGATGGGATTCTTCGATCACCTGGAGGAGCTCCGCTGGCGCATCATCAAGGCCCTGATTGCACTGGTGCTCTGCGCGATTCTCTGCGGCGTGTTCCTGAACCGGATTGTCGAGGATATCATCCTGGGGCCGGCCACCAGGCTTGCCACGCCGCTGAAACTCCAGAACACCGAGCCGATGGGGCAGGTGATGCTTGCGGTGCAGGTGGCGCTGATCAGCGGATTGATCCTCGCCATTCCCTTCATCATCTGGCAGTTCTGGGGCTTCGTTCGCCCCGGCTTGTACGAGCGCGAACGCCGCGTGGCAAGCTGGGTGTCCATCGCCACCATTGCATGCTTTCTCGGCGGCGTTGCGTTCGCCTACTTCGTGATGATACCGGCATCGCTCACGTTCTCCAGCGACTTCACGTTCGCGGGTGTGGAGAATCGCTTCACGATCTCCGCGTACTTCAGCTTCATCCTCGGGTTCATCCTGGCCTGCGGCGTGGTGTTCGAAATGCCGGTTGTGAGCTATGGGCTTTCACGGTTCGGCATCATCACGCCGGCATTCCTTCGCAAGTATCGTCGCCACGCGATCGTGGTGATCCTGATCGTGGCGGCAATCGTCACGCCCACGCCGGACCCGTTCAACCAGCTGCTGCTGGCCATCCCGCTCTACGGCCTCTACGAGTTGAGCATTTACGTGGCCGTCGTGGCAAAGCGGAGTCGCGATGCGGGCGAGCTGACACCGGGCACCTGAGCCGGCGCGCCACGCGCCCGGGAATAGTGGTCCCGATGCATCGCATCGGGACTTGCCGTAGTTGCGGCATCGTTGTTCTCCATCATGCGTACGGCGCTGGAATGAACCATCCTGTTCCGCCGGCCCTGCGCGTCTTCCCCTCCACTCGACGCGAATGGACTTAAGCTCAATCTCTCAGCCGATCGACCCCCAACTGAAGGAGTTCCGCAGGTTCTTCCGCGAATCCATGCACTCCAAGATTCTGCTGCTGGATATCGTTGTGCGATACATCCTGCGCCAGAAGGGAAAGCAGGTTCGCCCCATGCTGGTGCTCCTTGCAGCCGAAGTGGCCGGCGGCATATCGCATCGCACGTTCGTGGGCGCGACCATGGTGGAACTGCTCCACACCGCAACGCTGGTTCACGACGATGTTGTGGACGAGGCGGAGGAACGCCGCGGGCTCCCCTCCATCAATGCCGTCTGGAAGAACAAGGTTTCCGTGCTCGTGGGCGACTACCTCCTCTCGCGCGGCCTACTGGTTGCAGTGGAACACAACGAATTCGGATTTCTGAAGATCACGTCGGAGACGGTGAAGCGGATGAGCGAGGGGGAACTGCTGCAGATCCAGAAGTCGCGCAAGCTGGATATCCAGGAGTCCGAGTATTTCAGGATCATCTCGGACAAGACCGCCTCGCTGATCGGCGCCTGCTGCGAACTGGGCGCCTCCAGCGCCACGGACAACCCGGAGGCCTGCACGGCACTGCGTGCGTATGGTGAGATGGTGGGGATCGCGTTCCAGATCCGCGACGACATCTTCGACTATGTTTCCACCGGCGCAGCGATCGGCAAGCCGACCGGCAACGACCTGAAGGAACGGAAGCTGACGCTTCCCCTCATCTACTCGATGAACAACGCCCCGCGCAAGGAGTCCAAGCGGATTCTCGGGTTGATCAAGAAGGGGGAGGAGTCCGAGGAGCGTTCGCGCGCCGTGCGTGACTTCGTGACGCAGTATGGCGGGCTGGTGTATGCGGAGAAGACGGCGATCGAGTACTGCGCCCGCGCGCGCGAGGCGATCGCGGATTTCCCGGAGGGGCCCGCGAAGCGTTCTCTGCTCGGCTTCGTGGAGTTCGCGCTCAAGCGGAACGCATGAGCTAACCATCGCCGATCATCCGCCGTTGAACACGCAAACGAGAACCGATGAGAACACTGTTTGCATTTGCAATCGCAGCGCTGGCCGCCTCCGCCATACCGGCGCACGCCGGCACCAGCGATTCGCTGTTCATGCGCGCTGCCCGCTCCGGCGACATCCGCAAAGTGGAAACGCTCCTGAAGAAGAGCCCCGCCCTGCTCGGCGCACATACGGCGCGTGGCGAGACCGCATTGCACGTTGCGGCTCTTCGCGGCGATGAGAAGATGGCAACCGTGCTCCTGGCCAGGGGAGCGGACGTCAACGCCGAAAGCATGCGGAAGGAGACGCCGCTTCTGATTGCGGCGACACAGTCCAGGATCGGCATTGTGCGTCTGCTGCTGGATCACGGCGCCGATCCGAACAGGGTTGCTGCGGACGGCGTGAGCCCGCTCCACATGGCCGCCGCGGCCGGCAACATCGAGATGGCGACCGTGCTCCTGGACAAGGGGGGCGAGATCAACGCGCAGAACAGTTCCGAGGGATGGAACCCGCTCTGCTATGCCGTCTACTACGGACGCGAGGAGATGGCCTCCCTCCTGTTGAAGCGCGGCGCCGAGACAGGTGCCAGAGCGCATCGCGGCTACACGGCTCTACACATCGCAGCGGAAAAGGCGAACGCCACGATGGCGGCCCTCCTCCTCTCCGCCGGCGCGGATGCGAACGCGGCGGACGCGCGCGGGCGCACCCCGCTGCACGAGGCCGCCAGCAAGGGGTACGCCGATGTGGTGCGCAGCCTCCTCTCCAGGGGAGCGGACCCGAACATCAGGGACGAGTTCGCCTCCACGCCGATCATGGAAGCACAGCAGGAAGGCCACAAGGATATCGTGGCGCTGCTGCAGAGCGGTGTGCACTGAGCGTCCGCGGCGACGGCACGCAACGGACGATCGCGATCGCATCGCCCCGATGCACATGCCATCGACCGGCGGAGTATCTGCCCGCAGAGAGGGGCGGGCTGCCGCTCGACAGCCCGCGCAGACGGGGAGCGCCGGATTTTCTACTCCGGCACCCGTGCATGCAGCATGTCGAGCAGTTCGGCTTCGCGCTCCGGCGCCATGCCGGCCCGCGGCGCACGATCGGCCGGAAGCGTGGCAGCCCACTCCAATGTCGCCGCCACCGTATCGGCAAGCGGACGGTAGGTAAGGCCGGAGGCGATCGCCTTCGCACAGTTGGTGGTTGAAAAACCGGCGAACTCCAGGTTACTCGAGGGGAGCCAGAGCGGCAGCTCGCTCCACGGCGCGACGCCGTGCTCCAGAAGGAACTCCTCGCCCGCCCATGTGAACGTTGCGTCGCTCCCGCTCACCTCCCGGCAGACCTCCAGCAGATGGCCCATCGTCATCGGGTAATCCGGTCCGGTTGCATTGTAGGTGCCAACGCCTCCCTTCTCAGCCATCCGCACAATCCAGTCGCCGAGATCGCGAACATCAATGAACTGCGTTGTGATGCCGGGGCCCTCCGGAGCAAGCACCTCGCCGCCGCGAGCCACGCGGCGCGGCCAGTAGGTGAAGCGGTCGGAGAAGTCGCACGGCCCTACGATGAGCCCGGCGCGCACGTTGAGCACCCTCCCCGGCATCATCGCCTCCGCGGTCTTCTCGCAGAGCACCTTCAACGGACCATAGGTCTCGTGCGTCACCTCCTCGATCGTCTCATCCTCCATCGTCGCCTCCGGTCCGCTCTCGTCCATGTTCGGCTGGCTGGTGTCGGAGTAGGCGTTCAGACTGGAGATATAGGTGTAGTGGCCAACGGTATCCCCAAGGATCTCCGCAATCAGCCGTATCGCGCGGGGGAAGTCCCCGGAAGGATCCACCACGGCATCCCAGCTTCTCCCCTTCAGCAGGTCCGCATTCACGAGGCGGTCGCCCCGGATCTTCTCCACCTCCGGGAACAGTTCCGGGAAGTGCTGGCCGCGATTGAACAGCGTCACCTCGTGCCCGCGCTCCAGTGCGGATTGAACAACGTGACGCCCGAGAAAGATGGTGCCGCCGATAACGAGAATCTTCATGAAGTGCTCCGTGTTGATGAAGGGATGCCGAGGGACCGGACGATCGGGGTCGCGATCGCTACGAATGTCGGGGCATGAGGTTGCACGAATCGTCTTATCGATTCCAGCGAAGAGCATGCAGCGAGCCGTCGGCATCGTACATCCCCGGCGGACAACCGATGCCCGGGTCAACCATTTTGTACATCGTTCCAATGAAGTATGTTCATGGGTCCCCCACCTGCATTCCCCCCATCATTGTTTTGTTGTTCGCTGCTGTGTTATCCAATTGGACCGGCGGCGTCTCCACAATTCAACATTCGTACCGATCACCATGAATCATCGATTGCTTCGATGCCGTGCGGCGCAGGTCCTGGCCGCCGCTCTCGCGCTTCTCGCCACACCACCCGCCACGGCGCAGTTGCACACCAACCCGAACGCGCCGTACAAACGGGCTCCATGGGATGGGGCACTGGAGATACGCTTCCCGAAACCGGACCACTGCCCACCGCTCAGCCTGGACATGCCGCTGGATGTGATGCTCGGCTACATCGGCGGCGACAGCCTGGCGCGCAGTTATGATCTGGCTCTTCGCCTCGACACGCTGGCTCGCACGATGCCGTACTCCGACACGCTCCGCCAAGCAATGAAGTACCTGTATCTGATGGATGACTACGATCCCATCCGATACTTCCAATGGAATGGAGCGGCCAAGCCAACGCCGGTCCGCTACATGACTACCACAGAGGAGCTGAGGCAGGCGTTGACCTATCGTGCCCAGGTTGCCTGCCCGGATACGCAGCGCACCGCCGTGCTCGGCGCGGCCGATATCATCGCCTATGTACATGTCAACGCCACCCAGACCAAGATCGACACCAATGCCGTGTTCGCTCATCATGCAACCCTTGTCTCCTGCACCGTGCTGGACACGATCAAGGGAAGGCGTATCCCGAACTGCTGGGTCAACGATGCCGGCAGCAAGCTGAAGGACGCCGGCACGGCAAGTGTCCCCGTTGCCCGTGCCGAGGGGAGCCAGCCATCGGTGCCGGGCGCATGCCTGCAGTTCGAGGTGCGCCCGGAGTGGTCGCGAGTGGGGAGCAGCAACAAGCCGGGATGGCCTGGAGGCGTGCGGACAAGCATCAACGACTCCACCGTCGGGGACGGCTTCGCCGGCCGCCCTGGGCCATGGGTGCAGCCGGACGTGGATTACATCGTGCTGCTCCGCCTGCAGGGAATC
>DASZRW010000139.1:0-3743 GCA_035549015.1 Kapaibacterium sp. (SeqCode)
TCCGTAGTTCGTCAACGTTATCGTACGGCAGAACTCCTGACCGTTCAACGACGCGAGCGTATCCAGCTGAACCGGCGCTGTCTGACCAACAACCATCGCCACCGTGAACCCCTTCACCGGAAACGTGTAGTGGCGCCGCAGGCCCGCGGTGTCCACCACCATCACATCCGCCTCACCATCCTGGTACGGATCGATCAGCGGAATCCGGAAGTGCACCGAGTCCTTCCCCGGCGTGAACGGGTCCACCTCCAGGCGAACGTTCGCCGAGCCGCTCAACAGCCGCATGCTCTCCACGCCGAAGTCCAGTGGGCCATCGTCCAGGGCGTAGCCTGCCGCGCCGCCGCAGCTGTCCTTCCATGCCAGCGACGGCTCCTTCTGATCCTTGAACAGACTGTCGAACACCATCGCACCGGGCGCTCCGTAGGAGTTGTAGACGCCGAAGCCGTATGCATACATCCCGAACGGCGCCCGCGCGCTCATCTTGTGGAAGCCGATCGAAACCGGGATCTCCGCGAAGCTGTAGCTGCTCCTGCCAACCTGCGCGAACTGCACGCTCACCGGGAAGCCATCCAGAAGCAGGCTGCTCACCCGCTCCGTGGGAATGACAACGTTGACGAAGTGATCGGTGAAGTCCTTGGAGGCGTAGCTCTCGAACCAGTAGACCGAATCGAACTGCTCCGGCGCCGTGGCGAGCATCATGAACGGATCGCCGACGCTGTCGTTCGGACGGCTTACAAATTTCTCGTCCACGGAGGAGTGATGGAACTGCGCAACGAGGATCGGGCCGGTTGCGGTGATCATCTTTGGACCGTCCAGATCATACTCCGCGAACTGCCGGGCATTGAGCGTGGTCTGAAACACACTGTCGAAGAAGATCTGCGTGTTGTCCTGTGCTGCCAGAACTCGGAACAGGTTCCGGTCGTTCACGGTCTTCGGCAACTGATAGTGCGGCGTGACAATGGCGCGGTTCGCCCAGCGGTTCACCGGTGGCAGCTGCTCCACAAGATGGTCGCGCCCCACTGCCTCATCCCAAGGGATATTGGCGCGCTGATGGCTGCCGTATACCACCACTCGCTTGGTGCTCCGCACAACGCTGCCGGTGACATCCGTACCGGCGCGCCCGTTCGCCTGCGCGAAGTATACCTCGCCGGCATTGAGAGTGATGGTGAACGGACCGGTATCAGGACGCCCCTTCAGCCGGGCCGAGGGCTCCACCGTTACCTGTGTGTTATCCTCCATCGCCACAACCGCGAACTGCGAAGGAAAGTCGGAAGCTCTGGTAACGGCAGCTGCCGGATTGGGATCGATGGTGTTGGGATAGGAAAGAACCACATGCTCGGTTCCAAGCACCTCGTACGGCAGCGCCAGGAAGTTGTCGCTGCTCCAACGCTGGGTGTTCATGCCGTACACCACCACCTCGTCGCTGAACTTCAGATAGACCGTGAAGTTGCTGATCGGGTAGCGTGCCGGATCCGGCAGCATCAACTCCGTTGTATCCAACTCGATGCGGACTGGCACGTTCGGCTGCAGCAGCGGGATGGGGACAACCTGTCCGGTATGCACATAGGTCAGAGTTCCGGTGGTGGGCTTTTCGGCGGCGATGTCGAGCGCGAGATGCGGAGCATTGTCCGCACCGTTGGTAAGAAGGAAGGCAATGCGAAACTCCTTCCCACGATTGTCCACGCGGTTGCGGGTCTGCGCGTCGGCCCGTGAGGCCCCAATCAGAATCAGGAGCGCAGCGCCGAGTATGAAACCACGGTATCTATCATTCATACGGATCGCAGTCTGAGGATATGGGTCCGGCCCTGGTGGCCTGCAGCCCTGATGGCGATCGATGCCGCCGTAGAGATTCAATCACACCGCCCAGGGATGTCGCGTTCACCTGCCGCCCGCATCCGGGCACCGGGCTGACCACCCTTCCCGTACGGTCGCAAGGAGAGCCGTGCGGACCCTGGTTCCAGGTAGCCTACTACGAAACACGCAAGCCTGCGATTGGATACAACACGGCCGTGACACAGAGTAGATGACAGTACAACCACCCGGAACGTAACAGTCTGAACGGAAATAGTTTCCGGCCCGCGGATACCGCATTCACATACCGAAGCGGGACCCATCGGAATGCGGCGCGCGTTGCGCCCCCTCTGACGTCACTGGGCGTACAATTTGGCGTTTCGGTGAGGCAATTGCAATCCCGAAGCCCCTCGAGGGAGGCATGGCGTGAGAATGCACGCGCCGTACCCCCACCGCAGGCGGGAGGTTGCATGCGCGTCACTGGCCACAATGACGCGGGGCACCGTACCCCCACCGCAGGCGGGAGGTTGGCTGAGAGAATGGAGAGATATGGAGGAATGGAGAAGGGAACGCGGGAGCGAAGGGTGATTGGTTGCCGGAAGTTCAGGCCCGGCGGACGGAACCGAACGGCAGCCGGCCACACAGCAGGCCGGCTCGCTGAAAGCCGGAGCAACAATCAAGCAGGTTGAGCGCGTTATCGCGCTATCAACAGCTTCTGCGACAAGGTCGTGCCGTTGGAAGTCCGCATCTGGAGGTGATAGACCCCCTGCGGCAGCGATTCGACGGAGGCATCCAGCTGGGCAATGCCCCCCGGCATCTCATCATTGTTCAACATCATCAACGCCTCGTTGCCGAAGTTGTCGTACAGCACCAGCGACACGCGCTGCGGACCATCCAGCCCCATCACGATGCGAACGGCGCCGGCCGACGCCGGGTTCGGCACCGGTGCCTGCAGGAAGTTCTGCCTGGTGAAGCCGTCCACCTGGAACGTGATCACGTTGCCGCAGCGGTCGCGTGCCTGGCCGTTCAGCGGGTCCACGGTCGCGCGCATCTCCACCAGCTCCACCGGCGACCCGCACTTGAAGTCGATCGCAAGCGTGTCCGAGATATCGCCCGTGGCGCGGGGGGTAACGCAGATCACGAGCGGACGGATCTCCCCCTTCTGCAGGATGATCGGAAGCTGCTCCGGCGGTATGGAGAAGCTCACGTTGCCAATGACGCGCGGGCGCTCCAACACCAGCGGCAGCAGGCCATAGTTGCGGAGATAGAACGTATCGCACCGCTCGTCGCCGTAGGAGAGATTGCCGAAGAGCCATGGACGATCCACACGCAGACCCACCTGCTGCGAGAGCGCATTCTGAACCGACAGCGTGAAGCCTCCCACCAGATCCGAGATCGTCGTGGAGTTGCCAACCGCATCGGTCACCACGATCCTGTAGTACATGTCCTGGTACGGATCGCGCCGTGCCATGCGCAACTGCACCTGCCGCGCCGGCAGCGTAGGATCGTAGGAGAAGGCGACGTTGGCGGTATCCACCACGGTGATGGATGCAACGCCGGAGTTGAGCGCGCCGGACTCCAGGATGCTGAAGGTGCGATCGGTGTCGCAGGGACCGTACTGCTGCTGAATCAGCGGCACGGTGGAATCGACGCCGCTGATCAGCGGAAGCAGTGCCACCGAACGGAGTTCGCAGCCGTTGTTCACATTCACCGTCACCTGGAATGCCGTGTCACCCGCATGCTGATAGCAGATCGTGACGCTGAGCGATTCTCCCGGCGCGATCTCCATCGGGAACGAGCCGGTAGTCCTGAGCCCGGGAGGCGCCGAACCGAAGTCCAGCCCCTGAACCGTCTGCGGATACGCTCCGTAGTTCGTCAACGTTATCGTACGGCAGAACTCCTGACCGTTCAACGACGCGAGCGTATCCAGCTGAACCGGCGCTGTCTGACCA
>DASZRW010000140.1:0-55949 GCA_035549015.1 Kapaibacterium sp. (SeqCode)
AGCACGACTCTCCTACTTCGCAGCACGACTCTCCTACTTCGCAGCACGACTCTCCTACTTCGCAGCACGACTCTCCTACTTCGCAGCACGACTCTCCTACCTCGCAGCACGACTCTCCTACCTCGCAGCACGACCAATCGAACACCATACCGGCAACTCCGCACCTTGTTCAGCAGTGCAGCTTACAGCGAAGCGCCGTTCGAATGGCAATGCGGAAGAAGTACGGCCGAGTGTGCGATCATATCATTGTACACCAGCACATCCCATGATCACGCTGGCAGGCAGCAATTCCTGTTGCTGTCCGGCGTCGCGCGGCCGTGTGCCGATGTTCGCAGCATCCGCAACCTCTCTCTCTCGCATGCGATGGTTCACATCGCATGATTATCGTTGTGGACGCCGTGATACACCGGCAACGGCCCTCGACATATCAGAGCACGACTTCGGACCCGCATTCGGTTCGAAGGGCGTCGCGCGGAACCGGGGAACAGCAAGCACGGAACCTGCACGGCGTCCATTACGATCGCACCGGCGCCATCGCCGGCCCGATCGCGTTCGATGACCACACCGTTGAGTAATGCCCGGTCTGCAGTGCAGATCGGGCATTGCTTTGCGTTCACGGCCGTACACTCCGTTGCTGCGGCGCGGGCGGACGCCCGTTTCCATCTCAGCGATTCACGGCGCTGATCTCGAGAAGATGGCCATCCGGATCACGAAAGAAACAGCGGGTCTCCGCTCCCCAGCGGCAGGGTGGTGTAAGAAAGCTTGCGCCACGGCCAACCAGGATGCGATAGGCCTCGTCGCAATCGCGCACGCGAATGGTCATCGAATGGGATATACGCGCCGCATCATCGGGCGGTACGAACTCCACACCAGGCTTGTCCGCGGTTGGCCCGCCGCCGGTTACCAGCAGCAGCCACGCTCCCTGAAACCGGAGCACGCACGACGTGCCGCCGTACTCACCTTGGAGCTCCGCGCCGAGAACGTTGCGATAGAATTCACGCGAGGCAGCGATATCACTCACCACCAGGATGTGCGTCAGTTCGACGCCTGCTTCCGGAAACGGCATCATCTTCTCCGCAGGTGAGGCATGTACGATCAGAAGGTGGGCGTCTGGTTCACGTTGAAGACGAAACCGCGCCAGTTGTGACGAATGTAGCTGAACTCCGGGCGCGGCCCCCATCGCTGCATCAATGCATCCTGCAGGCTTGCTCCGCCGGAGACGGCGTTCTCATGAGTCCGGGCAAACTCCAGAAGCGCCTGTGCAATCGGCATGTACGACCAATGCCAGTCCTCCGGCATATACCCCATGCCCGCAGCCGAGCCCGGCGTGAAGGACTGAACGAAGCCATAGCTGGAGGCATTGCGCGCCAGCCAGCTATGCTCGTCCGCAAGGCCGGATGGGCCGGCCGTCTGCCAGTCGGACGGCTCGACGCTGAACAGATCGAAGTCCGTACCGTAGTGATGCCGCGATATCCCTGGCGCCGATGAGGCCTCCAATATCTCCTGCTGCCGCTCATCGTCGTTGAGCGGCCGCGCGCCGCCGGGGAGCATGCACGGCCCCGATGCCGGCGGCGCCAGCACGCCCCAGCAGACGCGATGGCAGTCATTGTACGGATCCCACTTGCTTCCCGCCACTCCTATCTGCGGGCCGCATGTGGAAACGGCGTGCGGCGTGATGCGATCGAACTGCGCCCTCGTTCTGTTCCACTGTTCGAAGCGGAACTTCCGGTTCCAGATGCCGGACTGAGCGGCATCGCTGGCATATCCGCGAACGATGTTGAAGCGGGATGGGAGCTGCAACAGTGTCGGGTTGGCTCGCGCCGATGCGCGCAGCCCGGCGAGCATGCAGTTCAACTGGGCCTGCGCCTCCCGCCGGGCAGCCGCGGGCGGGGCCGTGCGGCCAACCATCCAATCCAGTACAGCCATCACGGGCATTCGGGCAATCACAACGGCCCACCGTGCCTTCGCCGCGTCGAAGTCCGTCTGATCCACGAAACCACGACACCCCCTGGAGGACGCCGTATACGCTGTTTCGCGCACGAGCGTCGTGGTCTCCCGCGGCATCGGAGCCGGCGTAGTCGCTGCAGGCGTAGTCGCTGCCGGGATTGTCGCGGCAGGGGTGGTTGCGGCCGGTGCGGTTGCCGATCCCGGCGAACCGGTAGCCGGTGCCGGCTGCGCCGCCGGTTGCGCGCAGGGCCCGGGCGGGATGCGGAGCGAGGCCATTGCCGCCTCTCCCATGGTTATATCCATTGCGAGCAACTGGCGACCGCGGGCATTCTCCCGCGCATCCTCCACCTCGAAGTTGATGTAGCGATCGGAGCGGAGCGCCACGGAGAGCGATCCGTCGTCCGGAGGATTGGTGGACTGCAATACCACATTGTAGTTGCCGCCGCGGAGCGTAAAGAAGTCGGCAGGCTGGGTGGTAAGGAAGAAGTTGTCGTGATCGGTACGAAGCACGGCCGGATCCTCCGGCTGCACGTTCGGATTGGCAACGGGCGCGGGCGGGGCGCTGCTTCCGCCGGCAGCCGACCCGGAACCGGATCCCGTTGCTGCTGCAGCAGTGGGTGTGAGGCGGGTCCTGTCGGTCTCGGTGGCGGCGCTCTCATTCCCTCCCCGGCTGTAGGAATCGATGGAGAGCGGTGCGCCGGGTGTGTTGTTATGGAATGCCACCACCGGCAGAGGTGCGGCGCCGGTGCCGCCACGACACGTTGCAAGCGCAGGGCGCACGCTGCCGATGAATGCGTTGAGCCCGTTCATCCCTGCGTCGAACCGGGCGCGGAGCGCAGCAACGGCCGTTGGCGACATCCGTGCCTTCTCACGCGGAGTCAGCCGCTGCCAGCGCCCCACGGCGGGGCAGGGACAGGTGTCGGTAAACGCCTTCTCCGGGTGAGCGGTATCGAAGATTCTGTTCGGATCGGCCTTGCATCCCGGCGCAATGTCGACGCAGCGGGAGCTGTTGCGGAGGAAGACCAGATTGGTGCAGTAGCGGCTGCGAATGTTCTGTGCGGCGGCGAACGCCGTGCGTTCATCGCCATGGAGATGCACCAGACAGGCGGCAGCACTGGAGGTAGTTGATTGAAAATCGGTCTCGACCGCCGGCATGCGCTGCAGGCGCCGCGGCCCCCCGCCGCTCTGCTGCATGGTATGCACGAGCTCGTGTGCAAGCAGGCGGCGCCCGCCATCGGTGCCCGGAGCATAGTAGCCGGAACCGAACACCACGTCGTTGCCGATCGTGTAGGCCTTTGCGTTCACGGCATGTGCCGTCCCGGCTGCGCGCGCATCGGTATGCAGACGAACGTTCGAGAAGTCCTGGCCGAAGCGCGGCTCGAAGAACGCACGTTCACTCACGGAGAGCGACTGCCCGCCGCCGCGCAGAGAATCGATCGCACCCGCTGTCTCGGCGCTCACCCGCGGCACGGAGCCCGGCACCTCCTTCGCCTGCATCATCTCATCTGCTTCGTGCGGCGACGAGGGGGCGCCGCTACAGGCGGCACATGCACGCTGCACAGTCCGCGTGCCGGTGCCCAACCCAACATGCGCGGACGAAGACGTATCGCCGCCGGGCTCCGGCATGCGCATCACGCGGTCGGCAACGCGATCGGCTTCCTGCTCGAACGCATCACCGGGAGCGTTCACGCTCAATCCGGACGCTGCCGCCGCCGAGGTTGCCGGCTGCCCACTGCATCGCGGGCAGCCGCCCCCGCAGGCACAGCCGGGCATTCGCTGCACAACATGCTCCGCGAGCGGCCGCACCGCAGGACTCTTCGCTGCATGGCTCGATGCTTCGTCACGATGATGACCTCGTGAGGCGGCGGGTGCGTGATCGTGTGCGATGGCCGTGATGTGAATGCCTCGTTGTTCGTTAATGATTCGGGTTGGATTCGATGCGGAACGCACCGTGCATCACCGCGGGAAGCCGGACTCCGGCCCAACATGTGAGAGACGGAGTATCGGCATCTCCCGGCATGCCGGCCGCCGGTTCACGTTGAAGACAATCCGCACCGGTTCCGCAGGAGATTCGATTCCGAAGGATTGTTCGCAGGAGTTCTCATGATCGTATCCAACCGGGTTATGGCGGCAACACGACATCGGCCGGGTTCAACCGACCGGCGGAGCGAACCGCACTCCCCACGACATTGGAGTAGATGTTCCCAGCGACTTCCTCGTTCCAATTCGCCGATACGTACCGATTGATATCGAACGAGAGATTCGGATTACGGAACAACTCCTGATAGAACCGAAGCCCGGCGTTGTTGGACTCCAGATCGGCACGCGAATGGACACCGGTGGTCGCGAGGCCGAAGTGACCCTGCGCCCGTCCGGTAAGGCCGGTGGACGCAACGGAAAGTGCGGCCAGCGAACGCAGCCATGCCATGATGGCCGCGTTGGCACGTGTCGCAGGACTGAGCACACCTTCCATCCACTCCCCCCAGGCGCGTGCGTATGCATCACCCCTTCCCATACCCAGCGTTCCTCCAACGCTTGTGGTGCCCCTGTTGGCCACGAGGAAATATTGAAACCCCTGTTGGAACATGTGCCCGATCTTGTCGGTGCCAACACATGTGCCGTGAAGCTTCACCACCGGCGCCAGGTAGGTGTAGAGCGCGCGCTGTGTGAGCGGCAGACTCCGGTACTTCGTACCGGCAATGACGCCGAACCCCATTCCACCTCCGCGATGCGGAAGGTTCGTGTTCGCCCATAATTCGATATGCGCCAGAAAAGGGCCTGCCGCCCCGCCGAGACGTTCGAACGCCCGAAATACCATGTCGGCAGGAACAATCGGCGCAGGCAGCAGCGCGCGTACGGCGCCGAGAATGGAGTTCACCTGGGCATTGAGTGCCGCCGATCCATCCGGCAATGTGGGACAGTTGATGGCGGGCGCGCCCGTATCCGTCTCGGCACGCTGGATTGTCCGGGCGACGCGTCCACCGGTCTGCTGTACCACATGCGTAAGCTCATGCGCGAGAAGCCGGCGTCCCGCATCGGTACCCGGCGCGAAGTATCCCTCACCGAACACCACGTCGTTGCCGATCGTGTAGGCCTTTGCGTTCACGGCATGTGCCGTCCCGGCTGCGCGCGCATCGGTATGCAGACGAACGTTCGAGAAGTCATGGCCGAAGCGCGGTTCGAAGAACCGCCGTTCACTCACGGAGAGCGACTGCCCGCCGCCGCGCAGGGAATCGATCGCACCCGCCGTCTCGGCGCTCACCCGCGGCACGGAGCCCGGCACCTCCTTCGCCTGCATCATCTCATCTGCTTCGTGCGGCGACGAGACGGCGCCGCTACAGGCGGCACATGCACGCTGCATGGTCGGCATGCCGGTGCCCAACCCAACATGCGCGGACGAAGACGTATCGCCGCCGGGCTCCGGCATGCGCATCACGCGGTCGGCAACGCGATCGGCTTCCTGCTCGAACGCATCGCCGGGAGCGTTCACCTTCAATCCGGACGCAGCCGCCGCCGAGGTTGCCGGCGGCCCACTGCATCGCGGGCAGCCGCCGCCGCAGGCACAGCCGGGCATTCGCTGCACAACATGCTCCGCGAGCGGCCGCACCGCAGGACTCTTCGCTGCATGGCTGGGCGCTTCGTCACGATGATGACCTCGTGAGGCGGCGGGTGCGTGATCGTGTGCGATGGCCGTGATGGAAGTGCCTCGTTGTTGTTTGAGTTGGTCTGTCAGTAGCCGAAGGACGCACACTCGATGTAGCGCGCCCAGGCATCGACGTTGCCGCGCAGGTCGCCGGAGAGATTGCCGCAGGGATCGGCGCAGCTCACGATCGGATCCTCGCGACAGTATTGTTCGTTCCGTGCCTGCGCAACCCGTGCCTGGTCTATACCGGCCGCGTGCGCCGCCTCGTGAATCAACGTGCGGCGCTGCACCGTGAGATTGTTCGCGAAGAATCGCGGCTGGCAGATCACGATGCCGCTCAGGTCATCCTTCGTGTAGGCGTTCACACCGGCGGTGTTGCAGGTGTCGTCCGTACAGGAACCGCAGGTGATCGGTACGTTCCGCAGCCGATCCAGTATGGAGGCAATCGTGTTCCCCACTGCCTGCATGTCGATCGCCTGAACGTGAAAGATCCGCCGCGCGAGCGTTGCCATGTAGGGATCGCCGGAGCTCACTCCCATCAGCGCACGCGATGTAACGGCAAGCGCATCGTAGTGCACGGCGGTGAGCACGTGCTGCTGCCGCTGCGTGAAGGTGCATTGCGGAGGTCCCTGGCTGCCGATACAGAGATCGATCGGCTCCGGCACGTATCCCTGCTGCGGTATGGCTCCTCCCATGTCGCTGCCGTCACCGGCAGAGCGCATCGCCATCGCGGGCGGCGCTCCGGAAGAGCATCGCGGGCAGCTGCCGCCGCACGCGCAGCCGGGCAGGCGCTGGAGCGTCAGGCCGCCGAACGGCATGGCACGATGCGCGTCCGGAACACGAGCCGTTTCCGGCACGTGATACCGGTACCGGTATGCGGCATCATCCTGCCATTGGAACATGGTGCACTTACGATTCGTTGTTCATGCCGGCAGCTCGATCGTGATCGGCGCTCCGGCCGGCAGATCGTCATCCGTCTCCGCACCCGTCGCGTCGCGCGTACGCCGTTTGAGATCCAGCAATACGGTGCGCAGGTGAATGCGGTCAACGTCCAGCCTCATCACCACGAACAGATCGCGCGGCGCCGGAATGCCGTTCACATTTTCCACCTCCGTCACCATGCACTCCACACGGAGCGCATCGGAGTAGATCTCGATGCGCTGCACCTGGAACTCGTCGATGCTGTGGAATTCACCGGGAGGACGAACGACAATTGCAGGAACCGTTCCCTCATGCGCGGATGGCACCGCCGGTTCATTGCCGAAGAGCGCATCGAGATCCTCCGGTCGCGACGAGGCATCGATATACCAGAACCGCACCCCTTCGCGCCGGCGCTCGTCATGCAGCGGCAGCAGAATGCCGGCCACATCGATCGAACACCTGCCGTTCGTCTGATGCGCCGGGAAGTTGCGGATCAACTGGTTGAACTCCTCCCCTGCCATTGCAGCCTCCGTCAAGCATAACGTGTGTCGCCCCTCGGCGCCGGAAAGTCACCGGCATCGCCGCATTCGATCGGGCCCGGCGCTCCCTCGAAGTCGTACGCGGTTGTCGTTGGATCGGTCCGCAGTGTATTGCGGAAGCTCGCGGTCGACGTGTTCTGGCAGGAGGGCGACACGGCAACAATGGGATCGAAGCTGCTCGTAGCGGTGTTGTAGTGCCGTGTAAATCCGTACGTGACGCAGCCGAGAATCCTGTCCGGCCCGGTGTTCTTGATGCAGGCCACACAGGTCTCCGCCATCCAGCTGAAGTCTGTCGTGCCGAGTATGGCGGGATCACGGAACGGGATGTCGTAGATCGACTCGTCCGTTTTGATTCGTTCACCGGCATCCACGAAACGCGGATCGATAGTGTGCTCGCCACGCCCGGTGAGCCCCGTATCTCCATAGAACGGAGAGGTTCCGACATCGCCATTGTCCACGAAGCTGTTGTTGCCGCGTGGGTCCGACGGAACGTTGCTGGTCACGATCTGGATCATGCGCATGTCGTCGCAATGACACACGTCGCGGGCAGGAGGCTGCGCTGCCTCCTTGATGAAATGAAGCGCAGCACCAACGCCCGTGGCGGAAGCGCTGCCGGCAGCCACAATCGATCCGCGGCTGACGCTGTAGAACAACGGCATCGCGTGCAGCGTCCCGAGTTTGGTATGGCAGCAATTGATCGGGCAGGACTTCTCTGCTCGCCGCTGGGAAGTGGTGGGCGGTCCAACGAAATTCTCGTCCATAACGGAGATGGTCGGCGCGCGCTGAATGCCTTCTGCGCGCGTTCTCTGAATCGCCGGAGAGGCAGTCGATGTCGATGTCCAGCCGCTTCGCTGTACGCTCGCTCCCTGCTGAATGGTATGCGTGAGCTCGTGTGCCAGAAGATGCATGCCGGATGTGGTCGCCGGTGAATATTCTCCGGAGGCGAAGGCAATGTCACCCCCTACAGTGAAGGCCCTGGCGTTCACTTCGCGAGCAGCCTGCGCAGCTCCCGCATCACGATGGATCCGCACGTTGCCGAAGTCATGCCCGAACCGCGGCTCCAGGTGTTCACGCACCGAGCGATCCAGCGGCTCACCCCCTCCACGCATCGACGCGATCCGCCCCGCCGTCGCATCGCTCACGCGGGGCGTTCCACCCGGCGACTCCTTCGCCTGCATCATCCCTTCCTCTTCCTCCACTTGCGAGGCCCCGCCACCACAGGCGGCGCAGGCACGCTGCAGATGCGGAGCAGTGCCACTCGAAGCGGCAACGCCCGGTGCCTCACTCGCGGGCGTTGCGCCTCCGGGGGCGGGCATGCGCATCACGTGATCGGCAACACGATCGGCCTCCTGCTCGAACGCATCCCCCGGCGCGTTCACCGTCAGCTTCGTCTGAAGCGATACGGCGTTCGCCGCCTGCGTCCCACGGCATCGCGGGCAGCCGCCGCCGCAGGCACAGCCCGGCGTGCGCTGGAGCGTCGCTGCGGGATACGATCCGCATCGCGGCGATTGCGCGGGCTCGCGGTGACTCTCCTGCGCTGCATGCCGTTGCAGCGAGTGCACGGGTTGTTCGGTATGAGTCGCAGTTGTCCACATGAGCATCATCTCCTGGCGGCCTGCATGCAATGTTCCGGCAGGGGCCGCGCCGCGCGCGACGGAATCGATCCCAATCGACAGCATCTCGATGGCGGCGCGCTACCGTCAGGTGCGGTATTCCCGGCGACCCCGGATGGAGCGATCACCGCCGCCGTACAGGTTCCCACACCCAGGACCACCGCTGCCGCGCACCGGTGAGCGCGCATGTGGTAGCGCATCGCGAGCGATTTGCTCCCCCCGGCGGCGCGGCCGTTGATCCACCTGCGTGGAAGGCTCGCACCCAGGCAACCGGAAGGTCGGCGCTGTCGATGTCCGAGCCGCGCGCAGCCTTGTACGCCTCGATCAGCCGGACTGCCCAGTCCAGAAGCGACATGCCCGTGATCGACGCGATGTCGCCGGCCAGATCGGCCAGATCTGCGCCCAGCCCAAGCCTCCGCGTTCCGGTGCGCACCACCTCCGAGAACGAGAACTGCCCCGCGCAGAGACGCACCATCACACCGAACGTGGCATAGTTCACCGTGCCGTTCAACCAGCATCCGTTCTCGAACTGCACGGAGTTGGAACAGGTGTTCGGATCCTCATGCCCTGCGGCGAAGTTGCTCCGGTTCGATGGGTCGCTGGAACTCGGTGTTGCACATGGCCCGCGGCGGCGGGCAGAATAGACCGGTGGCGTGCGAAGCCATCGCGAGCGCCCCTGAAACAGCGGCAGCGTATCCCATCCGTTGATGTCAGGCTGAAGATCCGGCGTAATCGGAATAAGTATGCGCTGGCATGCCCTCAGCTTGTTGCGCCGCGACCAGCCGCCGAACGTTGTCTCGATGTTGCGAAGCGCACCCCGGAACTGCTGCGTGACGTTCGGACCGCATACGAACGGCTGCGGAGGCGAAGGTCCCGGCACGCGCTGAACGGAAGTCGCCGTCCGCCGGGCAACATGCGATCCGGACGCGGCCCAGCCGGCGCCACGACGCAGGGGTTCGGGCCGCGCCGTGCGGCGCACCGCCCCTCCCTGCTGCACAACGTGCGTCAGCTCGTGCGCGAGCAACCTCTTTCCGGAATCCGTTCCGGGCGCATACTGCCCCGCACCGAACACGATCCTGTTCCCGACTGTGTAGGCAAGCGCGTTGATATCGTGCGCCGATGCGGCGGCACGGGCATCGGTGTGCACGCGCACACCGGTGAAGTCATGCCCCACACGGTCCTCCATGAACGATCTCACATCCGGCGCGAGCACTTCGCCGGATGAGCCGATAACCTCGTGCACGGACTGCGGCGCCTCGTGCGCATCGCCGCCTGCAGCCGCATCACCCGCCGACGCCTCCACGCGGTGTATCGAGAGTTCCTTTGCCTGAATGTCCGGCACCTCGTCCTCATCATCCTCCGACTCACTCTCACGCTGCACCGCGGGCGCCGGCATGCGCATCACGTGATCGGCAACGCGATCGGCCTCCTGCTCGAACGCATCCCCCGGCGCGTTCACCGTCAGCTTCGCCTGGAGCGGTATCGGCTCGTCTGCGTGATCGGCCCGGCATCGCGGGCATCCGCCGCCGCAGGCGCAACCGAACTTGCGTTGAACGAGCACGCCTCCAAGCGGTGACGGCACAACGGCGCCCCTGGATGCCGCCTGCGACTGCGATTCCTGATGATGCCGGCCTGCCGACGCAGGCACTGCGATATGTTGATGTGCAGCCGTTCCCATGTTCAGCTTTCACGCCGTGCTCGCCGGCCGATGGTTCATGAAGTGAGACGGATATCGATAATCTCCACCTCCCCTGCCTCCGGCCGATAGATGCACTTCGTCTCGGCCAGATGCTTCCCCGCCTCGTCTGTCACGCGCACGTAGACGTCGGGCTTGCGCTCGAAGAAGTCGCGGAACGCTTCGGTTGCATAACGCAGCGCGTACTCGCCCAGATCGTTCGTCCGTGCCTGCCCAAGCCTGTCGTCGAAGAAGAGATCTCTATCCCACACGGTCACGATCACATCCTGCACCGGCCGGCCGGCCGCGTCCGTCACCGTGCCGCGCACCATCCACGATGCAGCATCCAGATGCCGATCGATGCCGGTGCCGGTCGTGCCGCCGGAGGTATCACCGCGATCCCCCGGAAGCAACGTGCCGTCACCTCCACCGCCGGTTCCGCCGCTTCCCGTTCCGCCACTCCCCGTTCCACCACTCCCTGTTCCTCCGCCCGTGCCACTCCCTGTTCCTCCGCTCCCGGTTCCTCCGCTCCCGGTACCACCGCCGGTGGTACCGCTGCCCGCAACGGTGGGCGGCTCCCAGGGGGGAGTGCACAGGCTGTTGCCGTCGATCACGATCTCGCGATAATCCAGCCCGCCGGCCTTCGGCGTGGAGCCGACGACATCCCTGTACACGATCTTGCCGGCCTTGTCGAACACCCAGAGGTATGCCGTGTTGCCGTTGATCGCGGCGCCTCCGCTCCTGAGGGTGAAGTATCCGTTCTCATCGGTGCAGACATAGCCCAGGTCCGTGCGAGGCCCGCCGCCGGCATCGAAGAACGCCACCTTCATTCCGGGAAGGCCAACGTGATCCTTCCCCCGCACCGAGCCGAACATTGTCCAGATCTTGGCATCGGGCGTTGGGATCGGAGTCTGCGCCTGATACACCTGCTGCGTCAGTGCGGCGCTGGTTGCCTGGCTCTCCGCGATACGCCCGTCCAACTCCGCCAGCCGCGGGCTGTCGGCCGGGAACCGGGCCGCGAGCCGGGATCGCTCGCGGGCAAGCGCGCGATCCTTGGTTGCACGCGTGTCCTGCATGGACATCAGGGTGTCGGTCCGCTGCGCGAGCATGCCAATGGAAGCCGTTCGAAGCTGCCCGAGAACGTCATCTCCCGTTGCGGGTGCTCCCGCCTTGCCATCGTTCGCAATCATCGATCGTATCTCCAATAGTTGATATCGGGTTTGGTTCCTGGACGGACGCTTCGCTATCCCTGCCTGGTGAACCCGCGCATGAACTTGCTTCCATACTCCTCGCACGCGTTCTCGCAGATGAACTGCATCAGGATGGTGTTGTGCACATCCTCGACGAGTGTCGGGATGCCACGAATCATGAGGCAGTGATCGGAGGTATTGTCTATCGTGGAGTTCGCGAGGCCAAGCGTGAAGGCGGAGAGGAACGCATTCTGCAATCCCTCCCTGAGCCTGTTGTCCGCAACGCGGAGCGTGCCGCCAACCGCGTACAGATTGTTCAGCATCAGGTTCGTGCCGATGGCGCAATCGAATTGATTGCCATGGATGTTCACATCGTCCAGGCTGGCGATCAGCGCGGACGAGAAGAAGAACGGTGAGGTGGTTCCCTCCAGATTCAACCGGCACTGGTTGTGGGCGAAGAGCAGGTTCCCGCGCGGCACACGCGGGAGCGGGAACACCGGAACCTCGCCTCCGTCCGGCGTGCGGAACGTGAGGCGTCCCTGATTGCAGATCAGATAGCGCCTCAGATCGGGGCTGAGCTGCACCAGCAGCAGCCATATCAGATCCACGTTCATCCCCAGGTCGAGAATGAAGACCGTGCTGGTAAGGCCGAACGCCGCATAGAGGCCGCTGGTCTCGAGCTCGTTGTCCGTAACCGAGAGCTCGCACTGTGCGATCACCGTCAGCGCGGTTCCCAGCCACGTGCTCACCCGATTGTCGTGGATGGTTGCCACAGGCGCCGGCCGAACGGCGTCGCGCGCCCTCTGCACCTCGGGATCGTGCGAGGAGACGGCAACAACGGCGATGCCGGCCCGCAGACCCGGCTTCAGCGCGGGATTGCGGTTCGGCGCACGAAGCAGAGGATAGACGGCGATGCGGTTGCGCATGATCTCCATCCCCTCGCCATGCAGTACGAAGAGTCCGCAGGCGGGCTCCGTGGCATCGCTTCCGACGTCGGCGATCACGTTGTCCAGAACAACCAGATCCTCCACATCCGGGAGCACGATCGCGCCGTACGCAACGGCCCCCACGTAGGCCGGGTCGATGTCCGCGATGTCGCGGTTCAGGCAGCGGCGGATCTCGTTCCCCTCGATCCTGAGCCCGTGAATGCTGATCAGATCGTGGTTGGTTCCGGGCGTGAAGAAGGCAACAGGCCCGATCCCATTCAACCCCATGTCCAGAATCAGGTTGCGCTCGATCCCAATCTCGTAGAGATCGCCGGCGGACTGCCACTCCGTTCCGCCGTCGGCCGGCGTGCGGCCGTCCACGATCACCGATGAGCCGGGGCTGCAGGGGTCGCCGGTGTTCACCACCCATCCCACATAGCCGCCGTCCCCCCCGCGGGTGTGCACCGCAACCAGGCTCCCCAGCGTGATGCCGTTGCCGATGCCGCCGCGAATCAGATTCTCCACCACGAGCACCCGCTCCGACGTGCCGGCAATCTGTATGCCGCCGCGCCCGGTGTTCATGAAGAGCGGCGTATCCAGCAGAACCGGCAGCGGCTCCGTGGCGCCGGCGGGAGGATCGGCCGCAACGGTGATCACATTCCCCTCCACGATGAAGTCCTCCGCGGCCAGAAAGATCCCGGGCCACGGCGTGGATGTATCCTTCATGCGGATGCGGCAGTCGCGGATCGACCCGCGCGTTACCACGTGCGCCTCGACGGCGCTCCGCTTCGCGGCGGAGATCAGAAGCCTGTGCAGCGTGACGTTGATCAGCGGATCGCCCAGGGGAATGATGGACTCCGCGTTGAAGTTGATCGGCAGACCGTTCAGCATCACCCCCACACCGTTCGTGTGCGCCTCCACCGCGAAGGAGTTCAGCGTGATGTTCGTGCATCCCTCCACCGTCACGATCGGCAGCGGGTTCGCGGCATCGTCCGCCTGCGGAGAAACGATGCGCGTCCGCGCACCGCAGCCGTTCACGGTGATGTTCTCCTTCCCCTGGATCAGAATGTTCTCCCTGTAGATGCCGGGGAGCACGCAGACCTCGCCGCCGTCCGGCGGAAGCGCGTTGATGGCCTGCTGGATGCTGGTGAACTGGCCGTGACTCCGAACGCCGTCGCCAACGCGATAGGTGCAGCAGGTGGAGAGGCGCGTGAGCGGCTGGAAGATCCGCCGGCAGTCGCCGATGCTCTGGGTGCCGCCGCTGCCGTTCCACGTGATCACGCCAAGCGACACGCGGTGATGGTGCGGGCCTTCGGGAGGCTTGTTGTCGATCAGCGTCAACCCGTTGTCGATCTCGGCGGCGCGCACCTGGAACGTCCAGTAGTCGCCTGCGGTGTAGTGCCCGGGATCGGCCGTGGAGAAATCGAGATTGATGCCGAACGCAAGCTGGTTCGGCGGCGTGGGGAGTGTGGTCACGAAGTCGGCAACGCGTGCGATGCCGTTCCAGAGACGGAAGAAGAGATCGCCGTTCGCCGGGGGCGCACCGTACATGTAGGCGGCCGCGGTTGCCGGAAGGATGAGATCCCCGTTGGCATCGAGCGTGGCATCGGCGCCGCAGAGCACGCGCCAGTGCCCGAGGCCGGGGTTGGCGAGATCGGCGGGGTTGCGCTCCACCACCTCCAGATAGAAGCTCGTGAGCCCGGAGTTGACGATCGCCTGCACGTTGTCCGTGATGGCGATCTGATGATGTGCGCCATCGAATGTGCCGCGGCCCACGATGCCGCCGTTGTACTGCGACCACTTGAAGCGCGGCACGTTCGGCGTATTGGTGGCGGCGATCTCGATGCGGTACAGGTTGTGCTCGAAGCCGGTGTAGCCGCCGCCGATCACCACCGGACAGTCGCCCCCCATGCTCAGGGCGTTCAGCGTGACGGCCAGCGTTCCCTTGGAGGAGAAGTCATCCTGCAGATGCGCAAGGATGCTCTCGCATGTATCGTTCGGCCCCATCCGATAAAGCTTGAACGCGGAGGAGGTGTAAAGCCGCTCCGTGGTATCGGGGCCGCCAAGCGCCCGCTCCACCAGCAACGACTCCAGCTGAAAGCCGTTGATCTCCTCGCGCCACACATCCAGCACAACCGCATCGCGCGTGCCGGCTCCGATGCTCCCAACCGTTCCTGCCGGCGACTGGATTGGAGGCTCCAGGTAGGTTGCAACGCGCTGCCTGGTTCCGGTGCCGGGGAGCGTCACCAGCATGCCGTCAACCCAGACGCGCCCGCAGGTCACCGTCAGCATCACGCCGCTTGCGCTGTAGGTGGCCGCGGTGACCTTGTAGGAATCGGGAAGATCGGCCGGCACGGCCGCCACACCCGATCCAATCACGTCCAGCGCCTCGGTGTCCTGCCAGTCGTTCGTGATCTGCGTCTGCGCGTTCCAGTCGCTGTCCAGCAGAACCCGTCCCTGCTGATGGAGCACGCCGCTGAAGTTCTGGTTGCGCTCGTTGCGCCAGCTTGAAAAATCGCCTCTCATCGAACTCTCCTTGGGAGCCTGTTGAAGTACGTAGAGATCACAAGATCAGGGCCCTTCATTGCGATACCTCGGACGCGGAACCCCTCCCGACCTCCCCCTGTCACGAGGAGGAACGCAGACCGGAGAGCGCAGTGTTCTCCTGGATCGCACCGATGCTGCGGATGTGCATCTGCGTCGATGCCGTCATGTCACCGGAATCGGCAGCGGGCGCACGCCCACCGGCATGAACTCGCGGAAGCGCACACTCAGGTTACGCCACTTGTGCGCCTCCAGCAGAAAACCGAACGCCCCCATCGCATCGTCGTTGGGTCCGCGTTCGCGTATCTGGAAATCGCAGCTGCGCGCCAACTGCCCGTACGCCGCATCACCGAAGTGTTCGCGCGTGAACTGGAGCCGCACATCGGTTCCCTTCACGCACGCGTGATTCTGCGGAAGCCTGTCCGCACTCTCGCCAGAGAAGTAGCTGTAGCGAATGCAGCCGTACGTGTTCTCCAGCACCTGGAGCGCATGCGCCCAGATGCCGCCGCTCCCGTTCATCGTGGTAACGCGCGTGCGGCCGAAGAACGTGACGCCGTCCACGCACGCCGCGGGGCCCCAGCCGTTCACCGGATCGCCCGCGGCGGAGAGCGCGTAGCTGTCGTTCGTGTCGTCCACACCCTGCCCGCCGTCGATGATGGATTCGCACATGCGGAGCGTATAGTCCGGATCGATCAGAAGCGGTCCGGTGATCGAGCGGTCCAGAACGATCTCCGGCGTCTGCCCGAAGTGGAAGAGTTCCGTGCCGGAAAGACCGTAGCCGTCGGCGAGCAGCATCGATGTTTCCACCGGCGCGATGGCGCGGTTGAACTGCACGAATCCTCCCGGATCGAGCGAGCAGCCGATCACCTCCAGCCGGTTCAACGCGGCGCGCGCGATCAGCGGATCGCCCGCCACATAGTCCTTGTTGCGCACCAGTGTGAGCCCCTCCAGACGCACCGTGAGCGACGACACCAGCCGCTGCGAGGCCGGCGTTCCATCGATGGTCTTCGGCCTGAAGCGGAGAGGCTGGTGCAACCGGATGATGGGACGTTCGCCGTCCGCGGCGCGGATCGCCAGCGATACTCCCAGCACCAGATTCAGTCCACCGTCCTCGTTCACGCGCACGTTCACATAGGCGGGATCGTTGAGATCGATCACATGCGTAAGGCTGTCCTCGATCTCGATCACCATCGGCTGTGTCGCGGTGTCCAGCCCGGCAAGCACATCGCGCAGCGCATGCCGGTTGTTGCGCGAGTTGATCCGGACAACCGTCGGATGCATGGAGGGGACCGGCCACTGCGCGGGGAGTTCGTCGCGCGAGATCGGATGCGCCCCTACCGGCCCGACGGCGCCGTACGTATACGTGAGGAGCAGCCTCTCCTTCAACGCATCGGCACGGGCGGCATCGCTCTCGCCGATCACCACGCGGCCAAGCACGGGATCGATCGCAATCTCGCCGTCGGCAAGCGGCGGAAGGATTCCGGCCTCCCATGCGCAGAGATTCTCTCCGCGGATCGTCCAGGAGAACGCCTGGCCCTCGGGCGTCGGCCAGAGCATGTCCGCATACTCCGGCAGCGGCAGCAGGAGTACCAGAGCCTGCTGCGCGTCCGTCACGGTCAGGATGTCGCCGGAGCCGTCGATCGTATAGGCATCCACGGCAACGTATTCCTGCGGCGCGCCGGTGGCCGCGGTCTCGCCCAGGCGCTCCATGGGGATCGGGCCCGGCGATTCGTCCAGACGGGTGATGGTGATCGATTGATCGGATGGATCCACACGCCCGGCGTTGCCGTAGAGGAGCCCGGTGTGCGCCGTGTTGAACAGGCGCACCGGCCGCCCCAGCGCCTCCCCCATCGAGTACGGTGCCCTGATGGGATTGACATTGAAGCGAACCGCGTTCGCCGTCCCCCCGGTCACCGGGTTGGTGCCGCGCCACACGGGACGTGCGGCCTGCACGCGATACGTCTCCAGCCGCCAGAGGAACACCGCCACGTTCGGGAGGTTGTAGTGAATGCCGCCTTCCAGCGGCGAGCGGAGATCGGGGAGGTGAGCGAAGCGATCGAACGGTGTGCCGAGAAGCGAGAGCGTGGCGGGATCGCGCAGCGTTACGGTGCCGCCGCGGATCGGCGTCTGCCGGCGCACCGCCCGGTTTGCCTCACGGTATGGCTGCGGCCAGTCCTCCGCAGGACGCTGGTGGTTCAGATGCTGATTCCACGCAAGCAGTTCCAGCAGCTCCACGCAGTGCACGCCCCATCGCGTGAGGTTGTAGGCAAGCAGCTCTATCGCACCAAGCGTTCCCTTCCGGCGGCGCAGCGCGATCGTATCGGCAACGTCGGCGCGCAGCGTCCACGGATCGCCGGTCAGATGGCTCGCTCCCAGCAGGTCGCCGATGTACGGAACAACCCAGTGGTTGGCGGTCTCGATGAAGAGATCGTGATACAGCTCCTCCACGTTGTCGCGGATTGCGCTGAACGCATCCTCCACAACGGCGAGATAGCTCTTCAACTGATCGGGCGGAACCGCCTCCGCATCCTTGATGCGGTAGATCTCCGGCAGGCGCCCGAACAGATCGACGCGCTTCGTACTCATCTCAGCATCCCTCCGTTGCCGCATCCGCGACGTAGGTGATCGCCAGATGTCCGCTGTAGAGACCCAGGATCTCCTGCTCCGAACATGTCACGGCCGGATTGTTGGAGAGCGCAGTGGCGCTCAGAGTGATCGTTGCGGGATCGTCCGGCGTGCCGAGCGAGGCGAAGCCTGTCACAGTGGCCCAGAGCACGCCGTTCACCCGTCCCACAGCCCCTTCCACCGAGAGCGCATATTCCGCCTCCCCGAACCGGCGCACGCGCACGGCGAACATTCCGTCGGAACGCGACCTGTCGCCGACACCCGATGTCGCCCCGAGCGCCGCGAGAATCCTGGGCTCCACGTCCTCGCGCCGCACGCGCGGATCCAGCGCCACCTGCAGCGCAATCCCCACGAAGCGCACCTGTGCGGCGAGCACCACCACGCGATGGCGGCGCGGACCGCGACAACGATTGTAGGAATCAACCGCGTCGCGTACCGACGTGAGTTCGGCACCGCGCCCGGTCCGCATCAACACGGTCAGCACAACGGCCGGGGAAGCGCCGTCGATGCGCCACGCTGCGAACGCGCGCGCAACGCCCGCTATCGCAAGCGTCTCGCTCTCGAAATCCTGAAGGCTCACCAGGCGGTCCAGGCTCTGGAACCTGCCGGGCGCGGCATCGCGGGCGTTGTCGCCATCCTCCGGATCGGCGCCGCCGGATGCGATGCCCGGAAGGCGCACCTTGTCCAGCCGCTCCACGCGCGCTCCGGGCTGCACCGAGGTCTCCGGCTTCAACGGACCGTACGCTCCGGTACCGGTGCGATAGCGCGCAACCACGTTCGCCACGCCGGAGGGGAGCCGCGCGCCGGTCTTGCCGTCGCCGAACTGCACCCAGCTCTGGTTCTCGGCATCTTCGCGCACGATGTAGATCTGTTCGTTGTAGTCGTGGCCGAAGAGCGTGGGAACGCGCTCCCACATCGTCCCGTTCACCCAGATGGTCAGCTCCGGCGTCTCGGGCGGAGTCTCCCCGGCGGCGATATGGTAGGTGAGCGGCGCCTTCGGCAGCTTGAACGTCTGGAAGATCAGGCGGCTGTCGCCATTGCCGAGCGGCGCGTCCTGCTCGTGCTTCCCCTCCGTCGCGTCCGCGATGTTGCCGTACACTGTCACCTGCGGGGCCGTGTTGGAATACCATGCGTAGGTCACAGTGGTATCCAGCGTCACCCGGCGCAGCATCATCCTGTCGGCAGGGTCCGTGCCGGTTGGCTGCACCAGCGTGACGCTCGCGATCACCGGATCGCTTCCTGCCCGCGCAAGCATCAGCCTGCGGCCCAGCAGGTTCTGCGCCTGCGGATCCGTGCCGAAGAAGTTGAGAACGTTGCCGGATGCCTGCGAAGTCTCCCGCTTCCACGCATGCAGGGTAAGCCGTTCGGCCGTCACCTCGTGCAACTGAATCTGGCGGATGTCGAACGTGTTCACCGCGGCCGTGCTGACGCGTTCCAACTGGCTGTTCAGCGTCACGATCGTGGACTTGCCGTTCGCCGTCCCCCAGATCGCGGCCTCGTTGCGAAGCGATACGATGCGCCGGGCATACATGCGGTCGTACGGCGATCCGGGCGCAACCGTGATGCGGGCCTCCACGATCATCTCCAGGCCGCTCGCCAGATCGTGCACTTCGCTCTCCAGCGCGAACTCCGTGGGGGAGAGGGTGGGGCTCACCGTGGTGCGCCCGGTTGTGGAAGTCGCCAGGGTCAGATCGCGCGTCTCCATCGTCTGCTCCGTGGCCGGGAGCGTCACGTTCGTCACCGTTGAGCTGTTCGGGCCTGGAGTGGATGTCGCCGTGACGGTGCTCGGCACGATCGGAATGGTCGGGGCCGACGCGTTGCCGAAGTGGCGGAAGGTTCTGCCGAGCTTGTACGCAACAACCGAGGCGGCATTCGTTGTCCGCTTCAGCGCTCCCTTGATCTTCACGATGCGCGCGCCATGCTCGTCGCGCACGGAGTCCACGATCACCGTCTCCGCATTGCTCAGGAGCGAGGGGGCGGCCGGGTTGTCCGCCTCGCCGATCAGCAGACGGTCGCCGGGCTTCAGCGGAGTCGGCACCGGCACCTGATCCGGAAGCTCGATGGAGAACTCCGTGGTGCCCGGCCCAACCGGCATCTCCTCCAGCGGCCGGTAGAGCGAGAAGCGGCTCAGCCATGGATACGCCGTGAGGTCCGCCGTGGTCTCGAAGTCCGATGGCTTCGCGATCGGTTCCAGTTGCGCCTTCAGCGGCAGCCCTGCCGGAATCACCACCGGCGCATCCCCCTTGATCTCGAATGCGAACGTCGCATTCCCCCCAAGCCCGGGAGAGAGGCGGTATCCGAGCAGGCGCACCAGATCGGCAATGCTCTCGCGCCAGCGGGCGGTGCGGATGTATGCCTCGTTGGCGTACAGCTCCTGATAGAACGTGAGGATGTCGCCGAGCACCGCGGCCCCTTCCAGCAGCGCGATGCCGGGATCGTCCTGGCCGCGATAGGTCCAGGCGCGCAGCGCGTCCGCCTCGTCCAGCGCATGCAGCATCGCCTCGCGGATATCGCTGTAGCGGCCGATGCGATAGTCGATGTGCGGCAGCCCGGCCCTGTTCTCGATCGCGCGCGGGAATACCGGCGGCAGGGTGCAATCGTTCATGCAGTCGTTGCTCATCGCCGCCCTCCACGAATGTCGAAGTCGATGAATCCAAGCTCCATGTGATCCGGATCGTTCATCACCTGGATGATCTCGCTCGGCCCCAGATCGGTGATGCCGGCGCTGGAGCCGGGCGCGCCGTTCCAGCGTCGCATCGTGATCTCGATCACGTGATCGACTCCGTTGATCCCCTCCACGACGCCCACGATACGGCTGGTTCGCAGCGGCTGGCCGAATGTCCAGCGATCGGGATGGAAGAACGCCTGGCGCCCGTCCGGAGTCCAGCCGGTGGAGAACTCCTGCTCCAGTATGAAGCGGAGATCCTCCGGCCAGTAGTCCGGGCTCACGCAGAGGCGGACGTGAATCTCCAACGGCACGAAGCGCGGCGGCATGATCTCCAGATCCTCGCCGATCAACCGTACCGTGTCCAGATGGCGCCGCACCGCTGCGCGCAGCGATTCATCCAGCTCGAACGTCCCGGCCGGATCGATCGTCACCTGCACGGTGCGCCAGCTCCCGGTCCATGCGTAGCGCGCGGATGCACGCGACACCTGCGGCACCTCCTCCGCACGGCGGATGTAGTCGCTCAGCGTCACCGCGCGCAACTGCCGCGCGCGATACGCCTCCGGCACACGCCGCACGATCTCCACCGCCGGCTCCGGCGCCCTTCCGTTCGTTGCGCTGAATGGGTTCCAGCAATCGGTGAGCGCGATGCCCGGCGGCGTGAAGGGCACGTTGGTGAGCGTGGCGGGATTGTAGTGGGCAAGCATGTCGGCGCCCACGTTGCCGTCCGGACCGCGCCCCACCTGATAGCGGCAGGTTACCACGGCATCCTCCGGGAGCTCGCGCCCGTTCACCCTGCCGATCGCGGCCGTGACCGTCGCGGAGCCGCAGCAGTCGCCCGTGGTGGAGGTGATCGTCCCCCCCTTGCCGAAACGTATCGCACTGCGACGTTCCTCGTCCGTCTCCACCAGGAACTGATTGCCGTCCGGATCGCCGCTCCCGCTGTGTACCAGCGTGGGGACCTCCGTCCAACGCTCCCCCGCCGATGCCGGCGGCGTCACCGTCACCTGGAGCGTGGAGATTGCCGGCTGCTCTCCTCCCGGCGGCGTGTCCAGATAGGCGAGGTCGCGATCGGGGAGATCGCAGAGCGTTCCCCACGCGCCGGCTCTCCGATAGTAGCGTTCGCCGAGGCCGAGCACCGATCCCTCCTCGCGGAACGTCGCGCTGCGCCACTCGCCGTGGTATGCGCTCGCAACATTGCCGTGGAACTGCGATACGTTCTCGACGTCGACACCGTCGCATGTCACGGTGAAGCAGTACGTCTGCTGCAGCGCATCGGCGGGCTCCCATCGGACGCGAACAAACCAGACCGGGTTCCCGCTCGCGATCGTGATCGGATCCACCATCGCGGTGGCGCTGGAAGGAATCAGACGAAGCAACTGGCGCTTCGCCGGATTGCTTCCGGCCGGCAGCCCGGTACCCGGGTTCAGCCACTCCTGCACCACCAGCACCGGGAAGCGTCCGCTGCGGATCAGGTTCTGCACAAGGAGGGCGGTGGCGTGGTCCGTGACGGGCGTGGTATCCAGCCGCAGCGCCAGATCGGCGCCGGTTGCCCCGGCCTCCAGCGAACGGATGGCGCCGCTCCAGGTATAGAGCCCCAGGCTGTTCATCAGGCGGGAGAGGGAGACCGGCTGGTTCACGGTGAAGAGCGTTGCGGTATTCCGCACGGCACCTCCGGCCCACACTTCCAGCCCCTCCCGCATGTGATACTCCGTGTTCGCGAGCATGCTCGGCGCCGCGCGCAGAACGATCCATGTCCCCGCCTGGTTCCCCTGATGGATATGATAGTCCATCAGCCGCGCGTGGCGCGCCAGCGATACGCGCTTGCGGGCGGTGGCCAGATAGGCCTCGTTCATCACGCGATCCTGATAGTCGCTCAACTCGTCCGCCGCGGCACTGAACAGATCGATCAGCACCTGGTCCAGATCGGCCTCGCTGGTGGGCTCCCACCCGGGCACGCGCGACGACATCGCGGAGATCATGGTGTGACGGAAGGAGTCGTAGTCCTTCGCCAGATAGTCGATCACCGGCTGTGCGGCCGGGGGCTTCGCGGCGTCCCACTCCGGAGCGCAGTTCGTATTGAAACAGCCGGGACGGAACTTGAATGCCACCTCGCCGAAGAGAGGATCGATGATGGGATTGAACGCCGGTGTGACGCCGGCGAACGCCGTGGTATCGATCGAGAGGGTGTAGGTGG
Organism: Kapaibacterium sp. (SeqCode); assembly: GCA_035549015.1. GTDB lineage: Bacteria > Bacteroidota > Ignavibacteria > OLB7 > OLB7 > JAFDZV01. The sequence goes on from DASZRW010000140.1 coordinate 22,486, forward strand.
AGTAATCGCCGATCGGCTCCACGCGAAGCAGCAGCGTCGCCTGCGAAGGGTCCGGCTGCGATACGTGTACAACCTGCACCTGCCCGGCGAGGCTTCCCGCGCGCAGGCGGTGGCCGCCGGTCACCGGGAACGCGCGGTTGGGGGCCACGGGGCTCACCATCGCATTGCAGGCAGCGGCCATCTCCGCCAGATAGTTCTGATTGTAGAAGTGGAGATGCAGATCCGCGCCGGCGCCGGAGAGGGAGAGATCCATGCGGCGTATGCCGTTCGGAATCGGAAGGCTGCGCAGGATGTCCTCGCGCACCGCGGGGCTCAGCGTGTCGGCGGGGGACACCAGAACGTATGCCGTTCCGTCGCCGTTCAACGCGTAGTAGGTCGGCACCAGGAATGCCTGTTCGGCAGCGGAGAGCCCGTTGAACACGCCCGTGGTGAACGAGTCCGGTATCGTGGTCATCAGGCGGGCGCGGCTTTGAAGTGCCTCCGTGTTCACGATCGCCATCGCGCTATCCTCCCTTCCGCTGGAAGCGGACCACTCGTGAATCCCGGGTGCCGGCGATGCGATACTGGAGATCGATCGTGATCGTGGTATCCTGGATGGAAACATCCAGCGCTTCGAGCGTGATGCGCGTTCCCAGCCATTGTGAAATCGCCTGCGTGATGGAGGCCTTCGTCATCGCCCCCAGCGTATCGTCCGTCCCCTCGAACACGAGCCTGCGGATGCCGCCGCCGAACTCCGGCAGGAAGAGCCGTTCGCCGAGATTCGTCAGCAGAAGCTGCATCAGCTCGTCGCGCACATGCCCTTCCAGCGAGTCCACCACCGCGCTGCGGCCGTTGGCTGCAACGTGAAATGGGAATGCAAGATGGTCGCCGTTCGGTGCCCTCATTATCCATTCACCCTGGCTTGCGTGTTTACGATGATCGCCACTCCCTGCACCACTCCCTCCGCGCTGTAGCACTGGCCGACGCTGCTCGCAACGAGCACCGGCGTTCCGTTGCATCCCGCCGCCGCCGATCCCGCGGACCACTGGATGCGAATGCACGGGGAATACTTGGGGCCCGGCAGCGTGAACGGGCATCCCGCAACCGTATGAACGTCCGTCTCCAGCAGCACGGAGCCGTTGTCCACGCTGCAGGCGGCGTTCGCCGTTGTCAGGATCGCCTGCCCGCCGTGCGGACACATCACCGTGCTCAATGTTGTGAGAACTGCTCCCGGCATCGCATCACCGTACCGTTAGTGCACCGTTGTTGACATCCACACCGGAGGCGGAGATCTTGATCTGCCCGGAGCCGGCCTTCAGCGTGATGTCGGTCTGCGTGATCGTGATCTCCGACGAGCCAAGCTTCAGCGTGATCTGGTCGCCGGTCATCGTGGTCTCGGCGTTCCCCTTCGTGAGCTTGATGTCATCGTCTGTCATCTTCAACTCCGCTCCGCCGGAGTGAAGAAGCTGGATCTCCTTGTCGTCGTCGTTGAGCACGAAACGGTGTCCGGCCGTGGTAACGATCGCCCGCTTCTTCGTCCCCGCGGCATCGGGGAGCTCGCCGGAGCCCCACCAGCCACCGGTCCAGATCGGCCTGGAGATGTCCCCCGCCTCGAACTCGATCCAGACACCGTCGTTCACCTCCGGTATCATCACGAAGCCGTGCGACGGGCCGGCGAAGCCGGACGCCGGAAGCGCCCACGGTGACTCCTGGTCCGGGCCGTAGACCTCCGGGACCTTGGCGCGGATACGCCCCATCGTCTCGGAGTCGTCCACATCGGTGACAACGCCGCGATACTTTCCGTAGCAGCGCGAGCGCACGTGTTCGTGCAGGTCGGCAAGCATCCGTTCGCTTTCGTATTCTGCCATCAGAAGATGCTCCCCTGTGCGTTGAAGCTGAACTCCGCCAGGGCGCTTGCCCTGGGCATGCTTGCGGCAGCGGCGTTGGAGGAGGACACCGCGTTCCCCTTCGCCGAAAAACTCTGCGTGTACGTCGATCGCGTCAGCGTATGGGTCACCTTCGTGATCACGTAGTTGCCGCTGAACCGGCTGTCCGATATCTGCACCTCCACCAGCCGGTACGGGGAAAGGATCCCCTGATAGCAGCCGGGCACCACGCTGCCGGAGGCATCGAGCGTGTAGCCGGAGAGAGCCGCCGCGCCACGCACCACTTCGTGCGGGTCAACGGTATCGGTAGTTCCGGGGCGGAGCGTTCGCTTCGCCGTGTTTCCCGAGGTGCCGGTGGCCGGCTCGTCGCCAACCAGTTGCTGATCGCGAAAGCTCGCCGTTGCGGTCGTGATCGTTCTGTCCGCAATGCTCAGCGACGAGGTCTGCACATCCGACGCACGCTGCTGGTTGTTCCGCACCGTGAACTCCTTGATGTTCTGGTTGTCCCCCAGCAGGACCATCGGCGGCAGCCCGTCCGTACGCGTCGGGAACTCGCGGAAGGCACCGATGCTCTTGCCGGGCGTCGTGCCCGGCAGTACGTATGCATGCCAGTTGTGATGCCGTGCGGCAAGGGCCCGGAGCAACTGCATCTGCGTGCCGCGCTGCACGGCAAGCGCCGGAAGCGATCCCGGCGGCTCCGTGGTCTCGGCCGGGATGTCCGGCGGGCTCCCGGCGAGCTGCTGCGTCTCACCGAAGATCCTCCGCGCGATCGCGCTGTCGGCAAGCCCTTCGTACAGCGTGATGGACTCCTCGCGATGCAGATAGACGCTGTCGTCGCGCACAACCAGCGTCACGATGCTCTTCCCCGGCACGCCGCTGCGCGCGGTATCGTATCCAACGATCGGCCCGTCGATCAGCGGCACGAACGGATTGTCGCCGATGCGCGCCTCGATGCGAACGCGCGTGAACTCCTTCATCCATGCCTCCTCCTCTCCGGCCCAGCGCCCGTCGTTGTCCACGCAGACGGGGATCTGTACACGCGCCTCCCACATCAGATCAACCTCCTGCTCCACAGTCACATCCTCGATCCGGTCGAGCTGATCCTGCGTTGCGGGATTGTTGTCGAAGAAGACGATGTACTCGATAACCGCCATTGCCTAGGTCTCCGGCACGTTGATGGTGCGCGCTGTCTCCTTCAGAAGATCGTTGGCCTCCAGTTCCGTGTTCGCGTCGGCGACGTGCCAGAACATGGTGGAGTCCTTGTAGCGGTTCAACGCGATGATGTCCAGGCGATCGTTGTCCTTCACCACGAAGGGCGTGCCCGCCACATACGGCAGGCGGCGCAGCATAACCGCCTGCACAACGGTGCCGTCCGGGTTCTGAACCGTTACGGTCTTCTGCCTCGCGTATCTCGATGACTCCAGAAACATTCGGGCCTCCGGCTCTGTCGGTGAATGGCGCTCCCCGCTTCCGGGCTCGCGCAGCTCTGCATTGCATCACGATCCAGGCGCTCGTTCGGCGGCTGTCTCCACGCCCGCCCACGAAGCGCGCACATTCTCCAATGCCGCGCGCTAGAACGGAATGAGATCGATCGCCTGGCTCACCGTGTTGGCGAGATTCAGAATCGCCTGCCCTTCCTTGGCGATGTTGGAATAGTTCAGCGCGCCGCGCGCAACCGTGTCGTCCGAACAGTTGTCGATCTCGTTCACGGCCAGGCCGATCGATACCTCGGCCTGCACCGGATTGAGAAGGAAGTCATACTGCTGCTCCACGATGCTCATCGATTCAATCACCACCGGGAGCACGCGAAACGGTCCCCAGATGAAGAGGATGCGCGGATAGTTCTCGCGGGGTATCTGCTGCCGGGGGGGCGGGGCGCCGCCTCCGCCGCCGATGCCGAGCGCGCTGCCGATCTTGTCGATCGCCTCTCCGATCAGCCCGCTCAACTTGGACTGCGGATGCACCATCTGCTCCAGCGCCGCCAGCTGCGGGCCCACGCCCATCGTGCGCGCCAGGATGTTGCCGGAGTTCAGACCGTTGGAGGCGTTGAACACGGCCTTGAAGTTGATCTTCTCGATCGGCTTGTCGCCGGCCTGCGTGGTCTCGCGCGCATTGGTTCCAACGTTGCGCGTCGGGATCTGCAACGTCCGCGTAAGCGTCTCGGGATTGAACTGAAAGATCACCACGTTCGGCAGCGGCCCAAGGAAGTCGCTTCCGTACTCGATCAACGCGCCCTTCAACAGATACGGCATTGGCTTCGCGTCCCCGGTTACTGATTGATCCTTCGTTCTATCTCATCACCCAGGCGCTCCACGATCGCCCGGCGAAGCGCCGCTGCGGGTGCTCCCGGCGCAACCGTATGGCTCCCGGCATCCAGCGATTCGATCCGCGCGGAGCGCATCCCACCACTGCCGGCCCGCCCGGCGAGATGCCCGGCCAGCTCGTCGCCAAGGCCCTCCATCGCCTCGCGCACGATGGCGGGGGATACTCCCTTCACGCGAATCTCCAGGCCGTCGATATGCACTCTGTTCTCACGCATCGTTCTCATTCATCCTCCAATTCCCGGACAATCGGCACGTAGGGTCCGAACTGCTCCAGGCTGATGGCGCGCCCCATCTTGTCGTACTCGCGGCGGAGCGCAACCACCACCTGCTCCATCGTCAACCGGCCGCGAACCGTGCCGGCCCCGGCCTCCGGGGCACCGAGCGTGGAACCGTCGGCGGACTGCAGGCAGGCATTGAAAACGATGGAGCGGATGTTGCCGCCCGCGATCGCGAAACGATCGCCGAGGAATGCGAAGTCCAGCGCGGAGGCGTCCACGTTCGGCGGGATCACCTGCCGCCAGATCTTCCGCCGCTCCGCTGCATCGGGAAGCGGGAAGTCGATCACGTAGCGAAGCCGGCGAAGGAAGGCATCGTCCAGATCCTTCTTCCTGTTGGTCGCCAGAATCGCCAGTCCCTTGAACCGCTCCATCCGCTCCAGCAGATAGCTCACCTCGAGATTGGCGTAGCGATCCTTGGAGTCCGATACCTCCGTGCGCTTGCCGAAGAGCGAGTCCGCCTCGTCGAAGAAGAGAATCATGTCCGCGGCGTCCGCTGCATCGAACACCCGCTTCAGGTTCTTCTCCGTCTCGCCGATGTACTTGTTCACCACCTGCGAGAGATCAACGCGATACATCGGGAGCCCCAGCTCCGAGGCCAGCACCTCGGCTCCCATCGTCTTGCCGGTGCCGGGAGGTCCGGCGAAGAGAACGGAGATGCCGCTCTCCCCCCAGGCCTGCGCCGTCCCCCAGTTGTAGTGCACCTCGGTGAGCGCGCGCATTGCCTTCACATGTTCATCGAACTGCAGGCGCTGCTTGTAGGGGAGCACAAGCTCCTCGCGGCCGAAGCGGGGCCGCACGCGCGCCGCCAGTTCGCCGAGGTCCAGATCCAGCTCCGCACGGCATCCCTCCAGCATATGCTCGTCGGTGAGCGGTCCGGGAATCCTGCGCAGGCCGTCGCAGATGCGGTCGATCATCTCCCGCTCGTAGCGGTAGCGGCGCGAGCATTCGGCGATCGCCCGTTCCAGGCCGTCTGCGCGAGCGCCCAGCGAACGCCTCCAGTGCGCCACGCGGTCGTGATAGGTAAACGCCGGCACCTCCACGATCGGCGTCAGCAGCCGCTCCGGAAGGCCCGCCAGATCGCGGCGGTCGCTCACGGCGAGATAGAGCGTTGCGGGGATCGAGGCATGAGGTATCGCAATGCGATGCGCAGCCTCGCCGGCGGCCGGCTCCTCGCTCTTCGCGAGATAGAGATGATGCCCGCGGAGCCAGCAGTACGTTGCAAGCGCGTCCAGATATCCCGGCTCCTGCGCCGCATGCGCCGTGGACTCGTGCTCGATCACCTCCGCATCCACGATGCGCGCGATGGCCCCCACAACGCCGCGATGGTCGCTCCAGCGCGGGCCCATCACCGGAACGATCCGGAGCGCGCCGGCCTTCGCGGCCCCCAGACGGGTTGCAACAACGCGTGCGGATTCGCCCGCCGTATCCCGGGCCAGGCCATTGAACGGCATGCGCCGCAGGCCGTGAGGAAGGGGGGAGTCGTGATACAGGAGCGCACGCGCCACGATGGGGGGGATGATCAGCGGACCATTCCAGTCAACGGCGCCGTTGCGTGCGGTCCCCTCGTGAGACGGCCTCACGATGCCGCATCGGAACAGCGGATGAAACGGATCGGCGAGCGCAAGGAGATCGTTCGGCGAATCCCAAAGCCGCTGCGCCAGCGCAAGAGAGGGAGTGGTGCGCGAGCCGTCGTTCATGCAGGTCGCGATCACGCTGCCGATGCTTCCATCGATCGCGGCGGTGAGCGCGAGCGCCAGCACGAAGGCGGAGACATCGTCCAGACTCAGCTCGCCGAGCACCCATCCGAACGATCCGCGCCGGTGCTCCGCCGCATGCTCGTAGGGCTGCGCAATCCGCTCGCTCAGATAGCGGGCGGCCGTGTCGTTGTCAAAGAACCCGCGCTTCTCCCGGGCGAAGCGGCTCATATCGAGCACGTCCCCCGGGCCGCTGGTGAAGGGAGGAAGAACCGCGGCCGCATCGGCCGGCGTCACCCCCCGTTCGTGCCAGCACCATGCAACCTCGCGGCGCAGCCGAAGCACGGCCTGTGCCATCCAGTAGTTCGCGGCCGGATCGTCGGCGCGCACTCCGGGCGTCATCGTGATGAAGGCGATATCGTCCTGCTCGGGCATCAGGTCACCAGGTTCACTGTCAGACCGTTTCTGGCCTGCGCACCGTTGACGCGCACAAGCACGATATAGCTGCCGGACGGAACGGCGCCGGCGTGCGGTATGGTAAAGCGGCGCGACGTCTGCGGAGGCGGCGGCCCCGGCGAGTCCGCCAGCGTATCGTACATCTGCACGGTATGCCCGTCGCGATACAGCGCCACGTAGGTTTCATCGTTCTCCGTTCCAAGCAGCAGCCCGTTCAGCTCGATCGTCCCTTCGGCCGTCTCGATCGGCGGCGGAGGATTGATCGTCTTGGAGATAATGTTCACGGCGGCAAGCTGCGGCACCAGTTCGCCCAGCAGCACGTTGCTTCGCTGCTCGCGCCCGGAGGGGAGCGTGTGCACAACCGTCACCGGATGCGTCCCGGCGGAGATGGTGGAGCCGTTTACCAGGTCCGGACGGATCACGCACTTCAACCAGCCCGGATTCTGCGCGGTCACCGGAAGGTCAACCGCACCGAGGCGCACGCTCAACCCGGCCATATCCAGATCGGTGCCGTTGATCGTGATCGTGTCGCCAACCTCGAAGCTGGCCGGGACGATTTCGGTGATCGATGAACCGAGCGACGGGATCACGATGTTGTGCACGCCCGCCAGCCCGATAACGTTCGGCGGCGCCTGCGTGTAGTCGATGCCGACAAGCAGGCTGTACGATGGCGGCGTTCCAACGGCAATCATGATGGGCCGCACTTCGAATGCGATCGAGAGCCGGTACCGTTCGTCCGTCCCCTGCATCACCTTGGAGAGGAGATCGGCGGCGGCATCCACGAAGGTGATCTTCAGATCGTGCGGATTGTCGATCAACGCCTTGATGATTCCGGCCGGATCGGTTGGCCGCAACTGCAGGAAGCTGTTCTCCTGAAGCGCCCGGCATGCCTCGCCGAGAACCTCGTGCGCCTTCGCCGTGTCGCTCTCGCCGTCGCCGTCGTACGCCGTGAGCATGTATCGCGCCACCATCCAGAGCGGAGGAGGCTGGCCATCGTCCAGCGGCTCGTTCTTCAGGCCCGGATCGAACTGCGTCTCGTAGAGGAATACGTTCAGCCGCGGATTGCTCCCCATCGGCGATGTGGCCGCGTCCGGCCTGCTCACCTGAACGTGCAGACCGGTAACCGAGGCCAACCGCTCAACGATCAGGCTCGATACTGCGCCGATGGCTTTTCCGCTGTCTGCCAGAGCCATTCGATGACTTCTCCTATCAGAGGTAATACCTGCTCAGCCGCGACCCTTCGGTTCGCTTCGCTTCCCTCGCATGCCCATCGCCCCGCGAGGCCTGCATCTGCGCGGGCTGCACGGGAGCCGGCTCCTCGATCACGATGCGAATGCTTCCGATGGAGAGCGTGAAGTTCGGCGAGCCCGATTCGAGCGGCGACGATTCCTGCATCTCGCGGCCTGCCCGTTCGCGCGCACGTTCGTGCACAAGCGGTTCGCGCCGCGCATCGCCGCGCATCGCGTCGCCGCGCTCGATGGCGAGTGAACGCACGGCATCACGCCCTGCCTCCTCGCGCAGCGAACCGGTGTGCGTTGCCGATGCCTGTTCCGCACGCTGATGGCCGCCGCTCTCGCGATACGCCTCCCGTTCAATCGGCTCCGGGTTCGCCCCGGCCTGTTGCTCCGCCGGTGCGGCGATCCAATCGATCACGTCGCGCAGCAACTGCCGCGTGCCGTTGTTCACGCGGGGCGAAGCGTCCGCGCTCCCCCCCGGCGGATCGGCCTTCGGCGTGGCGGCCATATCACTTTCGATCATCCGTACCACCATCTCCTCCAGGGAGGCGGCATCCCCCGGCATATCGCCTCGCTCCACCGGAGCGGCCCGGTTCGCCGGTGCGCGCTCTGCGGCGGCATCCGGTACCGGAACCGCGCTGCGGCCGGCCGCCTCACCCTGCGAACCGCCGGGCATGCTTCGTAGGGATTCGGTTCCCATCGCACCGGGCTTCGGCTCCGGCCGATCGCCCGGCTCCGGCTGCATCCCATCGCCCCGTGCCGATGCGAAGGGAGCGGCGGAACCATGCGGCACGTCAACCTCGATGCGCCGAACGCCCGGCTCCACTCCCTGCCGGCGCGCGCCGTCCGCACGTTCGGTGCCGCGCTCCGGGGCTGCATTCCTCGAGTCATCGGAGTGGACGGCGTCGCTGCTCCCGGCCACGCGGGTTTCCTCCACCTCCAACGGCTGCGGGCCGGGCCGCTCCGGATGCGGAGGCGGCAGGTGCTGCGTTGCACGGCTCCCTGCATGGGGCGCCCCGCCAAGCCGCAGCCCGCTTCGTTCCGCAAGCCGTATGAAGTAGCCGCTCATCGATTCTCCTGCTCGATCAATGCGAGGTAATAGTCGCGCCGCCACTGTGGCACGGCGAAGATTTCCTGCTCGCTCCAGTGATAGTGCCGCGCGAGACGATGCACCGTTCCAAGCAGCCGCAACTGCGCCTGCCGCAGACGCCTGAAGGCGATCTCCTCCAGATCGATCTCATGATCGTGCTCGCACCCGCAGTGAACGCAGCGCACCGAGGCAACGAAGTTGACCAGCGGATCGAACGCGCCCATCGTCTCCTCGATCACGGCAAGCGCATCGATATCCATGCCGGCGCCCGGCGTCTCGTCCAGGCCCGGCATCTCACCGGGAGCCTGCGGCCCCTCCGGCCGCGCAAGCGTCCGGGCCATCCAGAGCATGGCCTCGCGCTCATCGGTGAAGCGCCGGCTTATCCACTCCAGTTGATCGCGCCCGGTCGGCCGGCGCAGCGCATGCAGCCGGCCATCGATCGTCACCTCCACGCGCTCCTGCGCACCGGCCTCCGCTTCGATCCCGGCCAGTTCCTCCAGCGTCACATCCAGTTCCAGCCCCTCACCGCACGAGGCCTCGGGGCAGCGAAGTTCCAACTCGATGCAGCCACCATCCCAGGCCATGGCGAGCGTCAGCAGCGCCAGTATCCGCCGCCCCACCGTCAGGTTCCAGAGGAACTCGCCGTCGGCCGGTCCGGCGGCACCTCCCCGCAGGCAGCGTTCCAGCACGCGGGTGGTTGCAACGGGCCGCAGAGCCGATCGGAGGTCCAGCCCGAGATCGGACTCGTACACACCGAACGGGCGCAGCCATCGCTCCGTCTCCCCGTCGCCCACATCTCCCCTCCCATCGGCAAATGGGAAGGGGACAAGCGGCTCATCGTGCTCCTGCTCGCGCTCTGCCATGGTCATGACCGGCATGATGGACTGCGTTGACGTACTGTTGAACGACTGCGGCTCCGGAACGAATGCCGCGCCGGGTGGCTGCCGGCCCGGAGCGTTGCTCCGGACCTCACCCATCACCGGCCTGCTATCCGTTCGGATCCGGCTCCTTCGTATCGGTATCGCGCTCCCATCCGTTGATCTCGATCTTGATCGATTCGATCGCAACGGCGTTGGCATTCGCGTTCAACTCCGGAACCGACGTGAACTCGCTCACCCAGCAGTCGTGCAGGAAGTAGCGGAACGCCACCTGGTTCTTCTCGTTCATGATCTCCAGCGTGAGCTCCTTCTTGAAGTTGGCCAGATCCATCGCCGAGTCGCCGGCCCATGAATGGATCTTGTTGGCCCACGCCTCGAACTCCGCGTCGTGCGTGATGCCGCGCTCCATGGAGATCGCATCGTACGACGTACGTCCCGGCGACTTGGAGTCGTGGCTGTTGTCGCCTCCGTCGCGATGCTTTACCACCTCCGTGGTGCGCTTCAATGCGCCAACCTTGCTGACGCCGAGCACGGTCTTGCCGTCCCAACTCACACGGAACTTGAAGTTCTTGTAGGGATCGATCCGCTTCGCGTCCTTGGTGAAGCCTTTACCCATGATTGTTTCCCTCGGTTATGATGCAGGAGCCGATCGATTAGAGATCGCCCGCGATCTGTTGAATCTTGATGACAACGAATTCCGCCGGCTTCAGCGGCGCAAAGCCCACCTCGATATTCACGATGCCGAGATTGCGATCGTTCTGCGTGGTGGTCGTGGAATCGCATCGAACGAAGAACGCCTTGTCCGGAGTGCTCCCCTGGAATGCTCCCTCGCGGAAGAGGCTCATCATGAAGGCGTTGAGGTTCAACCGGATCTTTGCCCAGAGCGGCTCGTCGTTCGGTTCGAACACCACCCACTTGGTGCCGCGGAAGAGCGACTCCTCGAGGAAGAGCGCGAGGCGGCGGATCGGGATGTACTTGTAGTCGGAGGGATCGTCGTCCGCACCATGCATGGTGCGCGCGCCCCAGTTGACGAAGCCGGTCGGGAAGGCGCGAATGCAGTTCACGGCCTGCTTGTTCAGCACACCGTTCTCCGGATCGGTCAGCTTCACCTCGACCCCCACGATGTTGCGGATGTCAGCCTCCGTGCCGGCCGGGGCCTTCCAGACGCCGCGCTGCACATCGGTGCGCGCCATCAGGCCGGCGATCGCACCGGCGGGGCCGATCAGCTTCACGAGGCCGCCGGCTGCCACATAGCTGAGGCGCGGATAGAACACGCCGGAGTATTCCTTGGAGACGGTGGCGCGGAGGTTGAAGACCTTGGTGAGATCGCCCACGACGTCCGGACGCCCGGAGGCACTGGTCCAGCTGGGCGGTGCATCGATCAGAAGGAAGGCGCGGCGTCCCTCGCAGTAGTTGCTTGCCGGCCCCCAGATGGTGGAGTGCACGGCCTCGGGGATGCCGATGTCGGCGGGAATCACCATGAGATTGAACAGGTCCACCGGATCGAGCGCATAGAAGCCGGTCTGCTGTGCAGGGTTCCCCTGGAACTGCGAAAGCTGCGGCGCCGTGCCGTCGTCGCCGGCGTCGGTTGGAACCGGCGTCAACTGGAAGCTGCTGGTGCCGCCAAGCCCCACCATGTACTGCAATGTGTTGAGCGTGAAGTTCGCGCCGCCGAGCGTGGTGCTGGTGGTGGAGGCCACGGCCGATGCGATCCGGTTGCTCGCCCCGGACTTCGCGATGAAGGCCAGGTGATATCCCCACAGTTCGGCGCGCCATTGCAATCCCGCGGTGGCGTTCACCTGGTTCACGATGAAGCGGAGCTTCTCGCGGATGCCGTCGTTGCCGCTCGCGGAATCCAGATACCAGAGATTGCCGGGGGCCACCGCCGGAAGCACGAAGGGCCCAACCGCACCGCCATCCACGGTGATGCCGGTGATGTCTGAGGCCAGCAGATCCGCAAGCGCGAGCACCTTGGTGACATCGGAGAAGAAGGCAGCGTTCGGCACCGGGCGCAGTTCGCTGAAGCGCGTCACCTCGATGCCTCCCTGATCCAGCCCCATCAGGGCCGGCACGGTGAAGTCCGCCGAGGAGGCGCGCCTGATCCGGACACTCCGCTTCTTCCCGGAGTTCGCCGTGATCCTGAGCGCGTTCAATGTCCCCCCGGGACTCGCCACCCACGTAACGGTGACCGCCGCGGCCGGACTCAACTGGTTGTTGATGGCGGTCTGAACAGCCGTTGCGGCATCGCCGAGCGACCACGTCCCCGTCAACGCGGCTCCGGCGGAGGCCAGGCTGACATCCACGTAGGGACCATCGTCAACGCTGATGCGGAGGTTCGGGTTGCTGGCCAGGATACCGTTGAACTCCGTTCGGAACCCGCCGAGCGGCGTCGTGAGGAAGGGGCGGCTCTGGCTGTAGCCGGCACTGCTCGTCGTCGATGCGTGCAGGTCCTTGGCGCCGCCGGAGGCGAGCGGAGTATCCAGCGCAAGATTCACCAGCGCGGAGCTCTGCGTCACGAACGCCGGCGCGAAGCGGGCGGAGTCCGGATCCATCACCAGCCCGGTGAACTGCTCGCGGGCAACCTCCACGCCGCCGTCGAGCTGGACCACGGTGAAGTTGAACGACTCATCGGGATTCGTGGTGTTGTAGTCCACGCCAACCTTCAGGCCGTTCCCCCAGAGCCCCTCGGACTTCGCGGTCACCACGAGGATCTGCGTGGTGCCGTCGAGGGCCTTCAGCGTCAGCTTCGCCGCATGCGGATTGGCCGCGAGGCGCACCACGTAGCAATCGGTGCCGCCGTTGTCAAAGAACATTCGCACGCTCTGCCCCAGATCACTGTCCGGATGCCCGTCGCCGAAGGCTCTGAGAAAGTCGGCGTAGCTGAGGCATCTTACCGCCTTGTTCATCGGACCTTTGGCGGTTCGACCCAAGAACGCAGCGATTGATGTGGACACACCAGTGATCGTATGCACACCGCTGGATACTTCCTGGATATACACGCCAGGATAACTCACCTGTACTGGCATTTCTGGTTCCTCCGTCGAACCGTCCGGGATCGGATGGTCTGAAAATGAATTCGTGATCGGCGGCGGAATGCCGCCCTGTTCCTGCGTGGAATCCCGTCCACGTCCGTCCTGCACATATTCTTCTTCCGTGCCGCATGGCTCTCAACGCACCGAAGCGCGGAGATGTTGGCCGGAGCTTCATGATTATCCCGTATTTCGCACGCCATGATTTTCGGCGAAGACAATACGGCTGCTTTCGCACGCCGAGGGCGCGCGAACTCTGCCAGGGCACTGTCGAGAAATTCGCTTCATTGCCGCCGATATATCGGCTGCGATGACGTAGCGATAGAATTATTTCGGATTGCGCAATGCTCCGCCACCCACCGAATTTTCGCGATGTTTTTCTGGCACGTGTTACGCGCACCGATGTAATTCGGAGCCCGCTGACTTTCCGTAACGCACGCAAGGAGCAAGCCCTGCGACCTCGTTGCCGAAGCGTGCATACAATCAGCGGTTACAGAGATCTTCGTCGCGAACGTGAACGCCTTGCCGCGTATGGGATTCCACGCATAAGGCATCCGTTCCGGCCGGGACCCGGCCGTACAGGACGCGTCGCCCGAGGGGACGTCATGACCTGATGCAACGCATCACATCCACTGGCATTGGCAGATCAATGCCACATACGAAATTGCTGGGAAGTGGTCTCATTGAAGTATCCGGCGCATAATCCTGAATACCGTGCTGGGAATACGATATCACAGGAGAACCCGGCGCCCGATACACGAATCAATTATCACGTGCGAGTTCACAATAATGGCTGTGCCATGATGTGCAGGTGCCGCACACGTATCGATCGTTGTATGAGAATTGCAGGGAGTGGTACGAACATAGCGCGAACGTGGGATGAATGCAAATGGAATTTTCGGTTCCATCCTCGACATTTCGAGTTCATGATGCACAGGGCGACGGCGAAACGAATCCACCGGCGGCGGGGGACGTGCGGCGCAGCGAGCGCCCGCGGGAATATGAGACAGGAGAGAGGAGATAGGGCTGCGCAGGTTCGGCGGGTACAGGACCCGGGAGCGCATGTTCGTGCGGTATCGGTCCGGCGGATGCGTGGCCGGGCGCAGCGGCGGATCGCACCGGCGCCGGTCTTCAGCATGCGCCCATGGAAATACGGGATCAGGAGAGACGGGACAGGGCGGCGCAGGTCCGGCGTTTTTCAACCAACCATGTTGCGGTGTAGGAGGATGACGCCAGGGCGGGAAAGGAGCCGAGAGGGAACGTTCCATGCTGCATGTCCCGGCTCCAATCCCGATTTGCCCTGCGCCGGCCGGCGGTTGCCAGCCGTTGCGAAGATCGCGCGGGCGGCGCCCCCCTGCTCTACTGGATTATTACTGAGACGTACTGCAATGGTGAAGATCCGATATCCCCGATTGCGGTAATTTCGCTGCGTGATGGCCCAAACCTCTCCAACGGTGGAACAGCTTGAAGCGCGCATCGCCGCGGCTGCGGACGATGCCGGGCGCGCCGTGCTGTTGAACGATCTCTCCTACCGTCTGAACCAGACGGACCCGAAGCGCTCGCTGGCGCCGGCGGAGGAGGCGTACCGGCTGGCCGTGAAGATCGGCGACCGAAGCATCGAGGCGGCCAGCCTCCGTTCCATCGCGCACTACCACGACCGCGTCTCGGACTATTCGACTGCGCTCACGTTTGCGCGCCGGGCGCTCGCGATCTTCCAGGAACTGGAGGACCGCAACGGCATCGCCAACACGCTGAACACCATCGGCATCGTGGAGCGCAGCCTCACGAACTTCGGGGCGGCGCTGCTTGCGTTCAACGAGGCGCTGACGGTTTTTCGCGAGCGGAACGATCTGCAGCGCGTGGCCGCGCTCTGCAACAACATCGGGACGGTGTATTCGGAGATCGGCGACTACTCCGCCGCGCTGGAACCCTATCTGGCGGCGCTGCGGATTTACGAGGAGAGCGGCGAGGAACTGAACGCGGCGATCTGCATCAACAACATCGGGATCATCTATTACTACATGGGTGATCTGGATACGTCGTTCGAGTGGCACAGCCGGGGCATGGAAGTATACGAGCGCCTGGGTTCGGCCTACAGCATGGCGCTCACGGCCGGCAATCTCTCCTCCATCTACAAGGCACGCGGCGACTACGATGCCGCGCTGGAGGCGCTGAACCGGGAGTTGGAACTGTTCACGGCATTGGGCGAACGCCGCTACGAGGCCACGACTCTGGTGAAGCTGGGAACACTGCAGGATCTGCGCGGCAACCGCAGGAGCGCATTACGCTGTCTGCGAACTGCTGCCACGATCGCGAAGGACGTGGGGAACTGGAATACCTATGGCGACGCGCAGCACAAGATCGGGCACCTGTATCTTCGGAGCGGCGAGTTCAAGCGCGCAGTTGCGGAGTTGACCAGGGGTTTGAAGGTGCTGTCCGATGCCGGGATGAACAAGGACCTTGCGGAGCTGCACGAGGCACTGGCGCAGGCGCACGAGGCGCTCGGGAACAGCACCGATGCGCTGCGGCATCTGAAACAGCATGCCCACCTGAACGTGAAGCTGTTCGGCGAGGAACGCCAGCGCGCGGTTGCGGAGATGCAGGCACGTTTCGATGTGGAGCGCGCACAGCGCGAGCGGGAGATGCTCCGCATGAAGAACCAGCATCTCGAGGAGATGGTGCAGCAACGGTCCAAGGAGTTGACCGCAATGGCGATGCATCTGGTGCAGAAGAACACCTTCCTGCAGAAGCTGCGCCGTGACACCGTTGCGTTGGCAGGACGCCATCCGGAGGCACAGGATGCGTTCACGGAGATGCTTGGCGCGATCTCCGAGAATCTGCACGATGACGATGACTGGGATCGCTTCGAGCATGAGTTCCAGCATGTGCACCAGGGATTCGTGCAGATGCTCGCCGAACGCTGTCCGCGCCTGACGCCGACCGAGCTGAAGGTGTGCGCTCTCCTGAAGATCCATCTTTCCAACAAGGAGATCGGCAAGCTCCTCTCCGTTTCACTGCGCAATGTGGAGAGCCATCGCTATTCCATTCGCAAGAAGCTGGGGCTTTCCTCGGAGGTCAACCTCTCTTCCTATCTCGCAGGACTGTAACCGCACCGGCCCAGGGCGCGGTTGTTCCGACCGGCCACCATTCGCCCTCCCTCGACGCCATGCCGGGCCGCCCGCACGTTCGGGATCTCCTTTCCCCGCCACCCGGCCGCGCGGATGATCGAACGCTCACGCCCTCCCCTTCAATCGCTCCAACTCCGCCTCCCACTCCCCCACATCGGCGGTTCCGGCGGCGCGCGCATTCAGGACGCACTCCCGAAGATGCGCCACCGCGTCGGCATGCCTGCGCGCACGCGCCTCCCCCTCGAGCAGCACCGCTTCGGCCTCCTCGATCATCGCCAGCGCGCCGAATGCCTCCATCTTCCGCTCCGGACTGTCCAACTGCGTTGCGAGCGCGAGCGAGCGCTCGGCATGCACCCGCGCCGCTTCCAGCGCACCGCTTCCACGTTCGGTATCGGCGAACCCCGCGCAGGTGTAGGCGATCTCATCGAGGTTGCCGATCGATTCATAGAGCTCGAGACTTTCGCCATAGCACGCGATCGCCTCGGAGGCCCGGCCGTGCTGGCGATGCAGCTCCCCCATGTTGCGCAGCGTCCCGGCGCGCAGGCTGGTGTCGCCGATGCGCTCCGCCAGCGCAAGCGCCTCGCCGTAGTGGCGCAGCGCCTCGTGGTAGCGCCCGGCGGTATGCTCCTGAAAGCCGAGGTTGTGCAGACAGTAGGCACCCGTCCAGTCGTTGCCGGTTGCCCTGCATATCTCGCGACACCGTTGCAGGCAGGAGAGGGCCTCCTCCTCCTCGCCGCAGTTGATATGAAGCGATGCGAGATTGTTCAGCACCGTTGCCTGGCTGGTCCGGTCGCCGATGGCCACGCTGATCTCCAGCGATCGCCGGTAGCAGGCGGCCGCGGCATCGGAATCGCCCCGAAGCCGTTGAACGATCCCGAGGTTGTTGAGCGCCCGCGCCTCCTGCGGCGTGTCGATGCCGACGGCCTGCGCAGCCTCCACCGCCTTCAGGCGCAGGCGCAGCAGTTCGTCGGCCGTGCCATGATCCGCAGAGACGTGGCCGAGGGCGTTGAGCGATTCGAAGATGCCGGCCGCATACCCCGTCCGTTCCGCCTCCGCAAGCGCTTCGCGCGCCGCTTCCTCGGCAGCAGCAATGTTCCCCAGCCAGTGAAGCGCATGGGCCAGACGGTTCGTTGCGTCGATCCAGTCCGTGCGCTCCGGCAGATCGGCAAGGATGGCCTGTGCCGTACGGAACGATTCCAGCATCGCCTCCAGACGGCTGCGCACAAGATGAACATCGCCGCGCAGCATGTGCGCACGCCCGGCCACGAGACGCAGGTGGTTGTCCATGCCGGCATCGGCCTCCGCACTGCGCAGATCGTTGAAGAGCGCGTCCAGAAGCCCCATCGTCTCCTGCTCCGCATACCCCAGCCAGCTTGCGCGAGCTCCCTCCAGCAGCGCTCCGGCAGCGAAGCGATATTCGCCCAGCACGCGCGCATGCACGGCGAGCCGCGCGGCAAGGCCCGGGAGATTGGTGCTGTTCTCTCGCGCACGATCCCACTCACCCCTCAACGCGTTGAGAATCAACTCGTGCAGCAGCTCGCGCTCCTCCGGCTCCAGGCTTTCATACATCGCCTTGTGCAGCAGAGCGTGGCTGAACTGATAGGCGGTGGTCTCCTGCGTGTAGATCCGCTGCTTCCCGAGGCTTCGTATCAGTTGATGCGTGGACTCGATGATGCGAAGCCGGCTCATCAGCTTCAGCTGCGGCGTCTCGGTGATCTGCGCGAGCATCGCTGCGGTGAACGTATCCCCTTCGACGCTCGCGTACCGAAGCAACTCGCGCGCATCCTCGCCCAGACGGCGGATGCGTTCGGCGATCACCGCCTGAACGGAACCCGGCACCTTCACATCGCGGAAGGTCTCCATGATCGCACCCCGCTCGCGATCGATCACGCCATCCTCCTCCAGCGTTTCCAGGTATTGCGTGATGAAGAGGGCGTTTCCGCTGCTGACGCGGGCAATCCATTCCTCGAACTCGTCGTTGTTCCGATAGTTGCGGTAGCGTACGCGCAGAAGCGCGTCCAGGTTCTCCGGCGTCATCCGCGGCACGCCGATCTCCGCCGCCAGCGAGTAACGCTCCAGAGCGTTGCGCACCTCCAGCAGCGGGTGCCCGCCTTCGCCGCGCGCGGTTGCCGCATCGTCCGGACGGTAGGCAACAACGAAGAGAACCCTGCGCCCGGCGAGCTGGCGCGCAGCGGCAAAGAGAAGGTTGCTCGAGGATGAATCGGCCCAGTGGAAATCATCGAGCAGCAACAGAACCGGCGCCGCTTCCGCCAGGCGATCGAGGAAGTTGATGTACTGCTGGAACACCTGCTGCTGGCTGGCAGCGGCGGCAGGTGCGGGCTCCCGGGCGCCCCCCTTGTTCATCCGCTCGCGCACGATCTTCGCCGTGTCGAAGACGGACTCCACCACGTCCCCCACAACCGGAATGCAGTGCACCCATGCCATGGCGATATCCGCCACGAGCTTCCGGGTCTCGTTCCTCCGCTCCTCCTCCTCCCCCGCAAGCGCCCGCATGATGGCGGCCCACGGCTCCAGCGCCTCCATCTCGCCGATGTTCTCTCCCGCAAGCGGCGTGGAGCACTCCGCCAGCGCAACCAACGGCGCCGGCTGCAGCGCGCCGGCCGCCTCACACACCGCGCGCAGCAGCGTGCTTTTGCCGATTCCGGACTCGCCGGTTACGAAGAGCACGTTCTGCGAGGCGCCTCCGGCAGCGGTTGCATGCACCTGCGAGAGAATCAGCCCAAGCTGTTCATCGCGTCCGATCATGGCGGCGAAGATACGAGAGGCGCGCGGACGGCAGGGGATGGTGAATCGGTATCATCCTCCGGTTCATGCGGGGCATCGTTGTACGGTGCTCCCGCCACTGCATCGGTGGAATGCATGATGGCGACCGGCGGCAGCATCACCCCCCCAATCCTCCGGCCCTCTCGAGCGCCCAGTAGTTTTCCAGTAGGGAGCGCGATCGGGGAGGGGTCTATGTTTGTTCCCGACTAAGCAGACCGGCCGGGCATGCGATATCGCCTGCCGGTCACCCTCGCGGGATACATCCATGAACCAGAGCTACTTCCTCACGCGCGCTGTGCGCTGCGCGGCATTTCTGCTGTTGCTGGCGGGCGCGAACGCTTCGGCACAGACCACGGCGCCAGCCTGGCGGCCGGTTGCCCCGCTCCCCGGACCGCTGGCGGGGCACGGCATGGTGCTGCTTCCGAACGGCGAGGTGCTGATTGCCGGAGGCATCGCGTCCGACGGAAGCGCAACCAGGACCTCCTACCTCTACTCTCCCGCTTCCGGAACGTATCGCCCCACGATCAATCAGCTCATCACACCGCGCGCGTGGCACGCGCTCATTGCCGTGACCGCCGCCGGCACAACACGGGTGTTTGCAATCGGCGGGTTCAACGGATCGGCGGGAAGCTATCGTGCCGAGGCCACCGTGGAGGCTCTGGAGTTCGATGCTGCGGCCGGCAACTGGCGGTGGCGCGGCATCGGGTCGCTTGGAACGGCACGCGGCGACGCGCGCGCGGCGTACGACGGGAAGGGCGCCATCGTCGTTACCGGCGGCTACGAGGGGAGCGGCGGCGCGCTCCGCAGCGGGCCGCGGAGCAGCGCGAGCGATCGGATCGATGTGAACGCGCTGAGCGTTGCGCCGATCGCCCCGATGACCAACGCCCGCGCCGAACATATCACCGCACGGATCATCGGCGACAACGACAGCCTGCAGATTCTTACCGCCGGAGGAGAGCAGAATCCGGCCGCCACCGCAACGCAGCTTCTGCGCGGCGGGCTCTGGGATGCGATCGCAAACCCGCCGCTGGCCTACCACACGGCCGGCGTGGGAGTGGGCGACCCCGCAGGCATCGCACGAGTCTTCGGCGGCTACGATGCCGCGGCAACTCCGGCAGCAACCTGCGAGTGGTACGACGTGAAACGCGGATGGCGCAACGCCCCGCGGATGGCAACGGCCCGCGCGCGGTTCGATGCAACGCTCATCGCAGGCGCTACGGACACGGCCGCGGCATATCTGGCCGTCGCCGGAACGGGCGCAGGCGGCGCGCTGGCCGGGACGGAGATCTTTCACCTCCCCGATGCAACGTTTCCGAACGGATCGTGGACGCCGTTCCCCACGCTGGTTGCAGCGGGATCGGAGCGACGCGTTGCGATCACCGGAAGCAACCTGCCGCTTGTGACCGGCGGCCACGGGACTGCCGGCGTTCCGATTGCGAACGCGGAGCTGTACCAGCCGCTGCGCGCGAACGACATCGCGTTCGGCGATGAGGAGGTTGGCCGCCTGAGCGACAGTACGGCCGTGACGATAGAGAATACATGGCTCCTCCCGGTTCGCGTGCGGAACTTCCGCATGTCCGGCACGGCGGAGTTCACCTGGCGCGGCGACACCGCGAGCTTCACGATACCGGCCGGTGGAAGGCGGACGGTTCGCGCCTACTTCCAGCCGGCGATCGCCGGCCCCCGGAGCGGTCTGCTGCTGTTCGATGTGGGCCCGCTGACCGATACGGTACGCCTCTCCGGCCGCGGCATCGCATCGGTGATCGGCGTGATCAACAGCCCGGTCGATCTCGGATCGCATCTGCTTGCAACCAGCACCGGCGGCTGCTTCTACGTGCTCCGCAACAACGGAACGGATACCGCCACGATCGACTCCATCGTGCTTGCCCCGCCGGGCGCATTCCGCCTGGTCTCCCCGCTGGGACGCGCCGCGATCGCCCCGGGCGATTCGCTTCGCATCTGCGTGGAGTTCGCACCGGACTCGCAGGGAATCGATCAGGCCACCGCAACGATCCATATCGCCGCGCGGAGTTTCCCGCTCCAGGTATTGGGGAAGGGAATACGCCGCTATCTCACCGCGTCGCCGCTCACATCGGACTGCGATACGGTTCTCTTCGCACCAGGCGTGGAGACGTCCGGCTTCATCGGCCTGCAGAATCCCGGGGACACGGTGGTACATGCAGATGTCCCCACGCTGAAGGCGAGCGCCAACGGGCTCTTCCGCCTCGCGAACCCGGCGCTCTTCCCGGCGGACATCCCGCCGCACGGGAGCATCTCCGTGGAGGTGATCTTCTCGCCGCAGCGCGAATCGCAGGAGACGGTTGTTGCGGACTTCCCGAACAACGGCGACACGGTGGCGCGCGCATCGCTCTGCTTCGTGGCCCGCTCGCGCTATCTCTCGGTGTCGCAATCCATGGTGGATCTGGGCTCGCTCTGCGCTGGAGATACCGCGACGGTCACGGTCACGGTGGAGAATCCGGGCGGCTACGATTCGGTTGCGGTGACATCGGCAACGCTGGAACCGGCCGGAGCGCTTGCGCTGAGCGGCTTCGCGGCGCGCACGCTGGGGCCGCGCGAATACATGACGCTGGTGATTCGCTATACGCCTTCGGCGGCCGGGCCCCTGGCCGGCACGCTCACCGTTGGGAGCAGCCGGGGGAACGTTGCGATTCCGGTGAAGGGAAGCGCGCTGGCGGCGGTGCAGTTCACTCCGCAAACCGGAACGCTCACGATCGGCGACACGGCGGTGATCCCGGTGGATGTTGCCGGCATCGCCGGAACCGGCGGCGCAGCAGCGGCCAGCCTGACGCTGGAGTACGATCCACACCTGCTGATGCCGCTCGGCATCGTATCGCTCCCGGGTGCAACCGCGATCAACCCTGCGGCCTCCGGCATCACGATCGACGGCGGCGGACGCGCAACGCTCCGGCTTGGATGGCTCGGCACGATCGCCTCGGACGGGGCGGCCTTCGGCCTGCGCTGCGATGTGCTGCGCGGCGATGGAACGCTGGCGCTGATCGCCCTTTCGGGCCGGAGCGCAGACGGCCTCTGTATCGCGCGCACCGCCTCCACACTCGCACTGCAGCCGCCATGTACCGGAAGCAACGGACCGATCGACGCCGCAAACGCGGAGTTCATCAGCGCCGCGCCGGTGCCGGCGAAGGAGTCGATCGGCATCACGCTCGTGACGAATGCAACGGACGACATCCAACTCGAGATGGTGGACGCGTTCGGAACCGTGGTTGCCTCACTCCGGGTGGGGAACGGCTATCAACGCGTGCGCCGGTTCGCACTGCCGGTGAACCACATCCCCAACGGCGTCTACGCGATCCGGGCACGCACGCAGGGGCGCATCATCGCCGGCGGACGCGTGGTGATCGCACGATAGCGGCAGTGCAGGCGCAGCATGCGCGCCTGCACTTGCGGAGCGCCTCGCCCCAACGTAGCCGGCCTGCTCATGGCAACCGGCATTGAGCGTCAGGTCTGTCGATCGTCGCCGCCCCGACGGAGTCGGGACGACGCGACCTCTCCCGCTCAACGTACCGAATCGAACCAGCGACGTGAGGCCAGCCCGCACAGATCGCCGCGTCCCGACTTGTCGGGGCTCGCGACGACCACCGGTGGGTCAGTGCCGGGGGATACCGTGACGCAATCAAGGTTGAGTCTCTCGCGACAACGCTCCCTCTTCCGCACGGACGACATGCTGCGGGCGTCGGGAGCAGGCTCGCGGCAATGAGGATGAAGAACCAATGGACGGAAACGCAATCACTTCGAATGCCATGAAGACCGGTACGAATACCACGGCGATCGCAACCATGGCGAGCGCAATCCCAAGCCTGCTGCTGTTGCTCTGCCTGATGCCGGCCGGCGTCAGCGCGCAGGGTGCGGACAGCACGGAGCAGAACACCGGCAGGCTGCGGGCGGGCATCACCGGCGCGGCCGCCCTCGACATGCATCGCGGCGAGTTCAGTGCGTACGACGGCATCCAGGAGTGCGGCGTCTTCGACAACGCTACCACACTCGGCTGGCAGGCCGGCTATGTGCTGGATATCCCGCTTGCGCGCGCGCTCGGTATCTCCACGCGACTCTATTACTGGAAGGCGGACGGTGACTTCACGGCATCGAATCCCTACACGGTTCGCGTTGCGGTGGATGACCGGACAACGGTGCCGCTTCTCACGGAGCATACGCTGGAGACCTCGCTCGATTACGTGATGCTGGATCCGCTCCTCCGCTGGAACATCGCCGGCGGCCTCTACGTTGCGGCCGGTCCGTCCGTGGGGCTTCCCGCGCGCGCGGCCTTCCAGCAGACCGAGCGGATCGTATCGCCGCAGGGGATCACGTTCGAGAACGGGGAGCAGTCGCGCAAGATCCTTGCCGGCAACTTCGACGAGCTCGGCACCATCTCCACGAAGCGCTCCGTGCGCATCGCGGCAACCGCCGCTCTCGGCGTCGAGATGCATCTCTCCAACCGCTTCACGCTTGCGCCGGAGGCGAGCTACAACTACGGATTCACCAGCGTTCTCTCCTCGTTCAGCTGGAAGGTCTCCGCCCTGCGCGCCGGCGCCAGCCTGCTGTACACGTTCGGTGATGAAGGCCGCCGCGATACGATTGCGCCGCCCGCGGCAGCACCCCAGCCGGTGATGGCGTTCGACGTTCAGAACCAGAATGCGGATGGATCGCGCGAGAAGTTCGCGGAGATCGTGCTGAACCAGGAGCAGGCATCCGACGTGATCCCGCTTCTTCCGTATCTCTTCTTCGCTCCGAACTCCGGCGATCTCCCCGCGCGCTACGCACGCCTTGCGCCGGCGGAGACATCGAACTTCAGCGAGAGCACGCTCCGCGATTCGGTGCTCGGCGTCTACCACCATCTGCTGGATATCGTAGGGAGCAGGATGCGCGCATATCCCGAGGCCGCGATCACCGTCACCGGATGCCGCGAGCCGTTGGATGATGCCGGTTCCACGACGGAACTCTCCACGGCGCGCGCGACGGCGGCAAAGAGTTATCTGGTCTCGACATGGGGGATCGCTCCGGACCGCATCCGGATTGCAGCGCAGACACTTCCGGGGATCGTCTCGAATCGCGCCGCGGCGGACGGTCGCGAAGAGAACCGCCGCGCGGAGATCGCCAGTTCCGATCCGCGCATCCTTGCACCGGTTACGCGGCACATCGAGGCGCGCAGCCATCAGCCGGCGGCGATCGCGGTGGTGCCGGCCGTACAGTTCGGAGAATCGATCGCCGCATGGAAGCTGACGCTTGCAACGGCGGACGGCCGTGCGATCTGGGAACGGAGCGGCAGCGGCGCGCCGCCGGCGGACCTTCTCTGGAACGTGAACGACGGCGCGATCCCCTCGGCGCCGGCACACACAACCATCACCGCAACACTGGATGGAACCACGGCAACGGGCGCCGCGCTGCATGCCGTTCGCGCGATTCCCGTGCGCACCGTTGTCAGCTCGCGGCGCTACAACGGCGAGATCGTTCGCGACTCGCTGGTGGAGCGCTACAACATGATCTTCTTCGACTTCGATACGCCCCGCATCAGCGACTTCAACCAGCAGGTGGTGGGGCTGATCCAGAGCCGCATGCGCACCAGTTCCTCCGTGAGCATCACCGGACTCACCGATCGCGTGGGCGACGCCGCACACAACGAGACGCTCTCCAGGGAGCGCGCCGAATCGGCTGCCGTGCAGATCCGCTCGCGTATCGTGCCGGAGCGCGTGCGCGCGGAGGGGGCGGGCGAACGGCTGATCTACGACAACGATCTCCCGGAGGGAAGGCTGTACAACCGCACGGTCATCATCGAGATCGCAACGCCGCAGGAGTAACCGCAATGAAGAGACTCGCACTCGCCCTCCCGCTGTTCGCTGCGCTCCTGCTGTTCGCTGCGCTCACCCAGCCGCTTCGCGCGCAGACCAGCCTGAGCATCGTGGACGTGCTGCAGCCGTACCGGCTCACGGCCACGCTCCTGGCGAACGGGCACTTCTCGATCTCCACGCGCTACACCGGCATCAGCAGGACGCTGGTGTATCAGGAGGACGGAACGGGGAACAAGCCGGTGAACTATACATCGCATATCCACTTCCGGGTGGACGATGTGATCTTCCAGCTTCCGTTCGAGCTGAACCCCGCAACGCGCGAGGCGCCGCCGCCGAATCCGCTGGCGGTGACGGAACTGTTCCGCGACACGGTTGCGGGAACGCCGCGCATCAGCGCGCGCATGTTCGGCGTGATGCCGGACGGCGACACCATCCGCTTCGTGTTCGGCATGCAGCCCTCGCAGCGCCCCAGCGGCGGCTTCATCCGGATGACCGCGGAGGTTCTCAACAGCACGCGGCGGAGCAGGGATGTTGGCGTGCTGATGCTGGTCGATACCAAGATCGGCGCGAACGATCAGGCCCCCATCATCTCCGCGTTCGGTTACAGAACGGTGGAGACGGAGTTCGACCGCGGCATTGCTCCCGGCATGCCGGAGTTCTGGCTGGCGCTGGAGGGAACTCCCGTGAATCCTCAGCTGACCGCGCGCGGCAATCTGCGCGCACCGGGGTTGATCGAACCGGACTACTTCCTCTTCGGCAACTGGAAGGACAATACGGCCGTGGCGGGCGCAACCGGACTGGATCTTGCGCAGTGGCGCGAGCGGCGGGCGTTCAATGTTGGTTACACCGACAGCGCGATCCTTCTGGTGTGGGACCAGGAGAAGATGGCGCCGGGTGAGGACCGGCTGCGCGCCTCCACGGAGATCGGCATCGTGGACTCGATGAACGTGACACTCGGAGGGGGCGCAGCGCTTGGCGGCTCCGGCGGCGGAGGAGGAGGCGGCGGGGGCGGAACCGGCGGGGGCGGCTGCCTGAGCTTCGACACGCTGCAGGAGCGCCCGTGCGGCGACCCGCTCTATCATCCCTATCTCCCGGACTCGCTGCAGACACTCTACCTGGTTACGAACACCGGCACGGGCGGGCTCGCGAACGCACGCATCGTTCTCCCTCCCATGCCTCCCGGCCTCACGATCTCCACATCGCAGAGCACGGTAATCCCCTCTGCTCTCGCAGCCGGCGAGACCGGCGTTGCCACGCTCACATTCCACGCGCTTCCGCGGCTGAACCCACGAACGTACAGCGTGCCGATTGCCCTGGTGGCCAACACCGCCGATACGCTCGTACGGGACACCATCTGCGTCTCGGTGGCCGGGCTGCTGGGAACGGTGCATGCGGACTCGCTCCGCTTCGCACCGCTCTGCCCCGGCCTGGCCGATACGCTCGGCGTGCGCGCGCATGCAACGGGGCCGCGCTGCCTGGACCTTGCGCCGCGCGCGCTGCTGATCGGAACTGCGCCGGACATCAACCGGTTCACGATACTCGATCCGATCCCCGGCGCGATCCCGTCGAACGGCGACGCGCTGATTCCGATACGCTTCGTGGCAGGGCCTCCGGGCTCGACGAGCCAGGTGAAGATCGTCGTGATGGCCACCGAACACGGGCTGAACGACAACGACCGCGACACCACGATCGTGGTGAGCGATACCACGGTGATACGCGCAACCTCGCGCGATGCGGAGTTCGTGTTCGCCGGACCCGCGGATACGCTGGACCTCGGCGCCGTCTGCATCGGCGACTCGACCTCGCGCGACTGGCTGGTAACGAACGTCGGCGGATGCGCGCTCAGTATCCGGAAGGATTACACGTTCGAGAACGACGCGTTCGGCCAGTTCGCCGTGGCCAACGATACGGCATTCCCGCTGCAGGTGGCGCGAGGCTCCGACCAGCGGATCTTCGTTCGCTTCACCGCGAAGCATGCAGGCACGGCACAGGCGCGCTTCATCATCCACTCGGAGGCAACGCCGTTCAGCGATACGCTCATCGTGCGCGGCCGCGGCGATGCGCCGGCCTATGCGCTGGACACGCTTGCGCAGGCTCCGGATACGCTCTGCCCCAGCGAGCGCTTCGCCCTGACGATTCCGATCACCAACCCCACCGCATGCCCGGTAACCATCGCGGGCCTTGCCTCCAGCGATACGCACTTCGGTATCGACACGGCCGGGTTCGTCCTTCCGCCGCACAGCACGCGCGGGATCGTGACGACCGGCGCGATCGATACGCCGGGCGTCTACACCACGCAGGTGATGGTGCGCTCCGCGGAGGCGGGGGACCGCACGATGACGCTGCGCGAGGTTGTGGCCTCCAGAGCGCTGGCGGTGGCAGTGCCGGCGGCCTTCGGTGATATCCGCGTGGGGCGGAGCAGCGCGCCGCAGCGCATCGGCATCAGTTCCACGGGGACGGCCGGCGTGGTGATCACCGGCATCCGCATCGCCGGCGCGAACGCAGGGGAGTACTCCTACACGCTGCCGAACGGCGAGACGCTGCCGCTGCTGCTGGCACCGGGCACGAGTCTCGACCTGGATATCACGTTTGCTCCGGGTGATCTCGAGGAGCGGCGCGCGCTTCTGGTGATCGAGACGGCGAGCGGCACCATCTGTTCGACGCCGGCTCCGATCGATCTGGTGGGACGCGGCGTGCTGCCGATGATCGATGCGCCGCGCCGGCGCTTCGAGCTTGGACGAATCTGCGCCGGGCGTTCGCTGGATACGGTGATCGTGCTTCGCAACCGGGGGAACGCTCCGCTGAACGTTCAGAGCGTTTCGCCCGAGGCGCTGAGCGGCGACGTTCGCGTTACGGCAACGGGCCTTCCGGTGGTGATCGATCCGGACAGCTCGCGCGCCGTCGCGCTCTCGGTGACGCCGGGCTCGCTGGGCCCGCTGGACGTTGCGCTCCACTTCGCGAGCGACGGAGTCTGGTTCACCACGCCGGACACCACGGTACGCCTGGGCGGAACGGGAACCATCTGCGGCACGATCTGGGCGGATACGGTTCACGCAAACGTTGGCGACCGCGCGGAGATACCGATTCACCTGGATGCCGCGCCGCTTGCGGCGGCGGACGTTGCCCGGCTGATGAACGGCTCCGGCGCGCGATCGATCGCCTTGAACGTCACCGGCGACACGAAGCTGATGCGCTTCGACCCGACGCTGGCCGGCCCCGCGATGATCTCCTCGCTCGCGAAGCCGCCGGCCGTGGTTGCCACCGGCCATGATATCAGCATCGCAACGGACAACACGAACGGCGACGTCGCGGCGAGCGATGTGGTTGCGGTGCTGAGCGCGCAGGTGCTGCTTGGAGAGAAGGATCGAGGCGTGCTTGGCCTTTCGGTTGGAGACTTCGCCGGCGGGAACGCCGATCTCACCGTGCGGAACGGCCTGCTGATTGCGGAGTACTGCGCAATCGACAGACGCTACGTGCACGTGAGCGGCCCGGTGATCGCGGCCGGCGCGACCCCGCTTGCGAAGGATGGCGCGCTGATCATGACGCTCACGGACGATTCCCGCGCAACGGTGACGCTGTACGATCCCTCCGGACGCGCGGCGGCCATGCTCTACAACGATCACGCGAACGCCGGCACGTATGCGCTGCCGCTGGCTCCGCACGCCCTTGCCTCCGGCATCTACATGGCGGTGCTCCGGACGGACCACGGAAGTGCAACCGCCCGCGTGATGATCATCGAATGATTCCTCACTGAACTATCCCGACGGCATACACATCAGGAGACATTGGTTATGCAACGCATGAATACTCCGCTCCGCAGCAGGAGCGCGGCGATCCGCGTGCTTCTTGTTCCACTTGCGCTGTTTCTCTTCATGGCATCCTCCGCTCTGGCAACAGTGGAGCTCACGAACGTGGTGGGCACGCCGGACAAGCGGAACGACACCTCCAGCCCGAAGCCGGTGCAGTTCGTGGCCATCACCTATTCGATCGCAAACATCCCGCAGGGAGGCGTCACCGTCTCGGTGGAGGCCACGCTGACCGATGCGAAGGGGAACAGCTTCACGGTGAGCCCCGGCACCTTCGAGGCGCACGGCGACATCGGGCTGATAAGTGCCGACGGCGCCAAGAAGATCGACTGGAATATCGAGAGCACGCTGGTGCGCCTGAGCAGGCAGGGGAAGTACCACTGCGTGGTGACGATCTCGGTGCCGGGTCAGGACGCCAATCCGAGCGCGGTGCTGACGGTGAACTCCTACGTGACCACGAACTGGAACTACTTCAATCCGGGAACCGCGGAGATCAGGAACCTGCAGCGCACCGGCGCCTTCCAGGCCGCGTGCAGCCCGGTACAGGGGCAGAGCTGGCAGACCACGGTGGACCCGGACGCCGCGTTCTACAAGGGAACGGTCACCAGCCTTCCCTCCTGGCGCGGACGCCGCTCGAACGATGTGATCACCGGCACACCCGGCAACTCCGGCTGCTCCGCCTTTCTCGCGGTGAAGAACCTGGGGAAGCCGGACGAGAAGATCTGGGTGAACTTCGCCAAGCAGCAGAACATGCAGCTGGACGCCGATCGGAACGGCGTCCCCGAACAGAACTTTGTCTGGGAATATCAGTTCCGCTACACGAGCAGCAAGAAGGATGGCGTGAAGACGCTCTCCGCCGGCAACGCCGGCAAGCCGGGCGAGGATCTGTGGACGGAGTGGGACAGGGGGCAGGACTTCAGTCTCGATCTCACGCTCTCCCCTCCCATCGAGGAGAAGAGCAACACCTTCGATGTGGAGGTCGTGCGCCGCGAGTTCAGGTATTCGTACCAGGGAACGCAGACGCTGACGTTCGTGGCCGTGGGTGATGCATACTTCGAGCCGTCGGACACGAAGCCGAACACGATCGTGCTCTCCAACGGCGACGCAACGGTGAACGGGATTCTGAACGTCGGGGCGCCGATCGAGATCGACACAACGGTGGACAACGGTGCCGTCACCACGGGCGGAGCGTGGTCCACAGCCGGAAAGGCGGAGATATTCAAGGGAGCGTTCTCCGCGAAGCTGACAACGGACATCGTGGGGAATATCGGGCTGGTTGCCATGCCGACGCTGAACCCGAAGTGGAACATCGGCGGCTTCAGCATCAGCTTCGAGAAGATTCATTTCGTCGGCTCACCGGACAAATCCACCGGCGTGCAGTTCGACATCCGGATACTTCTGCAACAGCTTTCCACGGGCTGTGCGTTCGACATCAAGAAGGATCCGCTTCTTCCGCCCGGGAGCTCCGTGGCCGGCTTCAAGCTGAACGGCGTGACGCTGAAGGATGACGGATGGGATCTGCAGGGCATCGAGGCACAGAACGTGGGCTGCGCGATCGCGCCGGTCTTCTGCCTGAAGAGCTTCAAGGCCAACTACTTCAAGGCGGCGGACAGCCTGGCGCTGGAGCTGATCATGAAGGGGCCGATCTTCGACGACATCGGCGGCGGTCTCACGATCGTCAAGGGTGATATCGATGGATGGCGCGTGGTGATGAAGCTCGCCGGCGGAGGCGTGGGCGTTGGCGGCATTCCGATCCCCTATCCGCCGCCGCCGGCCAACGCCGCGGAGTGGCGCGGCTTCGATGTCTCCGTGCTCCATGCAACCAACGGGCCGTTCACGCTCCGCGGGAAGATGATGTTCGCCAACAGCAGCGAATGGAAGAAGCTTCCCGGCTACAGCACCGTCGTGAACCTGCTCGGGAAGCTGTCGTGGATCAACGTGGACGATCTGAAGCTGTTCGAGTTCGACGGCACGGGCGAATACGTGCACGGGCAGAGCTTCGGCGTTGGCTGCAACACCAGGCTCTTCTCGCTGGTGAAGGATACGTGGATCATGGAGTCCAGCGACAGCATCAACATCCACGCGAACTCCTCGCTCTTCTCCGTGGAGCGGACCGGCACGCAGAAGGTGTTCAACTTCGGCGGCAACCAGTGGATGTTCACCGGCACCGGCCAGTCCAGCGTAACGCTCCTCCCAGGCTTCAAGGCCGCGTTCTCGCTCACCGGGCAGGTGCAGATCCCGACGCTCTTCAAGAACAACCCGGTGTTCGTTGCAATCAACGACTGGTTCCAGCTTCCGTGGAATCTCGCGAAGGTCGGCTTTCAGATGAACGACCTCGCGGCCTCGTTCACGGCGGACATCCCGCGCTACGGGCCGGCAAAGGTCTCCGTGGATTTCACGAAGAACCCGCTCACCGAGCCGACGCAGTTCATCTGGATTCAGAACAGCGGTCCGCTGCATGGAACGCGCATGAAGGATGAACGCGGCCGGTCACCGCTCGGCGCCGGCGACACCACATGGACGCAGTTCCCGGTGACATCGGCTGTGGAGCGTGCGTTCGTACAGATCTGGGGCGTGCCGTCGCCGTCGAGCAGCGTGCTGGTGGACCCATCCGGCAGGCTCTATGCCGGCACGACGCAGGACTCCTCGGTAATCTACTATCCCTCCGGCGGGAGCGGCCAGAGCGCGATGTGGGTGGCGATGAGCCCGGCGGCCGGCACGTGGCGGGTAGGCGTTGTCGGCAGCCATCCCGGCGACTCCGTGTATGCATGGGCACGTTACAAGGACAACTCCAGCTTCACCTTCAGCGCCGAGACGCAGGGGCGCACGATCGTTGCACACTGGAGCGGCGCGGCAGCATCGCCGAACGCCACGGTGGATCTGTTCCTGGACAGGGACCAGCAGGGCTACGACGGCGCCTACGTCGGAACGGCGAAGGTATCGGACGGGGAGTTCCGCTTCACGATGACGGACAGCCTGCCGGAGTGCGGCTACTACATCTATGCGATGCGGAACGACAGCGGCCAGCTCTCCTCCGGCTACTCACCCACCTACCATGCGAACCCGAAGCTGTGGCTTCCTGCGCCCGCGAACATTCAGGCGGTGGCCACGGCATCGGGCGACGTCACCGTAACGTGGCTGGCTTCGCCGGACCCGAACGCGTTGATGTATGCAGTTCGTGTAAGCGATCCCACGGGTCACGACTCGGTCTACACAACGGTAAATCTCAACTACACGATGGCCACCATCCACGTGGATGACTGGCAGAGCAAGCATATCTCGATCCAGACACTGGGGGAGAACAACACCAGCGGCTGCTGGTCCGATCCGGTGAGCATGACGCTTGCCGGAGTGGACGACGCGGTAACCGGTGGTGACCGTTCGCAGGGAGTGGAGATGACGGTGGCGCCGCAGCCTGCAACGAACATCGCAACGGTGTTCGCCAATCTCACGCGGGCAGCGGAGATCAGCATCGATCTCTACGATGCGAACGGGCGGAAGGTGATGCCGTTGCGGCACGGCGGATTCGAGCCGGGCACCGTCCGGACCGATATCGACGCAACGTCGCTGCCCAACGGCATCTATATCGTACGACTGAGCGGAAGCGGCCTGGCCGCCTCGCGCAAGATCGTGGTGCGGAAATAACGTCCTCGACGGAACGGCCTCTCACTCCAACGCGCGTTGCGGGCTGCATGCGAGCACCCCCTCGAAGAGCGGGCGACGCGCATGAGGGGGGTCCCGCCGGAGGCCGCAGACAACGCTCACGACTTCGAATGCAGTCGGGATGATCCCCCGGCGTTCACAAGGAACGCCGGGGGATTTTTTTTGTTCAGCGTATTACGATTCGGCAAAACCGGACTGCCGGGCTGGGGACTCCCACCCTGAAGCGCTTGCCGGGCAGGCGCTGGCGGTGAGGTACCCAAAGATGTACTCCTCTGCCGCCCCTGGTCCGCATAGCTTGCGATGTCCATTCATACGGTACCCGGCCAAGGTACCGCCCCCCGAACCCACTCATACCCCCCGATCCCACCGGTACACAACTCTGCTCCGGCATCCCGGGGTGATGTTGCCAGAACAACATCACCGTGTTCGGCATGTCCGTAGCAGTTCATCCACACTCACTTATAGGAGAAACGGAATGAATCGGGAACTCACACTACGCGGCCTCGTCCTCGCGGCGATCATCGCACTCGGCGCCATTCTGGCCCCCAACGCACTTCGCGCACAAACCGGGCTCACCTGCCTCTGCGACTCCATCAATGTGATCAACAACTCCAACTGTTCCGCGGAGGTCTGCGTACTGCCGGCGGCAACCAGCAGTTGCCATACGATTGCGCCGGGAACCTCGGGCAAGGTTCGGTGCGTGAATGGTGGCGGCATCGCAATCCGCGATTGCAGCGGCAATCTGCATCGGCTCTCGGTGGGCTGCATCCATCTTGCGATCGCACCTGGATGCTGCGTACGTGTATGCCTTGTGCAGGCTGCCACCGGTTGTTATACGCTGACGATCGGACCGCCGGAGATTATCTGCGACTGTATCTGAGGCGCATCGCAGTGTGATGCGCCCGGATTGCGGTCTGGAGATACCAGCACTGACGATGATGCACTGTTCATCCATACTCACATCAACTGGAGAAGGATCATGAATCGGAAGTTCCATTTCCGCGCACTCGGTCTGGCCGCAGTCATGGCGGTTGCGGCATGGCTTGCACCGAGCGCCGTTCGCGCACAGGATGCGATCGTCTGCCAATGCGATTCCATCACCGTGGTCAACAACACCGGCTGCACGGCAACGATCTGCATTCTATCAGCCGTGGTTCGCTGTCACGACTTCGGGCCGGGAACGAAGACGCGGGTCCCGTGCGAGAACGCAACCGGCATCGGCATCCGCGATTGCAGCGGAACGCTGCATCAGATCACGCCGAGCTGCGTGAGCCTGCCGATCGCACCGAACTGCTGTGTGCGTGCCTGCCTGGAGGTGAATGCGATCGGGTGCTACACGATCACGATCAATCCGTCACCGATCCTCTGCATCTGCCAGTAACGCCGCGGGCTTCACCGCAACGACGTGGTGA
>DASZRW010000141.1:0-2714 GCA_035549015.1 Kapaibacterium sp. (SeqCode)
CTTATTGATGCGATGATCGACATCTCCCCCGGGCCGGGCATCTATGCGGCTCAGAATCTCGGTGACATCCTTGGCACCGGACATCCGGTATTTGGTATCGGCACCGGCGACGCCGTTATCTACGCCCGTCCGGACAACCAGATCCCCGCACGCTCCAACAACCCGCGCCGCTGGCCCGATGGTACGCTTGGGCCGCGTCTCGGAGCGGAGGATGACAAGGGCACCGCGGCACCGGCGGCCCGGCTCGACGTGATACCCAACCCCTCCAGCGGTGATGTAGAACTGCGATGGAACCGTGATGTTGAAAATGGAACGTTGATCGTCTCAGATGCTGCAGGACGCGAAGTGCTCCGCACGCACGTTGACCGTACCGCACACAGCTACATGGTCCCGTGCACCGGGCTCGTTCCCGGTATCTACTTCGCGTCGGTTCGCGGCGTACACGCAGCGGCTATGGCACGGATGATTCTGCGCTGAACCGTCTTGTATGGCGGAAGTGGAAAGCATACGTTCGCAGTGTTTCTCTTCATTGATACATAGACGATATCCATTATGATGTTATCGAACAGCACTACCCCCACCATCCGCCTCTCCCTCCCGGGCATGATCTGCACGGCCATGCTGCTGCTGGTGATGGTTGCAACGGCACACTCGCAGGATTCCCCGTGCAATCAGGGCCGCGCGGTGTGGCCGCGTGTGGACCCGCGCTACGACTGGTTGATATGCGTGCCGGAGATTGGGCGGCAACGTAAGGCGATTGCACAATGCGCCTTCGGTGTGCCGTACGAGCAGTTTGGGGAGCAGGTTGTTCCGATTTCAACGACGCCGGGCAAGGTCTCGTGGATCATCGCACATGATCGTTGTGATACAGCGCCTCCGGGTAAGCCACTGCCAACGGAACTGTTACTCTATCGATCCCTGGATGGAATGCTACCGCCCGTTGAAAGCGGAGAGCGCATCGGCCCACGAGAAATACTATCCAAGACACGGTTACTTGCCGTCGGCGATTGGGATAACTCTGGAACCGTTGATCTGTGCTGCGGCGTGCAGCTATACGGCGATACAAGCGGAGGCAATCATACAGGCTATGATGTTGCCTCGGTGGTGGTCTTCTGGGCCGACTCACTCGGCCATTACTCGATTGACGACACAACGCGATTGGAGTGTGATGCGCAAATGTGGCTTGGCGTACAGGCCGCATTGGGCACCGATCGAGATAATGATGGCATCGATGATTTGATGATCGTCAATAGCCTTGGTCTTTCCAATGGCGCGACCGTGGAACAGGCATGTGGGCGCATTTATCTGGGCCGTGACCGCAAGCAATGGGGCCGCAACGGCATAAGCCGCGCGGCTGATTGGAGATGGTGGGGACGTCCACCATTGACGGAATTATGTGCTCTGGATCAGGATGGCGATGGGAACATAGACATTGTGTTTTACAGCAATGCACACGCAGGAACTGGAAGCATCGCGGTTCTATACGGCAGGTCGTCAGGACTTCCAGACACGAACGAATTGCAATCCATCGACCTGACCATTACCAACGGCCATGCCAGCCGGTTGATGGACATCTCCAATGATGGCGTACCCGAACTGGTGGTACACTGCGGAAGCCTGGAACAGCTTGCCATCTTTGTCGGCATCAGGGGGCAACGGCTTGTTGACCAATTCGGGCCGGGTCTTGAACGGCTCGATACGAATCGCCCGCCGGAACGGTGGTGGACCAAGCCGTTTGCCCGTGTGTGGCTACCGAACCGTATCAACGACGCATGGCCGGGTTCAACATGGGATGCGGTGTATGATCTCGGCGACGCAAACGGCGATGGTTATCGCGACATCTGGATTCACGCGCAGCCGTTCCTTCTCTGCTACTCCAGCGGCCCGGCGCTTGACTCCCTTGTTGATGCGATGATCGATCTTTCCCCCTTTGGCGTTCCTACGAGTCTGCAAACGCTCGGGCCTCTTGGCGGCTATCCCAAAGCCTTTGCTGTTGGCACAACGGACGGCGTTATCTACGCCCGTCCGGACAACCAGATCCCCGCACGCTCCAGCAACCCGCGCCGCTGGCCCGATGGTACGCTTGGGCCTCGTCTTGGAATCGAAGGCGGGAACGACGTAGCCGCGGTACCGGCCCAGTTCGATGTCATTCCCAACCCCTCGAGCGGTGATGTCGAACTGCGATGGAACCGTGATGTTGAAAATGGAACGTTGATCATCTCAGATGCTGCAGGCCGTGAAGTGCTCCGCACGCACGTTGACCGTACCGCACGCAGCTACATGGTTCCGTGCACGGGGCTCGTTCCCGGTATCTACTTCGCGTCGGTTCGCGGCGCACACGCAGCGGCTATGGCACGGATGATTCTGCGCTGAACCGTCTTGTATGGCGGAAGTGGAAAGCATACGTTCGCAGTGTTTCTCTTCATTGATACATAGACGATATCCATATGATGCTATCGAACAGCACTACCCCCACCATCCGCCTCTCCCTCCCGGGCATGATCTGCACGGCCATGCTGCTGCTGGTGATGGTTGCAATGGCGCACGCGCAGGATTCCCCCTGCAATCAGGGCCGCGCCGTGTGGCCGCGTGTGGACCCGCGCTACAGCGGGTTGATCTGCGTGCCGGAGATCGGCAGATACAACGGGGTGCTCCCGTGCAGGTATGGCACCGAGGCATACGGCAATTCCGTTGTACCGATTGGCCCGCTCTCG
>DASZRW010000142.1:0-101411 GCA_035549015.1 Kapaibacterium sp. (SeqCode)
AATAGTGACTGTCAGTTCTGGTTCATCGAGTTCCACCAGACTGACCGTCCACGGCCTCTGAATCCCGAGAAGCCGGCCATAGTGATCGGTATCGCGCATGTCGCAAATCTACGCACGACCCACTCGATTCACGGAAGCGCCTGCAAGGGTACATCGACAACGTGTTTCATTTTCTCTTTCGGTGTTGGTATGGAGGGAGGAATCCCTGGGATTCTCAATATGCAGCAGGTACCCTGCAATTCGTCTTCGGCTCTACTGGATCCGATACATTCGAACGCTGTCTTCATCCCGACAAATGGTGATTTGAATTTGGACGGGATGGGTTGGACAAACGTTGACGCTGATGTTGCACAGTCCTCGGGTGACTGCAATCTTACGGTGTACGATGATTCGCCTGCGTACACGTCGTATGCTACTTGGCAGGTGGCGCATTGACCATTTCGTTGTTGTACGGGCTCCGAGTGGAGCCCGTACTTTGTCGGCCCCTTTTGAGCATGCGGGGTTGTTCCTCCATTAACAAATTTGTTTGGGATAACGATGGCTCGTCGATTGGTCTTTGTTGTCGCGTTCTGCGTCTTCTTGTCGGTGGGCATCGTGGCGGCGCGTGGGGTTGTGGGTGCTCGTGTTGGTGTTGATGCCGTGCGGCTTGTCAGGGTGCTGAAGTCACGTATCAAGGGCTTTAACGGTTCCAAGCCGACACTTGTCTTTTTTGCTTCTTCTTCGCAATGCCTGGGTTGTGGTTCTTCCGCCATTAACTGGGTTGTACGACGTGGCGCTTCGGTTGGTCTTGATGTGAACCAAGTTCTTGTAGTCCGTGTTTCGGTTAGGGGAGATGGATTAGGGTTGAGAGGTGTGTTTCTCGTTAAAAACATTGTTGAAGATTTGGATGGTTCTATTCTGTCGCTTGCGGATGTTGAAGACAAACCGGGGATTACGCTTGTTGCTGTTGGATCGGACGGGCATGTGTTGCTTGTGCTGCATGATCTACAGCGCGGTCTTGATGGTGTAGGTATGTTCGTTGACTCACTTTCACAGAAGCCGGGTGGCTATCACAAATTGCAGTTACGCACAATGCGGATGGCCCGGGGTGTATCTGTTATTGAAGCAGCTTCGCCGCGGTACGTCAGCGATGGCGGGGCGTTCAAGTTCGTTGAGACCGCACAGAACCGTATTTGCCGGGTCGATCTCCGGACGGCTGTTGTCTCGTATGCCGATACATGCCCGGCCGAACTGTGGTTCTACTTTTGGACGGTGCCCGAAACTGACACTGTCCGTAAGGCGATGTTGGCAAATTATTCGCCGCTTGCGCGGATGGAAGGTTTACTCTCGTGTAGTGGTGACACGACGGCCTTTATTGGCTATCTGTTCACAGGGTACGAAATGGTAGATGTACCGAATGGTAGAAGGAGGGCGAATTTTCAGTCGGCGGATGCGCGTGTTGTGACAGTGGGTAGCAAGCTTGTTTCTGCTTCGCTGTTGCCACATTCACGTTACTTGCTGCAGCAACCACTTGTGCAGTTAGACAATGGAACTTGGGTAGGTCCGTGTGTGTGGGAGTCTTACTACGGGGATACGTCGGTTGCTGGTAAGTACCCTGATTCGTTGCGTTTGCTCGCGAGGTTTGGAAATGAATTTCGTTCGTCCTCTCCGTTTCTCGTACTTGCGGACCTTGAGAGAGCCTACGGTCGTAAGATGTTTGGACTGTACGTTCCTGCGTTTGCCCGCTTGGGCCGTAGTGAATTGTTTTACTTGGACGCTGGCAATCGTGTCATGATCCGGTTGCACGATAGCCTTGGAGCAATGGTGTTCAGCAAGTTGGAGACCGGGGGTGTGCTTGGTCGCCTCCTCGCTGGTAACTACGTGCAGTCCGCTGATACGGATGTTACTGTTGTCGGCACAGCGTCGCGTGATGGTGGTGTCAATGTTGTGATGTATGTGCGTGTCAATGGTAAGCACCCGCACAGGGTTGTTGTCGCGCGGTTCGATGAGCGCGGAACCTACGTGGGTGAAGAGCGTTTTGATATGTTTACTCTGAGCTCTCGTGACGAGTACGTTGGGTCTGTTCTTGTCGGCGCGGACTCCGACGGTCTTCGTTTCATGCTTCGGATGAAGAGTGCTGGATGGTTGCTTGGGACACTTCGTTAGTGTTGTATTGCTGCGGTAAACATTGTTCCGTAGTGGCGTGCAAGATGTAACACGGTATCTGTCTTGCGACGGGTACCGAACCTGTGAGGCCCCGTTGCCGGATCATGCGGCGGCGGGGCTTCTACGCTTCATGGTGTTCGGAGTCTTCGAGTATAGCCCGGCGCAATGCAGTTGATCCCCAAGCGGGCCGTCCCCCCGGCGATCGGGAGCATGGCCTGAGTGTCGGCCAGGTCAACGGGGTTGTGCAGGTGTGGGCTGCCGCACAGGTGTGGGTTGCGGTGCAGGTGGGCTGCCGCCCGTCCGGGGCCGGGTGATGTGCACGGCATGCGGGAGGCTGCGCCACGTGGCGGCGGATCAGTTGCTCCGCTCCCATGCGATCTGCACCACCACCGAGAACCCCCCAACCTTCAGGGAGTCCGCGCTCATCGACTCCTCGGTGACCGAGACGAGATCGGGCAGCCCGCTGCCGGGATCAGCGCCCCATCGATAGCTCCGCTCGATGGTGCCGGCATCGTCCCTGTAGGAGCTGTGGACCGGAAGATTGCGCGACTGCACGCCGTATATCCCGGGGACCTGGGGCGCGTCCGCCAGCAGGAACTGCGCCGGGAGTACGGGGAGCGGATTGGCCAGCGTCATATCGTAGGTATGGGTGATGGCGAAGAGGAGCGAACCATCGGACCGCCGCCGTTCCGCGCGCACGAGGTTCCCCCCGGACCACGTGTTGGACTGCGTGAAGACTTCGCCGCCGCTCCGGATGGCGATCGACGCAACGTGCCCGGAGTCATCGAACATCATCGCGGTGGTATCGAACGTCGTGACGTAGCGGTCCGGCGCAGCCAGGATGTAGTGCACACTGCTCCCGGCCGGCCCGGTCTCCAGATAGTAGACGCGCGCGAGATAGTGCGAGCCGATCGCGTTGTCGTACACATTGCGGTCGATGGCGAGCCGCGGCGAGGTCGAGTAGCGGCTGTCGAAGTAGCGTATACGTCCGGCCGAGGAGAACCGGGCGAACGTTCCATCCTGATCGTACTGGTACGCGCCGGGTGTGAACAGCCCGGGAAGCTCCCCCCCGTCGATCCAGATGACGCGTCCCTGCAGCGGGGCTCCGGGCTCCGGCGCCGGGGGTGGGAGCATGTCGTGGCAGCCGGCCAGCAGTTGTACGGCCAGTGAGAGTATGCCGAAGATGATCAGCCGTTGCATGATTGTACCTGTAGGGCTGCCCGGGAGGAAGGGTTCGCGATGTTACACCAGCATCATGCGAAGGATGCCGCGCGAGTACACCGAGGCAACCTCCTTGACGAACGCCATGAAGTCGATGTGTGCCGTCTCGTCCGCGGTGTCCGATATCGTACGAACCATTGCAAACGGCACACCGTGTTCGTAACAGACCTGCGCAACGGCGGCTCCTTCCATCTCCACGCATTCCACCGGCAGCCGTGCATGAAGTTTCACGATATCATCGCTGGAGGCGAAGAACTTGTCGCCGCTTGCAACGCCGCCGATCACGACTGCAGGCCGCGCCAGATTGAAGCGCTGCACGGCGTCCGGGCGCACATCCGCCGTGAGCTGCTCGGCGATGAAACGCTGCGCCGCAACCAGCAGGCGTTCCCGCAGCACGGCGTCGGTTTCGATTGCGGTGATGCCGAGCAACGGGATCTCGTGGCGCGGAAAGATCGGGCGGGCGTCCATGTCGTGCTGGTACACGTCGCCGGCAACAACGATGTCGCCGATGCGGAGGCCGGGATTCGCTGCGCCGGCAACACCGGTGAAGAGAATGGAGGCGGCACCGAACTCCGCGATGAGATGTGTTGCCGTTGTGGCGGCCGCCACCTTTCCCCATCGAGAGAAGACCACCGCGACATCATGCCCCCAGAGACGCCCCACGTGGTAGTCGCGCAGGCCGGCGCGCACGCTGCGGCCTCCAGGTTCCATTGCATCGACGAGGGCCGAGATCTCCTCGGTCATCGCTCCCATGATTCCGATCACAATCGTCTCCTGTTGATCCTTCCATCCATCTCTCCGGCGGCGCGATCGCCTGCCGCGTGCGAACTTCGCTGATCACGATGCCCATTGCAAGCTGATAGTGCCGCCGGCCCCGGCCGCCGGATTGAATGTGCCGGATTGCATGCGCAGGATTGAACGCGCAGGATTGCACGCGCCCGCCTTCACACCTGCCGCCGGCGCCGCGGCAGACGGTGCCGAGGCAAACGGCAATGAATGTTGCAATGTCATCGGCAGAGGGTCTCCCACCATGGACCGCCGCGAAGCGAATCCATGCATGCCGGGCCGGAGTGCTCTCACCCCCGGCCGCTCCGGTGCACTCGGGCTCGGTTCCCCCGATGCCTCCTGCTCCGTGCCCGCATTGAATCGGGGTTCACTGCACGGGAGCGCGGACATGATCGGGCAGACTTCGCCCGGTTGGTCTGGTCAGGTTATGGAATCGTCATCAATTATTGAGGAGTATGAGAGATGAAACCACGCACCACCGCTGTACTGTTTCTGTGCCTGCTCGCCGCGACACCGATGAGCGCGCAAACGGCCCGCACAATCTTCAGTTCCGCCCAGCCCATCACCGCTCTGGAGTGGAGCAGAGACGGCACGCGCATCACCTTCGCGGAGGGGAACGGAACATTGACGATCTGGAGCGTTCCCTCCGATGCAATTGCGCAGACGTTCACCGCCTCCTCCCATCCCATCACCTCGATTCACTCACGCCCGGGAACGGCGGAGATCGGCTTCCCCCTCGACGACGGCATCGGTATCTGGAATCGCGAAACGAATACGCTGCGAACGATTCCAGGCACCACGGGTCCGGTACGCGAGATCGCATGGAGCCCGGACGGCATGAAGGTTGCCTCCGCATGCGGCAACGGCACATCGAAGAGGATCGTGATATGGAACGCCGAGAACGGCGCGCAAATCCTGGAGCTCGATACGGCGGATCGGGGAAACAGCTGCACCGATTATCAGGTGGCATGGGACCCCGATGGATCGCGAATCCTGGGCACGGGAAGCTGCGGCGACATTGGCACATTCTACAACCCGGCCACCGGAGGCGAGCTGGGGCACCTGGGACAACCGTATGGGATCCTCGCATTCAATACAATCGTGAAGATGCTCTCCTACTCACCGGATGGAACATTGGTGGCTGCCGGCCATTACTTCAACTACATCGCCATACACGATAGCAAGGGGGGCGTCGAGATGCACCGGCTGACGTACGATTCGATCGGACTCGAGCAGACGATGGCATGGTGCCCTACGGACAGCCTGATCGTGAGTGGTGATCGCGATGGAGTAATCACCATGTGGACCACGAAGATCTGGCGGCCATTGAAGATCTTCCGCGGCCATCGGGGAGCGATCAACGCGCTGGCCTGGAGCCGTGACGGCCGGCAATTCGCAAGCTGCGGCAACGATGGGAAGGTGAAGATCTGGAACACCGCGGATGCCGTGAGCGCCGTTGAGAGTGGTACGGTCGCCGAAGCTGTCGATGGAATGGAAGCCTTCCCCAACCCGGCCCGCGGCCTGCTGCATGTGCGCTATCGCTCGCGCCGGGCAGGGCGGGTGACCGTATCCCTTGCCGACGTGCGGGGCGCGCTGGTGCTGACGTCCGATGACCATGCATCGGCAAACGGCACGGAGGAAATCCTCCTCGATCTCGGCTCGCTGAACACCGGCCCCTGCATGCTTCAACTCCGCCTGCCGGACGGCACGGTATTGCATCAGGTTATGGTGGTGATTCGATAGCAGTACCGGCAGTTGTCGTTGCAGTACGAAACGCGGGACGGCATTGGCGCATGGGCCCGCCGTCCCGCGTTCCGGTTCACACCATGCTCATTGCCTGCGCCGGCCTACGGCAGGCACGGACCCGGGCAAGGATTGATCGTGACCTGGCAGATGTTCGGGTCGTAGCAGACAAGGGCACAGCATGCCGGCAGCATCGGTCCCGGCATCGTGATACAGGGCGTACAACCGATTGCCGGCGGCGCCGGGTTGAACAGATAGGTGATTCCGCCGGCACTCTGTGCACCAACCGGCGCGTACGGCGGAATAAGGATCGGTCCGCCGCCACCTGGAATCATCGAGCAGCGCACAACGCCCGCTCCATCAACGAGGCAGAGGTTGACCGTGCATCCGGTGGTGTTCACGACCGTGATGCGCGGGCAGGCCTGCGCGCGCACGCACGTGGTATCGAGAAGCGTGAAGAGGGAGAGAAT
The DNA here is from genome assembly GCA_035549015.1 of Kapaibacterium sp. (SeqCode). GTDB lineage: Bacteria > Bacteroidota > Ignavibacteria > OLB7 > OLB7 > JAFDZV01. The sequence continues at coordinate 6,366 of DASZRW010000142.1, forward strand.
GGCGAGGGCGGCAAACGCCGCCGCCGATCTGCGGACAAGGGTATTCATGATTGCTTCCTCGAATGGGTGGATTGATATGGATCTGTTGAAGGTCCGGCGGATCTGCGCACACGGGCCCTGCCATGTGCCATCGTTGCAGATGAAGACTCTCGGCAGGCAGGCCGCGCGGAAAGGACGTCCCTGTGCACAAGAGGAAAGGGACTCATGTAATTGGACATGGCAGAACATTTTGCGATAAGCTCACGCCCGACATTGCATCGTTCTTTCGTATACTTCGCCGACCAATTCCCCGGTTCTGTAACGCACACGATTCTCCCTCACAGTCCACATCAGTCCATGTCGCCGGCATCACAGCCGCTGAACGCCCGTGCCTGCAGCGCATCGGGGCGAACAGATGCGGCGGAGGTTCACACACGGCGACGCCAACACAGGAGCAGATCACATGGCCTTCGGCGATCTTCCACGGCAACCGAATATTCTGATCATCATCAGCGACCAGCAGAGCGCGAAGCCCTACTGGCCCGCCGGCTGGGAGGAGCAGTACCTTCCGGCGATGACGCGATTGAAACAGAACGGCATGACCTTCACGCGCGGCTACACAAACTCCTGCACCTGCTCGCCAAGCCGTACCACGCTCTTCACCGGACTCTATCCATCGCGACATGGCGTGATCGAGGTACTGGAGTTCGACAGCATGAGCGATCCGATGGAAGGGGGGATCACCTCCGTGAAGGAGCGGAGGCAGCGCGGGCTCTCGAGCAACATGCAGAACATGGCACGCATGATGAAGAGCGCCGGCTACAACGTGATCTACAAGGGGAAGTGGCACCTCACAAAGCCGGTGCAGTACAGCAATCCGCTCGGGCAGAAGTACTGGACCGAGGCGGACGCTCTGCACATCGCGGACCGATGGGGGTTCGATGACTGGGGCTTCCCCGATGCCGGCGACAACATGAAGGTGGCGAACATGGGAGGCGGCAACACCAACAACGACGGCCGCTTCGTGGACGGCAACGGCCAGTCCGCGAAGTACGGCTACCTCCCGAAGGAGCTCACCGAGCGCCAGAGCGTTCTCCACTTTCTCCAGAACTACAACTCGGACAAGCCCTTCTGCCTGATCGTCTCGCTGGTGAACCCGCACGATGTCCTCTCCTATCCCGGCACCGGCGGCGCCTACGTCACCATCGACGGCAGGCAGATTCCGCTCTACGAGGCGGGGGGCTACAGGAAGTCGGACTTCGACACGCTCGATATCGAGGCGCCTCCCACCGCGGAGGAATCGCTGCTGACCAAGCCGCGCGCCCAGACGGAGTTCCGCGCCCTCAGCAATCAGGGGAACGGCGAGATCGCCGCCGGCTCCGGCGACATCCAGAGCTACTGCCAGTTCTACGCCTATCTCAGTTCCGTCGTGGACGGCGAGATCATGAAGGTGCTCAACGCTCTGGACTCCACCGGGCTGACGGACAATACCATCATCTTCCGCATCAGCGACCACGGCGATATGGCGATGTCGCACGGCCGCCAGCGCCAGAAGATGTACAACGTCTACCAGGAGACGCTCAACGTTCCCTTCATCGTCTCCAACCCGCTGCTCTATCCAACGGCGCAGGTGACGGACTCGCTGGCCGGCCTGATCGATATCATGCCCACGCTTGCAACCATCGCCGGAGTGCCGAACCCGGAAGAGTTCATCTTTCAAGGGAACGATCTCGCGCCGATACTGGCGAATGCAACCACGGAAGTGCAGGACTTCGTCCACTTCACGTACGACGATCTCTACTTCTACGTCCCCGCACCGAATCATATCCGCTGCATCACGGAGAAGGGATGGAAGTATGCGATCTACTACGACATCTACGACGGAAGGGAGCCGGAGTACGAGATGTACGATCTGGTCACCGATCCGAGCGAGACGCAGAACCTTGCCTTCCCCTCCGTGTTCGAATCGCTCCCGCCGGAGACGCAGGCACTGGTTGCGGGCGAGCGGGCGCGCCTGCATGAGAAGCTCACGCAGGCAGTGATGAACCTGGGAACGATGCCGGACATGATCACGTGGCCGCGCGGGCCGGGATACGATCAGCTTTCCTCCACCGATCTCCCGCGCAACAGCCCGTACGTGGAGACCAACAATACCGAGGAGATGACGGCCACCTCGTAACCGGAAGCCGTTGTGACAGGTGTGTGAACGCCGCCCCGGTGCACTGCATCGGGGCGGGCTCTCGAGGCAACGCCGCCTGCAACCCTGCTGCATCCTCTCCCCCGTCCGCCCCGCATCGCCATTCCCTCGCATGCAGCCCTCCTCCAGCCTGCACGAGCCACCGCCCGCCGGCCCCCTGCAGAGATCAACGAATTACAACAGCGCGGTAACGCTGCGATAACACCGCGATAACGTGGCGCGAATATGTTGGGCCCGCACTTCATATCGGGTCGCAGGCCTGCGGCCTCTTCCAGCCAAACCAAAATCCTGATGTCAATGCGGACACTGAACGTTGTTATCGCGGCAATCGCCATTGCCGTGGCGGTGCTTTCGAGCGCGCCGGCCAATGCCCAGCCGGCCGTTGGCTCCTATCTCCTGCCGGACTCGCTGACGCCGGCAATTCCCGGACAGACGCGCCTGAAGGAAGGCGGATTCTCCTCGCTCTTCTACGTGGGGCACAACGAGTTCTGGACGATCACCGATCGCGGACCGAATGTGGATTCCGGCGGCTCGCTGGTGTTCCCGGTTCCCAACTTCCAGCCGACGGTCTACAAGGTCCGTCTCAACCTGGACGGCACGCTCACGATCATCGGCTCGCTTCCGCTTCAGCAGCCGGACGGCACACCGGTCTCCGGGCTCCCGAACCCGGCGCCGTACAGCACCGGCGAGGTGGCGCGCGACACGAACTTCGCGCTGCTCGGCACGGACGAATGGGGATTCGATACCGAGGGTATCCTTCGCGCGCCGGACGGCACGTTCTGGTTCTGTGAGGAGTATGCACCCGGCATCGCGCACGTGGCAGCCAACGGCCGCGTGATCCAGCGCGTTCGCCCGCAGCCCACCGGCGGCCTGCCGGATATCCTGAAGAAGCGCGTGGTGAACCGCGGCTTCGAGGGGATTGCGATGACGCCGAACGGCAGGATCTATGCGATCGTGCAGAGCGGCCTCGCCAACAGCTTCGCGAACACCTCCAGCGCCAACAACACGGCCGGCAACAACACGGAGATGATGCGCCTGGTGGAATACGATCCGGCCACCGGCAACACGCGCATGTTCGTCTACCTGATGGATGCCGGCTATCCGGCCTCCGGCGGAAACAACGCACGCCGTCGCGATATCAAGATCGGCGACATGGCCGCCGTGAACAACGACGAGCTGATCCTCACCGAGCACGTGACACGCGGCGCAAGCAACGTGAAGAAGATCTACAAGATCTCGCTGGCCGGCGCCACGCCGATCACGAGCGAGAGCTTCACCGTTGGCGCAACCACGAAGTCGCTGGAGGAACTCTCCCGCACGGAGATCACGTCCGTTGCCGGCATCACGCCGCTTGCCAAGACGCTGGTGATCGACCTGAACGCACCGGGCGCCGGCAACACGCCGTGGCCTGCCGAACTGGACAAGCCGGAGGGTCTGGCGATCGTCTCCCCCACGCGCATCGCCATCTGCAACGACAACGACTTCGGTGTGGCCGCGGACGACGCCGGCCATGTGATCCTCACCGGCAAGCCATCGAAGGCAATCGTGTACGATCTCGCCGCGCCGCTGAACTTCCAGCAGCCGGCACAGGTGACGCTCGATCCCCTGGACAACGCTCCGGTATGCCCGGGCAGCTCCGTCACCTTCACGGCGGCGGCAATCGGCGCACCGGCACCCGCCGTGCAGTGGCAGGTAAGCACGGACGCGGGAGCGCATTACACGAACATCGCCGGCGCCACGTCGGACGCCCTGACGATTGCTCCGGCAACGCTCGCGATGAACGGCAATCTCTACCGCGCCGTGTACACCAATGCCAACGGCTCCGCAACCTCCGCCGCTGCTCGCATCTCCGTTGTGGACAACAGCGCTCCGGTTCCATCGGCCGCCGTTCTTCCCACCGTGACGGGCGTCTGCTCCGCAACCGTGGCTTCGGCTCCCACCGCGGTGGACAACTGCGCCGGCACCATCACCGGCACCACGGCCGATCCCCTCTCCTACAGCACCCAGGGAACGTTCACGATCCACTGGCGCTACGACGATCACAACGGCAACGTGGCCACGCAGACGCAGACGGTGACAGTGCGCGACACGGTGCGCCCGACGATCACGGTGACGGTGAACCCCACCTCCCTCTCGCCCGCCAACGGCCACCTGCATACCATCACCGCCACGGTGACGGCAAACGACAACTGCAGCGGCGTCTCCTACGTGCTGACCTCGATCACCAGCAGCGACGCGGACCGCCATCACAACGGGCACGGCGATCATGACGATCATTGCAACGCCCCCGCCGATATCCAGAACGCAGCGTTCGGCACGCCGGACCGCACCTTCGATCTTCGCGCGGAGCGGGATGACGACGAGACCCGCACCTACACGATCACCTATACCGCAACCGATGCCGCCGGCAACACCGCGACGGCAACGGCAACGGTTACCGTTCCAGGCGAGCGGCATGATGACGGCCACGGCCACGGCGATGATCACGACAACGACGGGCACGGTCATGATGGTGATGACCATGGCCACGACAACGACGGGCATGGCGACGGTCACGGCCGCGACAAGCTTGTGATCGCGGGGAGTGCAGCCTCGATTTCCGGCGCCGGATTTGCAAGCACCGTTGCCCCGACGCCCTTCTCCGCCAGCACTACGCTGAGCTTCACGCTGGACGTTCAGTCCAACGTGATGGTCCGCATCTTCGACGTTCGCGGCGGGCTTGTGGCAACGCTTCTCAACGGGAGCCTGGATGCCGGCACGCACTCGTTGCAGTGGAACGGCACCGATGCGAACGGCGCAGCCGTACCATCCGGACGGTACTTCTATGCGATCGAGTCCGATGGAGCCACCGAGACCGGTTCGATGGTGGTGGTGCGATAGAGCAATGGCCGGCTGCCGTTTCGCTGCGACACGCGAACGTTGGCCGGCATGTGCTGCATGTGAAACGTCGGGTCCGGACGATCAGAAACAATGGCGCTGCCAGTCCAGAGGCGGCGCCATTACTTGTTGTCGGGCGCTGCCGATGCGAAGGGCGGATTACGTTCGAATGACGATCGTTGGTGCGGGCATCGAGACTACGGGAGCATTTCAACGCTCCAGGTAATCGATCCATCGCGCCGTGCACACATCTGTTTCAGGGGAGGTCGCTGCCGATCCCACGGCGGCGCCCTCTTCTATCGCACGGAACCGAAAATCGTTCCCGCATTCTGCGCGATGATGAATGCCGCCATGGCGACGAGCGCGATGGCGAAGATGCGCCGGAGCGTCCCGCCGTTGGTGCGCCGTCCGATCCAGATGCCGAGCCCGATACCGGCGATCGCGATTGCGGTGAAGAGTGTCAGGTAGGAGGCGAGCGGATAGCCGCCGATCGAGGTGAGAGCAATCCTGTGGCGAATGTTCTCCTGCAGCATGTAGCCGGTGAAGCCGGAGGCGGAGTTGATGGCGATCACCAGCAGGCTTGTTCCCACCGCCCGCTTCATCGGCATGTTTCCGAGCAGCACCAGCGCCGGCACGATCAGGAATCCGCCTCCCACACCGACGAACCCGGTCAGTACGCCCACTGCAGCGCCGCGCAGCAGGGTCACCGCCAGAAGTGCGGGCAGCTTTTCGACGGCCTCCGCTTCGGCCGGTACGATGGCCGCGCCGCGCCGCGAGCGAAGCATGGAGATGGCCGCAGTGAGCATCACGACGGCGAACACCACGAGCTGCACCGATCCACTCACCAGGCGGCTCAGGGCGGAGCCGCCGAACGCACCGGCCGCGGAGCCGGCGGCGAAGATCAGCGCCGTACGCACGTCCACATTGCGTGCACGCAGATGGGGGATGGTTCCGGCAAGGCTGGCGGCGCCCACAACGCCCAGGCTGAGCGCGATGGCGAGTTTGGAATCGAGCCCCAGCACGTACACGAACACCGGCACGGCCAGGATGCTCCCGCCGCCGCCAAGCAGCCCCAGCAGGGTTCCGATCATCAATGCAAGAAACAGTCCGAGTGCTTCCATGGTTGGTCCCGTGCGCGCGCGGCGCTCATCGTGATTCCGCTGCGTGGCTGCGCACGGTGCGCGCAACAGTGCAGGCGTGGCGCAACAGTACGCCAGCCGCGAATCTACGAGAACCAGGGGCCATATCATGCTGCGGAAGGGCCTGGCGGATCGCGTTACGATACGAAGCGTGCGGGATATGCGGAAGGAGGCAACGGCAGTTTGGCGTACAGAACGGGCGCGAACGGCTCACGGCCATGCATTGCCGGAAGCATTTCGCGCCCTGCTCAACATTCTCGATGGCAGCCCGCACGGAAGGGCATGCGCGCATTCAACCTCTGCGCCGGCCGCCGCATCGTTCGCATCACGCTGCTACGGCCTGCACTTCGGGCAGCGCGCCGGCCAGATCGTAATGGTGCAGTTGATCGGATCGAAACAGATGTCGCAGCAGCATTGCGGGCACGGATCGGGCCCCAACCTGACGCAGCAGATCCACCAGTCCGTTGGGTTGCACGGGCTCCCAGCTCCCGGCGGCGGCGGATTGACCGGATAGAAATTGCCGCCCCAGCTCGTGACTCCCGTGATAACGGTTCCGGGAGGCGTCGGCACAACAATCATGCCTCCCGGCGGGAGAACGATCGGCGGGAAGATGTTGGGAGGGTTCGTGTTGATGCTGAACTGAAGGTTGCAGGGCGAGTTGTTGGTAATCGTCGCCATCTGGCACGGCGGGCTCCAGTTCAACTGAGCGTGCACGGTATGCGCACACATGACGAGCAGGGCCACAACGGAGGCTGCCCGAACGAGACGGAGTCGAAGATTCATAACGCTGTCTCCTCTGACCGTGTGGTATATGAATGGAAATGGGAGGAATTACTGATCACATATCGGTTCATGATGATTCATGCGACGGAAGAGAACATGCCGGCATCGCCGCGCCAATCACTGATCACTTTGCACGAATCCGCACAAAAAAGAGACATTGAAAGCAGATCAGAAATCGACTGGGAATTACAGCACTCATGACTGCCGCCTATCGGCAGCATTTTCCAATCAAGGAATATCGATTTACATGGAAACAAATATTCCCCGATAACCCAACACCCTTGCAGCAGGCCGGCTACACATCCGGGCCGCCACACGGACGAAATCGCGATACGGATGCACAGAGTCGGCGATTCCGAACTTCGGCGACGGCGAGCGAGACAGATCCCGGATTGATGATAATCGGACAATCGATTCCGGAGTGCGCGGGAGGGGTGAGCCGGATTGGAGGCATTCAAGGATAAGAGTATCATGGTGATATATTTTGGACATGGAATTTTCTCCTCACCAATATTTCGCTTTTCGACCCGATTATTCCCTCCGGCCGCCTCGCAGCCGGACACATTGCGCATGCCGCTGCAGAGGCTGCCGAAGCGGCGTTCCTCGGGGGGGCACTATATGGAAGCAGCATGCCGGGAAATCCGGCATGCCGCGACGCTGAAATAATCCAACTTCCTGTGGTGCCACCATGCGGCGGCACACGGAACCGCGCCTCCGTTACTCCTCCGCCTGCCAGTATGCTCCGGGACGATAGTTGCCGAAGTACCACTGATGCCCCTCGAGATCTTCCGTCAGATAGCCGCGCGCGCCGTACTCCTCATCCTGCAGCGGCCGCACGATATGGGCGCCGGCCGCCACGGCCTGCCGGTAGTGTGCGTCGGGATCGGGAACGAAGACGCTCAGCCCTCCGGCACGTCCCTGAAGGTCGCGCGGGCTTACGCGCCCGGCTTCCGGTGCCGCCGAGCTCACCATTATCACGCCGGTTCCCAGGCTCAGCTCGGAGTGGTCGATCCGGCCCCCTTCGCCCGGCACCACCAGCCGCTTCGTGAAGCCGTAGGCGTTGCAGAGCCAGTCGATGGCGGCGGGGGCATCATTGTACGTCAGGCTTGGATGAATGTCCGAAGGAGTGCTCTGATTCGTTGACATAGGTGTCTCCAACTTGATGGTTGCCGGTGTCCGTTCCGCGCCGGACACTCCCCGCAATGGGGCGCCGGCGAAGATACGCCGGAGCGACGATGAATATACAGGGGAGGCGCAGGAAGGTGTATGGGAGGCATGGCGAGGTGCACGGGGAAACGCAGCGGCCTCGCGCAGCGAGCCTCGCCAGGGCTTTGAGTTCCCGCCCCTTTCAGCTATGTTCGGAATTCGTTCGCCCATTCATCCACCATTCATTCAACGCGAGGTATACCGATGCCAGACCCCCATAATCCAAACGGCATTACGCTTGGCCAGGCCGTGCAGCTTACATCCGGTGTTGGGCCGGTGATGGTTGTGGACGAGATCGTACTGCGCGACGACTCCATCATCGGCAAGTGCGTGTGGCACAGCGACAACGATCATCGCGAACAGTGGTATGCATTGACCAGCCTGAAGGCCGCTCCCTGACGTACGTTCAAGGCGCAGGCCATCGCGGCCCGGCCATTCCCTTTCAACGCAGCAGGCCCGGCTCTGAGTACGACCGGGCCTGCTGTTCGTTTATGCGTGGACTCGATACGTACACACCCGCCCTACGGGGCTACTGGCATGGGCTGCATGAGGAAATGGTGAGCGTGTTCGTTCCGGAGTCGAAGCAGACCTTGCCGCAGCAGAACTCCGGACCGCCCGTCGCGGGAAGCGGTATGCATGGCGTGCAGCCGGGCGATCCTCCAGTGAAGGCGCGCGTTCTCCCGTTCTGATCCTCCACACCGGTTGGCGCATAGCCGGCCGGCGTGGGAAGCACGGTGCCGATGCTCCCGGACGGGACCGAATACGGACCCGAGAGCGCCCCGCTTCCATCCACCAGTGTAAGAAGGATGGTGCAGCCGGTGCTGTTGGTGGCGGTGATCTGGGCGTGGGCCGACGATGCGAGCGCAAGGAGGAACACCCCCGCGATGACGGCCGCGAACAGTGAAGGTCTGGATGTTACGATAGTCATGATGGTCAGCTCCTGAATGAATGGGGATTGCCTGGCCACGGAGCCCCGCGGGGACTCCGCCGGCCGGTGTGATGAATGGCGAGGAGGCGATCAAGGCCGGGGTGATCCTCCCCCTCATCCGTAAAGAGGAGCTGCGATTGGGGATCTGGACATGTGATGCGGAAGCGCTGTATGTCTGGTGATGGCCGTGTTCTCCAATGTTGCGCGCGATCGGCATTGCCATCGGGCAGAACCAGGGCCGGTGGGGACCGCAGGGCTGGTGGGGACCGGGTTGGCGGGTCATCGGGAAAATGTGGCCGGAGGTGCCGGCGCGTTCGGCCTGTGGTGGAACTCCCATACCGGCCCCGCCCTGCGGAGGATTGCCGAACGACTGTATGACGTCGGCAGAACAACGATCGGTCGCGATTGTTGCCATCTGCTCCGCGTACCCGCGGGTGATGGCCAGAGCCGCAGCGCAGCACCTCCGAGAATATCACATCTCCTGCTACGCAGCCACGGGACGCCGCCCGTCGTGGCAATACCGCCGCATCGCGAGGTAACCGAAGGCGGCCGCCAGCAACGCCACGATACCGCCGGCGACGATCGGCGCCCGCCCGCCCAGTACATCGGCAAGCCAGCCCAGAAGGGGGCCCCCAATGAGCGAGGTGCCGCCGAACAGCACCATCTGCAGCGCCAGCACGCGTCCGTGCAGCTCGCGCCTGGTTTCCACCTGCACGATTGCCGTTGTCGCGGTCATGTAAAGGATGCTCGCCATGCCGACGAGGAATATCGCCGGCATGGCGACTTCAACACCGGGAACGAAGGCGAAGATGAGCATGGCAACGCCGAGCGCAACGGCTCCGAGAATGATGTGCCGTATCGCAACAAGCTCGCGATGGGCAACGACCAGGGCGCCGACAACGGCGCCGAAGCTGAAGACCGAGTAGAGGATGGTGAACACTCCCTCGGTACTGTGCAGCGTGCGGGTGACGAAGAGCGGCAGGGTGACATTGAAGTTGTAGGAGACCATCCCGATGGCGGTAAGCATTGCGAAACTGATCCACAGCTTCGGCTCCGACAGTACGTAGCGCAGCCCCTCACGAACCTCGCCCCGGCTGCGGGACCTGCGCGGCCCACGGTGAAGCTCCGCGGGGCGCATCAGCACGAGGCAGAGCAGCACCGCCAGATACGATGCCGCATCCAGCGTGAAGCACCACCCGAAGCCCATGGTCACAACCAGGAGACCAGCCAGCGCCGGCCCGATGATTCGCGACACATTGATGGTGGTGCTGTAGAGGACCACTGCGTTCGATATGTCCCCGGGCGCAACCATCTCGGAAACGAAGGAGCGCCGGAGCGGATTGTCGAACGCAAGCAGGATCCCACCAATCAGGGCAAGCGCATACACTGCGCCGATCGATGGGTGCGGCATGAAGGCAACGACGGCCAGCCCGACGGACTGCCCCATCTCCAGACTCTGCGTCAGGATCAGCATGCGCCGCTTGTCCAGACGGTCCGCGATGGCCCCGGCCCACGCCGCAAGGAAGAGCATCGGCCCGAACTGGCAGGCCGCGAGCAGGCCCACAGCGAACCCCATCCCACTGATCTTCAGCACCAGCAGCGTAAGCGCAACACTGGTAAGCCAGTTGCCCGTGTTGGAGATCAACTGCCCGATGAAATACAGCCGGAAGTTGCGGCTCCTGAGGGAGAGGAATGTCAGTCGCAGCGTCCCGCCGGGTCCGCCGCTCCTGCCATCGGGGTGAACGGTCTGCGCCATGACTGCTACCCGCCCCCCCGCGAAGCATCGGAGCCGCCCAGGCGTTCCAGAAGCTCGATCGCCTTCTCCAGAGCCGGGCGCTCGCGGGCGCCGATGTTCGCGTTGATTGCCCGGGCAAGCCATGCATTGCGCGAGGCGATCGCGGTCTCGAACAGGCGGTGCCCGGCCTTCGTCACACTGATCAGACTCTTGCGGCCATCGGTTGCATCCCGCGTTGCCTGAACAAGCCCGGCACGCTTGAGCGCGGCGAGGCTCTGGGCAATGGCCTGCTGGCTGACGTGCTCGGCAACCGCGAGCGCGGATGCGGTTGCGGGACCGTTGTCGCGCAGGTGCTTGAGGATTGCAATCTGCGAGATCGGCAGCCCGATTGCATTGGCCGTGGCCGCCTCGCGCAGCCGCGCGTGCAGCCGCTTGATCGCCACCGCAAGCCTCATCGCCGGATCCTTGTTGGTACTGGTCTTCATGGCATGGAGAATGCATGAGGGATTGCCGCCGTGGGGCCCCGCCCATGGCCGTGAACAAGAATAAATTATTCAAGACACTTGTACAAGTTCCTTGTGCATCTTTCGGTGAGACGCTATGTTTGGCGCATGGAAAACCAAGCGACAACTACAGCACTGTTGGTGATGGATGTGCAGCCGGGCATTCTGGAGCGGCTGCCGGAACCGGACGCGTATCTGGCACATGCGGTCGCCGCCGTGAAAATGGCGCACGAGAAGGGGATACCGGTTATCTACGTCGTGGTTGGCTTTCGCCCGGGGGCGCCGGAGGCGAACGCTGCGCAGCAGCACGTTGCGTCCAGATTGATCGATCCGCATCCGGCGATTGCGCCGGAGGGGAGTGACGTGGTTGTTGTAAAGCGCCGTGTGAGCGCCTTCAGCGGAAGCGATCTCGAGATCCTCCTCCGCGCCCGGAATATCCGGCACCTGGTGCTGGCCGGAATATCCACGAGCGGCGTGGTCCTCTCCACCGTACGCGAGGCCTCGGACAAGGATTTCACGCTCACGGTTCTTTCCGATCTCTGCGCCGATTACGATCCGGAGGCACATGCGGTGTTGATAAGCAGGATTTTCCCGCGCCAGGCAACGGTGATGACCTGCGAGGAGTGGGTGCGGATGTTGTAGAGATTCCGCCGTCCCGCTTCTCACGATGCCGGCCTGGAGCTCCGCTCATTTCGCACGTGGTCCGGGGGTATACTCCCGCCCCGTACCGGCACCGAACCTCCCGCAAGCAGAGGCTCTCCGTCTCGCGGGAGCCGAAGCGCAACGTGCGCGTCGACTCGACGACTCATCCGCGCAGATTCTGCAGCCCTTCCGTTAATTCATTCATAGCAGAACAATTGCGGCCATTGAACGTGGCCATTCATTGCATTCACCTTTCATTCGCCTCCTCTTCATTCCCTATCTCCATGAACAACTTCTGCTCGAAGTTCCGCCACATCATGCTCTCCACCGGCTTCTCGGTGCGCTGGTTGTATTTCGCGGAGCCCTTCACGTTGTAGGGAACGCTGACGGTGCTCCCGGTGGTGAAGTAGATCAACTGCCCCACCGGCATGCCGGCGTAGACGCGGATAGGCTGCTTCACCGATATCTCCAGCGTCCAGTGATTGCAGAAGCCCACATCCCCCTTCCCCGCCGTTGCATGGATATCGATGCCGAGCCGCCCCACGGAGCTTTTCCCCTCGAGGAAGGGAACGTGCCTGTGCGACTCCGTGTACTCCACGGTGGAGCCCAGGTAGAAGCGCTCCGGCAGAAGCACGAAGCCCTCCGGCGGAATGCGGAAGCCGGTGATGGTGTTGTGCCTGCGGGCGTCGAGCTCGTAATCGTCATACGTGGCGAGCCACTCGCTCAGGTGCACGTCGTAGCTGTTGGTGCCGAGGCATTCGCGGCGGTAGGGCTCGATAACGATTTCGCGCCGCTCTATTGCTTCAAGGATCTCGGTGTCGGAAAGGATCATGGAACGGATTGAGGTACGATTCAGTTGAAGAACGGGGGCGCGCAAGGTACGCACGGGCGCCCGGATTGGAAAGGCGCGGCGGGCGCTCCGGCAGCACGCCCCGCGGCAGCACGCCCCGCGGCAGCACGCTCCCGGAAGCGCGCCGGGAACGGGCCGGCCGCACGGGAATGGCGGATGCGGCCCGCACCGGCAGGGATGGCCGGCGATCTTTTCTTGGTGATACGTCGCGGCCGCTGCGACATTCACCCCCCGGGGAGCATCTTACTCTGTACGCGCCGGTGCTCCCGAGACATCCGATGCACCGGCTCGCCGATACCCATCGTTTCCGGCACGCCATGATGCGATTCGCGGCAGCGCATGCCATCTTCGCCATCGTACTGATCGCCGGCACATCCCGTGCCTGCGCGCAGGGACACGCACCGGCCGACGGGAGCGATCCGCGGTTGCCGATGCGCTCGCGCACCGAAGCAGCCGCACGGGAAGCCGCAACCCATGAGCCCGCAGCCCGCGAAGGGATGGCGCCGGGCAGCAGCACCGCGCAGATCCGCACGCAGCAACTGTTCCGCCGCACGCCGTTCAACAACGATACGCTCACGATCTGCGAGGGGGACAGCGTGCACCTCACGGCGCGCCCCGCCACCATCTATCACTGGGATCTCGTCCCGGGCCTGAGCTGCTACGACTGCCAGACTCCCACCGCGCGCCCCAGCGCCACCACCACGTATCACGTCACGGTTCAATCCGCCCTTGGGGGAGTGTTCATGGATTCGCTGGTGGTGATCGTGCTGCCGGGCGGAACGCTCCGCGCCGGGACCGGTCCGCTGCGCGAGACGGAGGATCACGGCGTCGCGATCCCGATCCTCCTCGACGACGAGCCGGCGGCGCTGCGCATCAACGCCTTCACGCTCACGGCCACGTACGATTCCAACGCGCTCGCACCGGTGGATACCTCGCTCCTGTTCCGCGAGGCCCTCACCGGCAGTACGCTCATGGAGGAGTGGCGCGTTACGCTGCTGCATCAGGAGCCCGGCCTGCTCTCGCTGCAGTTCGAGGCCGCCTCCCCGGATGCATTCCTCCTGAACCCGGGCACGCTGGCAACGCTTCGGTTTACCCGCTTCCTCACCGAAGGAGAGGGCTCCGGCATCTCGTGTTCCATGCAGGTTCCCGCACGGCCATGTCTGGAGATCTCAACCGCAGACGCAACCATTCCCTCACCCGGTGAAAGCGGACGGTACCACCTGCTTGCGCAGGATGCCGAAGCGTTCGCGTTCGATCAGAACCACCCCAATCCGTTCAGTGAAACCACGGAGTTCGATTTCTCCCTTCCGGAGGCCGGCCACGCGACGCTGACGCTTGTTGATCTGACCGGCCATATCGTTGCAACGCCGATGGATGCAGAGCTGCGCGCCGGGCGCCACCGGATCGCGTGGGATGCTGCCGGCCTGCCCGCCGGCGCCTACCTGGCGCGCTTTCGGTGCGGAAGCTTCAACACCACGCGCTCGCTGATCCTTGCCCGGTAGCCTCCGCACGGATGCGCCCGCCCGGATGAAGGCACGGCAAAGCAAAAGGGAAGGCCCCGGATCCGCTCCGTTCGCCTTCCCTGATTGCTGGTGCCCGGCCGATAATGCGCGAGGCTCTTCATTGCTGCATGGTCAACGCAAAGCCACCCGGGCGTTGATCGATGCGTCTGATCTGCGTAGGCAGAGATGTGCCGGACGCGACTTCGGGGCAACGGCGAACGAGGACACTGCGTCCAGGACCGTTGCGTTGGCACCGGAAATATTCTCCTGCGGAGCCTGGCCGCGGGTGTACTCCCCGGAGAATCGCAGGGATCGCGGCCTGCAGGGGCTCTGCTCCTGACGATGGAGCAATGCATCGCTGGAGGTCGCTCCATGCATGCTCGTGAGCTGCCCCATCGGCGGCGCCTGCCGGCCGGGCAGCCGGATCACGGTGATGCGCTCGGGAGTCGATGGCGATTGGCGCGGGGACCCGGTCCGGCCGATGCTTCATCGCCGGGAGAGCACCCCGCACGCACCACGCCTGGGAGCTCTCCTCGGTATGCTGTAAGAGGAACGGCGACCGCAATTGTGGACATGGGCGCACGCGGTTCGCCTCCGCTGCAGATACGGACCAATGGGCCGGAGCGCAGGCCCGGGCCGTCGGTACTCTACTCCCGTGACATTTCTCCTCCCGCAGCATCTATGCCTGTGAGAGATCGGCTCCGGCGCACGCATCCCAAACCTTTACTCCATCCCGACATGCAGCATCAGACAGTGCACGCGGCAGCCGTGGTTGCAATCCTGTTTCTCATCGCATCTCTTCGCGCATCGGCGCAGCCGGCACCATTCCCGCTGAAGCCGGGCATGGCCGCAGTAACCTGCGGTGCGAATCTCTCCGATTCCGCTCCGCACTTCGTTCTCGGCGTTATCGACACGCGGAATCCTCCTCTGGCGAAGCTCGGAGTGAACTGGGAGGCACCCATGTATCACGGCCCGGGCGACTCATGGACACTTGCCAATCTCGGCGAAGTATTCGGCATCTGTCTGGATGCGGATGGCAATATCTACACTACGGCCACTTCCTGTTACCCCAACAATCTATACGGACCCGGCGGACCCGGGGGGATCTATCGCATCGATGGCCGTACGGGTGCGATCTCCGTGTTTGCCCGCCTCCCCAACTCAACCATCGCTCACGCGCCGGCGCTGGGAAACATCTGCTACGATCCACTTCACAGCCAATTGCTGGCGACGAACTTCGAGGATGGCAGGATCTATCGCCTCGCGCGCAATGGGACGCTGCTGGAGACGTTCGATCCGATGCGGCCGGATGACGGCACGCCGGGCTTCGCGCCGCTGGGCGAGCGTCCGTGGGGAATAGGGGTCTTCGGCACGACGGTCTACTACGGCGTCTGGTGCAACGACATGGGGCGCAGGAATGGGAACGCTACGCCGAACGTTATCCGCGCCGTGGACCTCAATGCCTCCGGAGCATTCGTACCGGCGAGCGACCGCCTGGAGATAACGCTTCCCCACATCTCAGCCCAGTATCGCTTCTCCTCCCCAGTCGCCAGCATCAATTTTTCCGCGGAGGGGAAGATGCTTGTTGCCGAGAGGTCGATGGCAGGCGACGATAGCCCCAGCGCCCATGCATCGCGCGTGCTTGAATACGGCGGAACGCCCGGGAACTGGGGAGCACCGACGGTGATCCTGATCGGCTTTTACAACAATGGATTCGGCTCGAACACCAACTGCGCCGGAGGTGCGGATTACGAGTATGGCGGATACAACCCGGGAACCGGTACGGTGCTTGGCTGCGACAGCACCATCTGGGCAACCGGAGATGCGCTCCGGTATCCCCACAACAATCCCGACGGCGGCAGGGGAATGGTCTACGGCATGACCCGCGTTCCGGCTGCCGGCAATACGGCGGCAACGCTCCCGGCAACCAGCTACTTCGTGGACTTCGACATGGATACGCTGACAAGCATGAAGACGCAGATCGGCGCGGTGGCGATACTGAGACCCTGCTTCCTGAGCGACACCTCCGCGATATGCGCAGGCGACAGCGTGCAGCTCACACCGCCGCCGGCGGCCACGTACCGGTGGGACCCTACGCCGGGGCTGAGCTGTTACGACTGCAACGCACCGATGGCGTCGCCCGGGGCAACCACCACGTATCGTGTGAGCATGACAACATCGGCCGGTGTTTCGCTGCGCGACTCCTTCGTGGTGCTGGTGCTGCCAACCGGCACCGTGCACATCAGCGCAGGGCCGGAGCGGCAGGAGTCCAGCGAAAGCATGGTTGTGCCGATCGTGCTTGGCGAGTCCGTGGTTACCGAGAAGATCGATCACTTCTCGATCGTGCTGGACTACGATCCCGCCTGCCTGACGCCGGCCAACATCGCCCCCTCGCTGCTTCCCACGCTCACCGCGGGAACACTGACCTCGGGCTGGCAGGTAACGGCAACCAATACGCTCCCCGGACATATGGAGCTTGCGTTCACGGCCCCTCCCACCGCAATCTATCTTGGGGGGCCGGGGACGCTTGCCACACTCCGCTTTACTCCCTATCTCACGGGGGATGACCGCTCATGGCTCAGGCTTGGGGTGACGATGCCGACGAACCCCTGCAGGGAACTGGATGCGCGGGGCGACACCGTTGTCTATGCGGTGTGCGGCGGCCGCTATCGGATGATCGAGCTGTTGCCGGCAAGTTCCACGCTGGATCAGAATCATCCCAACCCATTCAATCCCACAACGGTGATCCCATTCTCCCTCGCCTCCGCAGGGCATGCGAGGCTGGAGATCTACAACGAGCTTGGAAAGCTTGTGGCGGTTCCGCTGGATGCCGATCTGCCGGCCGCACGGCACCAGGTGGAGTGGGATGCCTCGGCATTCCCATCGGGAGTGTACACCTGCAGGCTGCAGACGGGCTCCTGGAGTGCCGAGCGGAGGATGGTGTTGCGGAAGTAGATGCTGCATGCCGCTGCATGCATTCGACGATCGCTCCGCCGGCATCACAACGGCCTCCGGGGAAACCGGAGGCCGTTGATTCATCGGGCCCATCGTTCCATGCGCGTGCATCAACTGCCACGCCGGGTTGAACAACGTGGCCGCCTTCGGGCGGGTACGGTACGGCCGTGCTCTTCTCTCGTTACGGCCGTTCCGCATCTGCGCCCCCTCCTACGGCGCGCACGGCGAGGGGCCGGGTGTGATCTGTATGATGCAGTTATGCGGGAACAGACAGACGCGGGCGCAGCAGCCGGGCGCCATGGTAATCACCGGCGTGCATGCCGGCTCCGGCGGCGTTGGCGGGAATGCATACAGGATTCCGCCGGCGCTCTTTACCGCATGGATCACCGTCCCCGGCGCAACGCCAACCATCACGGTGGCTCCGGGACCAACGGCAATCGGCGGCAGCGGCGGGGTCGCGTTCAGATTTACCGTCAACGGGCATGGGGTCCTGTTCTGAATCTGAAGGATGCCTCCCGGACAGGATGCCTGTGCAACGGCCTTCGGCGTTGCAACGAGCGCGGCCAGCGCGAAGAGCGCCAGCACCATCGCGACTGCGATTCGAATTCGTCTGGACATGGTTCGTACTCCGTCCACATGGGTGAATGAATATTCCCGAACGCAGTTCGCGGCACATGCACGCAGGTATGCATCGGCGCCTCTACGCTGCGGTCCGCGCCCGCTTCATGCGTGCCGGAATGCCGCGATGCCTCCGTGACCATAAGAGGAACGGCCCCCGCAATTATGGACATCGGCCGTATCGCATCACCCGGCGAACGGCACCCATGCTGCGCCCGCGAACGGTACCGTTGCAACGCCGCGGGACGATGAAGGGAGCAGGGCCCCCTTCATCATCCAACGGGCGTGGATGCGGTAGTTCAAGCGGCCGGATATGGCCGCTCACGCATGCATCACAACGGAAATGGCGCGGCCGTGCAGCAGGACCGCTCGTTATTGGATGGCACTCGGGAAGTGGGTCCGGGGTGGCAGACACAGGGATCAACCAACAGGGTCGCCTCATGGTTGCCCGCGGGCAAGGCCGCGGTTCGGCCGTACGGGTGGGTCGGCGCGCCGCATGCACCAGGCGTACGCGGCGTGCCGGCGCCGGCTTCCAACATGCATGGAATTACGCCGCGACTTCGCCGATCAATCATTGCATGGTCCGGGCCCGCCGGCCGGAAGGATGGTACCGGTGCATGCGGCAGGATCGGCCCAGACATCCACACAGCAGTCCGGTGGTCCCTGTGTGATCCCCTTCACCACCCGCGGCGCCGGAGATCCGGATGGCGTCGCAACGAAGAGATAGAGGTTGCCGAATGCGGTGTACGCACCGCTCGGAATGATACCGGACGGCGTCGGAAAGGTATGGATCGATCCGGGCGACATCGCCATTGTCGGAATCGCGCCGGAGGGAGACGTGTCGAGAGTGAAGTTGAACGTGCAGTTGGTGTTGTTGCGGACGGTGACGGCGGAGCATGTGCCCCCGCTAACGTGGGCAGCGGCCCGCGTTGCGAACGCCAGCGCTGCGACCAGCATGATTGCCCCAAGCACGGCCACGCGCAGCCGACATCGAATTACCGTACCGTTGTTCATCGTCTGTTCTCCGAAGTACCGAGCCTGTTGATGGAAGTGCCGGAGTTGCTGCGTTGCGAACCCGCGTGCAGGCATGCATGCCCGAATGCAATGGGCGTTCGTACAACACCGCAGGTTGGGGAGTGATGGCGTGCCGCAACGCCGCTTCGATGTTCGTCCGGTCGTGGTGCGGTTAGATGCCGGTATCCACCTCGCACGTCTGCGAGACATCGCGAACCGGGAGATCCGGGCTCGTGTAGTGAGTAAGAGGATCGGGGTGGCCTGTTTTGGACATCGCACGCATCGCTGCACGCATTTCATACCGGAAGCCGGGCGGCAGAGTTTGCCGCGGAAATGCCGACGGCTCTCCCCATCCGGATGCATGAAGCCGGCCGCCCCGACGCCGAAGCCTTCCGGGGTACACGGCCCCAGGGAGCCGGCACGCCGAATCTCCGGATGAGAGGAATGCATGCCGGCTCCGCAGGAGCTGCAATTCCATGGTGTGCGGTTGCCCCTACCTGCGCACCGGAGAACGCTCGCCGCAGATGCACATCGCCACCCGGCTCACGGCCGGCACGGAGGCGCCGCGGTGGAGTTCGATATGGTCACTCTGCAGTTGGTCGGGTCATAACAGACATCCACACAGCAGCTTGCGCCGGTCAGGTAGAAGTTGGTGACACATCCGGCAGCATTCACCGAATAGATATTGCCCGCGGCACTCCGGCAGCCGACGAACACTGTACCATTCGGGATGTTGGTGATCTGTGCGCCGGCCGGAGGAACCGTTGCGCTGTACACATTCACCGCGTTGTCCACGAGGTCCAGCTGCATCGTGCAGGTGGTGTTGTTGACAATGTTCGCTACCCCCATGCAGCCGTTCGGCCAGGCAACCTGTGCCTGCGTCGCCGTGTGGGCCATGAGCAGAATTCCTGCCGCCAGAAATGCGGCAAGCGGCATGACGCCTCGATTCAGCATTGTTCCAGTCATGGAATTACTCCGGTTGTGGTCTGTTGACCATGTATATGTGGGACGGAGGATGATGATTCCGGTGTGCGCCAACGGCACGGGGCTCCGATATATCGCATTGCGATAGCAACTGGCACGCACCGTTGATGAAGGACGAACGACGAACACGGAACATCACGTGGCAGGGAGTGGATGAATCCGTATCCGGTGTATTATCAGGCCATCGAGCCACGGAGCGCTCGAGGAACCGGGCTGCAGTATCCGAACGGCCTGGAGAACCCGGAGCAGACATCTTCGGCGGCGACATATGCAGCAGCAATCCGCCCCCTGGCGCCGGACATTCCATGTGGCGGTGCGTACTACGAGGGAGATTCGCACCATCCAGACAACGGCATGTCCGGCGCAGGCGCAGCGGCAGCACAGGGACACGTGGCTGAACAGGGTATCGAGAGCCATGCGCGGATGTAATGCCGGACGCCAGTGCCGCCCGGAAGCCGTTTCCGCGCAGGCAGGATCGCAGATGAAGCATCGGCATACTTCGTGGCGGCGTGCGCATCGGGCTCCCCGCATGCGGTCCGGCGTGAAGCCCCCTCCTGCCGGCAGCGGCTCCGAATGCTCTTCGAAGGGGCTGCACGGCATCCGCGGGGGAGCGTGTACACGGCGTGGCCCGGACCGAACTCTTCCTATTCAAGAGGATCGACACGATGTGATTTGGACAACAGTTGAACGAATCTTGCTACCTTTCGTGCCGATCGCGTTTCTTCAATCGAGTCAATATCAACGCACATGGCAGAGAATAGCTGGCTTATTCGCAATACGGCCGCGCGCAGGGGCCGAACGGTGTTCGTGACACCGGCTACGAACGACTTCAAATACATATCGGCCGCGCGCATCCTCCTGGATGCGGCACATCCCAGCATCACCGCGCACAACGCAGGCGCCGAGACCACATTGCTGGTGCTGCACGGCACCGGACGGGTGCGCGTGGGCGGCCATATCTACAACGTGTCCCGATTCGACGGGGTGTATGTGCCGCGCGACGAGGAGTTCATCGTGGAGACCGATACGGCGCTGGACATACTGGAGGGGAGCGCTCCCACCGATATGGTGTTCCCGGCTGCGCATGCACGCCACGAGGAGACGCGTACACAGGAGGGGATGCATCTGAACGTAGGCGGCGAGTCCACATCGCGCGAGATATTCAAGGCCGTGGCGGAGAATGTGCAGGGAGCGAAGCTCCTGACCGGGGTAACGATGTCCAAGCCGGGAAACTGGACAAGCTGGCCTCCGCACGAACACGCCGCAACGCAGGAGGAGCTGTATGTCTTCTTCGACATGCCGCGCCCCGGTTTCGGTACGCAGTTCGTGTATACGGACATGAGCAACCCGGAGCTGATTGCGCCCGTGTACGAAAACGATGCCGTGGTACTGGTGAAGGGATACCATCCCAACGTTGCCGCGCCGGGTTATCCCATCAACTTCGCATGGATCCTCTGCTCCCTGGAAGACCTTACCTGGCGCAGGGTTGGCGGCGTCAACGTCCAGCCGGAATTCCAGCAGACGGAGACGGGCCTGCGCTGACACGCCGCCGGCCGGATATTCATTGCGGGAATATTCCGCGAATGTATTTCATGCAATTATGAATGGGGAGCCCGCACCGGTGCTCCCCATTCGTTTATGACAAACCCGGGCTGCTGTCCGCTCCGAAACGGATATCAGTGGCAGCAGGGGTCGTAGTACCACATGTAGATCGGGCGCACCTGCCACCAGAACCACTCCACCTGAACCCACTTGAGACAGAAGCACCAGCAGCCGCCGCTCTGGTCGGGAATGCAGAAGAGATCGTGACCAACCGGATAGCGAACATTCCAGAACCAGATTGCTACGGGATTCTGCCCTGCGGCGGTAGTGTACTGCTTCAATCCCTCCGATCCCACGCTGATATCCTCGCGCTGGCCGTTGTCATATTCAACGGTGTAGTTCAGGGGGAGCTCATTTGCGTTTCCGCTGGCACCAGAGGAGACCTTGACATCGTATGTGACATCATCTCCGGCCAACTGCGCATACGACGTGCCCGTCACGAAAATCGACACGAACAGCAGTGCGGCCGCAGCAACAATGGCACGGCCCGAAAGAAACACGGCTCGATGCATAATGGTAGTACTCCTGTGAGTAGATAGTGATTGACCGCCATTCTCTCCGATGCACCCGATACTCCACGACGAATACTCGCCGGATCCATGCGAAGTCCCGACGTTGATTATAGTTTGCCGGATTGGGCGGCCGGTTGATATTGGGCACGAACACTGCCTGGCGCACCATGCCGAACGAATGGAAGCCGTACATGCATGGGGCCGTTGTTGTGATCGCACCTGCCGGAGTAATGGATTAATCGATGGCGCAAACATACGTCGGCGAAATACCGGCGGTGAAGTACATCATGATGTACCCCCTCTGATGGACTGCGCGGTCTACCACACAATATTCCACTGTATCATTCATGCGGATATTCCATTCCGCTCCGCGGAATCGCTGCGTTGTTCCCAGAAAATATTCATCGTTGTGGCGGCAGCGGAGAGATTTGAGGAGAGGTGTACCGCGGATGGTTGTGCGACAATTCAGATAATTGCATCTCTTCGTTCTCACACTCAGTGTTCCAATGATATCTGCACCCAGAAAGGTGCAGAATGTCAACGCCGTCGTCGTGCCAACGACCCCGGCTCGCCGGAGACGCTGAGCATTGTGATACGTGCTGCCGGCGTTCTCCGGGAAAGACGCGCTTCGCGGCCCCGGCGGGCACCAATCGCCCCTTCAGGACGATTGAACGATCGCTGCAACGATGTTCATTGCACAGGGATGCCGCGTCGAAGCCACCGATCCAACGGGGAGACGGTGGCGGTGCACGATCTCCGGATGCCTCCCGGGCCGGCAACGCCGATTCGTTACACACCAATGAGCAGACCAGTAACGGTCGGCACTGCAAGCCCTGTCCCCCTTAAACGCAACCTGGTTTTGATTGGAACTGTTATGCATCCCCGTGCCCGGCAACTCGCGCCGCCGTTCGTGCAGCCGCGAACGTGTCGGGATCGCATGCCGGAACGCCGGTGCGGAATCGTTCGCTATCCGTGCGGCCCGGGGTCGCCGACGCCCGTACGCGGCAGCCGCACGCACGCCCCCGATTCTTCCGGAGGGTCCCGGCAGCCGCGGAAACGGTCGAATTGGCTCGTGATCGTGAATCCCGCCCACATCTGCCCTGCACAAGAACTTTTCTACAACTGATACCGTTATGGAGGTAGATCATGTCTGCGGTGCCATTTCTTCAACGAGGGCACTGCATCCCGGATCAGGAAGCTCTCGCGAGCGCGCACGCTCGCTGGAGTGGCCAGGATGGCCCTCCATCCTCCCTTGAAGTGATGAGTAATTGGAAGTTCCTAGCCGCGGGACCGAGGCGGAATGCAGATGCGTGCGTCCTGCGCTGATAGGAACCATGCAGCGGACTGCGCAATTGAAATGCTGGCGCGATTCGCCGGCCGATCACAGGCGCGTTGTACCGCTGGGTATTCGTTCCATTCATCGAAGTAAAGGAGACAACGTCATGAACGGCAGAATCTGCAAGGCTCTCGCAATTGTTGCACTTGCTGGTGGAGCCGTATTAACGACTGCAACGGATGCAACCGCACAAATCCGGTTCGGCATGTACGGCGCCGCCAATTACAACACGATCCAGGCGCACATGCAGGATTTCATCCCCGGCATCGGGGGCGGGCCGCTATCCTCGAACGACTTCAATGGCTCAACCGGCATCGGCGCCTACGCCGGACTGCTGGGTGCATATATGATTGACGACAGGGTTGCAACGGTGCTTCGTGCATCGTATGACCAGCGCAACGCCGAGATGGAGACAAACGGCAGCAAGCTCGCGACTCATCTGTCGTACATTACGATCCAGCCCGGCATCCAGGTAAACCTGGGCGATTCGCCGCTCCACCTCATGGTGGGTCCGACGATGGGCATCAAGCTGGCAGGTAACTACACGTACACGGCCCCGGTAACGGAGCCTTCCCAGGACGTCAACAACGGGAGGATCAACAACGTCCGCTCCGTTGTTTTCGGCGGATGGGGTGGCCTGGGCTACGACTTCACGTTGAACCGGCCCGGCACCCAGGCAGCACTTTTCCTGACGCCATTTATCGAAGGTGATTATCTGATCGACCAGATCGATCCTGTTGACCCGGCAAGCACCGCAGTGATGAATACGCTGACGGCACGCCTTGGCCTGCAGGTGACAATGCAGTTCTGATTGCAGCGGCGAACGTATCAACACCGCCCAATAACGATGATGGTCGGTATGCGCAACTGCATGCCGGCCATCGGCGTTTATGGGCCTGCCGTTGAGCGATATTCCGGTTGAGCGGCATTCCAATTGAACCGGTGAACAGGATTCCGGCTGAGCGGCATTCCATCCGGGACGGCAACGGCCCTGCGGTGCGAGCAGCGGTGCGCTCTGCGATCCCCGGATAGTATTTCCCGCACTCCCTGCGCTCCCCCTTCGCCGCTCCTGCGACATCGCAACTCACCGGCCATCCAGCCCCGTACCCCGCCACAACATCTCCCCCCACCGCACAGCATCGAAAGGGAGGCGCATACCTCCGCGCGCCGGGGCACGGCGTTACGCGGGGCTCCGGGAGTGGAACGAATCTCTCCTCGTCACCAGGATTTTTCTTTGACATGTGCTCCCGGCCGGGTTATATTACCAATCGGTTATACAACAAACTGGTTATAGAATGGTTACGTCCGACCGCCTCGATGCAACGTTTGCGGCACTCGCCGACCCCACACGCAGGGCCATCCTTGCCCGGCTGGCAACCGGCGAGGCATCCGTGATGGAGCTTGCAGAACCGTTCTCGATGAGCCAGCCCGCGATCTCCAAACATCTGAAGGTGCTGGAACGCGCAGGGCTGATTTCACGCAGTCGCGATGCGCAACGCAGGCCATGCCGCATAGAGGCGAAAGCACTCGAGGAGGCAACGGATTGGCTGGAGAGCTACCGGCGTCTGTGGGAAGGAAATTTTCAGCGCCTCGATGCCCTGCTGGACGAAATGAAGCTCTCTGGAAAGGGACATAAACGAACACGGAAACAAGGAGGATCATGATGGCACACGTTCTCACGCTCACAACGCCGAGCGATCGTGAAGTTGCGATGACGCGCACATTCGATGCGCCGCGCGACATGGTATTCGAGGCACTTACGCGCCCGGAGCTGATCAAGCGCTGGCTTGGCGTACAGAACGGCTGGGAGATGGTGGTATGCGAGGTCGACCTGAAGGTAGGCGGGGCCTATCGCTACGTCTGGCGCCGCACCGACGGCATGGAGATGGGAATGGGCGGCACATACCGGGAGATCGTGCGTCCGGAACGGATCGTCACCACCGAGTCGTTCGACCAGTCGTGGTACCCAGGGAGCGCCGTAGGAACAGTTACCCTGGTGGAGCGTGACGGTGTGACGACGCTTACGCTCACCGTGCTGTACGACTCGCGCGAGGCGCGCGACATGGTGCTTCAATCCCCGATGGAGAGCGGAGTCGAAGCCGGCTACCAGCAACTGGAGAAGGTGCTCGCGTCGTTGCAGGCCGAAGGAGGCGGGGCGTCATGACAACTGCAGCACTCTCCCGGCCCCGGCTGTGGAAGAGCACCGTGGCCATAGCGGCGGGTTTTTTCGCGACCGCGATCCTCTCACTCGGCACCGATCAGATTCTGCACCTGCTGAATGTCTATCCGCCGTGGGATCACCCCACGCTCGACCCCGGTTTGAATCTGCTGGCACTGGCCTACAGGATCGTGTACACCGTTGGCGGCGGATATATCACGGCCCGCCTGGCGCCTCGCAATGCGCTTCGCCACGCCGTGATTCTGGGAACGATCGGTCTGCTGCCGGCAACGGCCGGCGCCGTCGTTGCCATCGGCTCCCACCTTGGCCCCGCGTGGTATCCAATCGCGCTGATAGCTACCGCCCTCCCCTGCACATGGCTTGGCGGCCTCCTGCACGGACGCCGCATGAACCTTCGCCGGACCGTGGTATCGGAATAATTCATCAATAATCGGAGATATTCACATGAGCACCGAGACAGCACCGGAGGATCTTGTCTTCACCCGAATGTTCAACGCGCCGGTCGCGGAAGTCTGGAGACTCTGGAGCGACCCGGAATACGTCAGGCGATGGTGGGGGCCCGATATCTTCACATGTCCGCTCGCGACCATCGACTTTCGCGAAGGAGGCACATCGCTGGTCTGCATGAGCGCGCCGCAGTTCGGAGATCTGTACAGCACCTGGCAGTATGTGACGATCGAGCCGATGAAGCGGATCGCATACATTCACAACCTCGCAGACAGTAGCGGCAACAGGATCGATCCCGCTGCAATCGGCATGCCTCCGGACTTTCCGCAGGATCAGCACCACGTGGTCACCTTCCAGCCGCTGGATGACGAGCGCACGGAGATGACGATCACCGAATACGGCTGGGCACCCGGCCAGATGATGGAGATGTCGAAACTCGGAATGACGCAGTGTCTCGAGAAGATGGCGGCGATATTCGCCGCATCCTGACCTGCCACGAACGCTGCGGGTTCCGGAGGCAACCATCCCATGAAACGCCGGATGCGCATCCACGGACCACGTGCGATGCGCATCGCGCGTTGCAATCGAACAGATGCTGCAATCAATCGAACAGATGCTGCAATCAATCGGGCATGGCAGTCAACGGTAGTCGTCGATGGTCCAGTGGAACGTGGGCTGAAGCAACGGCAGCGCATCCAGGTTGAGCCGTCGTGCACGGATCGTCACCGAATCGGACCGCCATGTTCCCTGCAGCGTAATGAGGCTGTCGTTGCCGGACAGTGTATAGTGGAGAGCAATGGTCGCCCCGTCGTTCGCGTTCAGGATCAACTCCGAATCCGCGGCCCGATATCCCAGCTTGTAATCGGTCATCTCGTCGCGCATGGACTGCGTGATGAAATATCCGCGCCTGTGCACGAAGAACCGCCGCGGCCGGAACGCGGCATCGGTTGCGGGGGGGACGGTGTCGCCATTGCGCACGAACATCTCCACATTCCATGCACCATGCAGAGCAGGGCGCGCTGCCATGTCATCGTTGAAATTTCCCGCCGTGAAATAGGGATACAGCGCTTCGAATAGAATCACCACAATCAATGTGGCCTTCCCGACGGCATGGAGAATCGTTCGCCGCCCGGACAGCGCCGGCCGTGGCGGATCCATAGCTCCGGATGGCCGGTTCAGAACCAGGAGCACGAACAGCCGCGTCAGCGCAGGCCATGCAACCACGAGGCCGAGAAAGAGCAGGAAGCAGGAATAGAGCTTGACGGAGATATCGAACGTGAAATTGATGACGACGATGTTCGCCATCACCCCGACGGCGCACAGCGCGCCGAGCAATCTGGTACGGCGGAACAGGAGAAGCAGGGCTGTTGCCCCCTCCACGGCACCTGCGACGACGTTGTAGGAGTAGGATGAGCCGACGGTGCTCCAGTAGAGGATGTCACGCGTGAGGGAGCCCACGCTGGCGTAGAGGATATTCGGCTCGGGAACTCCGAACTGATGCTTGAACAGTTTATCGGCGCCGTACTCCAGCAACTGCAGCGCCAGATAGTAGCCGGCTGCTGTACGGAACAGATTCTTCGTACCGGAAGGAACGGCGGCACCGCGGCGTGCGACGCTCCAGAATATTCCGACAGCCGCGGAGATGATGAGGAGCAGGAATGCATGAACATACATTCCCGTTGAATCGGAGACGATGGCGGCGGTATATGGCCGGTCGAGATGCAGCAGGGCACTGCAGATCCATGCAACGCACGGCTCCGTCACCGGACGCAGCAAGCCCCCCACATCGGGAAGCACATGGTAGGGAAACGGCAGAGTCAGTGCGAAGAGCGGAACGAAGGCCGCGACGAACAGGAACGCCGCGGATCGCAGAGTAGTGGCATTCACCGCATGCACAATTTCCGATGGATGGAACACCGCATCAACGGTGTCGTTTGGCCTCTCCTCTCCAGAATCCATAGGCAAGCGCCGGTATGGCAATCGCGCCCAGAAGCACCAGCAACGCCCTGCCGCGATTCGATTCACTGCCGGCGGTGGCATCCAGGGAATACCGTCTGCCGCCTCGCCGCTTCGGAAGGCCGTTCTGCGTGCTCGACTTCTTCTCCTCGTACCCGATGAAGTTGATTCCCGGGAAAAGCCTGCGCAGGCTGTCCACGCCGATGCGCGGGTTGTTCCAGTAGTGATGGTTCAGAACCGTATCGTTTCCCTGATTGGAATACTCCAGGGCGGTGCTGTCCGTAAGCTTCATCACGCTGTCGATCCTGCGCGGCGGCAGACCGAAATTGTCCTGCCCATCTGTGCTGAACGTCTCCACGGTTCCGCCGTGGCTGCGGTGCGCAATCATCATGGTCTGGCTGAGCGCCGGCACGCCCGCCGCGAGAAACATGGCCGCAAGAATAATCGCGAATGTTTTCATGGCTGCCGATTCGAATGTCATGAGTTACAGTGTCGACTGGACGCGCGCACATTCGGGATGCCTGCGCCGGCATATGCATCCGCGAACATGTGCCATGCCGCCTCCGTGAAGGCGGCCGTTCACCTGATCGATTCCTCCACATCCTCCTGCTGCGGCGCCCGCCGTTCCTGGACCAAGCCAATATAGGCAGTCCCCTTCCCTCGACAACGCCGTGCCGCAAGGCGCCCGCCCGCGTCCACTCCGGATCTCTACGCCGACCCGCATCGCCTGACGTGCCGCCGCGGCATGACGGCCGCACTCTCCTGCCCGCAGGGGGCGAGGGCGAGATCGTCTCGACGGCCATTCACGGTGGCGGTCCCAGCTGAACAGGCCCGGGCTTCCGGGTCATGGTACTACGACGCAGCGCACCGATTCGTGCAACGGACCGGAGCGGCGTTCCTGCCGGCGACGGGCGTTCCTGCCGGCGATGGGCGTCCCCGCCGCCCTCTGCAGCACGCGGCGCACCGGCGCATCACAGGGCCTCATGCTCCAGCGTCCGTTCGCTTCCGAACTCCATCCGGCGGCCGCTCACCGGATCGGTGAAGGCCAGACGCTGGGCGAGAAGCTGAAGCGGATGCGTGAGATCGTACGGCGCACTCGGCATCACTTCCGGGTAGAGCCGGTCATTCACGATCGGATATCCCAGCGAAAGCAGGTGCAGTCTGATCTGGTGCTTCCTGCCGGTAACGGGGCGCGCGCGGAAGAGCGCGCAATCGGCCGCCCGGCTCAGCATGCTCACATGCGTGGTTGCATTCGGCTCGCCGTCGGCGATTCGCATGCGGAACCACGGATCGCCCTGCTCGATGCGACCGGTCACCGCATGCTCCCGGTGAAGCGGCGCGGTGCCGCGGCCCACGGCACGGTATTCCTTCGCCACCTCGCATCGTGCGAAGAGGCGGTGATAGAGCGGCCGCGTTGCCGGATCGAGCGAAAAGATCACCAGCCCCGCGGTCTCGCGATCCAGCCGGTGCACCGGCGTAATCCATTCCGCACCCGTGCTCTCCCGCAGCCGCGCCAGCAGACACTCCCGGACAAACGGCCCCGACGGCGTCACCGGCAGGAAGTGAGGCTTGTCCGCGATCAGAACGTGATCGTTGCGATACAGGATGATCTCCTCCAGTGGAATACGCTGCTCATCCGCAATCTCCCGGAGGTAGCGCACCGTGGTCCCGTATCGATATGGAGTCGCCGGCGTTATGATCTCACCGGAAGCGCTCACCACCTTCCCCTGCTCCATCCGCTCGCGCCAGGTCTCCACGCCGACATGCGGGAAGCGCCCCGCAAGGAATGCGAGGACCGTTGCCGGGGCATGCTCCAGCTTCGCCAGATATATGCTGGACATGCCCGGTACGTTCATCCCCGCATCGCCCAACGCCGATCGCTCCGTTTGATATTGTGTCACCTCCGAAAGTACAAATCGCCGGCTCGAAACAGCAGTGCGGCCGGCTGGGAGCAACAGTATGGATTGCACGGCGGCGGCATTCGCATACCGGCACATCCGCGCTCCATCGGGCTCCGGCGGGATCCCGCTCTCGGCCCGTACCGTGCGCGTCATGGCAGCCGGCATCATAGATTGCGGAGCGCCGGCCCGCTGGGCACGTTCTCCGCGGCCGGGATCTGCCGGTTCCCCATCGGGCGCACGCACAACGCGCGTTTGCGCCCGGCAACGCACGCGGCGCAACCGCATTCACCAATCATGCCGGAGTTTCAATGCCAACCAACACCAACATTCTGATGATCCGCCACGCCGAGAAGCCGGACGACGCCGGGGACACGGGCCTTGCAATCGCAGGCCAGGAACGTGCACAGGCCTATGTGATCTTCTTCCAGAACATCACCATCGGCTCGGCGCCGGCCAGGCTGAACTATCTCTTTGCTGCCGCCGATTCCGCCGACAGCCATCGGCCGCGCCTCACCATCCAGCCGCTATCCGATGCAATCGGCATTCCCATCGACGACAAACACAGCGACAAGGATTATCAGAAGGTGGCGGACGATATTCTTCAACACTCCAAGTACAACGGGTCCAACATTCTCATCTGCTGGCATCACGGCGAGATTCTGCAACTCGCGGAGGCGCTGGGCGTGCCGGCCTCTTCGCTCCCGGCGAAGTGGCCCGGCGATGTCTTCGGATGGCTGCTCGAACTGAACTTCGATGCAGGCGGCACGCTTACCATGCAGCCGATCGCGAGCCAGAAACTCATGTATGATGACTACGGCCAGACCCCGCCGGCGGCGTGAGCGTACCCAACATCAAGGGCGCGGCCTGCGTGCCGCGCCCTTGATGAAGAGATCCTGGAGCAATCATCTGCCGGTTACGACGATGCGCTTCGTCTGCGATCCGGTTCCGCCATCCACGCGCACCAGATAACTGCCCATTGCCCAGCCGGTGGTGTTGATCACCTGGAAGCCGGAACCATCCTTCGCATCGGCGGCCCGCTGGTAGACGATCCGGCCGTATGCATCGCTGATGACGACGGAGACCTGCGCCCCCACACCGAGATTGTACCGCACCTCGAAGCTGCTCCCCTCGGCAACCGGGTTCGGATACATCATCGTTGCAGCGCTCGCCTCCTCATCGGCGGCCACGGCTGCTATCCCCTGATCGGGATGGCGTACGTTGCGCGAGGAGAGCGTGCCCTCCCGATACCACGGCTCCACGGCCGGCGTGGCGGGCTGGGTAACCTCGGGAGCATGCGGCGCAGGCGGCGGCGGACAACCGGCGAAGCAGAGGTTCTGCGTCACCCTTCCGGGGATTGCCGCCACCGGCTTGATGGTACCCCACGACGCCGATGCCGGGAGCATCGGCGCCGCTACGGAGGGATAGCCCGGCGTATTGCAGTTATCGACCGGGCGCGCCTCGTGGCAACCGCTCACACCGAGCAGACCGGTCTTGATCACGTACATCTGCTGCGGATCAGGCGGAACCGCAAGTGCCTGCGTGAGCCCGCAGAGGATGAATCCCGGCAGGCAATTCGTTGCAACCTCGGCGCCGGAGTACAACTGATCCAGCCCGTTGCCGCCGTATGCCATGGACCAGTTCTTTCCGCTGGGACATCCCCATACCGGCGTCATGTCCACGGCATATCCGTCGTCGCCTCCCAGCGGTCCGGGGTTCATGTGGCCGGTGAGGAGAAGATCGCCCGGCACCCCCACAACCTTCATCTCACGAACCTGGAACATCTCCTCAACGGAGGGATTGCCGCCTCCCGCGATATCGGGCACGATCATCCCGCCGCCGCCGTTGAACTTTGCCACATAGAAATCCGGAGAGGGCGTTCCCGTGGTAGCTCCCACCGCAACGATGTTCCCCGCCTGCGCGCCCACGGTGAGCTCGATCACGGAGTTGAAGTTCTCGTTGGCTCCAAGCCCGACGTGATTGGACCAGATCGGTATGCCGGCATTGGTGGTTCTCATCACCCATCCCTGCATGCCGTTACCGAAGCTGGTGGTGGCACCGCAGGCAATCAGGTCACCGTTCGCGGCTTCGTACAGTCCTCGCAGATCCTCGTTCGCCGGGTTTCCCGCCGGCGCATAGGTCCTGACGAAAATCGGTGCGCCGGCCGCGTTGGTACGCACCATCAGCCCATCCTGGTTGGCGGGCGTGAGATGGGCCTCCCCCACTGCAACATAGTCGCCGTTGGCCGCCTCCAGAACATCCGTACCGGCCTCGTAGTTCGTGCCGCCGAACGTTTCTCCCCACACGACACCGCCGGCGGCATTGATCTTCAACAACAGGAGATCGCTGCTGCCGTTGACATCCGTTCTGCCGGTAATGATGAACCCGCCGCCGGCGAGTTCCTGAATATCGAGGCCGTAGTCGTTACCGTGAAAATCGTAGGCGAACGCCCACACGATTCCGCCGGCCAGATTCTCCTCCACCACGTACACGTCGTTGTTCTGGCCGAAGCTGTTCGTGGTGCCTACGCTGATATATCCGCCGCCGAGTAGCAACGGCTTCACACCGCCGCGCCCATCCTCCGTCTGGGCACCGCCGAACATGGACTGCCAGGTCTGCGCATTCGCGCACGCACCTGCGAAGGCAAGCCCAACGGCGAGCATCGCAATGATTCGAGCGGGGAATCCGGATCGTCTACTGTTCATGAGATTACCTCATTGGTTGATCGTTGTCGGTTGAGTTCATGTATGTGGAACATGGAGCCGAACGCCCGGGCGTGCCGCCGCATTCGGTACCATGTGACTGCTCCGCGGCACGTGCACGAACCTGCCGCCCTACAGCATGGGCATGGGACGCCCCTGCATCGGAGCGATCCGATGGCGGGACGATGTGATTGAAATGCCGTATCGGTGTCGAGGATACCCGGCGCAGCGTTGGACGGCACTACGCGGCTGGACATCCGCGCACGGAGCGCCGATCGAACCCGGCCCTCGTATAGCCTCGAGGCCGCGCGTCGCCGAAGGTGGGTTCGTGGTCGATGTTATCGAATGCGTATGACGGCAAAGATCGGGTCCGCGCAATCAGGCTGCGAGTACATGATCATGTACCCGATGGTCCGCACGGAGCGATGATCGATAACCAGCCCGCGGAAGAATAGGCAGCATATCCACCAAATATTCCCCGTGCGTGTCGCGTCCCTGCAGCGTGTGCGTAATTGACCGCCGTCATTGCCGCGGCAATCGCTATCTGCGATGTTGTGGCCGTGGATGGAAAAACCGTCTGCACATTGAATTACAAGGAGCGGACCGATGGAAAAGTTTCAGAACACCGCGCTGCAGGAACTGGCACGTGTAAACGAAGCACCATGTATTTCGATATACCTGCCGGCACGCATCAGCGGTGCGAACAAGGAGAGCGACATGGCGCGGCTGAAGCACCTGCTGCGCGAAGCCGAGGCACGCGCCGTCGCGAACGGCACGATGAAGCCGGGATTGCTCGAGCCCGCACGTGAACTCGTGGAGAATCCGGAGTTCTGGAAGGACTCACGGCACGGCCTCGCGCTGTTCCTCTCACCGGGCATCTTCAAGACCTATCGCGTTCCGGTTCCACTCACCGAATCGGTGAAGGTGGCGGAGTGCTTCGATCTGCTCCCGCTTCTTTCCCTGGGCCTGGATGATGCCACGTTCTTCCTCCTTTCGCTCACGCAGAATCGAATCCGGCTCTACAAGGGGACGCATCAGGAGTTCGAGGAGATCCCGCTGGATGATTCCATCGCCAGCCTTGGCGGGTTCAACCGCCACACCGAATGGGAGGAGGAGGCACAGCTGCATTCGGGTATTTCCCCGACCCATGGAAATCGCAGCAAGGAGAACGCCGTGTTCCACGGAACCGGATCGGTCGACGAAAGAACGAAGGACGATCTGCGCACGCTGTTCCATGCAGTTGATGCCGCACTGCTGCAGACGTACGGCGTGCGGAGCAGTCCGCTGGTGCTGGCCGGCGTATCATTCCTTCAGGCCATTTATCGAAAGACGAGCAAGCATCCGGCGATTGCCGATGAGGGCGTTCACGGCAACCCGGAACATATGCGGCCGGAGCAACTGCACGATGCGGCATGGCAGGCGGTGGAACCGTTGACCTGCGTGCGCAAGCGGCAGGCATTGAATCAGCTCGGCAATCTCGTCGGGACCGGCAAGACCGACACAACCGCCGAGGGCATTGCGGCAGCGGCCGTGGAGGGACGCGTGAAGGCATTGTTCATACCTACCGCAGCAAGCCTGAATTCCGTCGGCCCGCGGGAGAACAACACCGCTGCCAACGGAGAAGGTGAGGTGGCCGGCGGGAACGGGGAGATGATGCGGCTGGTGGGGCTGGTGCTGCGCGAAGGAGGCGAGGTGTTTCCGGTTGCCGCAACGGAGCTTCCGCCGGGCGCCGGTGTGGCTGCAATCATGCGCTACTGAGGGCACTCGCTGCCGCCTGCAGGCCGGCATCGAACCGGAATGAAAATTCGACGCATGTGACGGTGGGAAGAGGGGTAATCTCCTCTTCCCTCTTCATTTTCCTCCCTCGTCTCGGCCGGGCATCGATCGAGGCTGAAGCGCCGGTCCGCACCTGCGGGGAGCGGCAGGAACGCCCTTGTTCCGCAGCGAGAAAAGGAACGGAGAGAAGGGAACGCGCCGGGGAGGCACAACGGCGCCGGGCGAAACAACGGTGCGAATAAATAAATACGGAGAGCAGCAAGGCCCGCACAATACAATGCAGGCCCCGCTGCTCTTCATCATGCATCGCCATAATGCATGAGTGATCGTTGGCCACTTCAACATAATGCTCGAGAAAATAATTCGAGCACGGAATCATTCTCACCCATCCCCTACATAGTCATCGGTCACATAGTCATCCATCGCGCATCGATTCGCGGTTCACCGCCATAACGCTGCCGGGAAGGAATCGGCGCGATCGCATCATCATCTTTCGTCGACGGCCGCACCACGACCATCGATGCCGTATCTCCGGAAGCGCATCGAGCTGCTCCGTTGGAGGTGCCGGCTGTTCATTGAAATGCAGGCACGCGGCACATGCGCGGCAACACCGGTTCATGGCGGAGCAGATTCGCCACCCTATCCGGAATACCGCATTCAAAACCGCAGGGCTCTTCCCGGCCGGCCTTTGCGTGGATCCCCGAGGGGGATTCGGTTGCCAACGCCGGATCGGTTGTTGCAGGTCAGCGACCGTGAGATGAGCGGATCGGACGATTCAAAGAAGTATTCCGCGCCCCTTCGGATCGATCGCTATGCATTTCCAAATGCTCTCAACTGGGCGGGATACCCATGTTCCAATCCCTGCAGCAGGCCGACCCGTTCATTCATCTCCGCGCGAACGATATCCATTTCCGCCTCGGCCTTGGCGATGCGTGCAACGAGGCGTGCAATCCGCTGCTCCTGCATGTCGGCCTCCCACCGAGCCAGCGTGGCATCGGCAAGCCGGAGCGTGCGATGGTCCCACAACGAGCTGTTCCGTTCATCGCCGCCGCCGGCGGGAACGTAGGCGCCCTGGTTCGCTGCGGCCACGCAACCGGAGGTCATGGAATCCAGTCCCCAGGAGCAATCGAACGACTCGCATGCCGAGATCGCATTATCCAGGCGGAACTGCGCCTCGTTCCGTGCTGCAACGGCGGCATCACGCTGCCATCGAAGCCCGTCCAGAAGTTCATTCAGATCGGCGGCCCGGCGTTCAATGTCGGCGAAGGAGGCCAACGCCTTGTTGGCCTCCTCCTCCGGACTCAGCAGCAGGTGCCCATTAGCCAGAATCTCACACTGTTCATACTGCATATTCCTGCCATCAACGTGCACGTTCTCTCCAACATCATGCAAACGAAGCGCGCTCGAGTTCAGCGTCTTCATATTCACTCCCCCTGTTGAATCTGCTGAGATATTATCTGAGATACTATCCGCGATCCTCGCGCGCCCGCAGGCGCGGTCGTCACGGCACCGCATCACGCCACTTCGATCTTCCGCCCGTTCTTTCGGGTCTTCACAACAACCTCGAGCACCCCATCCTTGAACGACGCGGCGGCATCCCCGGCGACAATGCCGTCCGGCAGCGGAATACTTCTGTAGAAGCTGCCGTAGCTGCGCTCACTCCGGACATATCCCTCCTTCTTCGTCTCCTCGCTCTGATTCCGTTCCCCCTTGATCACCAGGCAGGAGTCGTTGACCTCGACCTGGACATCCTCCTTCCTGATGCCGGGCAGATCTGCGCGTACAACCACCGATCCATCTTTCTCGATCACCTCGATATCCGGAACGAATGTGCTCGCCCACGTCTCGCGCAGCTTCGCGAGCGGATGGAAGCGAAACGCCGGCGATGGCCACCCCCTCCCGGTGCTCCAACTCTCGAATGCGCGATCGAAATCCTCCCACATTCTCCGCATCTCAGTGAACGGATTTACCTCCCTTCGTGTTAGCTGAGCGGTATTCTCGCTGGGCGTTCCATTTCCCTGCCGGGTTGGGGCCGTGGCAACCGGCACGTTGCCGTCACTTGAATCCTGAGCGTTCATCATATGCACCTCACGTTCATCATGTACTATCGGTTCATCCCCGATGCGCCCCTCAACGGCATAGGCGTCAGGCGCGCCAGCGCAACCTGGCCGTATCGATTCGCTCGGGCAGACTTACAACGGCAAATTATCGTTCCGCGCGGCGGTCGGCATTGATCTACGTCAAGGTTCGAGCAATTATCTCGATTGCCGGCGAGTATTTTTCCAATACCCACGTTGTAATATCTCCTGGTAATCCGGCATGATGTCCCTGCCGATCCCCACCCCCTTCATGGGCCATATCGCCGGCCCGATACCGGTCCGGGCGTTGTTTCCGCCGTTTCGCGGAACGAAGGATTTCCCGCGACCGGCCTTCTTGCTTTTGGCGATTCGCCTGCCTATTGTTGTCATCGATTCCGTTCCGATACCGCCTCGGTATTGTACGTTGCCCATATCGTTCGGCAAAGCGGCTCTTCCGTCCGGTATGCCCCTTCAACCAACGTCGCAGCAACAGACTGCCCGGAGACCACTCAATATGAGCAGAGCACAATGTGCCGTACCGGACTGTACGACGTGCAGTACGCGAGACTCCTCCGTCTTCACCGAGCTCCTGCCGCCGGACCTGGCGGCCGTTTCGGCCAACAAGGGTTGCCGTCTCTACGCGAAGGGAGAGCTGATATTCTATGCCGACACGATCCCCTCCGGTCTGTACTGCATTCATCGCGGCAATGTGAAGCTGTACAAGGTTGGGCGCGACGGCAGGGAGCAGATTATCCGGATTGCCGGCGAAGGGGACATCGTGGGATATCGAGCTTTGATCAGCGGCGAGAAATACTCGATGTTCGCGATGCCAATGGAGGACTCGCAGATATGCCACATTCCCCGCCACGTATTTCTCGGGCTCCTGGGAACCAGCGGCAACCTCTCGGCACGTATCATCGCCCTCCTCTCGCAGGAGCTCAGAGCCGCGGAGGAACGTATCGTGGAGATGGCTCAGAAGCCGGTGCGCGAGCGGCTTGCGGAGGCCCTGCTGCTGCTGTTGGAGAAGCATGGCACGGCCAACGACAACAGCACCCTGGGGATCACCATCACGCGTTCGGAACTGGCGAACATCGCCGGCACCACCGCCGAGTCCGTAAGCCGCGTGCTCTCGAAGTTGAAGGCCGAGGGTGTTCTTGCCGTACGCGGCAGACAGATCGGCATCCTGGATCGCCATGCCCTTACCGAGGCCGCGAACCTGGAGAACTGAACGCGCAGATCGCAGCAGCCGCGCCCCACCGGCGATGCGGCCGTTCTGCATTCGCCCCTCCGGACTTGATCGAGATCATGGATTTCACCCAGGCACCTTCCCTATATTTTTCCCGAAGTAGTTCGTCTCCCATCGTTTCGAGGGGGATATCATGTTCATCTCTGTGGGCGGCACGATGAATTCATATTGCCTGCTGGAACGCGCCCGAGCGGCCGGATGCAGCAACGAGGAATTCGCAGCGCTGGCGTCGGATCGGCAGACGAAGCAGTATAACGCCGGCGATGTACTGTTTGGCGATGGTGACGCGGTTGAGAACATTCTCTGTATTCACAACGGGAGGGTGGCGCTGGTGAAGCGGTGTTCAGGCAACCCGCCGGTAACACTGCATGTTGCCGGCGCCGGGGAGATGCTCGGCGTAGCGGCGGCACTCGGCAGCGGCCGGCACTCCACCGGTGCGGTGGCGATCGAGCCAACCACCATCTGTCTGGTGAAACGCACCCGGTTTCTCGACATTACCGGACGATATCCCGCGCTGGTCTGGAGAGTGATGCAGGGGATGTGCAGCCGCCTGGAGACGCTGGAGCACCATATCCAGTGCGAGACCGGCGAGTAATGCATCACGTCGCGGCGGCCGTGCATATTTCCGTTCCCGCCGCCTGATTCGCCGGGGCCTGCGCACATGTGCAGTAGCC
Organism: Kapaibacterium sp. (SeqCode); assembly: GCA_035549015.1. Classification (GTDB taxonomy): domain Bacteria; phylum Bacteroidota; class Ignavibacteria; order OLB7; family OLB7; genus JAFDZV01. Next base: position 44,684 of record DASZRW010000142.1, read on the forward strand.
GCGGAGATCGTTTCTTTCGTGAGATGATGGATGCAGCCGGATAATTCGGATATTTGCCCGAACGGTACCAGGCCCCGGTTCCGTTATCCACGCTCGCAACCCCGGTCACGATGCCGATTCTCGTAACTCGCGATCTCACCCGCGCCTTCGGCGATTTCATCGCAGTGGATTCGCTGAATCTCTCGGTGGAAGGAGGCGAAATATTCGCACTGCTCGGCCCCAACGGCGCCGGCAAGTCCACTGCACTCCGCATGCTCGCCACCCTTCTGCCGCCGACATCCGGCGACGCCGTGATCGACGGACTGAGCATTACGCACCAGGCGAACGGCGTGCGCAGGATTATCGGCTATGTGCCGCAGATGCTCTCCGCCGACGGCAGCCTTACCGGCTACGAGAACCTGATGATCTTCGCCAAGCTGTACGATATCCCCTCGAACGAACGGGAGGAACGTGTTGCCGAGGCGCTCTCCTTCATGGGCCTGGAGGATGCGGCCGCGAAGCTGGTGAGCAGGTACTCCGGCGGGATGATCCGCCGGCTGGAGATCGCACAGTCCATGATGCACCGCCCCCGCCTTCTCTTTCTGGACGAGCCCACGGTGGGGCTGGACCCGATTGCGCGCGAAGCCGTGTGGCGCCACATCCTGGAGCTGCAGAAGGAATTCGGCACCACGATCATGATGACCACGCACCTGATGGAGGAGGCGGATACCACATGCAGCCGCGTGGCGCTGATGGCACGAGGAAAGATCGTCGCACTGGATACGCCGGAACGGCTGAAGTCATCCCTGCAGATGCCGGGCGCAACGCTGGACGACGTGTTCATTCACTACGCGGGAAGCGCTCAGGAGAGTGCGCAGAACTTCAAGGAGATATCGCGCGAACGCAGAACTGCGAGGCGTCTGGGATAACCACACACGTTGAAACGATGCGCAGCTTCATTCGAAAGACGTTGGTGATTCTGGAACTCGAGGTTCGGAAACTGTTCCACGATCCAACCGAGATATTCATGCGGGCCGTGCAGCCGGCGCTCTGGCTTCTCATCTTCGGCCAGGTGTTCGCGCGCATGCACGCCATTCCCGGGAACTACCTGGACTTCATGGCGCCCGGCATCCTTGCCCAGAGCGCGCTCTTCATCTCCATCTTCTACGGCATCGCCGTGATCTGGGAACGCGATCTCGGACTCATTCACAAGATCCTCGCCACACCGACGCCGCGAACCGCGATCGTTCTCGGCAAGGCTCTCTCCGCCAGCCTGCGAACCGCTCCGGTGGTGATCATCATCTATCTGCTCGCAGCGCTCCTGAGCGTGAGCATCTCCTGGCATCCGGCCAATCTTCTCGGCGTGCTCGCCATGGTGATATTGGAGTCCACATTCTTCGCCTCGTTCTCGCTGGTCATTGCCTGCATCGTCAAGACCCGGGAGCGCTTCATGGGAATCGGGCAGTTGATCACGATGCCGCTCTTCTTCGCGAGCAACGCCATCTATCCCATCGATATCATGCCCGGCTGGCTGAAGGTGATCTCGCATGTGAACCCGCTCACCTACATGATCGATGCCCTGCGCGCGCTGATGCTGGGCCAGACGGCAAGCCTGGGGATCGGCCTGGACTTCGCAATCGTATTTGCATCCTCCGTTGCACTGGTCCTTCTGGGAGGCGCGCTCTATAAACGAGTGATCACCTAAGGCCTCCAGGGCCTTGCGACCCTGGCTGATACCTGTCGCCCGTTCAGGGCTCTGCATGATTACGGCTTCTCAACCTCCAGGGGCTTGCGCCCCTGGCTGACTTCTGTCGCCCTTCCAGGGCTTGCGATCACACCACGCACACGTTTCTGGGGGCTTGCGCCCCCGGCTGGCACCTGTCGCCCTTCCAGGGCTTGCATCGTTGTGGCTCCGGCCTCCAGGGGCTCGCACGCCAGGGGCTCGCGACCCTGGCTAACGCCTGTCGCCCTTTCAGGGCTCCGCATGATTGCGGCTTCTCAACCTCCAGGGTCTTGCGACCCTGGCCCGCGCTCCATGCCGATACCAGACGAGCTTCCAAGTCGGAGCGTCCCAGGGAACATGCGAGCGATCGGTTCGTCCCCTCGGTACAGGCCGGATCGGCGGCCGTGAAACCCTCGTCGCTCCAGGCGGTATTGACACGATCCGGCAACCCCAGGCCTTCGTAATTACTGGAGCCACCATATTCCACTTTCAGCCATGAAATACGTCGGCCGCCAGGTCCACAACGGCACGTAGCGCAACGCCCTCGGTGGAGCGAGGAGATATGGATCGCTCGGCATTGCAGAACTTCGCGGCACGATCGGCATCGCATGACGAAATGGATCGAACTGCCGGAAGACATCGGTTCCCATGGCCATCGAATGCCTCAGGGTTCTCGCCATACTCTCGCGGCAATCCGCTATGGATCGGCAGCAGCCGGTTCGCTCACCGTCACCAGCACTGTCCGGTTATAGCAGCGTCCCTCCGGGAGTGCGTTTGGATAGAGCGGCTGGCTCTCTCCAACACCTCGTGCCGCGATGGAAGCTGCACGGCCGGAACCCACGCAATGCTTGATGAAGTTCATCACGATATTCGCACGGAACTCGGAGAGCCGCAGGTTCCAATCTTCCAAGCCGATGATATCGTTGTGCCCCACACACTCCACGTGAGCGTCTGGATGTATGATGTTGCAGATGAACTCACGCAGAACACGTGCGTTCACTGCGCCGGGCTTGTCCTCTGTGAATGTGAAGAATGGGATGGCATACTGTCGGACAAGATTCTCACCTCTCCCGGCGCGGTATCTGCCATCGTCTGCGCCGCTGCCGCCAGCGGCACGAATCGCACTCACGACCACCGGCTTCACAATCTCCCAGTCGGCCGATCGAATCTCCGCACACCGATCCTCCTCACGTGCAAGCGGGTCCACGACGAAACCTCCGCGGGCCGCTCCTCTCCGCGTTGGAAGCATCCGGATGCGAGCCGTATCGATGCCCCAGACCTTCACCAGATAGGCACGCACGGCACCGGCGCGCATCGCCGCAAGCTCTGCTGTCTCCAGCCTGCGTGGTTCCCGGGAACTGCTTCCTCCGATCTCGATAGTTGTGGATGGGTGCACGCGCATGCGATAGCCGATAATATTGAGCACGTTGTGGTAGTGCTCCAGCGTACCTCCCGCAATCGTGGTGTCGGTGAAGTTCCGCGTCAGGTCCGGCGCCGCCAGGCGTACGTAGCGCTCCGATATGCCTGCACTTCCTTCCTCGAAGAATATGGTAGTCAGCAGTGGATGGATTGCGTTGACCGTGTCCCGGTCTTCCCCCAATGTGTTCGCCCGATGATCGCCGGCGGCGCGGTTGCCATCATCGTTCGCAGCGTCCGGCCGCCGTTCCTGCGCGCCCAGACGAAGTACGAGAACGATAATCAGGAGAAGCACCGTTGCAGGGCATAGACTGGCGGGAGGGCGCATCATCATTCACAGGCTCCGGGTACGGTTCGTGGAGTTCGGTCGCCGACCATACGACACACGGAACGTACCGGTGTCGCAGATGCAGCCTGATGAGGCAGGCAACATGCGCGGGAGCTCAGATACCGACTCCATTGCGGTGAGCGCCGGCCTCCGTTTCGCGGCAGCGTATCCAGAGCGGTGTGATGGCATCCACCGGACCATCGAACAGACCGATCTGCGCATCGGGGCGGAAGAGCCGGTTGAAGTCCTCCGGCGAAAACGCCTTGCGCAGCCTGCCGACGTAGGTGGCATGAAAGAGATTCAGATAGTGGGCGATGTCGTAGTCGTGCGCATCCGCCCGGCGCTGCACGGAAGGTGCGGACGCCCGTTCATCGCCGTCATCGCCATCGCCGGTGTCACCGAACGGCGCATCGCTCTCCTCCGGCAGCAGGACGATAGTGCCGTCCGCGGCACGATAGAATCGTATCCGCATGTTGATGCGCCAGGCGGTGCGTCCGGCGTTCAGCATCGCCTCGTACGGAGCCTCGCGCAGCCGGCGCCTCGAACGCAGATATGCCTCCGGTGACTTCGAGAGCCGTGCGGGCGTTGCAACATCCGCGGCGGTGAGGCTCCGCGCACGGAGCGCAGCCACCGTCTGCAGGTAGACCCGGTGCAGCCCCTCCACATCGCCCACCAGCACGTGTGCCAACGCCTCGTGCAGGAACCGTTCGCCGAACGGCTCTGCACGGCTGGAGCGGAGCGCACCGCCGCGCACGATCACCTGGCCGTCGTATGTGAGGAGCGCATAGTTCTTCACCTCGTGAACGAACATCGCCCGATAGCGGCCCTCGTATTCGAGACGGATGCCGTCGGGAAGCAACGCCGCCACTTCCTCCACCAGAGCACGCTCGCGATCGGCATCCCAGTCCGACGGCACGGCGAAGAACACGCCGTCGGTATCGGCCTCCAGCAGCGCCATGCCGCGTTCGCGCAACGCCTCCACCACATCGCCGAGAATCTCCCGGCCGTGACGCGTGATGGCGTCGGCGCCGGGGCGATCGGCGAAGAGTGCCATGGATCCGGCCCCCATGTAGCCGTAGGCGGAGTTGATCAGAATCTTCATCGCCGCCTGCATGGCATGATGCCGATGTGCCTCCGCGGAGTCCGGCGCCGCGGCGCGTGCGGCGTCCTTGTGGCGCAGACGAAGATCCGTAAGCCGGTCGACCAGATAGAGCAGAACGCCCAGCCGGTCGCACTCCGGACCGATGGAGAACGCGCGCATGATGGAGGGATACATCGATGCGATATCCGCCTTCACCACATGCTGCGCAACGCCCCCGGCGAAGAGATGCGTGGCTCCCCCGGCGTGCTGGCCCAGCACGGCCGCGGAGTCCGCTGACTGCCGCGGAAGCGCCGCGCCGGCATGCAGATAGGCGCGGATCATCATCGGCTCCAGGATACCCATGGCGGGACCGGCGGATGCGAGGCTCTCGTAACGGCGAGGCGCCATTGCAGCAAGGGCGAACGGCGCGCCCAGCAGCCGCGTTGAGAGACCGTCCACCTCGGTCACATCATCCAGTGCATAGCGCCGCACACTGTCGGGATCGCGCAGGTAGGTGGAGAAGACCTCGGCTCCTGCAATGTAGGTTCGCTCCGGTGCGGCCACCCCGAAGTATCGCGCGGCGGCCTTCAGGCCGTGCCCGGTCATGTCGCGCGCCGAGAAGTCGTGGCGGCGCACGGCATCGAGCGTATCGATCAGCTCGCGCCCGGCGAGGCTGAAGCGGAAGCGCTTGCGGCGCCGGAATGCAACCCGCTCCTCGTAGCGCCGGAGCAGCGGCGGCCCGCCATCGCGCCCCATGTCCAGCGGCACGCCGAGCAGCTCGGCTCGTTCGTAGAGGAATGGGAGATCGAATCCGAACAGGTTGTGGTTCTCGATGATGTCCGGATCGCGCTCGCGCACCAGCTCGCAGAGATCGGCGATCAGCATCGCCTCCTCCGCCTCCGTCCGCGCCTCGAACACTGTCGCCAGGCCAAGCGAATCGCGAACCGCCACCATGAAGATCCGCCCACGGTCCGCCCGCAGCGACGTCGTCTCCAGGTCGAACTGCAGCCGGTGAAGGGCCGCATACTCCAGGTCGCGGAAGTAGACGCGGCCGGTCGCCATCAGATACTGTTCAACCGGCCCCACCCAGTAGTAATCATCCTCCACGTCGTAGAGGCTTGTTGCCGGCCTGCCGAGCCTCTTCGAGGCGCCGGCAAGGATGGCGCTCTCCAGGCTCCGCCCATCGTGCGAGGAGATGAGATATCGATAGGATCCGTGGGGGCCGTCAAGCTCGCGGCAACCGAATCCGCCCCGCCCGGTTCCATTCGCATCATACCCTCCCTGGGAGATATCATCCAGCGTGGCCGCGAACAGCCAGGGACGGAAGCGCTCCCGGGAGAGCAGCACGCCGGCCTCGGTGCGGCGCCACACAAGGGCGCGTCCTGCACGATCGGCCCATACCGATACGATGCCGGGCGTGGGGTCCCAACCGAAGAGCCAGCTGTCGCCGGGATCCGGAGCAGTGATATCCATGCCTGAAGCTAGCATGCGGACCGCACATGACGACATCGATTATTCACCGGCCTTCCTTCCATCGGCCTTCCTCCCCGGCAATCACTCCGTGCCATCATCTCCCGAACAGATTATTCGCGAAGCGAAAGGAGAGGGAGACAACGGATTGACGCCGTACACGATCCGATGAAGCTGTCCCGGTGCGATCCTCTCCTCCAGACGCATCCCCTCGGCATACTGCGGGTTGAGCCGCTTCAACTTCAGCGCCGTTGCACCGGCAGCGATCGAGATATTCTGATTGAAGGTGAGCGAGCCGCCGAACACCACTGTCGCGGCAAGCATTCCAGTTGGAGCAATCAGGAGAAGAAGGTGGGCGAGCGTCGGTGGTCGATATCGGTTCATGGCGGGCCTCCGGGGGGTCCTGTGCGATGAGAGGTGCGGCGCATCGGCCGCTCTCGCGCTCTTCAACTCGGCACCCAGCGGCAGCGACCGGAGTACATCCCAACATACCGGCGAAGGAAGTTGTGGTTACCTGAGGATCCCACCGGCTCCTACACATTCCGGGACAGGCTCTCAGGCTGTTTACGCTCCCGATCCGTTGCGCGTGCGTAGTTCCCGAGGCCGCCGGACCGGAATAAAAGCGGCATCTACTCTTTTCGTCCAGGCCGTGCAGCACATAAATGCGAGAAACAAGATCGCGAGGGAAAGTGTGTGCCGACGAATTGATTTCAAAGTTGAGATATCCGTATCCACGGCATCATAGTACCACAGCGTCCCTGATCAATTACTTGTAGACTTCCGTGGGTTCAACCGGCCTCAAGCGTGCAGACACATGATCGGGCGGCAAGCCGCAGGATTGAAATCGCGATCTTGAGGCGATCCGAACTCACCACCGCATCAGCTCAGGATATTCGAAGCAATAAAATCAACGCCGAGAGAGAAACGCGTACGATCAATACGATCCGTACGTACTTCCAGATACTGCTCCTCTCTTCAGGAAACAGCAGATTTCCCAACGCAATCAGGCCAGCAGCAACCCCAACCGCGGACATTGAACGCGGCATTGTTGGTACACTCGAAGAAGGTTACGAGCGTATACCGGTTGATCACGCCGGAAATCGTATCGGTCTGCGCGTGGCAAACGGTTGCCGTCAGGCAGAGCAATAAGGTCCCTGTCACCCACGCGCACGCGGGGCGTAACCGAAGTGTCTTCTTCATGATTGTATTCCTGTTCAGCCGGTTCGTGGCTCGTCGTCCTGCGCCGTCATGGCCACGCTACGAGGCCAAGAGACTCGAGTTAGCGTTCGACATTTTCTCCTATTCCTGAACGATCACCGGGATACTTGCGCTGGTACCACCCGCTTCAACGGCGCAGAGATATGCTCCGGCAGCAAGCCCCCGGGTTGGTATCACACCTTCGAAACCGCCCGGCGCGGATTGTTCCATCGTGCGTGCATCAACCGTTTCACCAAGCATGGAGACAAGGCGCATGCGTGCAGAATGCGCACCTGCAATGCGGCAGCGCACGTGTACTTCTCCTCGTATCGGGTTAGGATATGCTGCGATGTCAACCATGCCGGAGGCGCCTGGAGAGGCCGGCACGGTTGCCGCCAGCGACAGCGGCCAGAGGATGGTACCGCGCGGCGTGGTGAAGATCACTGCGTAGTCTCCCTTCGGGCTCATCCGGATCGTGGTGCCGCGCAGCAATGTGTCCCGGGCGAACTCGCGTATATGCATACCGTCCAGCCCGCTCCAGAGGTCGAGCGCCGGCGTCTGATTGTAGCGGCGCGTCAACGACACGATCCATCGATTTCCCGGGACGATATCCATCACCATCAATGCGATCGTATCCGGGTTATAGAGCATCTTCAATGCAAAGAGCGTGTCGTTCGCGTCCACATCGAATACGAGAGGGGGATCATACTGGCGGGAAATTGCCAGACGCGAGCCGTCCGAGGTATAGCTCAGCTCCCGTATGAAGCTCTCCTTTGTCACGAAGGTGTCCACATGATTGTCCGGAACGCGCAACCGCAGAATGTCGTATGTCCCGGGGTTGCGCAGGAGCGCGTACTTCCCCGGATAGTCCGTAAGTATCTCGAATTGATTGACATCGATCTGGTTCAGCGCGCCATCGTAGTGCCCCGTTGCGATGTTCCATCGCTCGTACTGCAGCTTCGGGACGGTTACGCCAACAATCATCTCACGCCCGGAATCGGTGATATCCGTGGAGTAAACCTGCCGAAATACCTTGAGCGACCCGATCGTTGCACCCGAGCGCCAATCCCTGACGATGAGGGTGCTGTCCTGAATGATCACGATGCTGATAACGGATGTATCACCCGCGGCAAAAGCGTAGAATATCGGATGATCAGTCTTTGGGTCGCGCATGGGGAACGCCGTGCCGACACGCTTGCCCGTCTTCAATTCCCAGATGCGGGCGCTGTCGTACGCCTGCGTCATCATGTAGCGCCCGTCGCGTGTGAAGTCCGCGTGCTGCACGTTGCCTGCATCCAGAATGAGGATCGAGTCCCCTCCCTGTGCCCATGTCGTGCAGCACATGAGTGCGAGAAACAGGATTGAGAGAAGGGGAATATGTTGTTGATTTTGGATCATATGTGTCGAAATTGAGGTATCGCTTCCAATTGAGCGATCAACACGCGCACGAATACGCAGTGGAAAACGGTCGCCAACGTTCGCACTATTGTGCAAAGAAATATCGCTTCCCGTTCATCGTAAGCCAACCGTCGGCATAGCTCGACAAGGCAGTATCACCAGGCCCGACAATCTGGCGCCATTCGCCGTTGCGCAAGCCGTTGGTATATTGACCGTATTCACGCAGCGTGCCATCGGCCTTGCAATATCGCACTATTCCATTTCCATCACGAAGGGTTCCATAGTCGAACGAACGTCCCAGCGAATCCCATTCGCCGAGAATTCCCCACAACCGATCATCCTTCACAATTGCATCTTCTCGCTTCTGCCCATTCGAGTAGAAGTACGTCATCCTCCCATTTGCCTTTCCATCTCGGTAGCAGGCAATAGCCATCGGGTGACCGTAGCTGTTCGTCGGGCCGTACGGGCACGGGTCCATGCTGTTCTGCAGACCGTCCCCGTCGGTATCGTCGATCGGGATCGCACTCTCGATCGCATCCGGGATCCCGTCCCCGTCGGTATCATGCTGGTCCGGATTGAAGATCAGCGGCGCGTTGTCACGAACATCCGGGATACCGTCATGGTCCGTATCGGTCGGGCCGTTCGGGTCCTCGCACCCGCCCTCACCACCACCCGCAAAGTCCTCCGGATCGGCGCCGCTCCATCACCGTTCGCGCGTGCATACCTCCGTTCGCGCGTGCGTATCTCCGTTCGCCTGCAGCCTCGAATGCAACGCCACCGGTTCATCAGCCACATAATCGAATGGCTTTCCGGGAACCGGGCCTGTCTCCTGCCGTTGCGCGATCATATTTATTTTCACCTCCGTTCCGATCATCAGGCCGTATAACGATCGGCATGGCGACTTCCTTACAGGCCTCACGCAACGATCGCCGAACCTTCCAACGTGCCGGCACGCTCCGGCACACGCATCCCTCGTGCCCATCACGGCATATCCCCACCAATCTCCAATTTCCAACAACCATCTCCATCCGATCCTGACACGCAGGCAGCTATTGGATTGGAGATACGCATTCACCGTTCATCGTACGAAGCTTCGCACGGAACAATTCGCACTGTTTCGCGACATCCCAAAGGACGATTCAACATGTTGCGCGGAACAAATTCGCGCTGTCGATTCCGCATCGAACGCCGCCGGAACATATTCCTGCAGGGTACACAAAGATGTACCTTGCAAAGCAGGAATCATGCACTATGTTTGTACCCGAAAACGGCGCATGGAGTTGTTCACAACTCCTGCGCTTTTCTTTTTGGTATCCGCGCGATACCGGCATGCATTATGTAGATCCTTCCCAGATGTCCGCGGTCCCGACATCGGTGTGAAGCGAAACCGGCGCCATCAACCAGCATGCAGTCATCCAGGATTCTTTCTGCTCTGCGCTATCCCGGCGCGCGCCGAGATTTTCCTTCACCCAAACGGGAGACCTATCATGTACTTCAAACACGATTTCACCGGACGCTGCCGGTGGAATATTGCCATCGCCGCGTCGCTCTGCGTGCTGTTGCAGACTGCCGTCCGGGCTCAGACATTCGAGTATGTTTACGGAGACGTCTACAGCATCGAGTGGGCATACCAGGGAGTAGTCCCGGTGAACGGCTGCACCACGTCAGGCAACCAGAGCGACGGATACGTGGCGGCCGGGGCAACATTCTGCGCCGATTCAAAGCACTGCGACGGCCGGGATGACATCTATCTCGTTCGTACCACAACCACCGGCGCGCACATGTGGGAGAAGACGTATGCACTCGGCGGCACGTTCAAGGTGGACGAGGCCGCAAGTGTACGGCAGCTCAGCGACGGTGGATTCATCGTTGTTGGAACCACTGCCTCCTCCGCCACCAGCGGCGGAGCCTATCGCGACATTTTTCTCCTGAAGGTGGATTGCGACGGCACCCCGGTCTGGGCAAAGATCTATTCCACCGGTTTCGACTCGCGCGCGAACGACATAATTGTTGCGAACACCTATACCGCGAACAATCCGTACGACTTCGTGATCTGCGGCTATACGCGAACCTCCGCAACAACCGGACGCAATGCGTTTCTCATCCGCACGGATGCGAGCGGTGCGATTCTCTGGGATGCGCAGTACGACCAGATCACCGGCCTGCCCACCGATCCGCCCGATCGCGGGCAGTGGTTCAATTCACTCATCGAGGCAGCCCCCACGGCGAAGCCGGGAGGTGGCCTGCAGACAATCGGCGACATCATCGCCGTCGGCTGCGACTTCAAGGAGGGCTCCGTTCCCTACGGATATGTGGTGCGGGTTGACGGCACCACGGGCCTGATCAGCACCACCGCTCCGCTGCTGCAGAATGCGGCGGATTATGGTGGCTCTCCGGTGTGGACGCAGGAGTTTTACTCCGTGGCACAGTTGAAAAGCCTGACTCAAAGCGGCAATGTCGTGGTCTCGGGGAACACGAGCGCCACCAATCCGCTCACGAACGATGCGGATATCTATCTGATCAAGAACAACGGCGACCCCTGCACGCTTCTCGCCGATCGTGTTCTCACCGGGACCTATCCCGGCACAGGCACGCCATCGAACGACTTCGGCGTCGGAATCCGCGAGCTGCAGAACGCGATGGGTTCGCTGAACGCCGGCGACCTGGTGCTGACCGGCCGCACCGATCAACAGGGAAGCAGCTTCTCCACCGATGCCTTTGCCATCGCCGTCAACTCCACCAACCTCGGCTACATCGCCAACTCCGGAAATATCTTCGGCGACTTCGCCTCCAAGAGCGACGGCGGCACGGCAATCGAGCCGGTGACGGCCAACGCCGGCAAGGGAATCACCGCCGGCGTCATCATCGCGGGCTTCTCCCAGAGCAACCTGGAGGCCAGCCTCTCCCCGGGCGACCCCGAGGACATGTACCTGATCAAGACCAACAGCGGGCTTGCAACGGATTGCAGCCAGAGTTGGAATCCCACGGGCGGCATCCCCACGTGGACCCCCACCTGCATGACGCCGTGGATCGTGCGGAACCTGGCGACGGCCTCGACGATCCGCGTGGATGCAACCTCGGTGGACTGGGGAATCGATGTCTGTTCGCGTCCCCAGAAGACCATTATGGGAGGCGGAACCGAGAACCCGGATGCTGCCTCCGTGCCGGATCAGCCACATGCACAGATCGCCGTCCGCACGTATCCGAATCCGGTGCGCAGCGGCGGCAGGCTCGATGTGGAATTGAGCCCTTCAACCGGCACGATGCTCGAGATCCGGGTAATGGACGGCACCGGCCGCGTGGTACGCGAGACAACGATTCCGCGGCCGCCGGCCGGGCAGTCGCTCGGCATCGATACGGACCGGATGGCGAGCGGCACCTACACGCTGCTGATCAGCGACGGAACGCATGCCGAGGGTGTGCGGTTCGTTGTGGTCAGGTAAGCCGGGCGCATTAACCGCAACGCGGCCCCGGCTGATGTCGGGGCCGCGTTGTATCGAGAGTCATGGTTGCATGTGCATGCCTGCCGAAGGCCGTCGCGCGGTCCCTTCGATGCCGCACGTCCGCCTGGCATCGCGAGAACATGCACAGGGTATTCCTCCGCACTGGCCCACGTGTCCTCTGCGCGGGAAGTTCAACTCCGGCAGAGTCAGGGTATTCCTCTGCACTTGCCATTTCAACGGATATTCCTCCCCTGAACGGGCGAGAGAAACCGGCCACCGTCCGGTTGTCATGCGCAGACTCCGCGCAGCGGAGGCAACGACGATCGACAGGCATGATGCTCGACGCCTGTTGTCATGAGCAGGATCGGCATTGAAGGAGACGCGCCGCGGCGATCTCTTCGGAATGGTAGTACGAGTCGACGAGTGTACGAGCCGGCAGGATGGCTTCGCCACCGCTCGGCGTGATCATGCCCGACATCATCACGTTGACATGAGGAGGCGCCTCCACCGATCCAGATGAATGCGCGTTGCCGGGATACGTCGTTCCACGACGGTTCTACCACGCTCCCGCATACCCCGTATCGTACGGCTGCGTATGCTGCACGTTGAAGTCGTACAGGAGCTTCACGATCTGCCGCAGATGCAGATAATCGTGTGCCAGCCACGAGGCCATCAGGTCGCCGGCGGTGATATCGCGGCGCGGATGATGATAGACATTCTCCCAGTTCGGGTTGGCCAGGCCGGCGATCCATGCCAGCGAGATCTCACGCTCGGCCAGGAAATCCGCCAGCGCAGCGGCCGGAGCCCGTTCGCTGTAGCCTCGCTCGCGCACCCACGCCTCGGGATCGGCAGGCGGCCACGCGGTGTCCGGATGATGCAGCGTCAGATCCACGCGTATTCTGAAATCATCACGCTCCTCGTCCGCCAGATGGCAGAGCACCATCAACAGCGACCACGTTCCCTCTGCAGGCTGCCATCGCATCTGTGCCTCGGTAAGGCTGCCCACCAGAGTGGTGACTGCCTGCACGTTCTCTCTGAACTTCGATTCGAACTCGTGTAGGTCGATCATTGTATCTTCGCGCTCCCAACTGACCGTTGTGTGAACTCCGGATTTGCGGGCCGGCCCTGCAGGCCTTGTGGAGCCGGGCTCCAGGGACTGCACCTGCCGGATGCTCCGGCATGGCCCGCGCGAATCTCCGCAATTCCGGTCGATGATGAAAGCCTCCATCGGCAGATGCTCAACCGGTTGCGGGGCGGCCGCATCCCTGTTCCGCCGCCCATTGATTACCGGCTCCCGTACCAGTCACTCGACATTCTCTCCTCCGTGATCTTCGTTGCTCTCACGATCCTCAGCTCCGTACTCGTCTCGGTGATCCTGAAAATCAACGAGGGACGCAACGGGCATCGTCTGGTTGTTGCCGGCACCAACTATGTTGTTGCGGCTCTACTGGCACTGCTGTTCGGCGGGACCGGATCGCTCGGGATCGGCCCGAAGTGGATTGCGATTTCGCTTGCAGCCGGCATCGGGTTCATCGCCGGTTTTCTGATCCTCATGATCGGGCTGCGGCGCATCGGCCTGGCCATTCCCACCAGCGCTGCACGGCTTTCGATGCTGGTGCCGGTTACCGGTTCGATCGTCGCCTTCGGTGAGCAGCCGTCGCCGATGCAGATTGCCGGGATCGCCGCCGGCGTCTGCGCGTTCGTTCTTCTCGGTCTGGCACAGCGCACGGGCGGACGCTCCGCCATCGGCCCGGCAGCAACCACACTGGACTTTCGTTCCATCGGCATCCTTGTTTCCGTGTTCTGCATCGTCGGCACAACGGACTTCACCATGAAGTCGCTGCAACATGCCGGCGTGAACTCCGACGGCATGGCCTTCTTCATCTTCGTCTCCGCTGCCCTCTGTTGCTGGATACCGGTGATCGTCCGTCGCACTGCGATCCGCCGACACGATCTGCTGCTTGCGTGCGCGCTTGCCATTCCGAACTACTTCAGCGTCTACTTCCTGCTCGCGGCGCTCCGGCATCTCGACGCCTCCGTGGTGTTTCCAACGGTCAGCGCCGGTGCCGTCGTTGCCATTACGCTTGTTGCGGTCCTGTTCTGGCGCGAGCGCCCGAACAGAACGGCATGGGTGGGCATCCTCCTCGCCGCACTCGCCGTTGTGCTGCTTGGGCTTCGCGAAGGAGGGATGCCGCAATGACCGCACCGCTCACCTTCTCCGACCGCGATCCGAACCAGGACGACGCCCGGCAATGGGGTATTCCCCGCTTCGCGTTCTTCGAGACGGTGGACTCCACGCAGACGGTTCTCCGCACGCTTGCCGAGGAGGGGGCTCCGGCCTGGACGCTCGTGGTGGCGAATCATCAGACGGCGGGGCGCGGACAACATGGTCGCCGGTGGCATGCGCAGCCTGGAACATCGTTGATGTTCTCGTTGTTGCTGCGCCCGGCAAGCCCGGAGAAGGCGGCACTGCTCCCGATTCGTGTCGGGCTGGGAGCCGCCCGCGCGCTGGATCGTTTCCTGAGCGGGCGCATGGTGGCACTCAAGTGGCCGAACGATCTTATGTTGAACGGCGGAAAGGTTGGCGGCGTGCTCTGCGAAGCGCAGACCCGAAGCGGCGATATCGCCGTTGTAGTGGGTGTGGGGATCAACGTTCGCCGGTTCGTGATGCAGCTTTCGGACAGAGACGATATCGGGGTCTCGTTTCTCGAGCCATGGCTTGCACCCGGCACCGCGCGCGTGGATCTGCTTCGCGGAATCATCGAGGAACTGCGCGCGTTCAACATCGATGCAGCCACGCTCGGTCCGGAGGAGATCGAGGCATATGACCGGCGCGACTGGCTTGCCGGGCGCGAGCTGCGCGGCCCCGTTGCCGGCATTGCCCGCGGCGTCGATGCCAGCGGGCACCTTCTCGTGGAAAGCCGCTCCGGCGCCACGCACACGGTGATCGCCGGCCGTGTGGAACTGGCCGATTGATGCCCTGCAGGCTGCAATCACACCGGCGGCCTCCGCCGCTACCAATCCGGAACTGCCTTCCTGTTTCCTGCTCCGCTCACCCGGCAGGCTCCGCACCGCATTCAAACCGAACCGCACGCACACAGCACCCGATGCTGGCCCACATCATGGTTCATCCGCCCGGACACCGGCTGTCCCGACCACGAACCGAATACGAGATACGGATGATGTGCATTCGATCGGGCGGTGACGGCAATGACGTCTCGTGCGATCTCCCCGATGGTGCTCCGTTTCTATTCGCGGCGCATGCCGGCATCGCACAGACGGAGGATGGCTCGCCCGAGGGGCGTACGGAGCTCGCCGTGGTTGAAGATCCGATTGCGCTTCCCACGAGGCGCCCGTTGAGCGTACGCTTCCAGAGAGCCGCAAACGCCTGGAGCGCATCGCTGTTCCGGACGTATCGGATTCCGATATCCGGACCGCGGGGAGGCCGTCATGTACGGGGATTGTTCTGCGCGCGCGGAATCACCAGTCCGCAGACCAGGCCGACAACCAGACCGTAGACGAAGGTGGTAATGAACTCCTTCATTCCGCCGGCGGCGAAGTTTGTGTAGTATTCCGGCGCATCCGGCCGAAGAGGATAGGGAACCGCAACGAGAATGGATCCGGGGAGGCTGTAGAGCGCCCCCATCGCCGCACCGAACAACCAGTCGGGACCAACGCGCGGAATCAATGCCACCAGTACGCCGATGGTGACATAGGTGAGGAAGAGCCCGAGGCCGAAGAGGATCTGGTCCGCAAACGGCAGGCGAAACGCGAACGGAGAAACGCCGATTGCCAGGCCGCCGATGGTCCCGGCGATCACCGGCCTCCAGGAGCGTGCGGCCGGACGAACATGCATCATGAGGGTGCGTTGATGATGACACAACGAGGCGGGCATCCCAGTTCCCGCGTAACATGCAATCGCCGTCCGTCGAAGAATGGCGTGCTGCAGCAATGTACCGTGCGAGAGCCAATCATCCCACTGGTACGAATCGTCTCCGCCCTCCCGCACGGCACAATACTGCATTTCGCTCCGGCATCCTCGGTAGTGATGCGGCAACTATCCCGCATCACCCCTCTCTGCCAATTCACCATCACCTGCCCGAATGCCCGGAGCGAAAGGAGAAGCGTTTCCAGGCTCCCAACCTGTACAACGCCCTTGTCGTCCACAGAGGATCGTGCTCCTTCCAACAGCATCGTCTTATCCGTCGGATAGGCACCGGCCCAGCTGTCCAACACGCAGTGCGGAAACCCGCCCGGCCGTATGCCAACCTGGAAATGAATGCAGAAGGAAGCCCTTCCGGCCTGCCCCGCGCCATTGCCGGCCCAGGCTTACGTTCCTATCGATCCGTTCTCCGAGATGAGGCCAGCCGGGCTGTCGCTGGCCGCATGGGTTCCCTGAATCTCACCAGTGGGCGCGTCGGCCGACGTGATCGCCATCTTGAGGTTCCCACTGCTGGAAATGATATGCTCCCGGGATCGGTAATGCTGCCATGACTCCGTTCCTCCTTGTTGATGATTGCCGATGCGTGTTGACGGAGGTGCGGCGCAGCGGCATGCGCTGTTCACCGTTGTTCCGGAAGAAGTGCTTTCTATTGCCGGGCAACAACCGCGTGCGCGGCGCGCCGGCCTGCAACGACGGCGGCTGCGCGATATGCGGGGAGATGCACGGCGCATGCGCCGGACGTGGCTCGAGTACCGGGCTCCCGCAATCGAACGGAGAGAATAGGGGTGTGGACGTGGTTCGCACGTCACCGCCTCCACGCCGGAGTTGCGCGGATGCAGTGGGAACACTTCACATGCAATGCACGGATGATGAGGCCGCGCGGTCGGGATGCATGCTGCACCTTCCGGGGAAGGCGGATATCGTGCAATAATACTCGGCTCAGGGTGCGGCGTGCGAGTACATCTTCGTGCACCCCTCATTTCGGGTGCCCCGGCGATGGGCACCGGCGGGACATCGGCATTTCAAACGTCCACTCCAGCTCGCGCCACCGCATCGTGCTGGGACCGGTCGTTGGAGCCGTTTCGCTGCCTGCATCCGCCTACTTCATCAACACCATGCTTCCCTCTTCGCTCCAGGTTCCGGAGACGATGCGGTACCGATAGACACCGGATGGATAGCCGCCTGCATTCCACTGCACGCCGTAGCGACCGGCTGCGAGATGGCCATGCACGAGCGTAGCCACCGCATGGCCGGCGGCATCGTACACAATGAGCGTGGTTGGACCATCCAACCCGAGCGAGAAGAGAATCTCGGTTGTCGGGTTGAAGGGATTCGGCCGATTGCCGTCCAGCGCATAGCTGCCGAGCAGCGGAGCAATCAACCGCAGATGCAGCCCGCAGATGGAGTCCAGCACGATCCGCCCCGGAACGGCCGTAACATCGAGACATGCGGCAGGGTCGGCAGCGGAGAGTACGAAGGGAAGATCGATGCTGTCCGACGATCCCAGATAGAGCGTGAAGACGATGTTCGCGAGCGTGCCGGCGAGCGGTGTTGTGCCGAGCGGAACCGCACGGAGGCTGTACACGCCGGCGGCGCGGTCGTTGAGAATCTCCGAGACAAGCCATCCACCCGGCATCGGGCCGGTGCCATCCAGATGAACGGCCTTCGGATCGTAGTGCAGTGTCATCTCCAACGCACCGATCCCCGCGGCATCGCCGGAGTAGACGATCGGCACCGTCAACGTTCGCCCCGGAGCTGCGTGATACCGGCCGACTTCGGCATGCAGCCGGCGGACGCTCCGCACGGTCACCGTAACGGAATCGTTCGTGCTGCAGGAGCCCGCGTCGCCGGAGGTGACATGGTAGGTCGTTGTTGCCGATGGAGAGGCGATCGGGTTCGGGCACTCCGTGCAGCTGAGTCCCGCCGCCGGGCTCCAGTGAAGCACCGGCCCTCCCTGCGCGTGCAACTGCGCCCTCCCTCCCTCGCAGATCACGGTGTCCGGCCCGGCGTCGACATTGGAGCCGGCAATCGGAACCGAATCGCGCACGGTACGGACGTTCTCCTGAACGACGCCGTCACATCCCCGGGTTGCACCGTATGCAGTGCCATCCTGAAGGTTTGCCCCCGGCTCGCCGCCGGCAGACGCAATCGTGAGAGCAGTGGTGGCAGGTGCCGCGCCGGCAAAGGCAATCACCCCGCCGCCACCGCCGCCACCGGGCCCGGCATTCTGCGACGTGGAACCGGCACCGCCACCCGTGCCGCCGCGTACGTCGGCGGTGAGCGTGCAGTTGTAGCTACCGATGTTCAGCAGAACCGAACCGCCGCCGCCGGCACCGCCGGCGCCATCGTACTGCGCCGTCTTCGAATCATCGCCGGCGGCGCCGATGCTCCATCCCGTCCCCGCGAGCGCGGCCGCCTCGATCAGCACGATCCCTCCACCATTGCCTCCCCCGGTCCCCACGTGATTGTTGTCGTGTCCCGCTCCGCCGCCGCCGCCCATGAAGACACGCCCGGGAATGTTCAACGGATGCCCTCCCTGCCCCTGTGCATCGGTGGGGTCGCCGGAGTAGGCGCCGCTCTGGAACGGCTCGCCGCCGAAGCCGCCACAGCCGGCGTTGGAGCCGCCCCCGCCCCCCGCATTGTGGTTGCCGCCGCCACCGCCGCCGTTTGCAGGCGCGCCGCGTCCGCCATACATGTCAGGGGGAAGGCCGTATCCGGCAGTTCCCTCCCCCTTCCTTCCGTAGCGATCGGCATTGAGCGGGCCAACATATGCTCCCTCGTAGTAGGGAACGTACGTGCCCTGCACAACATCGCCGCCACGAAACCCGGTGCCGGACGCATCGATCGACGCATGCAGCGTAACGGTGCCGGAGGCAACGAAGGCAAGCACGCCGCCGGTCTCACCGTTCCAGGGCGCACAGGTTACCGTGCCGGCAACATCCACATCTGCATACTCCGGCACGCGCACCAGCTGCACCCTGCCGGCAATCGTGTAGGTAAAGTGAAGCGCGAATGCGAGATGGATGGTGTCGCCGCTGATGAAGGCGATTCTGTTCAGCTCGTGATTCCCGGCATCACCGATATCGGTGATGGTTCCGTAGGTGGGGATGTTCTCCGGAACGATCGCCGCTCCCTGCATCTGAATGATGAGCACGAGATCGCCGGGAGAGAAGTGCGAGGCATCCGCAACCACGAGGCTTCCGCACGAACCGAAGCTTCGTACGGGTGTGTAGTGGTTGACGATGCCCTGGATCGGGGCGGGCTGGCCCGGCGCGCTTGCCGCAACGAACAGCAGCAGCAGGGCAATACGAAGAATCGATGCCATGACGGTTACCGAGATTGTTGCGCCGGGTATTGTACGTGAGCGAATGCGTTCCGCGAACTCGTGCAACGGTATGCACATGCGCTGCATTCACGATCGGCTCAACAATACGGAACAGCTCCGCCCCTGGCAAACCATGGCCTGTTGGGCGGCAGGGGCGCATGGGAGAGCAGCTCAGGAATGCGCCGCATGCATGCCCCGTATTCTTCTACCGTGGCAGCATGGCGCGGCAGGCGTAATATCGATGCCCAATAACGCTTGTCTCCGCAATGAAGAACACCGTTCGATTGTCGGACCATGCCACCGTGCTCCCGAACACTCCAACGTTCGATCCGACATCGAGGAATGCGAAGGATGCAGTGGAGTCGACCATGCCATCGGCAAGCCTGAAGGTGCGCTGCTGCATGCCGTCCCCCTGCCGGTACACTGCACGCAGACGACCATCCGGAGTGACGCCCGCCGATCCGGCAATGAGATCGAACGTGGACCAGTCACCACCCTGGTTCTTTGCGATCGTCTGCTTCCACGCAACGTTGCCACGGTCATCACAGGCAATCACCAGGTAGTCACCCGTAACGGCGCTCGGAATCACGTCGGAGTGATACATGACGGTCTTCTTCCCATCGATGGATGTCAACTCCGTCCTGTTGGTTTCCCTCCGGACATCGCCTCCCTGCTGCTCGAGCGTCACCACGTAACGCCCTGCAGCGCCGCCGGCGTCGATGATGCGGGAGAACATCGGGAGCACGGAGATGCCGGCAATCGACTCGCCGCGCCGGAGTTCGGACGTGGTTGCCATCGCAGAGAATTCACTTGCCAGCGTACGCAGGCGTATGCGGGAAAGCAGGATGCCCGGAGCGCCGTCGTTCGCGGTACAACGCGAGATCACGACAAGCTGGGAATCGCCCGGCGCAATGAGCACGCTGTCCACACATCCGGCCGTTGCATGCTTGTCGGGGTAGTCCGCAGACATGGTGATGCTTCTGATTTCGCGACCGGAGGAACGATCGATTTCGGTGAGCGCAAGCTTGCACAGCCTGCGGGTGCCGAGAATCAGCCTGCCGTCCGCAGGGAGCAGGACCTCGTTCGGCAGAGCGACGGTGTCGACGTCGGAGCCGGAAACCAGGAGATCGGCGGTCCGCCTGAGGTCCCGGTCGTAGAGTGCAACGTGAAGTGCCGCGGAGTCATCGCCTCCCGTTCGATATGTCAACGCGCACCGTTCCCCATCCGATGATGCATCGAAGCGCACATACCCGGGACCGTACGCAAGCTTCGATCGGTAGCGTGCCAGGCAGCGCGATGTGAGGGTCTTTCCAGTAACGGCATCCAGCTGCCGAAGAATCACCGCGGCGCTGTCTGGTGTCTTCACCGCGAGTGCAACCACATCGATCCGTCCGGGCACCGATACAACGGAATGCCGGTCCACACCGTAATCACGCAGGCCGGCATCATCGGTAAGATCCTGTATATCGTAGGACTCGAGCCAACGGCGATTCATGCTCGTGTCGAAGCAGGCGATATCATAATCCCGCACTCCCGATCGATACTGCACCAGATAGGCCGTTCCCTTCTCGATCAGATATCCAACCGGGATCACGTTCTTCTGCCGCAGATCCAGCTTCTCGGTGATCAACGTGCTCCCGTTGACTGCCGAGAGCGTCCCCATGCCACAGCCGGCCGCAAGGATGGCGACGCAGAGGCATGTCATGGCCAGTGCAGTGTGGACAGAGATTTGTGCCATCATCGATCTCGCTCTCCAGGAATGCAATAGGGATGCACGCTCCGGGCATTGCGGAGGGAAGGTGCATTGCGCGCGGATCTGTTCGGCTCATGATACTCATTCCCGGCCGGATCGTCGCTCGTTACAGTGCATGCGGCGCTGCGGAGATGCCTGTTCAGCATGCCGTGCACGCTCGCGATAACGATCAACGCCGCGCATCCTGACAGCCTCGAACCCGCCGGGCAGGCAACCCTGCAGGCTCGGCGATTGCTCGCGAGATACTCAATGAGAATGGATGGTGATGAACGCGGCGGGAGACGCCGCAATCAGTGCACGATGCCGAGCGATCGATCGAACTGCTGTGTGAGCGTCCGGAGCACGCAGCGATAGGAACCGCTCGGCACGCCGCCGGTATCGAAGGCTACCAGATAGCGCCCGGGTGCCAGGATGCCCTGTACAAGCGTCGCAGCACGCTCGCCGCGCATGTCCGCGAGGTAGAGCTCCGTGAATCCCTTTTCGGAAACGTCGTACTCGATCTCCACAATCCCGCTCGCCGGATTGGGCCGCACGGCCGCAATCTTCGTGAGGCCGGCCGCTGCAAGCAGGCGCGCCCCGCCGTTCTCGCACAGCCCCTGCAGACGGAACGTTCCATCCTGCATCGTCACCGCAACGCTTCCACCAACGGTATCCAGCCACCGGAATCCCTCCAGCCTGAGCGCGGTAACGCTGTCATTGCCGAGCGCCGCCGTGAACTCCAGCCGGAACACTTCGCCGGTCTCCACATTCGGCGCGCGCGTTCCGCGAACGGTGACCACGCATTCATCCCCGGCAATCGTGCTGCTGGAAGGATCGGTCGGGATAAGCAGCGTCTTGTTGAAGCGGAGCCGCGCCTCGTACTCATGGGCGCCAACGCGATCCAGATTCTGCGACGAGGCGATCACCAACGGAACAACGACATGCTCCCCCGGGGCAGCCGCGATGTCTCCCACGCCAATCGCTGAACTTGCGGAAGCGGCCGGCCGTACCGGGCCGAACGTGGCACGGCATCCGTCGGCGCTGGTTGCAACCACACTGTAGTCTGCAACAGCCGGCGTTGCGTATGTACGCGAGGTTGCGCCCGCAATGGGAACGCCATCCCGCAGCCATTGCACCGCAGCGGCTGCCGGCCCGTTCACCTCGTCTACCTGCACCGTCAACAGATTGCCGGTCTGGTTGATGCCGGTAACGAGCGGCGCCCGGCCGGCGGTAACCGTGATCGTATCCGAAACGCCCGTGCATCCGTCCGCATCGACGGCGCTCACCGCATAGCGTCCGGGCGCATGCACCCACAACGCTCCCCCCTGCTCTCCACCGGGCCACCAGGAATAGCGGCTGAAGCCGGCATCGGCGTCGAGGCGTACGCTGTCCCCGGGGCAGAGCACGGCGCCCGATGGCGAAAGCGGAATCTTGAACGGCGGCTTCACGCTCACCGTAATCTCCGCCGAACCAATGCATCCGCCGGAGTCCGTCACCACCACGCCGTAGGTGCCGGCGGTTCTGACAACGATCGACGGCGTAGCCTCCCCCGCCGGGCTCCAGCGGTAACTCGCGTAGCCCGGCGGCACGCTCAGGCGCATGCTGTCGCCCGCGCAGAGCTGGCCCGACGTCCGGTCCGCTCCGATCACCGGCTGCAGGCTTGTACCAACATCAACCAGATAGCGCGCCGTGCCGCTGCAGCCCGTGGCCGCGGAGCGCACGGCGATCTCCACGGTATCCTGCCCGGCACTTCCGCACCGGACCGTAATCCCGGCGGTTCCCTGCCCCGTAAGAAGCTGCGCGCCCGGACCGCGAACGTCCCAGACGATGACATCGCCCGGAGCCGCGGAGGCCGCAAGGGAGAGCACGCTCCCAACGCAGGCGGAGTTCGGTCCGTTGATCGAAGGCGCGGGCGGAACGTTCACCACGACATCCACCGGCTTCGATGCGGCGCGGCAGCCGTTCGTATCGCGCGTGGCAACCTGATAGGTGCCGCCCGTCGCAACCCTCACCTTCCGGAGCGTCGCGCCGTTGCTCCAGAGATACTCCGTGAATCCGGCGCCCGCATCAAGCTCCACGGTATCCCCCGCGCAGAGCATGAGCGGCCCGCCCGCCGTGATGACCGGAACCAGCGGATCGGCAACGGTCACCACCAGAGGAGAGGACGTGCCGCTGCATCCGCTTGCATTCGCCACGGTCACGCTGTAGCTGCCGGCCTGCCAGACGGAGATGGTACGCGTGGCGGCGCCCGTGGACCAGTGGTAGCTGGTGAAGCCGGCGCCCGCATCGAGCTGCACCGTATCGCCCGGACAGAGACGAGGCGGGCGGTTCGTGACGATGTTCGGCTGCAACACGGAGCCCACCTTCACCGCGAGCGTGTCCTGCGCGGCGCAGCCGGTGGTATTGTCGGTTACCGTAACGATCACCTGCACATCGGCCGCGGCTCCCCAGTCCACACTCACCGAATTCGTTCCCGCGCCGCCGCCGATCGCGCCGCTTGCTCCGAGGATCCTCCATGCATAGCTCACACCGGCCTGTGCCGGAACCGAATAGGCCTGCGTGGAGTTCAGGCAGACCGCCACCGGTCCGGCGATCTTCGCGGATGGGCGCGGATGCACGGTTACGCGAACGGTGTCCGAGACCCCGGAACAACCTTCTGCGGACGTGGCCGTGAGCACATAGGCCGCGCTCCGCCCAACCGTGATGCGTGAGTCCGTGCTCCCGGTATTCCAGAGATAACCGGCAAACGTTCCGCTCGCACTCAGCGTCACACTGTCCCCCTCGCAGACAACGGTATCAGGGCTTGCGACGATGCCGGGCCTCGGCCGCGCATCCTTCGTCACTACGATGAATGTATCGGCGGTGCAGCCGTTCGTATCGGTCACCGTCACTCCCACCCTGGTCGCACCGATCGGGATATCTCGCAGAACGATACGCCGTCCGGCGGAACCGCCGGACCAGGCATAGGATCTGTAGTTGCCGCCGGGAAGCACCGCGTCCCCGGGCGCGGCCGGCACTGCGTCCAGGATCGTGCTGTCGCCGTCGCAGAACTCGACCGGCAGCAACGCCACGATCTTCGGCCGCGGCTTCGCACCGACACGCACCACCACAGTGTTCGATTGGGCGCTGCAGCCGCCTGCATTGGTGGAGCGGGCATAGTACGTTCCCGATGCGGCGGCAATGTATTGCGCGCCGCTCCCGACGGCGGCCGGGCCTGCGGCTGAATACCAGGTAATGGAGCCCCCCGCTCCGCCGGAAGCGTTGAGCACGGCCTGGCCCCCCTGGCAGATTGCCGTATCGCCGGACGCGCTGACCGGCGACGGCTTCGGATACTCCTGCACGGTCACGGTCGCGGAGTCGCGACAGCCGGCAGCATTCGTTACCACCACGGCATACGTGCCGCCGGCCCATACCTTCATCGTCGGCGTCGCCTCGGTCACCCCGGGCGCGCGGAGCCACCGGTACTGCGCAAACGTGCCGGGACCAACGGAGAGAACCACGGTATCGCCAGTGCAGATGGCAACCGGCGCGGCCGGCGCAATCCTCGGGTTGATACGCCCGAACCGCGCGACCACCACATCGGCGGATGTTGAGGCACAGCCGGCCGCGTTCTCCACCGCAACGTAGTAGCGCCCGGAGTCCGCGATGGCAATCGTATCGCGGCCGCGAAACGGCAACAGCTCCGTGGAGGTTGCGAAGGTGGGCGGATCCTTCCGGTACCACTTCACATTCGCGTAGCCGTGCGGTATCCAGACTCGCAGGGTATCGCCATCACAGAGCGTATGCGTTCCGCTGGAATCGAGGCGCGGCGGATCGGCATCGCAGAAGAGCGTGAGATATGCATCGTAGCCGCCGGCGTTGCCCGGCGCGGCCAGTTGTTGATTGTTCGCAACCTGGTGCCGGCTGCGAAGCATGAACGGAGCGCCGGCGCTGCTGGTCTCTCCGGCAAGAAGCACCGCGCCATGCGGATCGCACGATACACCATGCCCCGCATCATCCCCCGGCCCGCCGAAATACGTCACCCACTTCGGGGCGCCGTTCGCATCCAGCTTTGCGAGGAAGGCATCGTCCGCGCCGTTGTTGTACGCGGCCTGGAAGGGAGCGTCCTGCCCGGCACCGTTGGTGGGAAGGCCATTGGCGGTGGTGGTGCCGGCAACAATCACGCCCCCCTGCTGGTTGCAGGCAACGCCCATCCCGAAGTCGCTTCCAGCCGTGCCGATGTACGTTGCCCACCGTACTGCACCCAGGCTGTCGAACTTCACGACGAATGCATCCGTGCCCCCGATCGGGTTGCGGTTCCATGCGCCCGCCGTCGTCGGAAAGCCGCCGGTGGTGGCTCCGGTCACGAACACATTGCCGCTCCCGTCTGTCGCAACACCGGCCACGCCGAAGTCGCCGATGATCGCAAGCGGGAAGAGGCCGTTATCCTCCGTGCCGCTGCCGCCGTAGTATGTGGACCAGAGCGTCGTGCCGGCGCTGTCCGCCTTCACCACTATCGCATCGTAGCCTCCGCCGTTCGCAGGC
Organism: Kapaibacterium sp. (SeqCode); assembly: GCA_035549015.1. GTDB lineage: Bacteria > Bacteroidota > Ignavibacteria > OLB7 > OLB7 > JAFDZV01. Next base: position 70,243 of record DASZRW010000142.1, read on the forward strand.
TGCGCACAGCCGGGCGTTACCGGGAAGTCCGTGCTGTTGGTCCAGCCGGTTGCGATCACGTTGCCGCGGACATCGCACACCACGGAATATCCATACTCCACGTTCGCACCGCCGATGAACTTCGCCCAGATGGCCTGGCCGGACGTTCCGTTGAACTTCACCACCATGAGATCGTTGTTCACCGGGCCGCCTCCCGTTGGATGCGCGGCGTTGCGCGCCGGCCTGTACGCCACGGGCGCGCCTGCGAGCACGCCGCCGGTGGTCGTCATCAATGCATAGACGTTCCCTGCACTGTCCACGGCGCTCGCGTAGCAGTCGTCCCAGAAGGCTGTGCCGCAATACGTTCCCCAGAGGAGCGCTCCGGCCGGGCTGAACTTCGCCACGTATGCATCCTGAACGCCCCCTGCGAACGCATTCTGATAGGCATTGGCGCGCGGAATGTCCGTGCTGCCGGTATGCCCCGTCACGATGATGTTCCCCTGCCCGTCGGCAACCACGCCGTGGCCGTAGTCATCGCCGTTGGTCCCGCCGTAGTACGTGGCCCAGAGCACGTTGCCATAGGGATCGAACTTCACGATGAAGGCATCGATCACCCCCTGGAGATTCCGTCGCAGGACGCCGGGCGTTGTGGGGAAGGTGGCGCTGAGCGTGTTGCCGATCAGAATGCAGTTGCCCGAACCATCGATCTCCGTTACGTCGCCGCCGGAGAAGTAGTCCATGTCGAAGAAGGTCGGGCCGCCGCCACCGTAGAACGTTGCCCACTCCTGGGCGGGATCGATCACCAGATCGCGATCGCCGTTGTACGCGCCTATGTTGAAGGTGATGATCGAGTCGCGCCGCACGAACCGGCATCGCACTGCACGCCGTGCGCCCGATGCGCTATCGGTCTGGTAGGCGACCGGAGGCTGCTCGTTCAACGATCCGAGCGGACCGGCAACCTGCAGAGCGCCGCGCCGCGTCAGTGCCACGGAGCCGGCGCCGTTATATCGCATTCGGATACATTCCGGGTGCCCCCCGCTGCGCACCACGAAATCGTACGTCATCCCGCCATGCCCGGCATACAGAACCAGATCGATGTCCGGATAGAGATCGTGGTAGACTATTGTGTGATAGCGGCGCACGCCGAGCACACCCGCCGGACAGTTCCCGAGGATGTAGTTCTCAAATCCCGGCAACTGCTCCTGCGCTTCCAGGCGTACGTCGGGGTTGGCGCCCAGGAACTGGAGCTCCATGCGGCAGGCATCCGCCGCGATCGAATCGGAACGCATCGCGCCGCTCCCCGGGGCGTCAGCACCCGACGACCGCTCATAGAGATAGTGGATCCTGTCCGCTGCCAGGTAGATCGCCGTGCTGCCGGACTTCAGTTGAAAGAGGAGGTCCGGTCTGGCGTGCCCGTTCTCGTCGGCAAGCTGGCCGCGGTTCTCGACGAAGCCGGGAGCCATGCCGTGCCATGCATGCCGGTCCGCATGATGCACGGCACCGTCGCCGGAATGCTGCGCCGCAACCACACCTGGAATCAGGATCAGCAGAAGAAGAGCAGGAAGCCGGAGCCGGAAGTACCGCACGTGTTGGGCCGCCGCACGCATGAACAGAGGCTCATTGTTGATGAGGAGTTCGGGAGATGCCGATGTCGCGGCGCAAAAGTAGAGCGGCGGCTGCATGAAATATCTGCAGCGCAATGTTGTGATTTGGCAATCGCGATGAATGGCGAAACGGAGTGCGCGCTCTCGCGGGAAGCGCGCGGGAGAACTGCGCCGCGACGACGGAAGGGAACGTTCGTTCGGTGGTATTACGATCGCTTGATATGCAGGCAACGCAGCCGGATGAAGAACATCCGGAGGGCGCGCGACGTGGCCCGCCGCGGCGCCCAATAACACGGAAGCTCCTGCCGGGGAGGCGGTTGCGGGCTCCGCGCACACAACGGCACCATCGCTTCTCCCAGCCATCCCGGGTGCGGCATGGCCATGGATGCAGCCGGTGCGATACCGTCCCGCCGATCGCTATTTCAACCGATCCCATGCGTTGGCGGAACCGCCGATACGAAGGACGCCGTACAGCATGAACGGACGGACGATCGAACCCAGCACTGCGATGGCTCCGGCGCCGATCGCGACATCCAGGATCAGGCCGATCGCACTCAGAAGACAGACTCCCCAGAAGCCCCACCGCTGCCATTTGAACACGCCGATGATGCAGACGATGTCCAGCAGTGTAAGGAAGATGCTGAACGGGATAACACCGGGCGCAAGGTGATCCATCGCACGTTCCAACGCCCGGGCATTGGCGAAGATGAGTGCGATCACGCCCAGGTTGCCGATGATTCCGAACACCAGATACGTGGTGAGGCATCCATGCCGTGTTGGTGGCGGCGCTTCCAGCCCACCATCATCCAGCGAAAGAAAGTCCCCCTCACTACCGGCCGCACGGGACACGACGGCAGGGTCGGCAGGCTTCCGCAGCAGGTAGATGGCGCCCGTGATCAGGAAGAGATGGCCGAGGTCCAGAACCATGCTGATCGGATACCAGATCTCCTGGAATGTCCTGTACCCGTCCGCGAGATAGAACTTGTCACCCATCCACAGCATCGGGAGGTAGTAGACTGCGGAGAGAACCCATCCGATTACGAGATACCAGATCAGGAGCCAGCGGCCGGGAATCCTGCGGCCACCCGTCAGGAACCAGATTCCGACCCCGGCCAGAATCGTAGCAACTGCGAAATGCACATGAGAGTAGGGAGTCATCATGATCGAAATGGATGCTGTCGTGTGAACCGCATGCCGGTGCATGCGGAATGGATCTATCGCGCCGCGATACGGCCGGCCCGAGGCCGGCGTTGCAGCGGAATACCGAATGTGTGAGAGAATGAATCGGGGAAATCCATGCATGCCGATCGCATTCGCCGCGAAGCCGGGGAAGGCCGGGATCGGCACGATTGGAACGTTGCGAGGATGTTGAATTCATCTGGCCACGCGCAGCGCCTGTACGAAGCGTTCCACGCCGGTCTCCAGCACGCAGAAGTAGACGCCGGAGGAAATTCCGGAAGCATCGAACGATGCGGAATATACACCGGGGGGAATCGCACCATCCACCAGTGTCAGCACGTGGCGGCCCAGCAGATCAACCACAACCAGGCGCGTACGCCCGGCCTCCATTACCGAATACTGAACCACCGTGGCACCGCTCGCGGGATTCGGGCGGGCCGGCTTCAGCCCCGCCGCGCCGGCGGCAACCAGCAGACGCGTGTTGAGAACGGGGCAGAGGTTTCGCAGACGGAACAGGCCGTTCGCCACCGTCGTTGTCACCGGGCCTCCGTCGGTCCATACGAACTGCTCCAGCGTGAGCGGCGTCTCCTCCGTGTCACCGAGCGCGGCAACGAATTCGAACGGCGCCATGGCACCCAGCGTGTCCGAGCGAAGGCCGGTGATGGTAATGGCCCGCTCGTGACCGGTGATGATTCCCTGGGGAGTCGATCCGGTTGGGATGAGAAGCGTCTTGTTGAAGCGAAGGCGCGCACTGAAGTGCGCAGCCCCGCTGGCCGGCAGTCCGGCGGAGGAATCGATCGTGGGCGCAATCACGACGCGCTCGCCCGGGGCAGCCTCGATCACCGGAACGGAAACGCTTGCCCATGCGGAGCGATTGATCCCCTCCCCCAGCACCGTCAACGGAAGCGTCTCGGAGCAGGGGGAGATGTAGATCCGTACAAGCGACTGCTCGCTTCCGGTGGAGGCATCGAAACCGAGATGCACGATGATCGAGTCGCCCGGCGCAAGCGTGGCAGGGAGCGGCGGCTGCGTGGACTGAAGGGAGAACGGAGCCGCCGGAGAGCCGATGCTGTCCACCGTCACCACGGCGGTCCCCACGTTCCGATAGATGGCCGTGGCAGCCCCGGAGGTGCCGGCCGTCACCTGACCGAAGTCGATCTGCGAATCTCCCGCCACGGCAACCTTGCGCGCCGTGCCGGTGAGCACGATGCTCTTCTTCACGCCGCATGGCGCAATCGTGACATCGAGCGTTCCATTCGCAACGCCGTCTACAGCCGGTGTGAACGCCACGGTGAAGGTCTCCGGCTGCCCGTTGCGGAGCGTGTCGCCGTTCTGCATCGTGGTGGTGAACGGTCCGCTGATTGCAACATCGGAGACCGAGCTTCCAACACCCCCTGCGCTCATGTTGAAGATCGTGACGCTCCGTGTGGCGGTAGCGCCCGCGCACAGCGCCATCTGGCCGAAGTTCACCGTATCCGGAATTGCGTACGCCACGCCGGACTGATCGCCTGTCACATCGATCGCGAGCGTATCGCCGCAGCGGCCGTACGCCAGCAGAAGCCGGCCATTGCTGATGCCGACCTTCACCGGCGCGTATCGAACGGTGATCTGCCCGTCACCTCCCGCGGCGATCGTGACCGGAAGCGGCGAGACGATCCTGAAGCCGGACGGAAGCGCCAGGCCGGTCACGTCCACGCCGGCATTGCCGGGATTGTGAATCGTGATCACGGTATCGCGCTCGGACTCGCAGCCGGTCAACTGACCGAAGTCGATGGCCGGAACCGGCTGCAGCATCGGCACCAGGTAGCGCGCCCCGAGCGCCAGCCGCAGCGTATCCACACAGGGGCCCGCGCTGAACGGCAGCCGGACCTGTTCGGAGTAGTCTCCGGCCGCCGTCGGAGCATATCGTACTGCGATAACAATGCTGTCACCCGGTGCCACGTCCGCGGGGAACGAGGGGGAGAGGATCGTGAACGGCGGCGCGACAACGGCTCCCTGAAGCGAAAGGCGATCGGTGCCGGTGTTGTAGATCACGAGCGTCGTGTCGCGCGGCGTTGCGTCGCACCGATAGATGTCGCCGAAGGCGATGGTGCCCGGCCGCGCGGCCACCGCCGTGAGAGCCTTCTCACCGCGCAGATCCAGCCGGTAATCCACGTTGCACGGATAGCCGTGTACATCGAGCACGGCGGTGGTTACGCCGGTGCCCAGCGGAAGGAACTGCAGCTTCACCGGGAGCGAATCGCCGCCGGGAATGCGGATGGGAAGCTGCGGCGAGGTCACCGCGAAGCCCGTTCCATTGAACGTCATGCTGTCCAGACGGAGCGTGTCGGTGCCGGTGTTGTGGAGAACAACGGTTCGTTCCGTGCTCGTGGCGCAGCCCTCCAGCGTGCCGAAGTCCACGGCGGTTCCGCCGGTGGCGCCGAGCCCGACATGGGATACGCGCACGAGGATGGAATCAACCATCACACAGCCGTTGGAGTCCGCGATCGTCACCGCATAGAGCGTGGTCTGCGGAGGGCCGGCCTTTGGGTTGGCGCAGTTCGCACAACTGAGCCCGAGCGCCGGACTCCACCGATAGCTCGAGCCACCCGATGCCCTGAGCGGGATGCTGTCCCCAGCACACACCACCGTATCGGGCCCGGCCGTTGCAGCCATCGGAGCGCGCATTGTCACCAGCATGCTGTCCGTGGTGGCACATCCGTTCACGTCCGTCACCTTCACGGTGTACCGCGTTGCTGCGGCCCTGGGATGCGCCACAACCACCGCCTTCCTTGCGTCGTCGAGATCGGCCGATGGAGTCCAGGTGTAGGTGTATGGTGCGACACCGCCCGTTGCCGGCGCTCCGAGCGTGATGGCGGCTCCGTTGCAGATGGTGGTGTCGCGCAGCTTCGCGAGTGCGGGAGGCTTGTTCACCGTCACCAGCACCGTATCGCGCGATATGCACTCCCCCTTCGAATCCCCCACGGTCACCACATACTGCGTTGTAGCGATCGGCGACGCAAACACGAGAGCCGTGCCGGTGCTGCTCAGTCCGGCTGGCGGATCCCACGAGTAGGTGTATGGCGGCGTGCCGCCGGTAGCATCCTGCCCGATCACACGCTGCGAGCCGAGACAGACGGCCACATCGGGACCGGCGTGCGCCTTCGGAACCGGCAGCACGGTGATGTCGATGGAGGCGACGCTCACACATCCGTCGGCAGCTTGCACGGTCACGTAATACGTGCCGGAAGTTGCCGGCCTCACCACCGCCGTGCGACCGTTCCCGCCGGCGGGGGACCACTGGTACGATGCGAAGCCGGCCGTTGCTGTCAGCGTGGCGGCATCGCCATCGCAGATAACCAGCGGCCCGGTTGGGTTGATGGAACAGGAGACCGTGGGCTGCGTTCCCTCGGGGATCACCAGCCCGCCCTGCGTCCCCCCCGGCGATCCCGGCGTGGTTCCCCACGGGTTGCCGTTGGGGACCATCACCCCATTGGTCCCTCCTGCGGCAACAACCGTTACGCCGGGCGGAAAGCCGCCCGAGCTCCAGGCAAGTCCGCCGCCGCCGCCGCCGCCGGGGCCGATGAAGCCGGCGTTCCACCAGGAGTTGCCGCCTGCCCCGCCCTTCACGTTCACCACCACGTTGCTGGAGTAGTTCCGCACATCCAGCAGCACCGTGCCGCCACCGCCGCCGCCGCCGCATCCATCGGCTCCGGGCGGACCGGAGAGCGGCACGTCGGCGCCGTTGCTGTTGATGGATTGTCCGTTCCCTGCCAGCGTCGCCGCGCGGATGATCACGATCGCACCGCCATTGCCGCCGTTGGTTCCGGAGCCGTTGTTCGCGTGCCCGGCACCGCCGCCGCCCCCCATGAAGACACGGTTGCCGGAGGAGTAGTCCAGCGGAAAGCCGGGGATGCCGCGAGTCACGGGATTGTTGCTGGAACAGTTGTCCCACTCGGAGCCTCCGGTTCCTCCAACTCCGATGTTGGAGCCGCCACCGCCGCCGCCGTTGTGATTGTTTCCGCCGCCGCCGGCGTTTGCAAGCGGGCCGCGTCCGCGGGCCGAGGCGGACTGCGGCAGCGCGATCCCTTCCCCCTTGTTCGCCCCTCCCAGACTGATGTCCGAGTAGAAGTAGTCGGTGTTGACGATCCCGCCGCAGGTGATGTTCATATCCAGCGCGGTCCCCCCTCTGAACCCCTTGCCGGAGACATCGATCTGGCCGTTCATCGTGAGCGTGCCGGAGGCCTCCACGGCAAGCACGCCGCCGGTGCTTCCATTCCACGGCGCACAGGTCAACTGCCCGGTTACGCTGCCGTTGGCAACGGTTGCCACGCGGACAACCTGCACCATATCCGTGACCGAGTACGCCCCCACGAGCCTGTTCACGACGGCGATGGTTGTTGGCGTAACGCTGGAGATAGTGGCGAATTCGAAGTGCCCGGCGTTGCCGTACCCGGTAATGGAGCCGAAGTTCACGCTGTTCGAACGATCAACGGCAGCCCCCTGCATCTGGATCACGAGGATGCGATCGCCCACGGCAAAGCCGCCCGTGGAGGGGACGGTGATGGTGCAACTGGTGATGGCGGTGACGGGTGCGTAGATGTTGACGATCGATGTCAGCTGTTGCGCATGGAGGCGCGCGCCGACCGCAATGATCGTAAACAGGAGCCATACTCCGAGCCGCGGGCTCGGCGCATGGCAATGCCTGAATGGTTCGTGCCCGGGAGCAGCCATTGCCGTAGAGGTTCGTGACAAATGAATCGTTTGCGAGCCGGAGACCGGCATCGCTTTTGACGATGCAGTGCAAACCACTGCTCGGCACGCTCCCAAAGCGCCGGTGCACGACGGCCGACTCCCCGTGAAGGAACCCGGCCAGTGCTATCAAACCATGCCGTGACCGGGAGTATAAAAAATTTGCAGCAAGGATTCAGATCCATTATCGATGCCGCGCGAATCGGACACTTCCCGCATGGCGGCGAGGCCGGCCCGGCCCAACTGTATATCGCAGCGCGAGCCGGTGCGCCTTCCGGAGGGTGGCGGGTCGCCGCCAGCGTGTCGTCCAGCCACTCACCGACATGATTACGCTTGACATCCGCCCGGAAGGCATAGTATTATTGCCCCGAGCAACCGCCACGATCCATGCTTTCTTTCATACGGACAATCCGGCGCCGCACATGCAGAACAGTCGGCATCTGAACGTTGCCGCCCATGCAGAACCCCGCGCCACGGCACCCCGAAGCAGGTATGATCACTGCCGGCGATGCGGAGCGCGGCGGCCGGTGCGCACACCGCGGGAACGCACGGAACCATGGCGCCGCCCATTGACGCAGCCCGGCATTGCCGCCGGGTATTTCGATCCGCTCAACACGGAACCACCATGCAGACATTCGCAAAGAAGCAGCCACCCGCACAGGTGAAGCCGGCAGGCGCGCGCGCGTCCAGCCGCGGCGCGCACGAAGCCCTGCACCGGCAGCAGACCGCTGCGCCCTCCGGCGGCCACGACCCCCATGCAGGCCACGGCCGCCCCGATCCGAACGGCACGGAGGGAGGAATGCCGGGCGCCGGAGCGGAAGGGAACTCGCAGAACGCGGCACGGCCGGCATTCGACATCAGGAGCATACCGGTGCACGGAGCGGAGCGCCCGGCCGTTCAGGCCAGGTCCGCCGGCGATGGTGCGGCGAAGAGCGCCGCCGCCATGAACGGCGCCGCCAATGCGGATGCCGTCGTTGCCGACGCGGTAACGATCGGGTCGCGAAGAACGGGGGAGCCGATGAAGCCCTCCACGCGGAGCTTCATGGAGTCCCGTTTCGGCAGTGATTTCTCCGGCGTGCGCGTGCATGCGGACGGCCATGCGGCGCGCGCGGCGGGATCGCTCAATGCCCTGGCCTACACCACCGGCAACGACATCGTGTTCGGAAGCGGACGCTATCAGCCGGAAACGCCCGGCGGCAGGCATCTGCTTGCGCACGAGCTGACGCATGTGGTACAGCAGCGCCGCGGAGTGCATCTGAAGGGAGCCATGGGCCGGACCGGCGATGCCTACGAACAACAGGCGGACACCGTTGCCGACCACGTAATCGCCGGACGCTCCGTGCGCGGGATCATCGGCCCGGCGGCAGGCACAATGCCCTCCGGCCCCGTCTCCGTTCAGCGCCAGCAGGTTGCTCATGGGCGCACCGCATCGCAGGACGCATCGCACACTGCGCCGAATCTCTCGGAGGCGGAGGTCATCAAATGGCCGCAGGTATTGCCGAAGGCCGTGCGCGGCAAGGGGAAGGAGCTTACCACCACATTGCACGGCACGGCAACCGCACCGTCGGTTTCCAACGCGGCCGCGGGCGTGGATACGGCGCTCACCGAAGAGCAGAAGAAGATCGTCGAGCAGATCAGGATCAACCGGTCCGCGGTCGATACGGCAAAGCTGAAGCTGGTGAAGTACAAGTCCCAGTACGGCTATGCCTACGGCGGAACGTCATCGTTCGCACCAACGGAAACGCAGGGAGCAGATGCGCCCGGCCACACACGCGAGGCAGAGATCAAGAAGGCGGTCTGGGATGAACTGAAGCACGAAGGCGGCACATCCTCCATCAATGCATACGACTCCGAGAAGGTTACCTGGGGGCACGGCTTCGGCGGCAACAAGGGATCGCTGCCGGTGGTGATGGATGCGCTCTTCAAGGACGCCGACGCGCGAAAGGCCTTCCTGGTGTACGGCATCGACTATCAGAGCGGGTGGCAGGTGGTCAACACGGCGAACGGCGGCATCGAGAGCGGACAGAACGCGGTGTCGCTGATCCAGGCATCCCCCGATCTGCTGGGCGTCTTCATCAAGATTGCCGAGACCGGCAGCACGGAACCGGGCAGGAATCTCGGACAGAAGGTAACGGACGCACAGTGGGTTGGCATGACGGCCACGGGGAAGGCGGGGGATGTCCCGAAGTGGGCATACGAATGGGATCTACGACTGATCCAGTTCGTGGCGCATCTGACCCATTGGGGGCCGGTGTTCGGATGGAGCGCCGGCTACCAGGGGAAGGGGAATATCCACGATGTCCTGATGCGCTGGGGCGAGAAGGCCGCGGGACTGAAGTCCGGAGCCAAGCCCGACAACGGCGCGCTGATCTACAACAACGCCGACACGATCAACAACTTCAGGAAGTGGGGCGGCGGCATCGCGTGGGATGCGATCAGGCAGGTGACGCCCGATCCGCTCCCCTATTCCGGAGACCAGCTTACCAAGGCAGCCAACACGCAGTTCAAGGGCCTGGTCTGTATTCTGGCATCGAACGGCCGCGGCTACTACTTCTACCCCTCACGTCCTGCGATCCTTGGAGCAGACGGCAAGAAGGACCCGAAGTCCGGCACCTCCTTCGGCTACGACTATCTCCACGTTATCGACGGCAGGCCGATGGGCGAGACGCTGAAGCTGCTTGAAGCGTTGAGCGACGACACCTTTGCGAGCATGAAGGATGGATACGACGGAGGCCTCGGCGGCCGCCCGCGCATCGCCATGAAGGCAGCCGATGTCGCGCGCCGACGGAAGAAGCTTGCTCATCCGCAGAAGGGGATGACGAAGGATGCAATTGCAGAGGAGCGGAAGGCGATCCAGGCGCTCAAGGACTCCATCGAGACCGATGCGGACTTTACCGGACTAAAGGAGGAGAAGGATCGTACCGCGATCCGGACAGCGCTGGGAATCGCCGCACCAACGAAGAAGTAAGTGCGGGATGTTCCGGTTGGAACACCCCGCCATCGTACTCATGGATGGTACGGCCGGGGCCGGGCGAAGGACACGCCCGGCCCCGATCGGCCACCGGCAACTGCCACCGGCAACCGGAGCCGGCAATCGGAGCCGGCAGGCTCCATCGACAGCGGGCCGCGCGCCAGCGCTCGCATGCCTTCCCTCCCATCACATTTCTCCTCTCCAGCTTCCCGACTCTCACATCATCCGCCGCCACCCTCGTACCGCGATCGTTATCTTCATCTTCACGGCGCAGAGATCCCGCCGGCCGGTCCCCGAAGCGGCGTAACCCGGGAAGGCTTCGGGTGTCATCAACCACGATGTTCGCAGGCACTGTGCCGATGCGGGCATCGAACCCGAGCCCCCGCAGGCCCCTTCGCCAACTGCCGCCGTTCGGCAATCGCAGAGAGACCGCGGCGGACCTGCGCACGACACACATGTTTCATCAGAGGTCAGCATCATGCGACGTTCGATACTGCTTCTCCTTCTCCTCCTGGCCGCATCCGGCTCCGCCCGCGCCACCACGTGGCTCGTGGGCGCATCACGCACCTACACCGCTCCCAGCAAGGTATCCAGCCTCGTGAAGGATGGGGATACCGTGGCGATCGATGCGGGAACATACACCGAGGATGTTGCCCACTGGACGGCGAACAACCTGCTCCTGATGGGCGTTGGCGGATACGCGCATCTGAATGCCAACGGCACGGCCTTCGGCGGCAAGGCCATCTGGGTGATCGGGGGAACGAACACCACGGTGATGAATATCGAGTTCTCCCATTGCTCCGTACCGGACAACAACGGAGCGGGAATTCGCCAGGAGGGAGTGAACCTCACGGTGCGGCACTGCAGCTTTCACGACAATCAGGAGGGCATCCTCGCCGGCGACAATCCTACGAGCGACATCGTGATCGAGTACACGGAGTTCAATCACAACGGCGCCGGCGACGGGTACTCGCACAATCTCTACATCAACCACGTTCGCACGCTCCTCTTCCGGTTCAACTGGTCGCATCGCGCCGTTGTGGGGCACGAACTGAAGAGCCGTGCGTACAACAACGTCATTCTCTTCAACCGTCTGGCAAACGAGGCCACGGGCACCGCGAGCCGCGAGATCGACCTGCCGAACGGCGGCACGGCAATCATTGCCGGCAACGAGATCGAGCAGGGGCCGGCCGGTGAGAACTCCAACATCATCGGCTTCGGCCTGGAGGGGCTCACCAATCCGACGGCGCAGGAGCTCTATCTGATCAACAACACGATCGTGAACGACAGGGGGACCGGATCGTTCGTGAACGTCCAGAACGGGACGGCATTGGTGAAGGCATACAACAACATCTTCGCCGGCCCCGGCACCATCGTACTCGGCACCGCGGCAAGCATCGATACGTCGCACAATATCTACACAACCGTTGCGGCTGCCGGCTTCGTGAACCCGGCCGCGATGGACTATCACCTCACGGCAACGGCGGCGGCGGTAAACGGCGGCGGCGATGTCGGCTCCGTTGCCAACTATCCTCTGATCCTGGACTACGAGTACGTGCAGCCGGCCGGCAGCGGTCCGAGAACGGACGCGGGGAGCGTGGACGTGGGCGCCCATGGATACCAGGATCCTGCCGGCATCGATATCCTCCGGGAGGAGACGGCCTCGCTGGAGATCCATCCGAACCCGATCAGTTCATCGGCAGTGCTGAGCGTGCGCGGAGCCGCACCGGGATCGTATGTGGTGATCTACAACGTGCTCGGAGCGGAGGCGATGCGAATCCCGGTATCGGGGGATGCGGTGGGAACGCTTACACGCGGAGAGCTTCCCGGCGGCACCTACGTCGCGGCGCTGATACAGCCCGGCGTTGCCGCCGGACGCATACGAACGATCGTGGTGCGATAGCCCCCGAGGTTCGGCAGGGAGTGAATACCAGGCGGCCGGAAACACATCACGTTTCCGGCCGCGGTTGTTTCGCAGCCCGGAATCCGTACGGCGCAGCGTGCGCGCCGTTCATGCATCGCACATCGTTTGCGCCGTCCGGGATTATTGGCAATCTTGATGCGCTCGCTTCGTACGTGCCTGCCTGCGGCGGGGAACATCAACACGAACAGGCGCCGCCCCTGCACCTCCGGGATACCAGGGCACCCTCTCCCTCCAACCGATACCCACGGCAGCATCGCTCTCGCAGCCGCCGAACAGATCAAACACAACCGTCAACAATGAAGCTTGTATCGTGGAACGTCAATGGCCTGCGATCCGTACTGGGCAAGGGCTTCGCGGATTTCGTACGGGAACATCGTCCGGATGTGCTCTGCATTCAGGAAACCAAGACTCCGGGCCAGGCAGTTGAACTGGACCTTCCCGGCTACCATGCCTACTGGAACCATGCGGAGCGGAAGGGATACTCCGGCACCGCAACCTTCCTTCGCACCCAGCCGCTGGATGTCCGCGAAGGAATCGGCATGGCCAAGCACGACAACGAAGGGCGCGTGCTTACAACGGAGCACCCGGAATTCTTCGTGGTGAATGTCTACGTCCCGAACTCCAAGCGCGACCTTGCACGCCTTCCCTATCGCTGCGAGGAGTGGGATGTGGACTTCCTCACGTATGTACGGAAGCTGGAGAAGAAGAAGCCGGTGATCTTCTGCGGCGATCTCAACGTTGCGCACAAGGAGATCGACCTGACGCATCCGAAGACCAATGTGAAGAACCACGGGTTCACACCGGAGGAGCGGAAGGGCTTCGACAACATCATGAGCGCGGGGTTCGTGGACACCTTCCGCGAGTTCGAAAGCGCGGGCGAGCACTACACGTGGTGGAGCCAGATGGGCAACTGCAGGGCGAAGAACGTGGGGTGGCGTATCGACTACGTGGTGATATCCGGCGCGCTGCGCCCGCATCTGAAGCGGGCCTTCATCCTTCCCGAGGTGATGGGCTCGGATCACTGCCCTGTCGGGGTGGAACTCTCGATCAAGATGAAGTGATCCCGGGATGCGCTCTCCGGCACCGCACCGGAGGGTATCTGCGGCCGGGGTGCAACCGATGCACACCGAAACGCAATACGCCGATGCACAGGACGGTGTTCTGCCGACGCCGATCCGCAGCCGCGCTCGCCGGCACCGCGATCACGGCCACTCGAATTCCAGCTCGAGCTGCGCCGCTCCGGCATCCTGCGGCGTAACCAGGTTGGAGAGGGTAAGGCCGATCAACCGCACCGCCCGCCCGGGCGGAGCAGGCTGCTGCAGCAGCTCGCGGCCGATCGTTCGCAGTTCGCCTGCCGTGGAGACGCCGTGACGCACCGTGCGGCTCCGCGTGGAGATGGTGAAGTCGTGGTACTTGATCTTCAGCGTCACCGTTCTGCCGCAGACCGCAACGCTCTGCATGCGCCGCCCCATCTCCTTCACGACGCTTTCCAGCCGCATCATCAGCTCCTGGAGATCGGCCACATCGTTCTCGAACGTGCGCTCCGCTCCGAACGACTTCCGCTGCCGGTCCGTCCGCACCAGGCGCTCGTCGAGCCCGCGCACCATCCTGTAGTAGTACCGCCCCACCCGTCCGAAATCCCGGACCAGCTCCTCCTCCGTTCGCAACAGCAAATCGGCTCCGTTCCCGATCGCGAGCGAACGCATCCGCTTCGCCGTGGCCGGACCGATGCCGTGGAACCGCTCGATCGGAAGCCCCGCAAGGAGGCCGGGCGCGTCCTCCGGGAGAATCACCGTCAGACCGTCCGGCTTGTTCATCGCGGACGCCGTCTTCGCCAGGAACTTGTTGAACGAGACTCCGGCCGAGGCGGTAAGCCGGGTGGCGTCGAGGATATCCTGCTTGATGGCGCGTGCCAGCAGCGTTGCCGAGGGCGGCCCCCTGCGCGCATCGGTGACATCGAGATATGCTTCGTCGATGGAGACCGGTTCCACGAGGTCCGTATAGGAACGGAAGATTGCGCGCACGCGCTGCGAGACGTCGCGATAGATCTCGAAGTTGGGGGGCACGAAAATCAGATCGGGGCACTTGCGAAGCGCGAGGCCGGAGGGCATCGCACTCCGCACACCAAAGGCGCGCGCCTCGTACGATGCCGCCATCACCACACCGCGCCGCGATCCCCCCACGGCAACGGGACGCCCGCGCAGCTCGGGATTCTCCCGCTGCTCGACCGACGCGTAGAACGCGTCCATGTCGATATGGATGATCTTCCTCTGCATCGATATCCACGCAAGTTTTTACGATAGGACTCGTGCCTTTCGCTGTTTGATAATGGCTATTACATCGTCGAAAACAGGCGATTCCGTACCGGCTTTTCTCAGGTCCGCCTTAAGATCTTCGGCCTCGCCAAGAACAGTCAGGCTCATTTCCGACAAAACTTTTTCCAGGTTGTTTCTGGCCGTGGCCGTATCCGGCACAAGACGATGCCAATGGCGGAGCCGCACCTCCATCGGCTCGTATTTTCCACCGATTTTCATGGACATTTTTGAAGCGAGTTCTGGGTAGACGGCCGTACTGAGGAGATCATATACCGGCGCAAGACGCGGTTTTCCCTGTTCATACAGAAAGGAGAAATTCTTGCCATGTGCGTCGGCGTTGCCGATGAGATAATTGAAGATCACGATGTTCAGAAAGGAAACCCTGTCCGGCAGCGGCGCGATGCTCTGCTGCTGAATGATATCAAGGCACGCGGCAATACCCGGGCCGCCCTCGGACCGGTACTTGTTTTCAGGCGCGATGGAGAGGGCTTGACAGAAATCCTCCTGATGCAACCTCGTCACATGGCCGTCTTTCCACCTCCGGTCGTATCGCTCGATCAGGAGAAACGGCTCCGTGGCCGTGTGCCGGATCTCGACACGCGGGACGTCGAGGCCGCACCGCGCCGCCAACATCATGCAGAAGAGCTCGTTGTGAACGCTGTCCTGAACATCCTCCCGCCCGATGAGTGTTTTCAGGATATGCGTCGTAGGCGCACCGCCGAACATGAGGGCGAGCTTGCCATCCACGACACGGACGGCGAGTTTGTCATGTGCGCCGGCCAGAGACAGTCGAACGCCTTTGTCTCCGGCAAGCAACGGCCTCTGTCTGAGTTCGCCAAAGAGATCGTCCATCTCCTGATCGTCCGGGAAATACGCATCCTCTGCGTTCTCCTCATGCCGCCCCATGCCTTCCGGGTAGAGAGAAAGAGCGCCCGCGCACTCCCCTCCAACGATCTCAAGAAGCGAAAAAGGGTTCCTCTCCGAGACGCGGAGGAGCCGGGCCATTCTTTTGCGCGCATCCTCGTCGGGGAGAAGGCCCGAGAAATACGGACGTGTGATCCGGTCCCCGAACTCTTCGGGGCGCAACGGCATTGAGATGGAGATAGGCCACGCCTGGGCGGATGTCAGGTAATCCGCGTCATAGGCGAACAGCAACCGTCCGCTCTTGTCCTGCGTCAACTCGCCGGCCTTGCTGTTCAGGTACCAGACATCCAGAATGCGCGACATCACAAGTCCCCTTTACGGTCGGCGGCATAGAGGCTGATGCCAAGAGCCGCCAGCACGGCCATGGCCTTTCCAAGATGGCTGGTTGCTTTCCCGCCTTCCAGTTCCACGATAAAGCGACGTCCCAGCCCGCAGGCGGCTGCAAGCTGTTCCTGCGTGACTCCTTGAGATTTACGAACCTGCCGTATGAGGCTTCCCAGGGTTTCTATGTCTTTGACCTGTTTCATGACCTTTGTTCCCGTTCGGTATCATTATAGCGATTCCGAGGTCAAAGATCAAGAGATGATCCCGACCGGTATCATTTCGTCCCTTTCGGGCAAAGTCAGACGATATGTTACCGATCGGTATCTTTTTAATGGGCCCCTCCTCTGGACCGGCAAGCCTCTCGTATATCCAAGCGCCGGATCTTACCGAATGGTCTATCTCAACCATCCACCAGCAGGCGGCCAGGCAAGCGATTATCAGTTGGACCTATGTTGTACCAAAGCAAGAAGCCCGGATGAGAATCCGGGCTTCTGCTCTGTATGCTGACGTTCGCATACGTTCAACCACCGTAGCAGAACGCCTCCCGGTCGAGGCGGCTGATCCTGCTCCCTGGCCCGGAACGCACCGTGTGTGACGGCGCAATCCACGAGGCGCAACGGTTCCGCGGCCGGGATGATTGCGCGGGCCCGTCCACATCACGTGCATCACTACGGCGCCGGGCTGCCGTGCCGTTCCACCCCTGCGCCGTCCAGCACCCCACGCACGCGCTCGGCCAGAGCCTCCGGTGTAAACGGCTTCTGGAGGAATGCCACCTCGGACTCGAACACACCGTGGCGGAGCACGGCATCGTCCGTATAGCCGGACATGTAGAGTACTTTCATCTGCGGACGATCGATCGCGAGCCGCTCGGCAACCTGGCGGCCGCCGGCCTCCGGCAGCACGACATCGGTGAGCAGCAGATGGATGGCCCCATCGTGCGCCACGCACAGGCGCATCGCTTCCTCGCCGGTGCCGGCATCGAGCACGGTATACCCGCACTGGCGAAGGATGCGCCGCGCAAGCGATCGCACGCCCTCCTCATCCTCCACCAGAAGAATGGTCTCGTTGCCGCCGGGCAACGGTTTTCGCTCCGGTTCCGGCTCCACGGGCCTGCCGCCGCTCCCCGCGCATGGGAGGTAGATCGTGAACGAGGTGCCCTGATCCGGTTGGCTGTCCACAACGACATGCCCGCCGCTCTGCCGTACGATGCCGTATACCGTTGCAAGCCCAAGCCCGGTCCCCTTCCCCGGTCCCTTCGTGGTAAAGAACGGTTCGAAGATATGGGCCATCACCTCCGGGGACATGCCGGTGCCGGTATCGCTCACCACCAGTGCAACGTAGTCGCCGGAAGCGAGGTTCAGGTCCTTGAGCAGCGCACCGATATCGGCGCCGGCCCTGTGCGTCTCGATGGTGAGGCGGCCACCGCTGGGCATCGCATCGGCAGCATTCACGGCAAGGTTCATGATCACCTGCTCGATCTGCCCGGCATCCGCGGTAATCGGGCCGAGCGACGGATCGAGCCTGATCACCAGCGAAACGTTCTCGCCGATCAGCCTGGTGAGCAGCGTCTCGATCTCGCCAACGAGAGCGTTCAGATCCAGCTCGCGCAGCCGCAGCACCTGTTTGCGGCTGAACGCCAGAAGCTGCCGCGTGAGCCCGGTTGCACGGTCGCCCGCAGCGGAGATATGCCCCACGAGACTGCGGGCATCCTCGCTCAGCGATTCGTCCGCAAGAAGAATCTGGCTGTAGCCGGAGATGATGGTGAGCAGATTGTTGAAGTCGTGCGCGATTCCTCCGGCGAGCTGCCCGATCACCTCCATCTTCTGTGCCTGGCGCAATTGCTCCATCAGCCGCTGCCGCTCCACGCCAACCGCTACGGTGCGTGCAACCGCCGCAAGCGCATCGAGCACGGTCTCCTGAAGCGGGCGGCGGCAGAACATTCCCACAACGCCAACCAGACGATCGTCGACGAGCATCGGCTGGCCGGCAAAGGAAACGATCCCTTCGTGCCGCGCCCAGCGCCCCTCCGGCGAGTCCACGCCGTCGGTGATGCCGTTGATAAGCCGCGGCAGGCGATCGCGCGCAATCCCGCCAACATCGAACTCACCCACCGGCACCACGGCGAACGCATCGGCAACCTGTGTGGCCAGCCCGGCGCTCGCCTGCAACAGCAGCATGTCGCCCGACGCGTTCACCACCCAGATTCGAACCAGGCTGGCACGGAGATTCCGTACCATGGACTCCGCACAGAGCTGCAGCATCCCATCCAGCGTGGTGCCCTGTGTGGCCGCCAGGGTCACGTCGCTGTTCAGCGAGAAGAGTGCGCCGGAGCGTTCGCCGGCCGGGTCGCGCAGCACCGTCACGCTGCCGCTGGCCCTGCCGGATTCATCGCGGATGCAGGTGGTCATCGAATCCACGGGGATGCTCCGCTCCGAGCGATCGATCAGCAGGGTATCCTCCCCAACGCATACCACCGGCCCTTCGTCCACATCATCCAACGATATCGGCTCTCCGCTCTCGCGACTCACCAGGCGCACAACATCACCCAGCTTTCTGCCGACCGCATCCTGTTTGGTCCACTCCGTGATCGTCTCGGCGGCGGCGTTGAAGATCGTGATCACGTCGTCGCTGTCGGCCGCGATCACTGCGTCGCCGATCTCGTTGATCGCCGCCAGGAACCACCGCTCCACCTTCCGCATCCGGCTCTCGGCGCGATGCTTGTACAGCGCCATCTCGATGTTCGCGAACAGCTCGCGCTCGGAGAACGGCTTCACGATATAGCCGAACGGCTCGGTGACTTTCGCGCGGTCCAGCGTCTTGCGGTCCGTATATGCGGTCAGGTAGATAATCGGGATATTGTGGCTGCGCCGAATCACATCGGCGGCCTCGATTCCATCCATCTCCCCTTTCAGCACGATATCCATCAGAACCAGATTGGGCTCCATCGATGCGGCAAACTCGATCGCCTCGGGGCCGGAGGAAGCGATTGCAGGAACCTCGAATCCCATCTTGACGAGCCGCGCTTCGAGTTCGCGTGCAATGATGATCTCATCATCCACGATTAGAATTCTCGGGAGTGCCATACGCTATCTCCGCTCTTTATAATGAAGTTCACGGAACGTGATGCGGAATATGGTGCCGTTGTCCACATGCACCTCCACCTTTCCATCCAACTGTCTGGTGAGATCCATCACCAGCTTCAATCCGAGCGAGCTGCTTGCCCGCCAGTCGAACCCCTCCGGCAGGCCGACGCCGTTGTCGCGGACGGTGAGGAGAAATTCGCCCGGCGACATGGGGCCCAGCTCCACGACGACCTCCCCGCCGGATTCGTTCGGGAAAGCATGTTTGAGAACGTTGGAGACGAGTTCGTTAATGATAAGGCCGCATGGAATCGCCGTATCCACCTCCAGCCGAACATTCTGTACATGAGTCCGAACGCCGATCCCTTCCTGATTCACACCGTAGGTGCGGAACAGATTCATCACGAGATCGTTCACGTATTCGGAGAAATCCAGCCTGGAAAGATCGGTGGATCGATACAGCTTCTCGTGAATCAGCGCGATCGACTTCACCCGGCTCTGGCTTTCCTTCAGGATATTCAGAATACTCGCATCGGTCAGATATGTCGACTGGAGAAAAAGCAGCGAGGAAATTACCTGAAGATTATTCTTTACCCGGTGATGAATTTCCTTGATGTACATCTCGCCCGCCTCCTGAGCCTGCGCCTCCACGCGCCTGCGCTCCGTGGCGTCGCGAATTACGGCGAGCACGAGGTTGTCGCCGTTCGCGGAAAGCGGGCTGAGCATGATGTCAACGGGGAATTCGGAATCGTCCTTGCGTTTGCCGAGCAGCTCCAGCCCAAAGCCCATCGGACGCATGTGCGGCGAGGCGATGTAGTTGGAACGGAACCCCAGATGGCGCTTCGAGAAGCGTTGTGGTATGAGTGCCTCCACAAACTGGCCGACAATCTCCTCGCGCCGATAGCCGAACATCTTTTCGAATTGCGTGTTCACCTTCGCAATCCTCCCCTGGCTGTCGATGAGAAGGATCGCATCCGGAGCGTACTCGAAAATCTTGTACATGATCTCCGGCGAATCCGTGAGCTCACCCCCGGATATCTGCGGCCTGCCTTCCGATGCACTGGAATTGCTGCTCATATGGAATATCTCCGATGCCGATTCGAAATTCACTATTGGCGTGTGCGCGTCGCCCTGATGAATTGCCGGTCTGCAGGCGCCATGCCCCTGCGCACCTGCAGGTATGGACTGCATGCGCAACCCGAAGCGGAGCACCGGCCCCGCTGGCGACCGGGTTCGGCGCTGCCTCGGCTCCACGTTCACGCAGCCGCGGATCCGGTGGTCACCATGCGATACCGGTCCTCCGGCCCCATGGGGCCTCCGGCACCTGCGACCGCATTATCTCTCCGGCCTGTCGCCGCATCACCTGCGGTTGTTTGGAAAATCGGGGCGATAGATTGGGGCTGCATTCGATGGGGGGAATCGGGCTCGAGTAGTTGAAATGCATACGAGGCAACCGATGCCATAAACTATTTCATATTTGAGCATACTCCAAGCGTTTAATCGGAACGGCAACCGGACGACAGGAACGGCAGCCGGGCTACAGGAACGGCAGCCGGACTACAGGAACGGCAGCCGGGCTAGGGAACGATGGCCGGGCTAGGGAACGATGGCCGGGCATCGGCACACGTCTGCCTGCTGCGGCATGGGCACCGAACGGAGCGCATCTGCGCGCGCTTCTTCATCCCGGACGTTCACGCGGTACGTTCAGGCACCGCCGACGGTACGGGCCTGCGGTGAGTCACCGACGCTCCAACCGGTCGGGATATCGAGGCGCCCGGAGGCGCCTCATCGGCAGGTGGAGGTATGGGATGTTCAAGTTCCGGAGCAGGCCCATCCTGCAGGTGAGCGCTGCCACTCCAACAGAAATTCAAACCGGGGCGCTACTATCCGTGTGCCCGGCGTGCGCGATCGCAGGCAGAGAATACTGTGATGGTACACCGAAGGAGGGCCGGGCGCTTCATGGAAAGCACGGGATGATGGATGGAGGGGTCGCACTGTATGGTTCCACGGACTTCCGTTCGCGGACGCAGGGCCGCGTTGCATGTGACGGAGATTCGATGGGGAGGTGATAACGAAAACGAGCACCGGCAAGGGGATCTCCCCTCATCGATGCCCGCTTCGTGTCTGCTGTTCCAATTGCGATACGTGGGCTGCCGCGTCGCCGTGTGAGAGGCGACGCACGCGGGCCCGGCTACTGGATGATCAACCGTTC
Organism: Kapaibacterium sp. (SeqCode); assembly: GCA_035549015.1. GTDB lineage: Bacteria > Bacteroidota > Ignavibacteria > OLB7 > OLB7 > JAFDZV01. Next base: position 91,486 of record DASZRW010000142.1, read on the forward strand.
GGAGACCTGCTCCCCCTGATTGGAGTGCATAACGATCATGTACACGCCGGACTCCAGCCCTTCGGTGCGAATGCTGGCGCGATGCGTGCCCCCGCCGGCCGGCGCGGCGGGCACCAGATCGCGCAGGTATTCACCGCGCAGCGTATGCAGCGTGATCCGGATGGTGCGTTCGCTGGCCAGCGTATAGCGGAGCGAGATCGGCCCGTGTGCGGGATTGGGCGATGCCTCCAGGCCAAGCAGTGCGCCGGATGAGCGCCCGCAGAAGTTGAGAAGCGACGGCGCGCCCGTCATTCGCTCGCACGCAGCCGATTGCGGGAGATGGCATTCCACGACATCGGCGATGGCTGCAAGCTCCCCGGCGAGCGGCACACGATAACGATCAGGCAGCGCCGCAACGAATTCCTGTGTTGGATAATACCAGAGGATGATATCCGCCCCGCGGCGCCGTGTGCTTCCATCGATCGGTTCGTCCCCAAGGCGCAGGTGCACCGGCACCAGCATCCGGATTGGATTTGCGCGGGCGGTATCGTGGAGAAGGCTCCATGCATCGTCGCGGGCAAGCGCGGAGGTGAGCGCCTGAACCATCGGTGCCAGCGGCCGCTTCGCCTCCGCCATGATCGGCGATTGATCGAAGGAGTTGAACGTGGACATCGTGCTCCGCGCATCCTTGCAGTATGTATTGAGCACGACGATCGGCGCAATGTGCGAGAAGTGATCCACCTGCACGAACGGATACTTGCGCACCGTGAGGCTGAACGTATCGATGGTCAGATGCATGCGCACGATGCCGGAACGCTTCGTGGTGTCCAATCCCATTTCGGCGAACGTCCTGATCTGTGCCGCGTTGTCCAGCGTATAGTTTTCCTCGCAGAAGGCTTCGATGCCGCCGTTGGCGAACGTGATGCCAAGATTGCGAAGCTCCGCCGGCGTCAGTTCGAGCAGCGGGATCTCCGCCGGCACGGGCCGCGGCGGCGCCGCGGTTCCATCCATCGCCGGCCTGTGCACGGCGTCGGCGCTGGCCTGCGGTGCAGTGCCGATACTCTGCAACGGAGCATGCGACGGCGGCTCCGCAGCAACCGCAGGTGCCGAAGGATGCCGGCCGGAATGCCGGGCCACCGAAGAGGCCTGCGCACCGGCATGCGGCATGGCATGAGCCGCGTCATGCGCCGGAGCAGGGACGGATCCCGCGGAAGATCTGCGGGCTGCGAGGCGAACGGCTTCGGCCGAACGGGGATGCGCATCCTGTACGACCGCACTCACATCGGTTCGAGGCGCAGCCTTCACACCAGGCGAAGCAGTGCCCGGATTCGAGACTGCATCCAGACGGGCGGGGCGAATGGTATGCAGCGCGGAGGAGGTTGTGGAGATCGCGGCCCCGTTCCCGGACGGCGTTCGCGGAGTGAACATCCACGCAGCGGTAATGCCGGTGGCCAGCAGCAGAATCACTCCCGTGCTCCACCAGATCACGCGCCGGCCCGAGGCACCACGCACGCGCGGCGCAGGCTCCGCTCCCGCCGATGCAATCACAGCCTCAACCTCCTGCCGGTTGAGCGATGCGGCGGGAATGGCCTGCCGCAGCAGCCCCATCATCTGATCGTATGTCTGTCTCGATCCGTTCATCGCTTTATTCCGAATTCTGTTTCCAGCCCCGAGCCCATCGCGGCAAACGGCCCATCCTCCTCCAGTTCCCGGTGCGGCGGCGTGCCGGTACGATGACCGTCGCTCACACCGAGCATGGCAGCCAGCCGCTTGCGCCCGCGGGCGATGCGGACCCTGACACCCACCAGCGATCCCCCCTGGATCTCACGGATCTCGGCCGTGGAGAAGCCGCCGATCTCGTAGAGCAGTATCGCCTCACGCTGTTTCTCCGGGAGTTTGTGCAGAGCATCGTACAGCAGCCTGATATCGGCCAGTACATCGCCGGGCGTGCTGCGATCGAAGAGCTGCTCGAAGTCCACCATGGCGGCATCGGCCATGAAACGGCCGGCGCGGGTACGGCGGTGCGCTACACGGGTAGCAATCGTGAAGAGGAAGCTGAGGAAGGCCTTGTCATCGCGCAATGTGTCGAAACGCTGAAAGGCGATGAGGATGGTTTCACCAACGATATCCTTCGCGGCCTCGGAATCGCGAGTCATGGCGAGCACGAACCGCTGCAGACGAGGCTGCGCGGGCGTGAACAGCGCCATGAAGCGCCGTTTCCTGTCGTTGGAGGATCCTTCCGTCATTCGGCTTCCCGTTTCAGCATGTCGACACAGGGTATGTGCACCGCAGCGGCGAAATCGTTACATCGCCCCTTCGCCTGCCGTGCGGCTTCAGCGAAACAGACTGCGCTCCATTGCATGACGGCCGTGCGGCCGAGCATGTTGAAGACGCTTCATGAAATCGCGCGGGCATGAAGCATGACCCGTGCCATTCTTCATGCCCGCCACGTTCGCAATCGGGTTGGCAACCGGCGTGACTACGCCTAACGCCTGCGCATGGGAGGTGCGAATCCGGCGCCGGCCTCGCAACGCAGGGGCGCCGGACCGATGGGGTATCAGGCGTGAGCCTCGGCGCCGTTGGTCACTGCCGGCATCGCATCGGCATGCCGCATCCGCTCGCCAAGCCCCAGTTCGCCGACCCAGCGGTTCCGGTTGAACGTCTCCAGATTCTTGTTGCAGACGATCTGGAAGCAGGTGGAATTACCCTGTGCCGCGATATGAACGGACCAGCCCAGGAACACCTGCCACAGTCGGAACCAGAAGGTCCCATACTTCGCCTCCACCTGCGCCTGGTTGCGCATCCAGTTATCGTACCACCGGTCGATCGTGATGGAGTAGTGAATGCCGACGTTCTCCACCGAGTGAATTTCGAACCCGACCTTCTCGAGATTCTTCACAACGAAGCTCAGCGGCATGCTGGCATCGGCGCCGGAGAAAATGTACTTGTTCATGAAGAGACCCCACACGAGGCTCTCCATATGCACCCCGGCCTTGAGGCCTGCGATCTGCAGATAGAAGAGGCCGTCATCGGCAAGCATTCCGTGGATCTGGCGCATGAACTTGCGGAAGTATTTCACGCCGACATGCTCGGCCATCTCCAGGCAGGAGATACGATCGTACGTGGTGCGCGGGATGTCGCGATAATCCATCCGGAGAATGCGCGCCCTGTCCTGGCAACCGGCATTTGCAATCTGCTCGGTTGCATACGCCGCGCCCTGATGGGCGATGGTGACGCCGGTGGAATCGGCGCCGCGATTGCGAGCTGCATACAACGCAAGCGTTCCCCATCCGCATCCGATGTCGAGCATCCTGTGCCCGGGCTTCAACTGCAGCTTGTCGCAGACCAGTTCCATCTTCTGGTCCTGCGCCGTCTCGAGATCCTGCGAGGAGTCCGTAAAGAATGCGCTCGTGTAAATCATGCGCGGCCCGAGAAACCAGTTGAAGAAGTCGTTGCCGCGATCGTAGTGGTCCTGTACGATTCGTTCATCCTGCTTCTTCGAATGAATCGTCACCTCGGGAATGAAGCGGGTGAACAGGAAGCGAAAGTGATCGGCAACCAGTTTGTACGTGGCGAAGTCGGTACGGCGGCGGATGAACTCCCGGAAGTCGCCTTCGATATCGATCCGTCCGTGGATGTAGTCTTCAACCAGCGTGGTGAACGGAACCTTGCCCCCCCTGTAACGGGATTGGACTTTTGGTCCCGGCACGATAGCCGTGGCGTTGGGCGCATTGTTGGCCATGAAACTCCTGGGGATTGTGTCACTACCGGACGTGGACATGAATGGATGGCACTGCTCACCTCTGCCAACCGCAGAAAGGGAGGCTGCCGCAATGGATGCATCGTAGCATGTTGACAAGCGGAACGGGGCAATTTCAAATGATCCCGACAGGCGGCACCATCGCGCTTCATGCACGATACCGCCGCCGGCCTGCAGGCATAGCACGCAGCTTCGGTTCCCTGCCGGCAGCGGGCGAAGCCGGCACCATCGTACCCGGGTCCGTCCTGCCAGGAGCTTCATATCTTCGAACCCGGCACCTCCCCCGGCGGGCGAGATCCAGATGCGACGTGCCCGGCAGCGGACCGGCCCGAACGGCACATCCAAGGACCGGGCGCAACAGAAATTGTTCCGCGGCACACAATGCGCACCACATTCGCGCGTCTCCCACGCGGCCCGTCGTGCGGGCGCAATCGGCGCGGCTCATGTAATCATTTCATCACACGATGCCGCCGGCCGCCTGGAACCGCCCGCGATGACGCCGCGGGCAGATCGGACGTGCATGATTGCCCGCACCGATACTTTCCGCCGATGACCCGGTATGGCTGCGTGCGCAGGCCCTTCAAGAGCTTCTCGTACCCCTTCCTCAGCTTCTCGCGCCCGTTCCTCATTGGAGGGTGCGACGGCCTCTCGATGGAGATCCCAACCGGCGCCACGAGGCGGCCCGGCCGCAAAGCCGCGTGGTTGCCGGCTGCGGCGATGGGCGTCTACGGCAACATTCTTTCACACGGCATCCGCGATATCCCGGTTGCGCGGCGCATGCATTGGTGCGGGCGATACGCTGCCGGCCGCTGGTCGCCAAGCTCCACCTGCCGCGGCTCCAGACACCGGGGCATAGAGCTACGCAGGCGACAATGCATTCGGCGGTCAACATACGAACCTCCGGGGGTTTGCCCACGGTAATAATGGAGACCCCGCGAAGAGACTGGAAACGGCCAATTAGGCGCGATTTCGGTTGTCGGAACACGCAAAGCGGCAGAATATCATGCAATACTTGAGGCAATGATCTGCTCGAACCATCCCGTAAAAAGTTTTCAAGCTCGTCACCAATCTCACATTCGTCTCATATTGCACACTTAAGTTTGTGGCGCACTTGAAGCGAATACGACATGTAGGCATGGGCACGAAGATGCGGCCGACATTCGGAATCTGGGCATCGCTGAAAGGTGCGCCGCGGGGCTCTCAGTCCAGATATGCTCCGCACGCCTCCCCTCCCGTTGAAACAATGCAGTACGCCTGCGGCCGTTGTCGGCCGAGGTTCCTGAACCGGACGGCCGGTATACACGGGCTAGATATGAGCCGCTCACGGGTCGCGTGCTCACTCTTGAAATATGGGAAGTCGTACAGGCGGCCGGCATCCTTGGGCTGGTTGCCATATGGAAGCCTCGTCAGTATTGCGCGTCCATCGAGGCATCCGAAATCACAATCGCTTCCTCAATCGACATATACCCTCTCCGCATGGAGGTTGCAGCGATGCACCATGTGCGCAAAATCTCTGCGGCCCTCGGTGTGAATTTCCGATAGCAGTTCGAGCCCTGCCAGAGACAGGCATCTCGCCGAACGCTCCAGCGTGGCGGTGCGCAACAACGCGGCAGCACCCCAGCCGCAAGCGCACGCCACGACCTGGCTGCGAGCCTTCTGGCAGCGAGGCATTGCCGGGCAGCTCATATCGTACTGCGACATAATGCCGGGCGTCCCCGGCGGGAGCACGGCGATCGACGTGACAACGGCGGACCGAATATATCTCAGTGCAGACAACAGTGGATCCGGCATGCGACGGAGCGCGGCAGCGAATGCCGCAGCCCGGTGCGCCGACGCCCGATTCGCCGGGAACCAGATATCGTTTCCATGCGACGGCACGGGACTGCTCCGCAGGAGTATCGCCGAACATCGGGCCGGGGCAATTTTCGCAGCAGCACGCGGGGCGTCCCGCAGGGCAGATGCGGAGCAGAGTAATGCGGAATCATGCCCTGACAACGGCATAGTTCCACTTCAGAGAAAATTCCTTCATAGCGTAACATCGAGCGGCAACATGTGTTGTATCGCTCTCGGAGGTCCATCCGATCGCGGCGCCTGGGCGACGCCGATAAAATGTTACGTAATTCCTGTTAGGAGGTATACCGAATAATTCGTACGTTCCTTGCCGTATTGCAGTAGGAGGTCCAAACTCACCAGTGCAATACGCCCCCCAACTTTCCCAGACATTCCTGCAGTTACAATCGATCGTTCGCAGGCCAGGGAGTTGCCGTGTCTCCGCATGGCAGAGCCATGGTCTGTCCGATCTGAAAAATAGAGTCGGAGTCCAGATTTCCGACAATGAAACGCTGAATACTATCATTACCTGCAATCGGTGTTCCGTGGGAGACCATCGAGCGTTGGTTGCAGCACCCTCACATATCAAAGAGGTCTACATGACACGGCACGACACCCTGTGCCTTGTGCTCCAATTTTCTCTCCTGGTGTTCATCGGCATCGCCGCCTCGGCGACCGCCGACGCCCAGGAGCAGATACCGTGGTCGGTAATAGCTACCGGCGGCGTTGTTGGAGCAAGCGACGGCACAGAATTCCTATCCGCCACGCTCGGGCAGGCGATTACAGGGCCCGGGAGCAACGGAACCAACACGGCCTTTCAAGGCTTCTGGGTTCCATTGATTCAGATTTCGTCGGTTGAAGGTCCAATTGCCGGCGATCTTGCGGATGGTGCATTTCGACTGCACAATTTCCCCAACCCATTTTCTACCGCAACCACCATCAGCTATACGCTCGAGGCTCGAAGCCGCGTTCGTATGGAGATATTCGATCTCCTTGGGAAGAGCGTTGCCACGCTCGTCGATGATGAGATGGAATCGGGCGATCACAACACAGAATGGAATGGCCTGACCGAAAACGGTTCCAAAGCCGACGGAGGCATCTATATCTGTACGCTGTCGGTCGATTCCCCGGGCTCACACTCGAATGCAGCGCGCATCGCGCGCCGCAAACTCGTTCTCGTACGATAGCTCATTACCTGAACACGGCGTCCAGGCTGTGTTCCACGGTAATTCGACAACGACTTGGAACAAAGCAACCAGAATGAGATCACAATCATGAAAAGAATCCTTCACACCCTTCTCGGCGCAGCCGCCGGCGTGGTGCTCGTAGGTGGTGCGCTATATGCGCAACTGCCACAGCAGATCAGCTATCAAGGGCTGGTTACCAATGCCGCAGGCCAGGCCGTTTCCGATGGTCCATACTCAATGACATTCCGGCTGTATGAGCAGCCGTCAGGCGGCACCGCAATCTGGACGGAGACACAATCATCCGTTCAAATTTCACGCGGTCTGTTCAATGTCATTCTCGGCCGTATCAATCCCTTCCAGCTGCCGTTCGACAAGCAATACTGGATTGGGACCACGATCGGCACCAACAACGAAATTTCACCGCGCATTGCGTTGACAACCGCGCCGTACAGCTTCCGCGCTCTCACCGCGGATAGTGCATTCGCCGTTCCGATGAATGCGATCGGCACGGAGAATATCCGCAACGGCGCCGTGTCGCTCAGCAAGATCGACGCTACCGGCTCACAGCCCGGGCAGGTGTTGATGTCGAACGGCACGAACGTTACATGGGGCGCTCCCGGAAACGGCAGCGGAACCGGCGTCACCAGCATCAACGGGGTAACCGGAGCAATCCAGCTCAACACCTCCGGCGGAATTATTCTCAACCGCAGTGGCGACACGTTCACACTGAAGGGCCCCACGGGCATCAGCTCCATTAATTCCGCGGACAATGCAATCGGCGTTACGAACGGAACGGGACCTGCAGTATCACTGACGCTGCAGCCGGAATCGTTGTACGATTTCTACCTGCTGAACGGCGGCATCTCCGGTGTCAAGCTGAAGGACAGCACGATCACCGGCTCGAAGCTGGCCAGCGGTTCGGTTTCTGCGTCGCAGCTTTCCGATAACTCCGTGACATCGTCGAAGGTTGTGGATGGGTCGATTCAGAATATCGATCTCGCGAATCCATATATCACGATCAATCCCGGCATCGGAATTTCCGGCGGCGGCACGGTGCCTCTGGGCGGAAGCGTTACCATCAACAATTCCGGCGTCCTTTCGGTTGCCGGCACTGCAAATCAGGTAAACGTTTCCAGCGCTGCCGGTGCGGTTACTCTCTCCCTGCCACAGAATATCGCGACCACCTCGTCGCCGACATTCAACTCGCTTACGCTCACCGGCAAGGCAACGTCCGCATCAACGGCGCTGGGCGATCCCGGCAACACGTTGGTGACGAAGGACTATCTCGCAACGCTGAGCACGCTCCCGGCCAGTGCCAATGCAACCCTGGTTGGCGACGGCACCGTCCCCAACCCGCTCGGCATCAACCTCGCCCACCCGAACACATGGACGGCAACGCAGACGCTGCCGACAACGGCCGGCCAGGGTGATGCGCTCATCGCTTCAACCAACGCCGGCTCCACGACGATCATCGATGCCCGCGTTGCGGACAACCTGACGATCAACGGCGGCACGATCAACAACACGCCGATCGGCGCGGCAACGCCCAGCACCGGCGCCTTCACGTCGATCAGCGGCACCGGCCTTGCACTGAGCGGCAAGGGCACATCTGCTTCCACCGTGGCGGCAGATCCGGGGAGCACACTGGTCACGAAGGACTTCGTCACCAACCCCGGCAATGTGGCCGTCAGCACGAATGCCACGATCACCGGCAACGGAACCACGGCAACCCCGCTCGGCGTCAACCTCGCAAACCCGAACACGTGGACCGGCACGCAGACGCTGCCCGTAACCGGTGTTCAGGGTGACGCTCTCATCAGTTCCACCAATGCCGGCACCACCACGATCAACGCTCCGCGGATCGGCAACGGCCTGACGGACGCGCAGGTGAACGACAACCTGACGATCAACGGCGGCACGGTGAACAACACGCCGATCGGTGCCACAACGCCGAGCACCGGCGCCTTCACGACGGTCAACGGCACCAGCCTTTCGCTGACCGCGAAGGGAGCATCCGCCTCCACCGTCGCGGCCGATCCGGGCAACACGCTGGTGACGAAGGACTTCGTTACCGCTCCGGGCAACGTGGCGGTCAGCACGAATGCAACGATCACCGGCAACGGAACCACGGGTAACCCGCTTGGTGTGAACCTGGCCAACGCCAACACGTGGACCGGCACGCAGACGCTGCCGACGACGGCCGCACAGGGCGATGCGCTTATCGCTTCGACCAACAACGGCACCACGACGATCAACGCTCCGCGGATCGGCAACGGCCTGACGGACGCGCAGGTGAACGACAACCTGACGATCAACGGCGGCACGGTGAACAACACGCCGATCGGCGCGACGACGCCGAGCACCGGCGCCTTCACGACGGTCAACGGCACCAGCCTTTCGCTGACCGCGAAGGGAACATCCGCTTCGACCATCGCGGCCGATCCGGGCAATACGCTCGTCACGAAGGACTTCGTGACCGCTCCGGGCAACGTGGCGGTGAGCACGAACGCAACGATGACGGGTGACGGAACGACGGGCAACCCGCTCGGCGTCAACCTCGCAAACCCGAACTCGTGGACCGGCACGCAGACGCTGCCGACGACGGCCGCACAGGGCGATGCGCTTATCGCTTCGACCAACAACGGCACCACCACGATCGTTGACGCCCGCGTTGCGGACAACCTGACGATCAACGGTGGCACGGTGAACAACACGCCGATCGGCGCGACGACGCCGAGCACCGGCGCCTTCACGACGGTCAACGGCACCAGCCTTTCGCTGACCGCGAAGGGAACATCCGCCTCCACTGTCGCTGCCGATCCGGGCAACACGCTGGTGACGAAGGACTTCGTGACCGCTCCGGGCAACGTGGCGGTCAGCACGAATGCAACGATGACGGGTGACGGAACGACGGGCAACCCGCTCGGCGTCAACCTCGCAAACCCGAACACGTGGACCGGCACGCAGACGTTGCCGACGACGGCCGCACAGGGCGATGCACTTATCGCTTCGACCAACAACGGCACCACCACGATCAACGCTCCGCGGATCGGCAACGGCCTGACGGACGCGCAGGTGAACGACAACCTGACGATCAACGGCGGCACGGTGGACAACACGCCGATCGGCGCGACGACGCCGAGCACCGGCGCCTTCACGACGGTCAACGG
>DASZRW010000143.1:0-4151 GCA_035549015.1 Kapaibacterium sp. (SeqCode)
GAGCCCGGCACCGGTGGTATCAACCACCGCCTTCTTGATCCGGTTCCCCGCGGCATCGTACTGGAAGTGCACCCGGCTCCCGTTGCTCTTCAACACGGTGAGCACCTTGTTGTACGGGCTCCAGGTGACCTTCGTGATCCCAATGTTGTCCGGGAGTTGAACTCCCGGACATTTCCGCGCGGCTCGATCGCCACGGGTTGAAGCCCATGGTCATACCCTATCGCCCTTGCGGGTGAAGAATAAATCAATGCGATGCATCCAAGAATAATCCACTGTTGTTGGTCGGGAGTTGTACTCACGGCCCTGCGGGCTGGCGGCCGGAGTCAAACTCCGACCGAACACTGAAGCTGTGCGGCTCCTCACGTCCGGCGCATGAGCTGCAATGGCATGCCGCTCGTGACGCAGATGATTGCCGTTGTGCATTGACGTTCCCTCCCCCTGATTCAACACGGAGGCGGGGCTGCGGCTCCGCCTCTGCTTTTTCCGGGAGTGCGCAACGCATTCGCGATAGCATCGCCGAGCAGACACAACTCGCGGGGTACACGCTGCGTCTCCTGTACCGCATCAACAAGCGTCGGCAGTAAAACGTCAACCTTACACTACAATCGTATGAAGATCATCGCAGAGGAATACCGAGATGCGCGCGCATACCGCAGACGGTGGATCAGGCAGACGGGCACGCATATGCACGGGACCGTACTCACGCCGTGCATGGTGGAAGCGGTGATGCCCGCTCCTCCGGAGACCGCACGGCACCAGACGTTCCGCGACAGAGTAATCGCGAAGCGGCGTGAGGCGTAAACGCTCCCATGCATACGTTGCAGAGCCGCGCCCGCTTGCATCATCCCCGCCTCCCCGCTATCTTTTCTCCATCTAAACAAGCACGCCTGTTGTAGGGGCTACCCGATTCATTGTTGCACGAGACAGGGCAACGAGCGTGTACAGGCGTGCGCTCCGAGCCCTGTTTGCGTTATGGAACCAATCCGATGATCACGATTACACTCCCCGACGGCTCCTCCCGCGAATACAACGCGGGGGTCACGGGCGCGGAGATCGCGGCCTCCATCTCCGGCGGCCTTGCCCGCGAAGCCGTCGGCATCCATGTCAACGGGCAACCGTACGATCTCAGCCGCCCCATCGAATCCGATGCATCGATCCGCATCGTCACGTTCAACGATGATGACGGCAAGTCGATCTTCTGGCATTCCTCCGCCCACCTGATGGCGGAGGCCATCGAGGCGCTCTACCCCGGCACGAAGTTCGGCATCGGCCCTCCCATCGAGAACGGCTTCTACTACGACATGGATATCGCCGGCGGGCACATGCTCTCGGTGGACGATCTGGATATCGTGGAGAAGAAGATGAACGAGCTTGCGAAGCAGGACAATCGCTTCGAGCGCATCCCGATCTCCTGGGACGACGCCGTGGCCTACTTCCGCGAGAAGGGGGACGAGTACAAGCTGGAGCTGCTGGAGGACTTCAAGGATCGCGAGATCACGTTCTACCATCAGGGGAACTTCACGGATCTCTGCCGCGGCACGCATGTCCCGAGCACCGGGCGCATCAAGGCGATCAAGCTCCTCTCCGTCTCCTCCGCCTACTGGCGCGGCGACGTGAAGCGCAAGCAGCTTCAGCGCGTCTACGGCGTCACGTTCCCGAAGAAGTCCATGCTGGACGAGTATCTGGTGATGCTGGAGGAGGCGAAGAAGCGCGACCATCGCAAGCTTGGCCGCGAGCTGGAACTCTTCATGTTCACGCCGGAGATCGGCCAGGGGCTGCCGGTGTGGCTGCCCAAGGGAGCGGTGCTGCGCGAGACGCTGGTGGATCTTCTGCGCGGCGAGCAGCGCCGCCGCGGATACGATCCCGTGGTGACGCCGCACATCGGCAATCTGGATCTCTATCGCACCAGCGGGCACTATCCGTATTACGCCGAGAGCCAGTTCACGCCGATCAAGCTGGAGGAGGACGAGGAGTACCTCCTGAAGCCGATGAACTGCCCGCATCATTGCCAGATCTACGCCTCGAAGCCGCGCAGCTACCGCGATCTGCCGGTGCGGCTGGCGGAGTTCGGTACGGTGTATCGCTACGAGAAGTCCGGGCAGTTGAACGGCCTGACGCGCGTGCGCGGGCTTACGCAGGATGACGCGCATCTCTTCGTGCGCCCCGATCAGGTGCACGAGGAATTGCACGGCGTGCTGGACCTCGTGCAGTTCGTCCTCTCGGTGGTGCACTTCCACAACTTCACGGTGCGCCTCTCCTTCCGCGATCCGGAGAACAGCTCCAAGTATGTTGGCGACGACGCGCTCTGGGAGAACGCGGAGCGGGCGCTCCAGGAGGTTGCCGAGGCGCACGGACTGAACTACACGATCGGCATCGGCGAGGCGGCGTTCTACGGGCCGAAGATCGACTTCATGGTGCGCGACGCCATCGGGCGCGAGTGGCAGATGGGAACGGTGCAGCTGGACTACAACCTGCCGAACCGTTTCAACCTGGAGTACACGGGTGCCGACGGCCAGAAGCACCGGCCGGTGATGATCCATCGCGCACCGTTCGGATCGCTGGAGCGATTCATCGGCGTGCTGATCGAGCACTTCGCCGGCAACTTCCCGTTCTGGCTCACGCCGGTGCAGGCGATCGTGCTGCCGCTTTCGGAGCACTACGTGGAGTACGCACGGAGCGTGCATGCACGCCTGCGGGCCGAGGGCTTCCGCGTGGATCTGGATGAACGGAACGAGAAGATCGGCTACAAGATCCGCGAGGCGGAACTGCAGAAGATCCCGTACATGCTGATCGTCGGGGAGAAGGAACAGGCCGCCGGCGCCGCCGCCGTGCGCGTGCACGGCGAGGGTGACAGGGGACAGAAGACGATGGAGGAGATCATCGCCACGTTCGCGGAGCTGAGCGATCTGGAGAAGGTTGCGGAGGCCGGCCGCGCGGATGCCGCCGCTGCAAAGGCGGAGGCGCAGAAGAAGGCGGAGATGGCGGACGCGGAGTAGCGCACGGCCGTCACCGAGGATGCACGCTGCATGCTGTCACGCAGACGGGGCGCTCCGGATATCCGGAGCGCCCCGCTTCATTCTGCATCGTCGCTATCCCGCCGGCCTCAACCGCGATCTGCGGCCTCAACGGCTCTGGAAGAATCCGAAGAAGACACCGAACTGAAGGCCGAAGCCGTCGGAACGGATCTCCGGCACATTCTTCACCACCACGTCGTTGTCGTTGGTCCAGTCGCTGTAGGCAAAGGAGCCCTTGTAGCCGGCGCCCAGCCGAAGCATGAAGAACTGTGTGAAGGCGTACTCCAGGTTCACCGCCGGATAGTAGAAGGCATGCGTGTTGGAGATGCGCGCGTTGTGATCGCCCGAACCCTGCGAGGAACTGAAGAGCGAGCCGAACGTGGGCCCGCCGGGGCCTGCCTGCGTCATCTCCAGACGGTAGGTCTCCGGGCCGAACATGATGCCCGGCAGCAGGGTGAACGAATTGGTGACGCGGACGGCGTAATCCAGTTGAGCGCCCGTTATCGATGCGCTGAACCGGAGCGATCGCGTGGAGCTGTCCGCCTCCGTCTTCTGAACGATCTTCGAACCGCTCAACCCGAAGACGCCGAGGCGCAGATGCTGCACGAAGAAGAGGCTCACGAACGCACCGCCGCCATGCATGGTGACCGGTCCGGAGAAGTTGTCGAGGTTCAGACCGGAGGCGACGTTGTTGAACTCGTCGTACTTCGGGAAGGCCATCATCCCGAGATAGCCGCCGCCGAGCGCAACGTAGTACTGCCGGGCATCATCCACGGGAATGTCGTCGAAGTTGAACTGCTCTCCCCCGCCCTGGGCATGCAGGCGCATGCAGGCGAGCAGGAGAAGGGCAACCAGCGCTGATGCGCGACGAACCGATATCTGAGCGTGCATTGTTTTTCAAGTGTACTGACTGATCCGCACGTCGCGTACGAATGCGATCGGCAGGCGCACAAACCTACTAAGAATTCCAAACAGAACGTCCTTTCGCCTCGCCGGATAAGCGGTGCGGGGATGCGGCCATCACGCTGGAGCCGCTGCCTCTCCCCGGTTCCGGGCGGTCGGCATCTGAAGCAGGAAGAGACCACGGCGGCATGCGGGTCCATCGGCCCGGTTCAGACGCAGGCGGCCCTTCGATCG
>DASZRW010000144.1:0-28605 GCA_035549015.1 Kapaibacterium sp. (SeqCode)
TAATGCGATGGGGAATCTATTGGACAGCGTGATCGTTCGACTGGCAGTGCGTGACGGTGATGTACCAATACTGAAGTAAACCTTCCCCCAATCCTTACCCATGGAATGAGAAAGCCCTGAAATCGCAATGATTTCAGGGCTCACTGTGAGATGGGGGAACTATTGCGGCTGCGGCACGGATGGCGCTCGTGATGCTGGCGGCAACCTGGAGCACGACGGCAATGGCCGGAGTGATTTACGAGACGGGCGGCTGCCCGGGAACGTCGGACCAGTGGATCGTAGTGGTTGTGTACGACGACAATACCGGCCGCGTTGTGGATGTGTACGGCACGGACTGCAACGGGCGCACGTGGGCCGGCCATTGTGATATCGCCGAGCTTCCAACGCCCCCCGCAAAGCCGGCTGCGTACATGGAGGCGCTGCCGCACGATGCATGGGTGACGTTCAATGTAACCGCGGACGGGCATCCCTCCGAGATATGGGGCCGCGACGCAAGCGGAGCCTATTGGACCGCCCAACATATTTCGATTGCCTAGAACACACCACCAACAGGGAGAGCTACAATGCCGCGAATCACAATGGTGTTTCTATGCACGATCGCCTTCGCATTCCTTACCGCCCGCGCGTTCGCCGGGAATCAACTGGTCTTCATTCATCGCATCGACTGCCCCAACGGCTGCACCAATGCGTTCGAGGTTAACGTGATCGATGGAAGCACGGGCTGCGTTCTCGAGGTGTGGGGTGTTGACTGCAACGATCAATACTATCGCTATCTGCCGCTGGGAAGGATCGTCGGATCGCCGCCGGCTCCGTACGATCTGATCGATCACGGCGTAAGCGTGGATGGTAACGACTGGTGGTTGAAGGTGGAACTCCTGAACGGCAGGCCGGTGTTGATCTGGGGACGCAGCGCAACCGGCGACCCCTATATCGCGCCGATCGGCATCTGAACGATTGCGAAACGTTCTGCCGGTTGCACGCGCAGCCGGCAGAGCGGCAATCCCGTTGCAGTCCGAAGATCTCCGTGGCCATACGCAGCATGAACCCGCGGAGCATGGGCCCGGAGCGTGAACGTTGGAATGCCCGGCCGGCTCCATACCGCATCGCCGCGTCCGTGACAACGCATGGCGCAGAGTGCGCCTGAACCGGTGCCTGAACATCACTGCATGCAAACGCAGGTGGAGTGGAGCAGGCCCTGCCCATCCCGCCCGAGTGATGGTTGAGCCGGGAGCCGCAGGTGGAAGCCGCCACGCCGTGCACCGTCCGCTTCATACCCGCCATACATGCGCCGCGGTCTCAGCCCGCCACGAACTCCAGCAACATCACAACCAGCGCAACGCATACGGCAGAAATCAGGAGGATCCGCATCGGATCCGGAGCAACTTCACTTCGCATCATGATCTCCCAGATTGATGATCGTGATCTGGAGGATGCCGGCAGCAACAGTACGGGATTGAATCGATGACATACAATTCTCCAGGAATGCCGGAAGGAACGGCATCGGCCGCGAACGAACAATGAGCTGAATCAGACGCCGGGGTGTGTGCATCGAGAGGAACGGAAATGCCGAAGGCCGGCTGGCAGGCCGCTGCAAACGCCACAACGTGCAGTGCCGGCACCTGGCGGGTTGGACCTGGTGTTCATGTTTGAAACGGGACGGACAGCTCGAACTGTATCCGATCCGGGACCTGAAAATTGTCGCGTGTGAGTAGCATCAGGCGGGAGGCCATCGCGCATTTCGATGGAGAGCGGCCGGGGTCTGCCGTTCGAGCCCGCCATACGGAACCGGCGCGCAATCTAGCTCAACCCGATCCGAATGTGCAAGCGTCGAGATTGATCCGCGTGTGCTGCACAATGCTTCACCGGCCGCGCCTATCGTTCACGGCCGAGCGCCGAAACCGGTGACGGCAGGTGCCGGAGACACGGAGCGCGGTACACAGATCGCAGCCGTGTGAAAAGCGTCCCGCCGGCGCCCTCTATGTTCTCCAGGCATGCCAGTCATCGTGAAGATGCCGGACGAACTCGCTCGCCTTGTGAACGTAGAATTCCCTTCCCAGGCGATGCGCCTTGGCCTCCAGCGAATGGCAGCGCGCATCGATCAGCGCAAGCACGCGGCTCATGCTCGCAGGACGACGAAGGCGAACCGGCTGTCCGGCCAGCCGCTCGCGAAGCATGGCGAGATCGTGATGGTCGCTGAGATGTTCCGATATCACGCGGAGCAGTGTGCACTGGCGCTTCAGACGGTGCGGACGCATGGGGCGCAGCATGCTCAACTGATACCAGAGATACTTCACCTGCTTGCGCCACTCGTGAAGGCTCGCGGCGCTGGGTTCGGCAACGGCGTGTCTCATGCCGTTGCGGCCGATCCGGTAGGACCTTCTGAGTCCCGAACTCACTATCGAGAACCCGTGGCCACTGATGGGCCAGAGCGCAGCACGTTCGCGCGCAGCCTCCGTTGCGGCGGCCACCTCCATCATCGTCTCCCTCTTCTCCCGCTCGCGACTGTTCCGGGTCTCCGTCAACAGGTCGATCAACGGTTCGCATGCCGCCGCGAGCGCGGGGTCATCCATGCCGGCAATCAGATTCTGAAACGTCTCGACCATCACCACCGTGTCGCGCGCAGCGGAAAGGCGCCGCGCCGAATCACGAAACCGGATATTCTCCTGCACGCGCACGTCGCGGTCCAGACCACCGCGCACCATGCGCAGCAGGGCCCGCAGCCGCTTGAAGCCGACGCGTGCGGCATGAGTGGCGTCGTCGATATCGTCAACCTCCGTCCGCAGCCGGGCAACCACGCCGTCGGCCAATTCCCGTGTGATGCGTCTGACCCCATCTTCCACGGGTTCATGTTTTCTGAACGTGTGCTTCATATCGTGTCGGGACGTTCGATGAAGTGAGCGCGGGGAGGGAACCACGAGAGAATCCCACACTGCCGTGATCGGCACGGGGTTCGGAGAGCGGACAGGGACCGGGCGGGAGCAACATACCGATAGTGCGGGAAGAGGCAAGCACCGCCCAGGGGTAGTGCCGGGAAAGCATCAATCGGCATAGATTTGCCGTCGACGCACAGATCAATCTCAATGCAGCATAACACAACCTCCTCCTGGAGAGGAGCCGAAATCCGGAACGCCGCCATTTCAGTTACAGCGCTGGTGGTGGTGCTGGTGGCCTACTCCCGCTTCCTCGCCTTCAACGAGACGCGGGCCGGCTCCGTATTGAACGATCCTCTGCTGGCCCGCCTTCCCGCAATCGACGCCAGCATTCCGATCTTCGTGCTGATCTACAGCGCGCTCCTTCTCGCGCTCATCACGCGGCTCCGCGACAGCCGCACGCTGATCACCACGGTTCACGCCTACATACTGCTTGTTCTGCTGCGAATGCTGATGATGTATCTGGTGCCGCTCGATCCGCCGCGGGGCATGATCATGCTCGTGGATCCGCTTGCGAGCACCGGCACCGGCATCCCGATGGCACGCGATCTCTTCTTCTCCGGACACACCGCCACCCTGTTCCTCCTCGCGCTTACCGCACAGTCCCGCGTCCAGCGCATCCTCCTCCTGGTTGCCACCGTGACGGTTGCGGCACTTGTGTTGCTGCAGCACTGCCATTACGCGATCGATGTGGTGGTCGCGTTTCCATCCGCATATGCCTGCTCCGTCCTGGCGCAACGGCTTCAGCGGCTGATCGGTCCTGTTGCGCGCTGAGGCCGCACGGCACGGCCGCAACAGACCCGGCGCACCCCGATGGCCGGGAACCGGCGCGAAGGCATCCAACATGTTCATCATGCAGAGCGATGGATCTCTCGCAACCCGTCAGCGGTTCGGTGCGGCAGGGCGATCCACCGCCGATCATCCTCGCAACGCCTATTCAACCGAGCGGCCGCCAGGCCCGACAGATCGATCCCGATGACAACCTCCCCACGGCCTTAACGCCGGCGGCTCCATGCCTACCCGGCAACGGAACCCGGGGCTCGCATCAACGGTGCTCCTGGCCGATTACGTGCATACCCCGGACACGTGCCGGGGTATGCGTTCTCTTCTCTCCACATTCGAATGTCGTAATGCGAGGCTGCGCGCTATTCAACGCAGTCCAGGATGTCGTTGTGGTTGGCGTCGAGAACACTGTACAACGTCGGCAGATCGTTGTCGTCCCCGGGAACGCCGAAGTAGTTGTAGCCACGCACGCAGAGCGTAGTCTCATCATAGTTCTGCACGTTCACGAGTATGCGATATCCGCCTCCCTGATGAAGCCAGCAACGCTGGGCCGTGTGTCCGAACTCGACGGGCCGGTCGAAGAAATCACAGGTAAGCGGGCGGGCCAGATTGTAGGTGGCGAGCGTATGAAAGTCCGGCAGAACGATTGCCGCCCACGCGTTGGCATAGGCGAGGCACGAGGCGATTGCCAGGAAGGCAATCGCCGCAAGGATGCGATGATGGATTCTCATGATTCTCTCCCGTAATTGAATTGATCGAATGTGATCGCTGCGAGCATGAAGCAATGCCCGATGCTCAGGCCGACGTCCCCGACCGCAGCGCGTGCTGCGGTCGCCAGCCGGAACCGAACAACAATGCATGCGGGCCGATGCCGGCGCCGAAGGCGGCCCGCCGTCTCCCTCTGCGGAGCAACTCATGTGTTCCTGTCCGGATTGTGGTGATGTGTCTGATCAGGCACCGGCCGCACGTACGCCGGCCGGCCGCGATTGCAGGGTGATCGGATCTGCGAGAGCGCATCGGCGATCAGCACGCCACGACAACGCCCGCAATCAACGATCGCCACTGTACGTTCACTGAACATTTGGGGTTATGGGTGATGCGTGATGGTGTTGAGTGATGGGTGGGTTTTGGGCGGTGGGCGCGGCGTACTCGGTGATCGACGCGGTGTGATCGGTGATCGACGCGGCGTGATCGGTGATCGACGCGGCGTGATCGGTGATCGGTGCGGCGTGATCGACGCGGCGTACTCGGTGACCGGTGCAGCGTGATCGGTGATCGGTGCGGCGTTATGGAGGACACACGCATACCCTCTTCATCACATCACTCATACCCATCACCCCCATAACTCATCCCCTATCTCCGTGTCGGATCGTCAGCCGCTGGCCGGCGTTCGCGGGGCGTGCGGAGAGGGCGATGACGGCGCCGATGATTGCCCAGGAGACGAGAAGGGAGCTCATGCCGCTGGAGACGAGCGGAAGGGTGATGCCGGTCATGGGAAGGATGTTCATGGTGCCGGCGATGTGCACGAAGGCCTGCGAGGCAACAAGGAGCGTGTAACCGGCAACCAGGATGCCGCCGAACGTGTCGCGCCCCATCTTGGAGGCGATGCGCAGCCCGATCACCACCAGGGCGATGAAGGAGAGGATCACGAGAATGCCGCCGGCGGATCCCATCTCCTCCACTATGGCGGCGAAGACGAAGTCAGAGGAGGCCTTCGGGATGAGGAACGGCGTCCCGTATCCAAGCCCCCGCCCCGCGGCCCCGCCCGCATCCAGTGCGTAGAGCGCCTCCACGATCTGCCGCGACGAATCCCACCACGTTGGATTGCCGTGCCGCGAATACAGATCGGCCCAGAGCAGGAAGCGTTGGCGCGGCGTGGCCAGCAGGCGCATGACGAACGGAATGCGGACAAGCAGGAACGCCGCCGTCACGTAGAGCACCAGCACGCCGGAGGCGGAAGCCCAGAGCGTCTCGCGCCGCTGAAAGCGCTCCAACGCCCCCAGCACAACCACGGCACCCACCACGATCGCAAGCGTTATCAGCAACGTGGTGCCGGTGAACAGCGTGTCGCCCAGCAGAAGCATGGAGGTGGCGAGCGTTGCTGCAACGAAGAGCACAACGTAGAGTGCACTCCGTGTGTAGTATCCCAGGAGCAGGGTCTGTGCGATGCTTATCACCAGGAACTGGCCGAAGTCGCGCACAACGATGAAGGAGAGAAGCGGCGAGGAGAGGAGGAGCAACGTGTAGAGCCAGAGCACCAGAGGCGAGCGCGCAAAACGTTCGCGCGTGTTGGCAACGAATGCGGCGCGGTAGTGAATCAGCAGGCCGGCCCAGGCGATCGGCAGCGTGAGCTTCAGCAGCTCCTGCGGCGCGAAGTTCGCACCCCGCACGCCTCCGCTCATCATCAGGTAGACGAGGGTGAGCAGGCAGACGGCGATGCTGCCGTAGAAACCGGCCAGGCGCCATTGCGATGAGAGAAGCGTTGCGGCGCTGGTGCGTCCGAACAGCAGCAGGGCCCCCAGCAACACCAGCACGGGAAGCACCCGGAAGAGGATGCTGTCGCCGGATGAGCGGGGCCGCGACTCCAGTATGCGGCGGGTATCGGGCGTTGGGCCATACGCCGCCTCCAGCGAGCGCGCCAGGCGCGTATCGATGCGAGACTGCTCGAAGTCACGCCGCAGCGCCCCGTTGCGCTGGCGGACAACGCTCGCGGCCTCCTCGCGGATCTGCGCTTCGGATGCACGGCCGTGCATTGCGGACATCATTGAATCGCGAACCGCCGTGATCTCGTTGTTGCTGAGCTGGCGCGGCGCGTCGGAGCCGAGACGGAACTGCACGGCGGAACCGATGCCGAACAGCGCGGCGGCGAGCAGCAGCACCAGCTCCGCGCTGCGTGTCCTTCCGTCGCGGGGGATCAGCGCCCCCCCCGCCAGGACGATCACCGCCACGGCAAGGACGTTGCGGATCACGATCCAGAGCGACGGCTGGCCAACGAACCACTCCATGCCGGCCTGATAAACCGCCACGTTGGCAACCGCGGCCAGTGCTATCACCAGCAGCGCGAGAACGGGATATGATACGGCACGTGACACGAGCGATCCGGTTGTTGTAGTCGGAGTCAGGGATTGTCGATCAACGGTGTGCGCCGGAACGTTTGCTCAACGGTGCGCGCCGGGACGTTCGCTGTAATAGCCGTAGCCATCCAGCGCCTCGTACATGCGGCGCGCCATGGGGGCGTTCAGATCGCCGGCGAACATGCCGTTCCGGTTCTGGATGGCCACCACCACGGCAAACGTGCGGCCGTTCTTGCGGCCGTACGAGATGAACCAGGAGGGCTCGCGTCCGTCCGGCTCGCGGTCCGCAGTGCCGGTTTTGCCGAAGACCTCGATGCCGCGGGAGCCGATGCCGGCGAACGCCTTCGCCGCCGTTCCTCCGGGGAGCAGCGGCTCGCGCAGCAGCGCATCCAGCTTCCGCGCAATCGCCGGCGACATGTGCCAGTGCAGCGTATCCGGAACGCGCCCGCGCTCCAGCATGGGGCTGTGGAAGATGCCGCCGTTGGCGATGCCGGCCATGAGCACGGCAACGTGAATCGGGTTGGACTTCACCGACGCCTGACCGATCCCGAGCCGCGACTTCGCGATCTCGTCCCTCCCCTTCACCCAACTCCTCGCCGGCAGCAGCGTGCGATACTCGTTCAGGAACGCGGCGCTGTTCCAGCGAAGCCGTTCGTCGAAGCCGATCGAATCCAGATAGGCCTTCGCCGGCCGGAAGCCCACGAGCCCGTAGGCGAGATAGGAGAAGTAGACATTGCAGGAGTAGCGCATCGCGCGCGCCATGTCCACACGCCCGTGCGCGGAGCCATGTTCGGTGATCTCCGAGGTTCCGCGAACCGGCGTGTAGGTTCCGGTGCAGACGAAGCCGCTCTGCTCCGGCAGCGGCGTTCCAAGCTGCAGCGCCGCGGCGGCGATGAACGGCTTGATCGAGGAGCCGGGAGAGAAGTTGTCCTTGATTGCGCGCGAGGTGAGCGGCCGGTTGAGAGTATCCCGCACGTAGCGCGTCCAGGCTTCATCGTACCAGACGCTGTCCGGATCGAACGTGGGATAGTTTGCAGCGGCCAGCACTTCACCGTTGGAGGCATCCATCACCACGATGGCCCCGAACCTGCCGCCGAGCGCGCGCATCGCATCGCGCTGCAGACGCAGATCCAGCGCAAGCTTCACATCGTGCGGCAGATCGTCATGAAGCGAATCGTTCAGCATCGTCAGCGCCTTCTCGATCCCCATGCCGTCGCGGAGCGGCCCGGTCCAGTAGCCAACCATGTGGGCGGTGACGCTTCCGGCCGGATACGTGCGCTTCAGATGTTCATCGAAGTGATAGCCGGCCAGCAGGGTCCCGTTCCGATCGGTGACGCGGCCCAGCGGCTGTGCGAGGCTGCGGAAACGCGCCTTCGTGTTGAAGCCGGGCGAAACGCTGTCCGCGGGGGTCCGGCCGCGAACGATCCATCCCTCACGCTCCGGCGTCATGTAGCCGTTGGAACGGTAGATCACCGCAGCCACGGCCACAACCGTCACCAGCCCGGCCACGAGCTTCACACCAATCCCCTTCAGTGCACGCAGGCTCTCCAGCAGGCCGCCGTACTGCAGCAGCGCGGCCAGCAGCAGCAGCCCCCAGAGGATCAGAACGATCTGTGTGAGTGTGATATGCATCGCGTTGCGATCAGTTCAAGGAAGGAAGTCCGGTCACCGTGAAGGACACCGCGCCGCAGGTGATGCGGTCGCCGTTGCGCAGCTCGACCTCCTCGGTTCTCAGCGGCAGGCCGTTGAGCGTGGTGAGATTGCGCCCGGTGTTTCGAACACTGAGATGGAGATCGGTGAACGTGAGATGCAGATGCTCGCGCGACATCAGCCTGCGCCCGTCGTAGACCGGGACGAATCCCTTCGGATGTCCATCGTGAGCACGCCCTACGACGGTGGGATTGCTTCCAACGGCGATCTCGCGATGCCCGCGATCGTCGTTGATCACCACCCCGAAAAAACTCCGCGCGATACGCGCCTCCACAGTGCACGGCACCGCCATATCCCCCAGCACCACGTTCAGCGAGACGGTGCCGCTCCCGCCGATTCCCCAGCCATGCGCGGCCATGAACTCCATCAACGCACGCTCCAGATCGCGCCGGATGCGGCCGATATTCTCGCGCACATCCCAGCCGTACTCCGCCTGGAACTGCACGCGGTTCAACGTGACAACGATGAAGTTGGGAATACGCGGCGTGGAGCCCGCTGCATCGAGGCCGGAACGGACGGCATCCTGCAGAGCAAGCTGCGCCGAGCCGAAGAGCGTGGTAAGTGATGACAAGGCGTTGTTTGAACTATGAGAGTATGCGTGATGAGACCCGCTTCACGTGCCGCCGTTCACACCTCATCGTTACCCGCGCTGCGCCGCATCGGCAACGATCATCAGTTCACAATCCTCGATCGTGAACGCCGCGCCGAGCAGTGCAAGCCGGTTCTCCCCCTCACCGATCGTCTCCGCACCGAGATGCATCGGCGCCTTGCCGATCCGCTCGATGCGCAGCCGGTCCCCTCCCACCAGATCCACGCGTGCCTGCTCGCGCGAAACCGTCGGCGGCAGATCCAGATCCACCTTCATGTATCCCTGCGGAGCCGGACGCCCGGATGTGCCGCGCCGCCCGAGTATCCAGTGCGTTCCCTCCAACGGCACCTCGCGCACACCGCCGGCGGAACGCACAACGAGACGGCAGCGAAGCACCGGCCGCGGTGCCGCCGGAACAACCGGAGCGCCGTCGTGCCCCATCACCGTTGTGCGATCGAACACCTCGCTCGCGCCGGCCGGCATGCGCTCCGGTTCCGCCTGGGCCGGCGAGAGCACCACCGCCTGCAATTCGTTTGCCTGCAGTCCGCGATCGATGCCCACGGTGATGTAAACCGGCTGGTCGCCGAACGTCCGCATGCGGCGCGCCTTCAGATCCTTCATCAACTCGTCGTTGAAATAGTATTCAACATCGCGCGTGGCGCCGATCTCGGTCAGTTCGTCGAACCGGATCTGGGCAAGCCGCAGCTCCAGCCGGGAGGGAACCAGAACGGCGCCCCCCGTGGTAACCGCACGCGCATCGCGCGCATCGCGAAGCGCCTTGAGCCCAAGCTCGATCAGTTCGCTCGTTCTCCGCTTGCGCTGCGGATCGCCTGCCGGAAAGAGAAGATCGAGAAGCCGTCCCATGGCATTCGTGGTCAGTGCTTGAGTCCGTTGGTCGTGGATCCGTTTGATCCCCACAGTTCAAAGTAGAGCATCCGCGCGGAACGACGGAGCGCAACCCCATCGCCGGTGCAGAAGCCGGCGCCCCTCTGCGTGCAGGCGGCCGTCCGGCCCGAGGCCCGGCGCTCCGGCAGTCACCGCCGCAGCCGTTCATCGTCCCGGCTGTTCATCATCGCAGCCATTCACCATCACGGTCATTCATCGCTGCAGTCGTTCACCATCACGGTCATTCACCGCTGCAGTCGTTCACCATCGCAGTTGGTCACCGGGACGAACGGAATCGGGCTGCGCGCCGTGCGGCGCCTGCGGGCCGTGCGGCTGCTGACCCGATTGCGGCGCCCCGCCGTTGCGAGGCTGCGCGGAATCGCGGCGGAGCGTGCTGTCGTCCACGAAGATCCGCATCGAGGAATCGGGAGGCACACCCTGCTGCAGCGCCCGCGCTATGGAGTCGCGCTTCACGGTATCGCGCCCCTCCATGGAGATCATCACCCAGCGCCAGAAGATGATCAGCCCGGCGACCACGGCGATCGTGCCGAACGCAACGCCGATGATAAGCCCAAGCCCGCGCGGGCGCCTGCGCGCAGGCGCGGACACCTCCTTGCCGGGATCGGTCGTGGCATCGCGCGGCTCATCCGCCGATGAAGCAAGCGCGACTACCGCCGTCACATTGTCCGTTCCTCCCTCGGCCAGCGCACGCTCCACCAATGCATCGCATGCGCCGGCAACGGGACGCCGGCGAAGCAGCTCGGTTATCACGGCATCGTTCACGAGCCCGTGCAGACCGTCGGAGCAGAGAAGAAGCGTATCGCCGGCGGCGAGCCTGCGCCGGAAGATGTCCGGCTCGATGCCGCCGGGCGTCCCGAGCGCGCGCGTGATCACGTTGCGGCGCGGATGGCGCGCGGCCTCGTCCTCCGAGAGCTCGCCGCGCTGCACCATCTCTCCCACCAGCGAGTGGTCCGCCGTGAGCCGTTCCATTGCGCCGCTCCGCGGAAGCAGATACGCGCGGCTGTCCCCCACGTTTGCAATCGTCGCATCCTCACCGCTCAGCAGCGCTGCAACCAGCGTGGTCCCCATCCCCTTCAGCGATCCGTCTTGAACCGCCTCCTTCACAATCGCATCGTTCGCACGCATCACCGCATGGCGGAGCAGCTCGCCCGCGCTGCCGCTCCCCTCCTCCACATCTGCAATCGCCGTCTCCACCGCAATGCGGCTGGCACGCGCTCCGCCCCGATGCCCTCCCATGCCGTCGCATACAACAAGAAGCAACCCGTTGCGCGTCCGTTGAACGCCGAGATAGTCCTCGTTCTGGCTGCGCACCAGTCCGATATGCGTGCCGGTAGCCACCTCGTATCCGCGTCCGTCGCTGCCGCCCGCCGCTTGATCGTTCGTTGTCATGCTTCTCGCTATCCTACTGAAGAGAGAGCCAGATACTTCGAGCCGCCGTTTCCCGTTGCCGCAGGCATCCGCTGCATTGGGGGCCCTGTCACCGCGACTCGAACGGGAATCGCTG
The DNA here is from genome assembly GCA_035549015.1 of Kapaibacterium sp. (SeqCode). Taxonomy (GTDB): domain Bacteria; phylum Bacteroidota; class Ignavibacteria; order OLB7; family OLB7; genus JAFDZV01. Next base: position 11,497 of record DASZRW010000144.1, read on the forward strand.
CAGCACGGCACACGCCGGCTTCGTCCAGAGCACGGCGGCGCGTCGCACTACCGAACGGACGTCCGCAGCCCCATCACCTTCGGCTGCCCGCCGACATCGGCAACGGAACCGGTGATCGTGGCGGTCTTGTTCGGGCCGTTCAGTTCGCTGCGCGTCAGATGCGCAACCACGGCGTCCCCCTCCACCGTCACATCCTGGAGTTCCCATCCCTGCGACGCAAACTCCGTGGCGAATCGTGTGCGGTCCGGCGACTCGTGCAGCTTCCCGCCGACGTATGTATCCCACGCCTGGCTCGCATCACCGGAGGTGGTCATCGAAAGGAACATGCGGAACGTGGAGATCTGCGTCTCCCTGTCGGCCGGCTTCGTCCTCTGGAGATCGTACACATGGAGCGAGTCTGCTGAGGCGGAATCGGCAACCGGCCTGGAGGGAGTAACGTTGTCGCGCTTGGTCCACACCTCGCGCTGCCCGCCGATCAGCCACTGCCCGTCCGATGCGCGAACCAGCTTCAGAATATTGGATGTCGATCCGCGAAGCAGCGTGCTGTCGTTCCGCATCCGCTGATAGGTGATCACCCACTCCGTCTCCACCGTGGAATCGTTCACCGCGCGCGCGCGGCGGATCTCGATGTCGTACTGGTCGGAGCGCACGATGCGGCTCACGAACTTGCTGAGATCGTCCTGCACAGCCTTGCGCGACACATTGTGATCCTTGAAGAAGTCCACACCGGTGCTGTCGTAGAGCGAGGCAAGCGCCGGGGCATTCCCGTCGATCGTGTACTTCTTCACATCGGAGGCAACGTTCCTGGAGATGCGCATTGCATCCGCATCGGTAAGCGCAACGTGCGGCATCTGCGTGGACCGGTACCAGCGCCATCCGTAGTAACCGCCAACCGATAGCGCAACCAGCAGGAGCAGCACCCACGGCCAGACGATTCTGCGCGGAGCGGGCTCGCGCACCGGCGCCGCCGGCCGTACCGGCTCCGGCCGTGCAGGCTCCTGCCGCGCGGGCTCCTGGCCCGGCGGGGCCTGCGCCATCGTTGGCGGCGACATCTCCAGCCGCTGCCCACTCTGCCCGGCAGCCCGCGCCGCGCCGACACCCACTACCGTCGGCGCCGACGGCTCCGGAATGGCGGTCTGAATCGTGGAGGGGAACGAGGGGGGGACCGGTGCGGCAATGCCCAGATCGTCCGCCGCAATCTCCAATGCCCCGAGGAACTCGGAGCAGCTCTGGAAACGATCGGCGGGATCCTTTGCGGTCGCCTTGTTCAGAAGGCGCACGACGTCCGGCGTGATGGCCGGGTTGTAGGCGCGGGGATCGGGAAGCGGCCTGTTCAGGATCTCCTGCATCACCTCGCCGTACGCGGCAGGCGTCTGCTCGTCGCGCGCATAGGGACGGCGGCCGGTGAGCGCCTCGAAGAGGGTGATGCCGAGCGAGTAGATATCGGAACGGTGGTCCACATGCCTGCCACGGGCCTGCTCCGGCGACATGTATTCCGGCGTTCCAAGCCCGCGCTGGGTTGAAGTCTGTGCCTCCTGCCAGGCATACTTCGCGATGCCGAAGTCCGCCAGCTTCACCGTATCGTTCGCGCCGATAAGGATGTTGGAGGGCTTGATGTCCCGATGAACGATGCCAAGGCGGTGAAGATGATCGAGCCCGCGCAGGATCTGGCGTACATAGTGGCGGGCGCGGATGAACGGCAGCGGGCCGGTTTCGCGATGGATCATCTTCGCCAGCGACCGGCCGTCGACGAACTCCATCACCAGGAAGAACTGATCGCCGTCGCGAAAGCTCTCCACCAGGCGCACGATGTTCTCATGGCCGATCCCCTGCTGGATCTCCGGCTCGCGGCGCAGTCGTGCCTCGTAGTCCGGTGCCATGTTGTCGATAGGCATCACCTTGATCGCGACAATCTCTCCGGTGAGCGTATGACGCCCGCGAAAGACGCGGCTCATCCCGCCGGCGCCGATCTCGTCCAGAATCTCGTAGCTGCCAACGCGGCGCGAACGCGGCGCACCGCCATTCCCGGGATCGATTTCAGACACTGCTGTTGCCTTGCCCTCTGTTTATTGAACGAAATGTATACCGTACACCGCCACTCCGTGCAAACGTTACCGGCGCCAAGATAACGGAAAGCGGCGTCGGAACGCCGCGACGGCCGGCACCGGGCGCGAGGAGTGCGACGTCACCATGACGAAACACGGCAGCCGGCGTAACCGGTCCGCAACCCGCCATGAAACGCGAAACGGCGGACCGGGTTTCACCCATGTACCAGCATTGTCACCATTCGTGCCATCGTTCTGTTCGGAGCATTACGTAGCTTCGCTCACCGCAGTCTGGGCCCCACCGGCGCCGCAGCGCCTCCACCTCCATGCCCGGCAACCGTCCGGTTCGCCGGCGCCCGATTCAACCGACGTCCGAATCAACCAACGGAGTACAACCGAATGAAAGGAACGCCCGTCACCGAAGAGATCGTTGATTACATGATCCGCATGTTTCCGGCGGAGGATGAGTTGCTGGCCGGCCTGCGCGAGCAGGCGGCGATTGCCGGGCTCCCGCCGATCCAGATCAGCCCCGAACAGGCGGCCTTCATGCAGACGCTGCTGCTCGGCATCGACGCGCGGCGCATCGTGGAAGTGGGAACGCTGGGCGGATACAGCGCCATCGTGATGGCGCGCGCGCTCCCGGCAGACGGCGAGCTGATAACGATCGAGCGGGACCCGCTGCGGGCGGACTTTGCACGCGAGCAGATACGCCGCGCCGGAATGGACTCCATCGTACGCGTGGTGGTTGGCTCCGGCGTCGACGTCCTGGAGCGCGAGCTCGCCGACAGCGGCCCGTTCGACTTCGCCTTCATCGACGCGGACAAGCCCGGCTACGTACGCTATCTCGAGCTGATCTATCCGCTCATGCGCCGCGGCGGCCTGATTGCCGGCGACAACGCGCTTGCCTGGGGAAAGATCGCCGATGCCGATACGGAGGATCCGGACGTGCGCGGCATGCAGGCCTTCAACAAGGCGATGGCATCGCACCCGGGCATCCAGGCCTCGCTGGTGCCGATCGGCGACGGCATGTGCATCGGGGTGGTGCTGTAGAAAGCCCATGGTGTCAGTTGTCAGTAGCCGGTGGCCACGCCCAGCCGGCAACTGACTACCGGCAAAGGACCATCCCCGCAACGCTAATTCACATCCGGCAGCCGCGGCAATGTGCGGACCGAAACATGGCGTGTCGTATCTTCGCACCATGACGCAACAACAGGTCTACGACGAGCTGAAGCTCCTCGCTGAACAACTGGGCCTGACGGTTCGACTGGAGATCGGAGACTTCGAGGGCGGGGTCTGTACCGTTAACGACAAACGCATCCTCCTTATCAACCGCCGCCACCATTTCGGCAAGCGCATCAACGTGATGGCGCGATCGCTCTACCACGATCACGGGCTGGAGGGAGTGTTCCTGAAGCCCGCGCTGCGCGAGGCGATCGAGGAACAACTGGCACTCTCGGCTGCAGCAACCGATTCGTAGGCTGCATCGCGCGGCCGGCGAATACATGCACGGAACATGTTCACAGGGCTCATAGAAGAAGTTGGAACCGTAGCGGACGTGACGGCGCACGGAGGCGCGCGGCGCATCACCGTACGCACCGGCGTCGTGACCGATGGGCTGGCGGTTGACGATTCGGTTGCGCTGGATGGATGCTGCCAGACCGTGGTGGACCGGGGGGACGACTGGTTCACGGTTGTGGCGGTGGAGGAGACATTGAAGAAGACCACGCTTGGTGCGTTCACCGCGGGCAGGCGCGTGAACCTGGAGCGCGCACTCCGCATCGGCGACAGACTTGGCGGCCACTTCGTTCAGGGGCATGTGGATTGCACCGGGCTCGTGGCCGGAACCGATCGGCTTGAAAGCTCCTGGATCTTCTGGATCGAATACCCGGAAGAGTTCGCATCGCTCGTTATTCCGGTGGGCTCCATCGCCATCAACGGCGTCTCGCTGACGGCTGCGGAGGTTCACCGGAATCGCTGCAAGGTTTCGATCATCCCCCACACTCACGCCGTCACCACGTTCAATGCCCTGGCCGCCGGCGATGCGGTGAACGTGGAGTTCGACATGATCGGCAAGTACATCCGGTCGTTCGTTGCAAAAGACGCGTGACGTGCGGTTGGGCCGATCGGGCGCGGAACTTGCACAGCGTTGTTGTGCGGCCGCTGCCGGAGGGCCGGCCGGGTAAACCCACTACCGTTCCCGAACGTTTGGTTATCGATTGCGATGCCGAGAGCACTCCGTTACTATATAGATGACAGGCCGGCGCATCAGTTGGAGAACGATGCATGGAAGCATGTTGCACGGCTGCAGCACTGGTACAACAGTGAGTTCATCTGGTCGTGCGACAGGATCGGCCTGAAGCGCTACATCCTGTTCCCGAACTACGATCGCCTTCCGGACATGCCGTACCACACGGCCAAGTACCACTTCCGCAGGCGTCTGCTGGCAAAGAAGATCGAGCTGCAGGATGAGATCGGAGCCGTGCGGGCCATGGAGGCGGAGGGCCTGTTCACGGTTCGCTGGGGAGGCGTTCGCGACAACTCCATCGCAAGCGGCATCACGCACGTTGCGGACAATGAGTTCAATGCCTATCTCCTCTGCGAGTTCCTGCTGAAGTGCTCCGTGATCGTACCGGACGTTCCGTTCGTGGTGGAGGATGAGGGCGGGTTCGTTCTCCCGCGCCGCGCGGCCTTCCGCAACGGGGAACTGCTCGTGCGCAGCCGCGATCTGGTATCGGAGGGTGAGGACATCCCGCTGGATGTTCCGCAGATCTTCAGCGTGGTGAGCCCTTCCAAGTACGACGACCATCCACGCTTCTCGCAGAGCGTGGACGATCTCGATGATATGGATGAGGAAACCATCGCGGCCTCCGCGCACCAGTTCGGCGCCCTCGGCTTCGCAGCCAACTACGAGACGGCCTGGGGCGACAGCGAAGGGCTCAACCTGCAGCAGCGCGTCCGCAAGGTGCTGGCGGTTGATGAGTGGTAGGAAGAACCGGACACATCCGTTCCGTTGGATATCGATACGGCAGCTCACCGGGCCGGATCGTTGCGAATCCGATGGGCGAATAATCCCCCTGTGGCACCGAACCGCAACGGTACTCCCGGTTGGCCGGGACCGGCGACGCCGGGCCCCGGGAACGATGCATCACCCTCACTCCCATTGATTCGTCCGAACGGCGACAGGATTCGGCCCGGGCCGCGCCGCTGTGAACTACTTCAGCTTGTACGCCAGCCCGAGCGCGATCACGTTGCGCAGCTGCGTGGCCGGCCCCACGGTGCCGTCCGGCCGCGTGATCTTCACCTTCTCATCGTAGAGCACATCCAGCGCCACACTCGCATTGATATACTCGTTCGCCTTGATCGTCAGGAGATTCTCCCACGTCACCTCCATGGTGGTGAACGCACGGTAGGGAGCGAAGATGTTCAGGTGCGATCGGAACGCAACGTTCTCCATGAGCGCCGGCACATCCCATACCACATCCAGCTGGGAGCCGAGGTCGCTCCGGAACTTCTTCCCGGAATCGACACCGAACGCTCCGGCGCGCGACAGCCGGTCATCCAGGACAATGGTGAGCAGATTCGATATCGGCGAGACGAAGATGCTGAGTGTGGGGACCGGCTTGTAATCCAGACCCAGACCCAGCTTCACCTTTGCCGGCGAGAGGAACTTCGATACCAGCAGAGGCCTGCCGGTAGTGGAGTCGATGACGTCATAATCGAACCCGGGGGCTATCTGCGACTGCGCGTCCAGCAGCGCACTGTAGTCCAGCTTCTCCGCGGCCTTGTAGCCGAAGTTGGAGTAGATCTTCAGGCGGTCGTCGCTCTTCTGCAGGTCGGTGCCATCGGCCTTCGTGTAGCCCAGCCCCGCTTCGAAATTGTTCTCCCACGTGCTGTTCGTGGCGTTCCGCTTCGCGCCGAACGTAAGGATGCCCGTTACGGTGATGGAGTTCTTGCCGCCGGCAGCCCAGTTGGAGAAGACCGTGTTCGTGAAGTTGGCCCCGGCGCTTCCCGTTGTGGTCCAACGCATCGTGTCGCGAACCTGTGTCGTGTCCTGGGCCCGTGCCGCACCAGCGGCAATCAGCAGAAGGAGCGGCAGTGCGGATGCAATCGATAGACGAGTCATGTTGAATGATTGATTGTCTCTGAAAGGAACCGGATGCGGGGGCGAAGATACCGAGCAGGGCTGTTGCATGCATCAGGACGATCCGGGCCCGGCACTCCGGCGCGGCACACTGCCGCTCCACGTCCGGGAGACCGCTTGGCTATATTGCGCGCCATGAAACGGACAGCTCTCACGGCGCTTCGGGCATGCGCCGCACTCTGCGCCGCGCTCTGCGCGGGGCTCTGCGCGGCCTCCTGCGGCGGCACGCATGCCGCCCACCTTCAACATCCGGATTCACTCTCCGCGCGCTCGGCGCTCGGCATGGTGACGTCCGCCACGCCGGAGGCAACGGAGGCGGGGCTGTATGTGCTGCGCAAGGGAGGCAACGCCGTGGATGCCGCCGTGGCGGTGGGGTTCGCGCTCGCCGTCTCCTATCCGCAGGCAGGAAACCTTGGCGGCGGCGGGTTCATGGTGATCCGCATGGCGGACGGGCGCACCACCACGATCGACTTCCGCGAGAAGGCTCCGGCCGCCGCAACCAGAACGATGTTCCTGGATTCCACCGGAGCGTTCGTGCCGGAACGCTCGCTGCTTGGCGCGCTTGCATCCGGCGTCCCCGGCTCACCCGCCGGCCTGCTGTATGCGCTGGAGCGATACGGCACCCGCTCGCGACGGGACGTGATGGCTCCGGCGATCGCGCTTGCGGAACTGGGGATCGTTGTGCACCCGCGGCTGGCGGAGGATCTGCACGAGAAGTATCAGGACTTCCGGAACTTCGCCAGCACGCTCCGCGCCGTCTGCCCGGAACACACGGCCGGCACGACAACGCGCGCCGCCGGCACGATCTGGATTCAGAGCGATCTGGCGAAGACGCTCCGGCGCATCAACGACAGCGGTGCCGCGGGCTTCTACAGCGGCGCCACCGCGGAGATGATCGTTCGGCAGATGAAGCATTCCGGCGGGCTCATCACAGCGGACGATCTGCTGGCCTACAGGCCTGCCGAGCGCGCGCCGGTGATCGGCACCTACCGCGGCGACACCGTCATCACCATGCCGCCCCCCTCCAGCGGCGGGGCGCTTCTGGTGGAGATGCTGAACATGATGGAGCCCTGCCGGTTCGATACCATCGGCTACCACTCCGCGGAGCACGCGCATCTGCTTGCGGAGATCATGCGCCGCGCCTATGCGGACCGCGCGGAACACTTCGGCGATCCGGACTTCTACACCGTGCCGGTAACGGGGCTCACGAGCAAGGAGTATGCCCGCGCGCGCGCCGCAACCATCACGCCGCACGCAACGGCGAGCAGCGAGATCGGCCACGGCGATCCATCTCCCTACAATCACGAAAGCCAGCAGACGACGCACTTCTCGGTGGTGGACAGATTCGGCAACTGCGTGAGCACCACGATGACGCTGAACGCATCGTTCGGCTCGAAGCTCGTTGTGGACGGCGCCGGATTCTTCCTCAACAACGAGATGGACGACTTCTCCGCCAAGCCGGGCGCGCCCAACATGTACGGGCTTCTGGGGAACGAGGCAAACGCCGTGGCGCCGGGAAAACGGATGCTCAGTTCGATGACGCCCACCATCGTGACCCATGGCGGCAGGCCGTGGCTGGTGCTCGGCACACCGGGCGGCTCCACCATCATCACCACCGTGCTGCAGATGATCAACAACATCGGCGACTACGGCATGTCGCTCTCGGAGGCGGTTGCGGCACCGCGCATCCATCACCAATGGCGGCCCGACACGCTCTGGTATGAGAACGGTGCCTTCTCCGCTGCAACCATCGACACGCTCTCCCGCAACGGCTACACAACGGTGAACCGGCACGAGCCGTCAGGCCGCGTGGACGCGATCGAGATCGAGTACAATGCCGACGGCACGCGGACGCTCCGGGGCTTCTCCGACGGCCGCGGCTACGGCGCGGCGCGCGGCGAGTAGCCCGCCCGTTCCCCATCGAACGGCGGGGCGGATCCGGCGCGCACCGGAGGCGCAACCCGGTCCCGATGGAGACGAGCGGGCATGGGCATCCCCTGGCCGAACGCAGCAACGCGCGCGGCCGGACGGTCATGAGCTGGGAAGAGCCGGATGTAGTGGCCCGCGAACATCATGCAACTGCTCAGGCAGAACGAGCAACAACCGATGTTCGGGCTGCGAACAGGCTGTACCGGGTATGCGCCGTCAGAACACGAAGCCCGCGCTCAACTGAACGGGAACCCCGTAGAAGAGCGTCCACCCGGCACCGATGCGAAAGAAGAAGCCGCCGTCCGACGGCTGATACCGATAGCCGATGCCGAGCGCCGGCTCCACCGTGAAGGAGCTGTGCCCCCCCGTGCCGCGCGACTCGCCGAAGACCGGTCCGCGAAAATCGCCCCCCACAAGGAGGCTCATGCCGCAGTCCAGCTCCAGCTTGTGATTCCCGCCGGTCATCAGCATGGCCGATGCAACGCCGCCGCTGAAGCTCTCACCCGAGTGCTCGGAGAACGCCGCGCCCGCAACGCCGTAGCCTACACGGAATGCAAGGTAGGGGTTGATCACACGCTCGTAGTTGATCGTCAGGCTGCCGTTCATCGCCATCGTGATCATTTCCAGATAGATGATGTTGTGCGCATCGTTGGCCTGCACGCCGTGCAGAACCGGTTCCGGCGCAGGCGCCGGTTGAACGGAGTCCGCCGGCCGTGCCGGCACCGGAAGAAGCGGCGTTACCACCGGCTCCGGGGCCATGGCCGAACGAGCGGCGGTGCCGGATGCCACGCAGGCAATCAGCATCGCCGTGATGAAGAGTGAGAGTCGAATCGTTGTCACAGGTATCTCCCGTTGCTGTTGAATTTGGTGTAGATGTGTTGCATGCCTCCCCCTCAAACAGCCAGCGCCGGAGTCTCCCCCGGCGCCGCTGCCGCATTCGCTGCCGTGCATCGGAGGCACGGCCGTCGCAGTATGTTCAACAGGAAGGTTGTGGCCCGGCTCAGTGCATCACAACCAGGCGGGCCACAAGCCGCCCGCGTTCGCCATCCAGCGTCACCAGATAGTTGCCCGATGGAAGCCCGGAGACGTCCACGCGGAACGAGGCCGTGCCGGCGGCCGCATCGGCGGCGGCGATCTGCCGGAGGCGGTGCCCGGCGTCGTCGAACAACGTGATGCCGATCCGCTCCGCGCGCGGCAGCGTGGCCGTCACGAGCGCGCTCCGGCTGGCCGGGCTCGGGTAGACATTCAATGCGCGTCCTCCCGCGGCCGGATCGCCTGCAGATCCGATGCCGGCGGTCCGGTAAAGATTCAGATAGTCCGCGCGGTCGCATACGCCGATCGGCAGAACGTCGCGCACCACGTCGTCCGCAAGTCCGAACCACGGCGCGAGCACCGACGCATAGTAGCAGTGGAAGTCCACCTGGTACCGGAGATTGCCTCCCTCCTCCGCGATATCCAGATCCACGAGGTTCGGCTCGCCCCCGAATACCGTTCCACCGTTCACCGCCGTGCCGAACACCAGATGCGGAGCGGCCGCGCCGTGATCGGTTCCTCCCGATGCGTTCTCCCGCACGCGGCGGCCGAACTCCGAATAGGTCATCCCCACAACGCGCTCATCGACCTGCAACGCCTTCAGGTCACCGGCGAACGCCTTGATTGCATCGCTCATCGTGCCGAGGAGTGTATCGTGATAGCCCTTCTGGTTCGCATGCGTATCGAAGCCTCCGAGCGTGACCTTGTAGACGCGGGTTGCAAGGCCGCCCGCGATCAGGCGCGCCACGATTGCAAGCGACTCCGCCAGCACATTCCCGTCCGGGTAGGCCGCGATGTTGTTCGCGCGCGACGCCGCACGCCTGATGCTCTCGGCATAGGCGCGCGACTGCTGATCGATCAGATCCACGAACGCCTTCTCGTGGCCGCTCGGCGTATCTCCCCCGGCCCCCGTATCCACCTGCGGCCCGCCGTTCACCAGGTCGTAGAACTCCGACGGGTTGAGCAGTGACATGCTGATGGACGATCCGACGATCGTGAACGCGGCCGATGTGGCGGCGCCGATCTCGATCGCCGGCGGGTCCGACGGGATCTGATCCGGATAGAGCGGATACTCGTGATGCAGGTAGCGCCCAAGCCAGCCGGTGCGCTGCAGATCCTTCTGCTGGCCTCCCGAGGCGGTGTTCCAGATCTCCGTGCCGGCGAAATGGGACATCGTGTTGTTGGCATAGCCCACGTTCTGCACGATGGCCAGCGTTCCCTGGTTGTACATGGCCGCGAGGCCCGTTGCCTTCGGGTTCAGCCCCAGGAGCGGCGTGTTGTCCAGCCGCACCGCGTCTGCCTTCGCAACGCCGATCCCCGGGCGCATCGTGTAGTACGCATCGTCCTCGATCGGCACCACCATGTTGAGGCCGTCGTTCCCCCCTTCGAGCTGGATCACCACGAGCACGCGATCGTTCGGCTGCACCGAAAGCACACGCCCCCACCAGCCGCGCGGGTTGGCCATCGCCCGTACGGCGCGCCCGTTCACCACCACGCCTGCCGCCAGCAGCGGCGCGGTTCCTGCAAGGAAGTCACGACGTTTCATACGTTCATTCTCCTGATGCCGTTCATGTTGGCCGGTTGCGGAAACAACTCCGCCGCATCCCTACATCAACTGATAGTTGGAAGTCCGCATCAATGTCCGGAGCATCGCACGCAGGCGCGAGTCCTGGATGTCCGCCGGTGCGTCGCTCCACTCGTAGTCGGCGGAGGCAACCAGCACGTTCTTCAATCGCGCACGCAGCGAGTCGTCCGCCGGGAACGCAAGCAGGTGTTCGCAGATATCGCCCACCAGTGCGGCCGGATCGTTGAACGACGGGAACTGCTTCGCGAACGCGAGCACATCCATCTTCCACGTGCCGCTGCGGTATACCGGTCCGTTGAAGACCAGTGTGGCGCGATCGATGTAGTTCACATCGGTCTCCTCCACCAGTTCATCCGTGTTCTTCCTGCGGAGCGGAAGCGTGGTGGTGCTGATCCATGCATGATGGAACTGCCACCCCTGAACGCCGGGAGGCGCGAAGAGATCCTGCCCCAGACGCTTTGCACGGTCCTGTGCGATCTGCGTCCCGTACTCCGCCATGTTCCCGGTGATCGCCCCGGCCGCAGTGGCGCGCAGCGTACCAACCAGCAGATCCACGGGGCTCCGGATAACGGCTCCCATGAAGCCGGCATCGAAGAAGTGGGCGCTCTTCAACAGCCTGCGGAGCACAACGCGGATATCCCAGTTCGCCGCGCGGAAGTCCGCCGCCAGCGGCGCGACGATCGCCTCCTCGATCGCCGGATCGATCGGCTTCACCGGCGTGAGGGTGACGTCGGTGTACACGAAGAACCGATAGAGCTTGCGGATCACGTAGCGCGCGGCATCCTCCTTCGCGAAGATCAGGTCGAGAAGCCGGTTCAGCTCCGGCAGGCCGTCCGCATTCCCGGTGATCGTGCCGCCGAACACGTGCTTGTCCTTGATATCGTGCTGCGATAGAATGTTGCTGGCGACATCGCCCAGGATTCCATAGCCCGGCCAGTCCCAGCCGGTGAGCGCCCGCGCCGCCTCCACGATGTCCGCCTGCGTGTAGTTCGGATTCCCGTTGTTGTCCGCAATGCCAACGGTGAAGAGCTCCATCAGCTCACGTGCATAGTTCTCGTTGGGCCACTGAGCCTTGTTGTACTTGCCGCTCAGGAAGAGCAGCATGCCGCGGTCGGTGCTTACCTGGCGAACCAGGTCCTTGAAGTTGCCGAGCGCGTTCGCGCGGAACAGTTGATTCTGGATGTAGAGATGGCGGGCATCCCAGGCCAGGTGGAGATCGCTGGGGAAGTGGTTGTGCCAGAAGAGGGTCATCCGCTCCCGAAGCGAGAGCCCGCCGTTGATCATCAGCGTATACCACCAGCGGCGCAGCTCGTCGAAGAAGGAGTCCGAGAGGTCCACGCGCGAGGAGTCCCAGGCGATCAGCCCTTCGTTCATGCATTCGCCGACGAACGGCGATGGGCCCGGGAGCGGCGTTGTGTCGTCGAGAAGCTTCTCCACCAGCGCATCCAGCCCCATCGCCACGGCCTGATCCACCTCGGCACGTGTTGGTGCAATCACCGTACGGCGCAGCAGATGAAGAGCGGTGGTACGATCCCACGCCCCGCCGTACGGCTCCAGGCCGGGCGCAGCAAGGCCTGCAGCCGGAGCCGGTGTTCCGCGCTCCCCGCGGTTGTTCGCCCGCGGGCGGGCGCTTCCGAGAAGCGAGCTTCCGAAAAAGGTTCTGCGATTCATGATTACTCCAGCGATGCTTCGCCCGGCCGACGGCAGGCAGGTTCGCGGCCGATGTTCATGGATGCAACATATCGCACGCGCTCTGCCGGCGTGCTACTCAAATAATTCTCAGAGGGAAGAGTAACAGGGGATGATGCACGGTCTGGACAACGGAGCGGCGGTGGGAATGTACACGGATCGACATCTCAGAAACAACGATGCCGGTTCTCATCAACGAGAACCGGCATCGTACGGAGTGCGGGATGGACGAGACTTGAACTCGCGACCTCCTGCGTGACAGGCAGGCGTTCTAACCAACTGAACTACCACCCCGGGTTTTCAATCTTCTCTTCCAGAGACTTCTCTTCCAGGGAAGCTTCCCTGGAGCCTCGATCGTTCAAGGCCTTGGTCTATCAGTGGACCTGAGCGGGATCGAACCGCTGACCTCTTGAATGCCATTCAAGCGCTCTCCCAACTGAGCTACAGGCCCGAACCCGATCGGAAAGGGACACAAAGATAATCGCTCAAATTCCGCCCGTGCAAACGTTTTCTTGCACGTCATGATTTTTAACGACTCCCCGCGCGGCCGGAATGTGCGGCGTGAATCCGTCCGCATCCCTGCAACCACGCAGCCCCGGCGGCGGTCCGGTACGGCGTGCGGCCGGAACCGCAGCGCCTGCCCTGAAGGGCGCTTACAACATGATGATGGTGCTTCGGCATGGGGTCGCTATTATTGCAGTTCTTACGCTCACTCAAATGAAACTGCACGCCTGATGAGCCATACGTCTGCCGCCGGTGATGCTCCGACCCTCCATATCGGCATCCCGGGGTTCAGTTATAGCGACCTCTTCGATCCCCGCCGACTCAGCGAACTCACCGACATCTTCTACGCGTCGGTTCGCGAATCCGATCCTGATGCCTGGCTGCGCTTCGACGCCTATCGTTCCTCTCTTGGAGAAGGAATGGAGCCGGAGGCGATCTCGGATGCGATCCTTGGCGTTGCGCCGCACCTGGCGGCATTCCTTGCCGAGATGTTCCAGATCAGGGACCGGCGTGGCCGCCTGCGCAGCGCAGTGGAGAGCGACTCCGTTGTCTTCCTGTTCAAGCGCGAGTTCGTGACGCGCCGTGCGCTGAAGCATTACACCAGCACGGAGAATCTGGACGCTCCGGTGATTCGTGCGGCCGTGAAGGCCTTGAACGGCACGGTGTTCGCCGATCGGTTCGCTGCGGACGATCCCGAGCGCGCAACGGCCGTGGTGGTTGTGGACCTGATGAGCCTGGAGAAATCGTTCAAGCACAATCCCGATCCCACACCCGCACTGCTGGAGGAGGCATCCGCTCTCTTCGCGCGGGTTGCGGAGGCGCGTGCCGGCAATCCAGATCTCGCCGCCGGCCTTGGCGATCCCCGCGAGCAGGCCGCCCCGGGCGACGGCGTTACGCTGATCCTTTCGCTCTATGAACAGTGGCTGGCGTTGGAGTATCAGGACTATGCACACGGCCATCCGCATCCGTGGCCATCGCTCCGCGTGCATCACACGGTGGACTTCTCGCACCTCGTGCGGACGCTTCCCCCTGCCGGCATGCCGGAGGGAAGCCACATGGCGCCGGACGAGCTGCTGCGCCCGCGCGACGGATTTCATCTGACGGACAATCGCTTCGGCCATCGCGAGCTGATGAACGAGGTTGAGTACTGCATCTACTGCCACAACCGGGACCGCGACTCCTGCTCCAAGGGATTGCGCGAGAAGGACGGCACGAAGAAGAAGAACCCGCTGGGGATCACGCTCAACGGCTGCCCGCTGGACGAGAAGATCTCCGAGTTCCACACGCTGAAGCATGGCGGCGACGGCCTGGCGGCGTTCGCGGTGATCATGATCGACAATCCGATGTGTCCCGGCACGGGCCACCGCATCTGCAACGACTGCATGAAGGCATGCATCTATCAGAAGCAGGAGCCGGTGAACATTCCGCAGACGGAGACCGGCATGCTCACCGAGGTGCTGGACTATCACTACGGGTTCGAGATCTATTCGCTCCTCACCCGTTGGAACCCGCTGAACGTGCGGCGCCCGCACATGCTCCCCTACAACGGCAAGAAGGTTCTGGTTGTCGGGATGGGGCCGGCCGGCTATACGCTCGCGCACTATCTCCTGAACGAGGGATTCGGCGTGGTGGGAATCGACGGGCTGAAGATCGAGGCGCTCCCGGCGAAGTGGACCGGCAGCCGGGCATCGCTCCCGGAACCGATCGCGGACTGGCGCACGGAGATCTACGATCCGCTGGAAAGCCGCGTACAGCTTGGCTTCGGAGGCGTTGCCGAATACGGCATCACGGTTCGCTGGGACAAGAACTTCCTGAAGGTGATCTACATCACGCTTGCGCGGCATCGCACGTTCCAGCTTTACGGCGGCACGCGCTACGGCGGCACGATCACCGTGGACGACGCGTGGCGCCTCGGCTTCGATCATGTGGCGATCGCCACCGGCGCCGGCAAGCCCACCATCGTCCCGATGAAGAACAATCTCCTTCGGGGCATTCGCCAGGCGTCAGACTTCCTGATGGCGCTGCAGCTTACCGGCGCACTCAAGCACCGGACGCTCGCCAACCTGCAGTTGCGCCTGCCTGCCATCGTGATCGGCGGCGGACTTACCGGCGTGGATACCACCACGGAATCCATGGCCTACTATCCGGTGCAGGTGGAACGCACGCTGCACCGCTCCGAGATTTTGATCGCCGAGCAGGGAGAGGAGCGATTCTGGTCGCAGTTCGGTCCGGAGGAGCGCGAGACGCTCGAGGAGTTCATCGCCCACGGCCGCGCCATCCGTGAGGAGCGGGAACGCGCTGCAGCCGAGGGACGCGAGCCGAACTTCATACCGCTGATTCGCTCGTGGGGAGGCGTATCGCTGGTGTACCGCAAGAGCATGCAGGACTCCCCAGCCTATCGTCTGAATCACGAGGAGGTTGGCAAGGCGATGGAGGAAGGGATCTACTTCGTGGAGAACCTCTCCCCCGTGCAGGCCGTCCCCGACGAGTACGGCGCGGTGAAGGAGATGATCTTCGAACGCCAGGCGCTCGGCGAGGACGGCCGATGGCGCAGCACCGGCGAGAGGGTCACGATGCCGGCACGCTCCGTGATGGTGGCTGCCGGCACGCAGCCGAATACGATCATCGAACGCGAGACGCCCGGCATGTTCGCGTACGACGAATGGAACCAGTACTTCGCACAGTACACCGATGCTCCGCAGCATGCGGAACAGGCCGCAACGGCCTGAACCGCAACGGCCTGAACCGTGAGGGACTGCGGGCGAAGCAACCGGCGCCCGTGCATGCGCGGCGCGATCAATGGGATTGAAAACCTTCGAAGCGAGACTTCATAGATCATGGCAGAGAACACGGAAATGAACGGCCGGAACTTCGTGAGCGTGGGAGAGATCATGCTGCGCCAGGCGGAGCGGGGCGAGGTTGGCTTCTTCACGTCGTATCACAACGACGGGAAGCTGATCAGCTATTACGGCGACAATCATCCCAAGTATGCCGGCAATGTCGTGAAGGCGATGGCATCGGCGAAGGATGGCTACCCCCACGTTGTGCGGCTGTTCCAGCAGGAGCTTGCTGAGCTGGACGCCTCGAAGCAGGAGGAGCGCGACCGCGAGTGGGAGGAGTTCACGGCGCTGCTGGACAGCAATCTGATCGCGACGGTTCACGAGGTGATCCGCCTGACGCCGACGATCGTGGAGATCGTGGTACACGCTCCGTTCGCCGCGCGGCGCTTCCGCCCCGGCCAGTTCTTCCGCCTTCAGAATTACGAGGCGAATGCACCGGTGATCGACGGCACGCCGCTTGCCATGGAGGGCCTTGCGCTCACCGGCGCGTGGGTGGATGTGGAGCGCGGGCTGATCAGCACGATCGTGCTGGAAATGGGGGCAAGCTCCAGGCTCTGCGCGATGCTGAAGCCGGGAGAGCAGGTGGTTCTGATGGGCCCCACCGGAACGCCAACGGAGATCGGCCGGAACGAAAAGGTGATCCTCTGCGGCGGGGGCCTTGGCAACGCGGTGCTCTTCTCCATCGGCAAGGCGATGCGCGCCGCAGGCTGCCAGGTGATCTACTTCGCCGGCTACCGTCATGGGGAGGACCTGTATCATCGCGAGGATGTGGAGGAGTCCGCCGATCAGGTGATCTGGAGCAGCGATGCCGGAGCGCAGATCGCGCCGGGGCGCCCGCAGGATGCGTACTTCCGCGGGAACATCCTTCAGGCGATGATCGCCTACGCGAGCGGCCAGCTCGGGGAACAGATGGTGCCGATGAACGAAGCCACGCGCCTGGTGGCGATCGGCTCGGACCGCATGATGGCAGCGATCAAGGAGGCGCGGCACAGCGTTCTCGCCCCCTACCTCGGCCCCCACGTCGGCATCGGTTCCATCAACTCGCCGATGCAGTGCATGATGAAGGAGGTCTGCGCCCAGTGCCTGCAGAAGCACGTGGACCCGAAGACGGGCAAGGAGACCGTCATCTTCTCGTGCTTCAACCAGGACCAGCTGATGGACCACGTTGATTTCCCGAACCTGAACGCCCGGCTCCGTCAGAACACGGTGCAGGAGAAGCTGTCGAACCGGTGGCTCGATCACCTGCTGGCCGGCATGGAGCTGCCGCATGTCTAAGGGACTGCCGATGGAACTCGACGTCGACACCGTGCAGCTGATCCGCCAGATGCTGCACCGCGGCCCGTC
>DASZRW010000145.1:0-49148 GCA_035549015.1 Kapaibacterium sp. (SeqCode)
GCGCCACCTGCGCGACGCTCTTGCCGCTGGTAACTCTCAGGCGCACTGCCTCGTCACGAAACTCCTTCGTGTACGTTGTTCGCGTGCGTGCAACGGGGTTGCTCTGCTGCGCTCGTTTGCTCATCGAACACCTCCTGAGGACCGTTACTCCTCATTCTCTGTCCACTAAAGCGGGGGTGGGGCACAGTGCGCGCTCGAGCTTCTGCAACATGTCCGCCGTGAACTTTGTGAATCCAGATCCGATCGACCCCATGACCGGTTGTATCAGCACCACCGTTACGCCGCTTCCGGGGAATACTTTTACGAACACGTCGCAAACGATTCCGTCGTGGGGGTGGACGGTCTGCATGACGATTGCGAAGCTGATGCCGACGGAGAACAACGGCGAAGCGATGCCGGCGTCCGGCACGAACCAAGTCAGCATCCTCGGCTCCTGGCCGAATCCGGTGACGCGCGGCCAGGTGTTTACGCTACGCTTCATGCTGCATGCCGGTGCCCGCGCCGCGATTACCGTTACCGACATTACCGGCCACATGATATATGCGAGCAACGGTGACCATGCGTCGGGTGAGGTCACCGAACAGATCGGTACTGCCGGCTGGCCCACAGGCACCTACATCGTGAACGTCGCAACAGGCGGGCATGTCGATTCGCGCCGTATCGTGGTGATCGACAAGTAGTCCTCCCCGATGTTCCCTATCTCCTCGCCCCGCTGAATCACGTTCAGCAGGGCGAATCGTTTCGCATGCGGAGTGCCCGAACGGGCGCATGCTTCAGAGCGTCTGGATGAGAGGCCGGATCGCACCGGGCGAGTCCGCGATGGCATCGGCGCCGGCATCAACCAGTTCCACTCGTGTGCCGAAGCCGTAGGTCACGCCGATCGATCTGATGCCGTGAACCCGGGCCGCAACGATGTCATGCAATCGGTCTCCGATCATCACGGATGCTTCGGCCGGCAGCGACTCGCAGATCAGAATATGATTCAGCAGCAAGCGCTTGTCATCCAGCCGGCCTTCCGGATCGGAACCGTATATGCCCGAAAAGAAATGGACGAGGCCGAAGTGCTCCACGATGCGTTCCGTGTAAAACGTCATCTTCGACGTTGCCACGAACAATCGCGCTCCATCTGCACGGAGGCATGCAAGCAACTCGGGGATGCCGGGGTAGAGAACATTCTCGAACATCCCGCGCTCCGTGTAGCGTTCGCGGTAGAGCCGGACGGCTTCCTCGACCAATGCCCGATCCTCCGTTTCCAGAAGCTGCGCCAGCGTTGAACGGAGCGGCGGACCGATGAAGCGTTCCAGATCACCGGGTGCGGGAGCCGGCCGGCCGAGTGCCGTGAGCGCATGGGCAATGCTGCGGGTGATGCCTTCGCTCGGATTGCTGAGCGTGCCGTCCAGATCGAAGAGTAGTGCGGTTGGGGGCATTGGATCGATGCAATGGGTTCATGGCTGCCAGAGAATACATTCTCCAGAGAATACATTCTGAAGATACAGGGGAGCGGGGAGAGCAGGGGGAAATTTGTTGCGATGGCCAACGGCACTTCTCCGTACCTTGCCGCGCGTCTCCGTTCCCTGTCTCTTACCGGCGGACGTTGAAGTGGTGCGGGATACGAACGGAACAGGCGATTACTATTCACCATAAGGATTGAGGAACATGCCACAGGCAAAGAATGGCGACGTTGTGAAGATTCACTATACCGGCACGCTGAACGATGGGTCCGTGTTCGATTCGTCGGAAGGGCGTGAACCGCTCGAGTTTACTCTCGGCGCCGGTCAGGTGATCCCGGGATTCGAGGAGATGGTTCTCGGCATGGAACCAGGCGCGCGCAGGAAGAGCACGATCCCTGTGGATCAGGCCTACGGTCACCACGATGACGGCCTTGTGCAGAGCGTCGATCGTTCCTATCTGCCCGAGGGCATGCAGCCCCAGGTTGGAGACGTTCTCTACATGCAATCACAGGATGGCGCCCCGATTCCCGTTACGGTGACTGAAACCGACGAGAACGCGATCACGATCGATGCAAACCATCCGCTGGCCGGCCAGGATCTCACGTTCGAAGTGGTGCTGGTGTCGATCGATGCTCCCTCGTCGGGCATCGAGATCATCTCGTCGTGATAAGAAGAAGCTGTCTGCCGCATGCCGCAACGACGGCGTCATCGGCGAGTGCGGGGCCCGGGTGATGCCGGGCCTTGCCGTTCTGGCCGGCGGTGTCGCGCGCCGGAGCTCGCGCGACCGTGCGCAGCGAATGCCGGTTCGGTACGCGGCGTTATCTTTGCCGCGCATGCGATGCCGTTCCGCGCTCCCGGCTGACGTTGCGCTTGCCGGATCGGCCGCGGGGAGGATGCTTCAGACTCCGGTCCTTGATTCGCGCGCCCGGGGCTGAACGGACATCCCGCAGGCATTCGTCCACTCATCCCGATGCCGACATAATGCCAGACTACACGATCGAAGACTATCGGCGACAGTACGACGAGGTTCGTGAGGATGCTGCAAAGCTTCTCGAGGGACTCGGGCCGGAACAGTTCAACTGGCGACCGGAGCCGCATCGATGGTCCATTGGCGATTGCATCAACCATCTCAACATTGTCGGCCACGCTTATATACCTCTGCTGGAGAAGGCGATTGCAGAAGGGCGCGCCGCCGGGCGCACGGCGAGCAGTCCGTTCCGGCACGGCTGGTTGGGCAATCTGTTCGTTGGAACCATGGAGCCGCCGGTCCGCATGAAGGTTCGTGCGCCCAGGATGATGCAGGTGCTCACCGCGCAGCATGATCTCGATGCCGAGGAGAAGGAATTCATGCGGCAACAGGATGAGTTCTGCAGATTGGTCGGCGAGGCGGACGGTCTGGACCTTGGAAAGATTCGTATCACCTCCGTGGTGACACGCCTGCTGCGCCTCTCGCTCGGGCAGTGGTTCTGGTTCGTTGTGGCTCATGAACGGCGCCACCTGTGGCAGGCCTGGAACGTTCGGAACAACGATGCCTTCCCCTCCGCCTGACGCATGCTCCGGGCTCGCCGCATACAGGTGTCCGGCCGCCTCTGGTGGAAGGCCGCGGCACGGCATAGCGTCCTCTGTGATAACCGATCTGCATAGACAACGACGATGAAGATCTATTGTCCGAAATGCGAATGGGAACCGGGCGCCCACGATCGGTGGGCATGCACGTGCAGGCATGTATGGAACACGTTCGATACGTTCGGGCGTTGCCCCGCATGCGGATATGTCTGGCGCGAGACGGAGTGCCTGGCGTGCCACCGCATGAGCCTCCATCACGACTGGTACCACGATCTGCCGCCGGTGGATGCGGAGCGTATCCTGGACTCCGAGCCGGCGCATTTCTGAGCCGGTGTATCTCTGAGCCGCCCGATCCTCCTGCCCGTGTTGCCGCAACAGCGTGGGCGTTCGGATCGGGAGGTGCCGGTTGTGCGCGGGCCGAAGGAGAGCGGTTCGAACGGAGACGGCCCGCTTCGTGCGGGCCGTGAAGCACAGGAATTCGGTTGATCGTTCTCCGGAACAATCACGTTCCGGATCATGGAGCTCACCATGCGCAATGGAATCTGCCCGAAGTGTGCATCGGAAACCGTACATCTGGTTGAGGCCTACCGCCTCGCCGATCACAACATCCCGATCACGAGATGGAACTCGGCGGGGCTGGACTACTACGTCTGCGTGACATGCGGCTTCGTGGAAAGCTACGTGCACGACGGCAAGGAACTCGCCGCGCTCGCGGCCGTGCGACCGCGCGTGACACCGGATTGATCGGCTCACGTTGCACGGGCCGTGCACAGCACGTACGGCCCCACCATGTGCGGCCACCACTATCTCGCGATCACCAGCCGCGTTGTCCGCGTCTGCGTGGCGGACTCGAAATGCATCAGATAGACGCCGCTCACGAGGCCGGCAACGGAGACCGTACGAGCCGAGCCGCCGGCGATGGTTCCCATGGATGCAACGTCGTGCCCGAGCAGGTCGCTGATCGATATCCGCCAGTCGCCATCGGTTGTCGGTGCCTGTACGGTCATGATATCGGTCGCCGGATTCGGATAGATGTTCCAGTCCTGCGCCTCCACCGGAGCCTCCACATCCGACGTCCCCGTATAGGTGGTAACCTGCTCCGCCGGCGTGTTGTGGCCGGACTGCGGGCCCGTGTTCCCCGGGGAAACCACGCCGTAGTAGGTGGGGCCGAGGATGTAGGGATACGCAGCATTGCCATCCACATCGAGCGTCACGAAGTATGCGTACGTTCCGTTGGGATACTCCGGGGTCACGCAGAAGCGCCCGTTGTGCAGGTCCAGATCGCCAAAGCCCTGCACGAATTCGAAGTCTTCGATGTAGAAACCGAGCGGATACTGAGGCGATACATCCGGTCCGTACTGCGACTGCTGCAACGTGCCTCCGCCGGGGAGCGAGTTGCGCTGGGTAAGCGAGCGAAGCCGGTAGCTGCTTCTCATGCGGGTTACGCCTCCAGAGCCGTCCGTGTTCCTGTAGCCGTATGCACCATAGATCGGATACCCATCGAACGCGAAGCCGATAATCGGCGAATGGTGCGAGCTGTCCTGGTCGTCGTACAGGCAGCGCGGGTTCAGGTGATGATGATACTCACCGTTCGGCGCCGGATGTCCGAGGCAGGCATCGAACGATGAACCTTCCACGATGATCGCGTTCTGATTCCAGACATTCTGATTGTTGTAGGAGTGCGCATCCTTTGCATTGAAGATGCTGACGCCGTTCGTCCAGATGCCGATATGTCCCAGCGGCGTCGCCGTTGCAGTGCCGGTGTTCTGCGCGGGGTGTCGCGTGATCTTGAATACGAAATTCTGATTCATCGGAGTATTCGGATTGCCTGCCCACGGACCGATGTCGTAGCCGGGGATGCAGGTGCAGCTTACGTAGACATTGTCCGCAGAGTAACGCACCTGCTGCACGTTCGAGGAGATGCCATGATATCCGGTTTTCCCGGTGAGGTTCAATATCCACGACGTCACTTCCGGGCCGGTACGCTGTGCGTGAGCCGCCGTGGATACCGTTGCGAGCAGCAGGAAGGTTGCAAGAAACTTCATGAGGATCTCCTCTCTGGCAGATGTTCTGAGTGTTCCCGACAGGTCGGCCTTCGTTCCTCGCCGGGCACGGCACTGCGGGGCATTGTCGTTGGGACGCCTGGTCCGAAAATATTCCCAGACATTGTCGGGGGTCTGTGAGGCGCATCACCGTTCGCATGCGTCTCTGTCTGATGTCCGCGGCACACGAGCCGCGTACTCCGTTCAGCATTCGTAAGCCATCGATTCGCCGGGCTCACTGCCCGGCGGATGCGAGCCGTCCGTTCAGTAGTGCCGTACGGCCGTTGCCTCCAATCTCCGGCCATCGAGGTCTTACGGCCATCGAGGTCTTACGGCCGTTTCGGAACTCGTGGCGATTCGCATCACCATCTCTCTTCTACGCCGACCGCCCACCGAACTCGTTCCATGTTCCGCTGGTCACGTACAGGAACCACGGTCACGGCAGGGTGAGGAGGGCTCAATGGCCGCGCGCAACCAGCGTGCGAACCGCGACACCATGCCCCGTGCGAACGCGCACCAGATAGAGTCCGTCCGGGAACTGTGCTGGAAGGGTGAACTCGATCTCTGTTGCATGGCTCTCCGGGCTCAGACGAAGGAGCAATCGTCCATCCACACTCCATAGTGATACCTCGCGAATGCCTGAGGTAACGGTGTGGAGCGCGACGCGGCCGATACATGGATTCGGAGCGATCGTGAACTCATCGGCGCCATCATGCCCGCGAACCTCCGCCGCCGCCACGCTGCAGGAGGAGGGGAGCGGATTCAGTTCCAGCGGCGCTCCCGGAACCAGTGTGCGTGAGGCGAACGCTCCAAAGGTGTCCGGATACAGCGTGCATCGGAAGACGGGATTCTGTGCCGGAGCGGTCCCCTGCGCAACCGGCCCGTTCGCTTCAACGGGATTGATATATCGCCATACGATGTTTTTCGCGCTGTCAATTTCGAAAAACGTCCCCGCTGGTCCGTTGCAGATCAGCACGCTGCCGTTCGGTAGTTCCTGCGCGCCGGAGATGTTGCTCGCCGAGAAACGCGCGGTGGTGTCATCACCATACGTCCATGTGAAGCCTGTCGGTCCGAACGCCATGCCCGGGGTGGATCGATAGCTTCCGTCGGCCTGCTGCGGCGGTGCGACAACGTTCACCGTTGAGTAACCGCCCGAGGCGCCTCCCTGGCCGTTGTTGAACACCATGATATTGCCGGCATACGGCCCGGTGGTGATCCAGTGAACATTATGCTGACCGAACAGACGGCGCGAGGCCGGGCCGCCCGCCCGATAGGTTGCCGGATTGCCCCAGCGGTAGAGGAAGTCGCCACCATGTCCATGGCGGCCGCCAGTATGCGATGCCGCCTGCACGGTCGTGGTGCTGTGATCGATGATCCAGAACTCGCTCGTGTTGTGGCTGCTCACCACGATCTGATCCAGTTCCGCACTGTAGTCGATTGCATTGAGATGGATCCAGTCCGGGTTGGTGCCGCTGCCGCCTCCACTGTAGTTCAGGTCCATCAGCTCCGGATGCTGCGCCACGATCCCGAAGTTTGCCCTGGTCGAATCGTTGTCCTGCACGAGATGGTCCCACAGTCTCCATTCCCAGACGATGGAGGCATCGCCGCTCCCCGAGGGAGCAAGCTCCACGATCTTCTCGCTCCAGAAGTCGGTTCCGATGAGCGTTGGCTTCCGGCCGGCAGCGAGTGCCTCTGCGGGCGTCCTTCGCTCCCACGCAATCGCAAGGATGTTCCCGTTCGGTAGAGCGCGAACGTCGTGATGCTGCCATGCCGAATCGGAGGCGAGGGTATGACTCCAGACCACCGCGCCGTTCCAATCGATCTTCTCGATGATTCCGCCGCGGCCGCCCGCATCGAAATCCGTGCCTCCAATGTTCCCCGGCCGAAGCAGGCTTCCATTCGCGAGCAGATAGCACGACTGCCCCGGGCGGTATGCGCTGGGCCAGCTGTGGACAAGCCGCCCGCACTTGTCGATCAGATAGGTCTGCGCCGATTGAATCGGTGCGAAGAGAACGTATCCGCCATCGAACGAGCCTGCATCGTGCAGGATCAGGCCAACGGTCGGTTGGGCATCGGTCCGAGCGGCCGTTGCGATCACGAGTATGGTAACATACAGCAGCCGGGCTGGCCGGCAGTGAGAGAAAATATGCATGATCGTGTTCGTGTTGCGAAAGGCGCTCCCTGCTCCACCGATCGGTCCACCGCAGCCGCGTCCATCGGCTGGGAACGCTGCCGGCCCCTTCATTTACGCCACTGCGAGCGGCCGGCGTATCGACATTCAGGATGATCGTTTCATGTCCGGAAGGGTAACGGCCACTGCAACTACCCGGATCCTTATGCCACTTGTCGGCAGATTACTGCCTTCGGCTCAATCAGATCCGCCAACCGCTCGGCGGGGCGGCGAATCGCCGAAATGAATAGGTATGTTCGTTCCGTCGATCATCCTCCCCTTTTCTATCCAGTTACGTCTTGCGGACTTCTCCGCGTTCCGGGAACGCGAGCAGCGGGCCATGGGGTGTATTCGAGGTCACAGCCGTGAACGGCCAGAGAATAATCTCAACGGGTTCGTAATCAAACCCCGATAGAGAACATCCCGGACACCAGAGGGAATGGCGAGCCGATATTTCGGTTGCCCGAGTCGTGACTCCGGGAAACTGAATGTCGTCGGGAGAAGTGTCGGAATCGAATCCATCGATGCCGAGGGACCGTGCGCGCCGCTCGTCAAATATCGCGCATGTTGCGCCCTGTATATGCGTTCTGAAATACATGAATGGAAAATCGATTGCCGGAAAATTGAGTCGCTGAAACATGCGTCTGTGCTGCGCATTGCTCGAAGCCCACATGCCGGCGATGAATTACCGAAGGAATATCGCCCGGGTACTGCAGGCTGGATGGAGTATGCAGTGATTGCTGGATGCCGGCTGGTGCGGCGGTTGCGAGCGGCCGCTGTGGATCGCTGCCTGTTTTGCCGTTGGGCGGTGTGTTGGTTCTCGGATGGTATTCCGGTGTTGGAGAACTACTGCACATATCGGTTCAACCTTGCGTGCGCGCTGAAAAACGTAGCAACACATAATGTGGTGAAGCGAACACCCGATCAATTCGAAATATTCCTGCGGCCAATGGATGATGAATTGCTGCGCCACTTATCAGTACATTATTGCCGATTGCTCGGCCAGACCGGCCGGCCGCTCGCTGGCGGATGATTCTGCCCGAATCGATTTGCATATTCGTATCGGTTCTATAACCATCTCCCTTTTCTATCCCTGATTCCAATTGCGGATTTTCCGCACATACCTACTCACTTTTGGAGGTCACATGACCACGTTCAAGAATCTCTGGATGACGGCGATTGCAATATCCGCTATCTCCGCGGCGCCTGCCTTCGCGCAGGGCTGGCAGGGAGGATCGCCAACCACTACCGACCTGGTAACCACCGGAACCACCACGAACGTCGGGATCGGCATCAATGCACCGGCCGTGAAGCTGCATGTCGATGCAGCGGGTTCATCTATTCGCGCGTCTTCGACAACGGATGCGAATCATTCGGTCCAGCTTCAATACAACGGTGTGAACAGCAACAGGCAGTGGAACATACATCAGCTCTCCAGCACCGGCTTCAGTGGAGTCAACGGCCACGGCTTCCTGATCGAACACTATAACGGCTCGAGCTTCTCGCAGCCGTTCGTGCTCACCGAGTCCGGCCACTGCGGCATCAACATCGGGACCACGGTGATCAACAACACGCTGGACGTGAAGGGGAGTGCCGCGTTCGGAAGCACATATGCCGGCACCGCCGCGCCAACTGACGGCATGCTGATCGAGGGAACGCTCGGGATCGCCGCAACGTCAGGGTTCGGCACGCACAAGCTGTATGTAAGCGGCACGGCATTCGCCACGTCGTGGAACACGCCGTCGGACATTGCCTGGAAGGAGAACGTCACGACGATCGACCATGCACTGGAGAAGGTTCTCCAGCTGCGGGGCGTTCTGTACGACTACAGGACGGCGCAGTATCCGGAGAAGGGCTTCCCTGCCGGCCGTCAGATGGGCTTCATCGCGCAGGAGTTGGAGAAGGTTGCACCGGAGGTGGTGACAACGAACGAGGATGGTCACAAGGCGGTAGCGTATTCCAACCTGACGGCTCTTCTTGCCGAGGCAATGAAGGAACAGCAGCAGCAGATCGACGCCATGAAGGCCGAGGTGGAGAAGCTCGAAGCGCTTGTCAACTCCTCCGCAAAGCCGGCTCCCACGGACAATGGCGGCGCAAAGCTCGGCTCGCTGGCGCGATAATATGCGCACCGATCTCATTGCCATCTGCGGACTTCCGCATGGCATGTTCCGCAGAAATCTGCCCGGGATCGTCTCCAGGGGCCGGATGCGTAATCGCGGACTATCCGCACATCTCTTACTCGAATAGTACCATGGAGGTCTCATGACCACATTCAAGAATATATGGCCGGCATTGCTGACGGCAGCGCTGCTGGCACCCGTATCGGTGATGGCGCAGGGCTGGCAGGGAGGATCGCCAACCACTACCGACCTGGTAACTACCGCAACTACAACAAATGTCGGCATCGGCATCAATGCTCCGGCGGTGAAGCTGCATGTAAACTCGGCAGGAGCTTCGATTCGCGCATCTTCGACAACGGATGCGAATCATTCGGTCCAGCTTCAATACAACGGCGTGAACAGCAACAGACAGTGGAACATACATCAGCTCTCCAGCACCGGCTTCAGCGGAGTCAACGGCCACGGCTTCCTGATCGAACACTATAACGGCTCGAGCTTCTCGCAGCCGTTCGTGCTCACCGAGTCCGGCCACTGCGGCATCAACATCGGAACCACGGTGATCAACAACACGCTGGATGTGAAGGGGAGTGCGGCGTTCGGAAGCACATATGCCGGCACCGCCGCGCCAAGCAACGGCATGCTGATCGAGGGAACGCTCGGGATCGCCGCAACGTCAGGGTTCGGCACGCACAAGCTGTATGTGAGCGGCACGGCATTCGCCACGTCGTGGAACACGCCGTCGGACATTGCCTGGAAGGAGAATATCACACCAATCGATCACGCACTGGAGAAGGTTCTCCAGCTGCGGGGCGTTCTGTACGACTACAGGACGGCGCAGTATCCGGAGAAGGGCTTCCCCGCCGGCCGTCAGATGGGCTTCATCGCGCAGGAGTTGGAGAAGGTTGCACCGGAGGTGGTGACAACGAATGAGGATGGTCACAAGGCGGTAGCGTACTCCAACCTGACGGCGTTGCTGGCATCCGCCGTCGAGCAGCAGCAGCAGACGATCGTGGCGCTGAAGGCGCGCATCGCAAAGCTGAAGGAACAGCTTCACGTTGCAGGTGCGTCCACTGCGCCCGGTTCCGAGGTGAAGCCGCTCGACCTGAAATAGCGTCTGCCGCCGGCGTGCAGCGGATCGGCGCAATCGATTCACTGCATGGCCTGGATCTGCGGGGCGGGGCGATCGCGTTGATCGCTCCGCCCCGTTGCATTTCCGCCCCGAGGGGGTACACAAAGATGCACTCCGCCATATGCAGTCGATGAAGCGATATTGATATCCGACCGCTGCATCCCTCGAGGTTCGGCGGGCAGCCACTTTCTCCCCAGCACGATTTCATGACGGCACCCGGTTCCGGTTGCCGGAATTGCCACATGCACGGTGCACTCATCGGCGGGACCGTGCCATCGGCGCAGGGGAGCGGTATGCCTGTTGCCATCGACTGCCGGAAGCAGTGATCGCATTGGTAACCCATCCACATCAACCTACAATTCAGTTCTGGAGGAATCATGCGCGTAATTCGGAAGCGCTCCACTGCCGGTTTTATTCTGAGTGCCGTGCTGGCGCTCGTTGTAACCGGTGCCGCCAAGGCCCAGCCGTATTTCCAGCATGCTTATGGGGCAGGTCTCGATGATGCCGCAAAGGGGGGCGTACTGCTCACCGAGGACGGCGGATATATCGCCGTTGGCGAGAGCGACAGCTACAGCGCCGGCGGTGACTTCGACGTCTATGTCGTGAAGACAGATCCATGCGGCAAACTGCAATGGGCGATGACGTACGACATGAGCCGTGGCTTCAATGACTTCGGCAGGAAGATTCGCCAGACCCGCGACGGCTATATCATCGTGGGCTCCATGGAAAATCAGAAGAGCTGCTGTCCCGGACAGGAGTCCGACATCTTCGTGATGGAGATCACGAGGGATGGCGGGGTGATCTGGGCAAGGCGGTATGGCGGTTACCTGGACGATCAGGGAACAAACATCCGGGCCTACAACCCGGACGACGAGACACATGACTACGTGGTTTCCGGATATACAATGAGCTTCGGGAACGACGGCAAGTACGATGCTCTTCTCATGCGCATCAATTCCACCGGCGACGTGGTATGGGGGCGCACCTATGGCGGTACCGAGTTCGATGCCTTCCACAGTCTGATTCCGAGCGCAGACGGATCCGGTGATATCGTGGCCGTTGGCGAGACCCAGAGCTTCGGCCTTCAGAACCAGGTCTTCTTCGCCCGCGTCAACTCCAACGGCAACCTGGTCTGCACGGGGCACTTCGGCGGAGACGGCAACGAGGCCGCGTACGACGTTGCCCGTTTCAACAAGGATGTCATCGGTGAAGAGGTGTTCGGCATCGTTGGCTACACCACGCAGTTCACCGGCCTGCCGACGCCGTATCTGTTGAAGGTTACCGGCTGCGGAAAGTGCATCTGCGATCGTGCATACTTCAACAAGCCGGGGGAGGAGGATGATGGCGGAACATTCCGCGAGGCGATCGTTGTTGATGAGAAGGACCTCGTGATCGCCGGCTACTACAAGAACCGCAACTCGGCATACGCAGGGATCAATGCACTCCTCATGCGTGTGGATTGGGATTGCGACCGCGTGTGGTCCAACATCTACGGCGGCGACCGTGACGATGCGGCATGGTCACTGGATGCAGCCAGGAACGGTTTCATCCTGGCCGGCTATACGTTCTCCTTCGGTGCCGGAAACAGCGATCTCTATCAGGTCGGTACGGACGTGAACGGCAAGACCTGCAAGAGTGTGGACCAGGACTTCGTTGAGGACAAGCCGGTGTTCTGCATGTACGACCTGAAGTACCCCACGCCGCGCTGGATAACCCAGTGCAATGTCAAGGTGGAGCCGCGCCGTGTGGAGGGCGACAAGGAGATCTGCAACGATTGCCGTTTCGACTTTGAGCAGAATGGTGGCAACGAACGGCTGGGGCAGGTGCGTCGCAACAGCGAACCGGTAGTTGTGCGCGCCGCGAACGTGGAGGCTGTATCCGCCCCGTCCGGCCCAATGCCGCAACGATAAGCTGTTCCGTTCCGGCACGTTCAACGCACTGCGGCATCGATGCCGTCTGCAATTCGCGCCGCCCCGGCACCGCTGCCGGGGCGGCGTTGTTACATTGCGCCGCTCCGGGTGTAATTGGATACTCCGCCGGTATGTCGGAGTGCGATACGAGTCAGCAACCTGCCGGGGCTGCCGGTCCCTGTGCCGGTATGGCTTCGATGCTCTCAACACGGGAACTCTTCCATGCGGTTTCGACACGCGATATCATTTGTTCTTACGGTCACCTGCATAGCAGGTTCACGGGCATCCGGGCAGGAGACTCCGCCGCGCACCTGGGGGACGGTCGGGCTGGGGGGGAGCTCGCTCGGGTTCGTGTCCGTGAGCATCAGCGGCACCTATCAGACCGGCCACAACCTTCTCTCCCTCCGGGGCACGGAGAACAGTGAGGGGCTGTTCGATAATGAATACTGGGACATCGGTCTGGCCTATGGATACGGAACGGTGGAGCACGACTACGATCTCGGCATCGGCCTTGGCATTGCGGCTGTTGGCGGCACCGAGGGGCATGGAATCTTCGGCGGAGAGCGTACAACGTTGCCGATAAAAATCGGTCTGCCTCTCGAGGCGCGCGCATTCTGGCACATTACCGGCTGGCTTGGCCTCGGCGTCTATGGCTTTGCGAACATCAATGCCACACGCTCATGGGTGGGGGCAACGGCCTCGCTCGAGATCGGTTTGCTGCGCTGAGAGTATCTACCAACGCTGCGCAGCCCGCCTGCGCCGCCGGCAGATCCCGAGGTTCCGATTGCCGCATCCGCCTACCTCGCCGTCCGTTGCGGCATGCTGCGTTGTACAATCTCAACGCCGGCGTTCCGCAGGATCTCGTGCTTCTCACGGCGCCACCTGCCGATATTCTCCTGCAGCACATCCGCGAACCGCAGGTTGCGGATCCTCGATTCCAGCCACGTCATGTAGTCGAACTGAAAGTTGCGCCGCACTCCCTCCGGCGTCTCACTCACCGCCTCCAACTCCGCATGCAACCGCCGGAGCTCCTCCTGCAGCGCCGCGGCGTCGGCAATGCCGGGAAGTTTCCGCAGGAAGTGGAGCAGAATATTCTCGAAGTCGAAGAGCCGTTCCTTCTTTCGGAGATATCGATAGACGCTGCGCACCGCGCTCTCGAGCGCGTCGAAATCGTTCGCCTCGAAGTACACGATAACGGTAAGGAGCTTCACGTTGTCCAAGAACCTGCTGAAGCGATAGAGGTCCCTGTTGGAGACGAGTTCGCCCAGCCAGTGACGTGCGCTCGCGGGGTCACCATGCTTGATCGCGAGATCCAGGAAGACCACGTGGAAATCGAGAATAGTGGTGATCTCGATCTCGTCGCGATGCCCATCGATGAAGCCTGCGATTTCCGGGACCAGCTGCATTGCGCGTTCGAACTGGCCGCTGTGCCTGAGGTAGCTCAGCTCGCAGTGATATCGGCAGATCCCCAACTCCACACGAAGCCGCGGGCTGCTGATCTCCAGGCTCTTCAATGTCGCCAGCTGCCGCTCCGCCTCCTCGTAGAGATAGAACAGGAGGCTGAACGTAACCAGCGACGTCACCGCATACACGTATTCGTAGAGGTGGCCCTCGCGATAACCGGGGACGGAGTCCATGAACGCGACCTTCTTCCGGGAATACCTCAGCGCTCCGATTCTGTCGCCCGAGATCTCGCACAGCCTCGTGTGGATCTCATAGAGCGTCATCCATCCATAGGGTGTCAGCGGCGCGGCGTCATCATGAAGGAGTGGCGAGCTTCGCACGTCGTCGACGCGATCACGATCGGCACCGCTCAACGGGCGCGTTGCATTGACATGCAGATAGTAGGTCCGCATGAAGAGATGATAGTACTCGATATTCTGGCGAAGCATATCGAGGGTGGCGATCTGGCGACCGTACAGCTCCTCCTGGCGCTCCAGGGTGTTGGTCTCCGCCGCCCGCACCTTCAGGCTCTGCTCGTGATCGAGGATGGTGAGCAGAAGGAGGAGAGACCCTTCGGCCTCTGCAATGTGTTCGACTCTGGCAAGCTGGCGCGAAGCCTGCGCGTAGAGTCCCTTGTGGATAAGGAGTTCGCACTTCTCCACCTGATAGCGCATGCGCGACGCCGCGGACCGGTCCCGGAGCGAATCGCGCAGGCATCGGAGAATCAGATCGTACAGATACGGTTTCATGCTTCGCAGATCCAGCGGCCGGAGCGACGGGTTCTGTGCGAGCAATGCACGTTCATCGTACTGCTTCTGCCGGTCGATCGCGTCGAACAGCTGCACGTATTTGTTCTTCCCGCCGATGGCGTGGCGTGCGGCGTACAGCTTGAACAACCGCTTCTCCGTCTTCGTCAACGATTTGATCAGGGTGAACAGGTCGTGTGCAGGGGGCTTGGACATCCGGCAATCCTCACGTGGTGTGTCTTGAAAAAACGTCCGTTTCCCGAGGATTGCGAAATATACATTGATTGGAATGGCTGTGTAGACTTGCTCCCGGAAGAGCAACATTGTTTTCCCGCCACCCATGTTCCACCTCTAATTTCGGCCCGACACGAAGCGACAACGTGTTGCATCCCCTGCCGGCGACCGGTCTGCGGGGGAATGCATCTGCGGAACCGTTGCCGCCTCATGTCATGCAGGCCGCATGTCCAGCCCTCATGCCTGCGGCCTTCGTCCGGCTGGGAGACCGGAACGGTTCATCACATGCCCTCTCGATGTCCCTCCACATCCAGGAGCACTCGCCGGCGGCGTATGATTCCGCCGGCCGGCGCGGTGAGCCGCGGGTTTACCGGTTGAGCGTTTCCGTCATCGGGCCGCCTGCCGTCTCATGCAGGCGTGAGCCGGATTCCGATGGAAGCTGCGCGGCAGGTACTTCCACACCCGACGAACTACTCCGGCCCCGGCACACTCACCGGTGAGGCCTCCACAACCAACAATCCCAGGTTCACAGCAACCGAGGTATCTCTATGAGAACCATGGCAACGGTCCTATTGCGTACGGCACTCGTGGTTGCCGTCTGTTCCACCAGCCTCAATGCGCAGGTCTTCAACCGGAACTTTCCGGATGCCGATGCGGGCACCTCATCGCTGGGCGATGCGGGAACCAACGCCCTGTACATGAGCGGTCTGTTCATGCACATGGAGCATCGTGACGGAGTTGGCGTGATTATCAGCGACGCCGGCTCGCAGACGTCGTCGCGGCAGTACGCCAACTTCGCTATCGGCTCGATCCCGGATGGCTCCGGCGGCTTCTACGTCTCCGGCCAGTTCGACTGGGTGGATGATTCGCTCCGCAGCCGCATCGTACGGCTCACCAGTTCCGGAGCAATCGACCCCACCTTCAATCCTCCGGTCATCAACAGTGTGGTGCGCACCATGATGCTGGCCGGTGGGTTCCTCTACATCGGCGGTGACTTCACCTCCATCGGCGGCAGCACGTTCAACCGCCTTGCTCGCCTGAACCCCACAACCGGCGCAGTGGACAATTCCTTCAGCGTCTCGGTAACGGGGAACTCCACGGCCCGGATCAATGCGTTGGAATCGAACAGCAACGGCTCCATGATCTACATCGGCGGCAACTTCACGACGGTTGGCGGCCTTACGCGCAACAACATCGCGAAGATCAAGACCACGGGAACGATTGGTACGGATGCCACCTACAATACCGGAACAGACGGATGGGTGCGGGCAATCCAACTTACCGGGAACAGGCTCTACATCGGCGGCGACTTTCAGAATGTGGGGGCCAGTGCCCGCAGCTTCATTGCCAAGGTGGACAGCAGTGCCGGCGCGGTAATCAGCACCTGGCATCCCGCTGCCAACGACCTGGTGTACGACGTCAAGCTTGTCAGCGGAGGCATCATGTGCGCCGGGAACTTCACGACGATCGGCGGCAAGAGCCGGAACCGCATGGCGAAGGTCAACAGCGACGGTACCATCGCCACGGGCTTCGTTATCAGCGGCACGGTGAGCGATCGCATCGTCTCGATCACACCGGGTCCGGGAACCACATGGTACGCCGTCGGCGCCTTCACGCTCTTCGACGGAGCTACCCGCTATCATGCTGCAAAGGTCGACGCCAGCGGCAATGTGCAGACGTGGAACCCGGGATCGATCGGATGGACGGACATGCTCACCGTGGCATACGATCCCAGCAACGCCAGCTCCGGCGAGTTCCTTGGGGGGCGGGGTGACTACGAGTTGCTTTCCAAGCATTTCGCCCGGGTGAACGGAAGCAATGCGGTTGGTGCCGAGATGGATACCACCACCATCCTTTCAGGCTATGCGTTCCGAACCGTTGGTGGCGTTCAGAAGGCGCTGGCTGTGGGGCCGAACGCCTACATTCATCAGACCAGCGGGATCACGTTCTTCGGACGCAATCACTTCGCCGAGTGGGACGTGGCGGGGAACATGACGACGTCGCAGATTCGCCCTACCGGCACCGGCGTGTTCCGCGATATCGCGATGATCGATTCCAACCATGCGATCGTGGTGGGCAACTTCGACACGATTCAGGTGTTCGACGGGGCAAGCTGGATAAGCGGGCCGCAGCGGCATAATATCGCGGAGATCGTCTTCGGCGGCTCCACGCCCGCGGTGGATACGGTGTTCAATCCCGATGCGGGAGGGAACATCAACAAGGTGATCGTGAACAACGGGCGCATCTACATTGCCGGAACGTTCACGTCGGTGGGTGGGAATACGCGGAACGGACTTGCCGCCATCGACGCTTCGAGCGGTGCGGTGCTTGCGTGGGATCCGAATCCGGTGCCTGCCGGCAGCGTGAACAGTATAGCCGCGAATGCCAGCGGACTGAAGATTGTCGTTGGAGGAACGTTCGATTCCGTTGGCGGCGCGGCGCGCGCCAGGATCGGTTGCCTGGATACGAGCGGAGCCGCCGTTGCAGGCTGGAACCCCGGAGCGAACAACACGGTGAATGTGGTGCGGATCGATGATGATACCGTGTTGTACGCAGGCGGGGACTTCACCACCATCGGCGGCGCTGCGCGCAACCGGGTGGCAGCGTTGAATGTGGGGACAGGAGTTGTCGACACGCACTGGAATCCAAACTGCGACAACACGGTGCTCGATATCGCGATTCACAACGGCCAGGTGGCGATAGCCGGATTCTTCACATCGATCCTGAGCCGTGCACGCAACGGCATTGCTTCGGTGACGAAGGCCGCGGCTCCTCCGGCCGGGAAGATCATAGTTGGAACGGCCGCGGTGCACACCGTCTCTACTGCGGTGTTGCGTGCGTATCCGAATCCCGCACACGGAGTCGCCGACGTTATCTTCATGACGCCGGCCGACGGCCACGTGGAGTTGAGGCTGTACACTGCCGATGGGCGTGATGCAGGCCTCGTGTACGCGGGGGAGGCGAAGGCCGGCGAACGCAGCACCGTGCCGCTCCGTCTGGAGGGGATGGTGCCGGGCGTGTATCTCCTGAGACTCGCGGGAACGGATCTGCAGGCGGTGGAACGCATCATCGTGACGAGGTGATGCGAGGCCGTATGCGGAGCCTGCGGAGAGCCCGATGCTCCCGGTAGAGCGGGCCGGGGCTCGGTCCGTGTACGGGGAGAGATCGTCTTCGCAACTCTCGAATGCTCAGCGGCCCGGGCGGAACCATCCTGCCCGGGCCGCTTCGTTCAATGCGGCCGCGCGGCCGGTACCCGCGAGGGGTACACAAAGATGCACCCTGAACGGCGCCGGGCACGATGTATCATATCTGCGATACGGGCTGTGCCGGGTTCGGTGACCCGGATGCCGAACATATACGAGCCAGCGCGCTCTCGAACGGAGTATCATCATGCATCGAGTATATCCATGCGGTGCCATGCGCCTGAAGCTTCTCATGCTTCTTCTTGCGGTCGCGTGTACGGAGCATGCACAGGCGACATTTCAGGGACACTACGGCGGCAGCGGCGACGATGCCGCGCGCGGCGGCGTTCAGGCTTTGGATGACGGGTTCATCGCAGTTGGTGAGTCGCGCAGTTTCAGTGCCGGCGGCGACTACGATGTATACGTTGTGCGCACCAACACCTCCGGTGCCGTCCTCTGGGCGGCCACCTATGATATCGGCAATGGCGGCGATGACTTCGGCAGAAAGATTCGCCGGACTGCCGACGGAGGGTTCGTGATCGTGGGCTCCACGGAGGTGAAGGGATGCTGCGCCGGTGTCGGATCCGATGCCTTCGTCCTCTCCATCGCGGCCGATGGGAGCGTGCGGTGGGCACGGAGGTATGGCGGATCGCTGGATGACCAGGGGACCAATATCAAACCCTATGGTCCGAACGCGAACGAGTTCGCCGTGACCGGGTATACCGCGAGCTTCGGGGAGGATGGGAAGTATGATGCCTTTCTCATGGTGATCGCGGGGGACGGTACCATCAAGTGGGCCCGCACCTACGGAGGCACCGGCTTCGATGCGTTCCACAGTGTTGTGGAGACGGAGGACAACGGCGATCTTATCGCAGTTGGCGAGAGCGCGAGCTTCGGACAGGGGGATCAGATCTTCGTTGTGCGCGTCCACTCGGACGGCCACCTTGTGTGGGCCGGTACCGTAGGAGGAAGCCTCGACGATGCGGGATACGACATCGTTCATTTCAGCCGAAGCGTCACCGGCGATGATATCTATGCCGTGGTTGGATCCACGATGTTGATTGCCGGCCATCCGTACCCCTACCTGATCAAGTTCAACGGAACGGGAGGCTGTATCTGCGATCGGTTGTTCTTCGGCGCGCCCCTGGGGGAAATGGTGCCGGACGGCACCTTCCGCGAAGCGATTATCGCCGACGACAAGAACATCGTTGTGGCCGGATACTTCAGCCCGCGATTCGGCCTCGGCGGTCACGACGCCGTGCTGATGCGCATCGGCTGGGACTGCCAGCCCATGTGGTCATTCCTCTACGGTGCCGCGCAGGAGGATGAAGCATTCGCGCTGGACTCCGCGCAGACCGGATATATCCTTGCCGGCTATACGACGTCCTTCACGTTCGGGAACGAGGATCTGTACCTTGTGCGGACAAATGGCGATGGGACGTCGTGCATCGACAGCGCGATGTTCCTGGGACTGGCGGGATTCGGATATTGCTTCAACTTCTGGACCGTGGCGACCCCTCGCTGGCAATCCGACTGTGCAATCACCGTCGCCCGCAAGCCGGTCGATGGCGGGCAGACGATCTGCAGCGACGACGCCAACGATCGGCTGGTGCCGGATGTGCTGCGGAGGGAGTTCGGTGCGCTCGATCGATAGAGCCTCGAGCCGCGCAGCGGAATGGCGTTGCGCTGCGTGATGCAATGCCGTGCGCGAGTTGTTGTGCCGATCCACCGGCATTGCGGAATCTGTTCCGGAGCCGGAGGTAATGCCGCGCCCGTGCATGGCATCTGCACAGGTGCGGCGTATGAAGAATCGGAGCGAGAAGTTCATGACTCAGACATCCAGCACCGTGATGCCCGCTGCAGAACTGCCGATCGTCGACGTTGCATCGCTGGTTGGCAATGATGCCTCCGGTGAAGGCGTGATGCGCGCGGACGCCGGGCGGCGGCGTGCGGCGGAAGCGATCGGTGCGGCCTGCCGCGACCATGGCTTCTTCTACGTGACCGGGCATGGAGTCGAGGAGGAGGCCGCACTGCGTCTGGAAGGACTGAGCCGCGAGTTCTTCGCCCGGGATACGAATGAGAAGATGCGGATCGGAATGGCATTGGGCGGGAGGGCATGGCGCGGGTACTTCCCGGTTGGAGCGGAGCTGACATCCGGCAGGCCCGATCGGAAGGAGGGGATATACTTCGGTGCGGAGCTGCCGGAGAGTCACCCCGCGGTGCTGGCCGGTACTCCTCTCCACGGCCGGAATCTGTTTCCGGACCTGCCCGGCTTTCGTGAGGCCGTGCTGGAATACATGGCTGCGCTCACCCGGCTTGGGCATGCTCTGATGTCCGGCATTTCGATGAGCCTGGGTCTGGCGGAGACCTATTGCGCCGATCGCTATACTGCCGATCCGCTGGTGCTCTTCCGCATCTTCAACTATCCGGCGCCCGAGCCCTCGGGCCGCAGCGCCGATCCGGCCTGGGGCGCGGGGGAGCACACGGACTACGGGCTCCTGACGATACTGCGGCAGGATGAGATCGGCGGACTGGAGGTTGCCGGACAGAACGGCTGGATTACCGCACCGCCGGTGCCCGGGAGCTTCGTCTGCAACATCGGCGACATGCTGGAACGCCTCACAGGCGGGCTCTACCGTTCAACACTGCATCGCGTTCGCCCGAGCCGCGATCGCGACAGGCTGTCCCTTCCGTTCTTCTTCGATCCCAACTTCGATGCAGTGATGCGGCCGATCGAGGGGATCGAGGCCACGACCGACGAGCGCGGGCGATGGGATGGCGCCAGCCTCCATGAGTTCGGCGGCACCTACGGCGAGTATCTCCTCGCGAAGGTGGCGAAGGTGTTTCCGGAGTTGGGGCGGGAGGTGATGTAGTTCAGGCCGTGCAGGGTTTGCACACCATCATATCAATCCTGCGGACCCAGTGTCTCCCTGAGCTTTTCATTCCCGGGACCAGGCACACGCAGGTTCAGGCCTGCGGCATATTCACATGCAAGATGGTACCTACGCGCATCGCTATCTATCACCACGTTCATCAGTATGCACGTGAGGCAACTGGTTCAACCTTGGCTGGTGCATTGGCTGGAAGGATTTCTTCGACGTTGATCGTCGCGAATGCCGGCTCGGTCCACCAATAATGTGCAACCGCTGAATGTACAGATCCCTGATATAGATGCGTGAGAAATGCATGCTCCCTTGGCAACGTCTGTGCGTCAGCCGCCTCCGGCAATGAACTGGACGGTCGGCGTGGCCACAATGGTCCGGACCAATTCGAGGAAGTTCACCCCATTTGCCCACGATTCGTCTGCTTCGCAGCTCATCAATGAGAGCTTCCAGACGGTGCATTTGTAGGGTGTCGATACCGGCACACGTGGGACAGGAGATAAGAAGCCGAACAGTGTCGACCGTATCCCTTCGAGCAGTTTCCGATAAGCCCTGCAACGCCGACTCCACAGATTGCTCTGAATATCTCGGAACCGAGTCCCGCATCCGCGACTGCAGCCACATAGTGTCGCGCATAAGGTCCGCTGGTTGTGAGACGAAATCCTTACCATTCCAGATGGCAAAACGCTCACTCAGTGGAAGTGATCTGGAGAGCAAAGAGCTGAATTCGATGATTGTCTGCGGCGGCGTCGGTTTCAGGATTACCAGAGCCGTTATGCTATAGCGGCGTGCGGGAGGTGTATGTGATCCAAGTTGAAGTATTCTGGCCTTCGAGAATAGCGTGTCCTTCCGATCGAGTAGGTCCAATTTCGTTGAATCGATCGCGGTCTCAATTGGAAGACCATAGCCAGAAGGACCCAGCACTGCGACCTGCGCAGAGTCAGATAGGTGAGGACTCGGCGTTGGTGACTCCGGACGCGTGAGCAATTCGCGAAGCGTGGTGTCCGTCTCCACGTAGCCAAATGCTTGCTGCAGAGATGCGCTGTCCACCGGGAACTGCAGCGACAGGCGTTTCTGGTCAAAGAAGCTGAAACGTGACCATAACGTATCGCTCGAATGCAGATCGCTGCGTTCCACGATAATTGCGCTGTAATTGCCGTGCGGCATATGCCTTCCCCGTACGAACAACATCGATGAAATCAGCCGATTGTAATCGCCGGGTGGAACCCTCCCGGAGAATCGCCACGTTTCATGATATGTAGACGAGCTTGATATATCGGGATGGTCGGAGCCACATCCAATGAATGCGATCGATATAGCCATTAAGAAGT
Organism: Kapaibacterium sp. (SeqCode); assembly: GCA_035549015.1. Lineage (GTDB taxonomy): Bacteria > Bacteroidota > Ignavibacteria > OLB7 > OLB7 > JAFDZV01. The sequence continues at coordinate 22,207 of DASZRW010000145.1, forward strand.
TTGCCGCAAGCGTTCGCAACGGCAATAATCGGTATTGATAGGTGTTCGCGTGTAGCATCCGCATTTTTGAATCACATGTTTATGATTGCTGGTCGGCAAATTTCATGTCGCCTATGTGCGGCCCGGTTCTGTCTCAATGCGGTCTGGCGCATTCGCAGCAACCGTTGCTTCTTCATTTGCCGGCTGTTGGCGAACAAGGCCTCGCGGATATGGAGCCAGACCGATAATGGTCGGTGGCAGTCGCTGATAGAGAGCCTCATACGAAGCATTGGCAATAAACTTCCGATTCCCCGGGGTATGGATAGCCCGTAACTGATACAGTCGAAGGGCCTGTACAACTTCATTGCAGACCGCAGGTGGCAGGCCAAGGGCACCAACAATCGGTTCGATCTCGGAGTCCCAAAGGAGGCGCAGATTGTAAAACTCGAGTTGCTGCCGGTCATCGTTGTAATGGACAATACGCCGAAGAGCGCCAGCCAGTGGCCACATGGCATCGTTTCGTATGCTGAATCGAGAGCCACGCAATTCCAAGTCCAATGTGTCGATGTTCCCCAGGTTGATACGAAGGCGCGGTGGGATGCCGCGATCAAAGAATTGGAATCGCGCAGCCAATTGCATATTATTGGCTGTTGATCTCTTTCTGTCGGCATTGAGTGCACGATTTGTCAGCCACTCGTAAACAACGTACCCGGTGCAATAGATGTGGACCGCTGCTACGGCGGTATATGCAATTAGCGCACCGTAGAATATCAGTGCATTGTCCAAGCTATTTACGACCAGAACAAAAAAGAACCATTTCGCCAAGCATAGCATGAGAATTATGATTCCAACGATCCTATCGACTAGCCGCCTCCTCTGAATGTATTTTTCGCGCTGGTCAATGTAATCTCGTATGTCGAATTGATTTACTGCGTTTGAATAGCATCGCAGCACGCGATGATTGTGTGCAACGAACGCCAACCAGCAGTCCACAAGGAAAAGAAAGAGGAGTACGACGCTTGCGACAGTCGCCAAGAGTATTGGTACCTTTGGGCTGTGAATCAAATTGACGGCTGTGAGCGTCGCGGCTGTTAACTCGATAATAATCGCGACGGCGACAAACGGCCAGTAGATTTGGAGCGCCGAATGCGAACTGCCTAGGAGGCCTGGTAGCCCTGCAACGTTTTGCTTCGGTGTTCCCAGCCAAAGTCTGAGCGTCCCCGCCGATGGGGTAACCTGTGAATCGGTGAAGTCATCTCCATGAAACGGCATAACGTCTCCTGATTCTGATTGCCACTGATTGATGCCAATAACAACTCTTGGCGGCGCGGCGCCAGAGACCGGAACAATGTATCCGGTGCGAAGTATTCAAGCCGTATATCGACAGCAGGTGCCATTGAAGCGCCTTAGCAGTGCCGGATGGCTCGAGAGTGTGTGCGAGAATACCGATTGCGTTGGGCGGGGTGTGCCGTTGAATGCATGATAAATAGCGACGTACAGTGATATTATTACCTATCTCGGTACGATCGCCGAAAGTATCGTTCGGTATTGAATGCGGCTGCTGAAGATTGAATGCAGCCGTTCACCGGCTCCGAATGTCGAGAACATTGGGGATCAGCAATGCGTTGGGGGGAGGATCTGCCAGTTGCGGATCAACACGGCGAATCTGACAGACGCCAACATAGCGTTCGAATTGGTTGAATGCAATATTCGTTGCATTAGAAATATGTAACGCTCGTAGTGCCTGTATATCGTGATGCGACAGACATCATGCCAATGTCCACTTTATCGGCCTATTCCGTAAATTTTGTGCCCTCCATACCGGAATGCCAGGATACTGCATGAGCCTGGACTATACCGACGTGAGATCTTGGTGGGCGCCGGCTGCGTCCAATGCGCTCCGGCAACACCGTGCCTGCCTTCGGGGGAACCGTTGCCCCGGTGCATCGTCTCAAGGCCATTGCCTCCTCCGATTCCGGCGGGACCGGCTTGCAATCGCCGCATTTTTGTCTGGTATCTAACCTCCCTGCTTCATTACTTCCTACCAGCTTTTTGTGAACAGCAGCGGCGTCCCCTGCCGTCTTGTGCAATCATTCTGAAATACCCATGCCGACCAACGTTTCTAGGCGGTTGCGATTCCGCCCTCTGCTCCATGCCATCGCCCTGCTTGCTGTTGTTGCCGGTCTACGTGACAACGCCGCGGCACAACAGCCCTCCATCCTCCAGATCCGGCCGGGTGTGTGGGCTGCGGGCATTCCAACGGAGGAGTTCGAATACTTCGCGGCTCCGGAGACGGCCGGGCATCAACGGCAGAGCAACTGGTGCTGGGCCGCCTGCGTGCAGATGGTGCTGAACTATCACGGCATTCCGGTGACGCAGGAGCAGGTGGTGGAGAGGATCTTCGGCGGCGCCGCGCCGAACGTGGCCGGGCAGCCGGATCAGATCCTGGAGGCGCTCACCGGTTGGGCCGTCACACGGGACGGGCAGAAGGTGCGCGTCACTTCCTCCGCGTTCGCATTCGACGGAAGCGAGATCGTGCGCGATCTGGCGGAGCGCTCCCCGATCGTTGTCGGCGTGCGCACATCGCAGGCCACCGGCCATGCATATGTTCTCACGGCCGTCACCTACACGGTGAATCGCGCCAACGAGCCGATCTTCCTCACCGCCATCCTCCGCGATCCCTGGCCGAACAACCAGAGCCGCATCGAGGTACCCTGGAGCACGTTCCAGCGCAACTGGATGTTCATGGCCCGCGTCCGTGTGGAACCGATGTAGTTGCGATTTCCATTCGAACAGGCGGTGCGTTCCGGTCCGAGCTTGTAGATTCGTTCCATGTGCTGCTGTTCCCGATCATTCCCCGCGCCTCAGGCGCGTCCCATGCAAGGAGCGGATCGATGAGGCGAGCGTGGATCGTTGCCGCCGCCTTCCTCGCCTGTGTCATCGCAGGCGGGATCGCTCTGTTCCTGGCACTGCAGTCGGTGATCGGGTCCGGCCCTGCCGGATCGCGCTCATCCTCTGCCGGACCCGTTGTTCCGGATACCGCCGCCTATATCACCCTCACGCTCGATTCGCGCACCGCATCCATCGGCATGTACTGGCTGGACGACCAGGACCGCGGGCTGCGCAGCATTCAACGCCTCCGCAGCTATGTGGAACATACCGGCGACAGGCTTCGGTTCGCCATGAATGGTGGAATGTTCAGGAAGGATCATTCACCGGTGGGCCTCTTCATCCAGCACGGCCGCGTGCTCTCGCCGCTGGATACGTCGAGCGGGCCGGGGAACTTCTACCTGAAACCGAACGGCGTCTTCCTCGTGCGGAAGGACCACACGGCCGCCATCGTCACGACGGACCGCTTCGAGTATCTCAGCAACATCGACTTCGCAACGCAGTCCGGGCCGATGCTGCTGATCGACGGCGCCATCCACCCGGTCTTCGTGAAGGGGTCGGAACATCTCAACGTTCGGAACGGTGTCGGCGTACGCGATGACGGCGCCGTGATCTTCGCAATGTCGCGCGACAAGGTCTCGCTCTACGACTTCGCCTCCTACTTCAAGGCGCTGGGCTGCCGCAATGCGCTCTACCTGGATGGTTTCGTCTCGCGCTGCTACTGTCCGGAAAAGAACTGTACGCAGCTGGACGGCGATTTCGGTGTGATGATCGGAATTACGGAGAAGGATGCGAAGGCACGCCCCGCGCTCGAATAGCATCCGTGGGCATATCAACCTGCTACGGAGTGGTGATTGCGCGAAGCGCAGCATCCTTCAGAGGGAAAAGATGGATGCAGGTCCGGGCCGCTCCAATCTCATTGATGCACCGGATGCAAATCCGCTCAACCGCATCCTGCCGGTGCTGCCTGCCTCCACCCACGGGGATGCGTGGGTGCCCAAACCGACGAAGGATGCGGCGCAGGGTGCGCCGCATCCTTCGAGACAATAGAAGTACGATATGCGTCATCAACGCAGCACGCACCGCCGTCCCACGTTCACGGAATGCACTCGCTCGCTATCTGGCAGGAAACAAGCGTGATCGTGCACGTCTGGTCATTGTAGCAAACCGATGCGCAGTAGACTGAAGGGGGCGGCGTTGTTGCAGGCAATGCGATGCATGCCGGATCACCATTCGGCAGAGGCAGGCAGGCCGGGCGCGGCGGCTGGGAGGGGAAGTAGTGATTGACCCCCGTGGCTCCCTGAACGCCTCGTAACGAAAAGGTTCCGGGGAGAGTGATCACCGTCGTGGCGCCTAATCCAGGGCAGCTTTGGGTTACGGTGGTCGGTGGCGTGCTCCCGTCGATGAGAATAAGGTTGACGGTGCCGGAGAATCCCACAGGCCTTGAAATGTTGTTGACAACGGTGATCTGTGAACACTGCGCCGTTGCAGTGCGTGCGCTGAGAAGTACACCGAGCAGCGCCATTGCCGCAACAAGCGTTGCGGTGAAGAAACGAACATGAATCCGCATAATTATGATCCGCATGTGATCGGGTGACCTTCCGGTTCCCGCGGGCGATTCGGGATCAGGAGGAATCACGTGGAAATACTCGATTGCGCCGGAACGCTTCGCCCAGCGATATGCGGTAAGAGTATTTGCCGCGGCGAAAGTGGACATGGACGGAGATTACCGGTGGCTGCGGCTCCCCCTGCCGTCAATGCGTTCCATCCGGTTGCAGCAGCCCGAGAATATTTCCATCGGGATCGATGATGTAGGCCAGCAGACCCATGCCGGCGATCTCCATCTTCGGCAATGCCACCACCGCGCCCAGTTCCGACGCCGTCGCCAGCGTGTCATCGAGCGACGTCACCTCCGCCGTGCAGACGAATGCGTTGAGTGCGGTGGAGTCCACAGGCGCCGTGGTGGGGCGCTGTACAAGCCCGCCGTTGATACCCGGCTCATCCGGCGATCCGGTCTCAATGCGCCAATAGCCGATTGCCGGCACTTCGGTGAATCGCCAGCCGAGCAATGCGGAATAGAAATCGATAAGCGCCTGCGGCTGCGAGGCGTGAATCTCGAAACGAATGATGCGCGACATCTCGTTGCTCCCTGTCCTCGAACTGTGTGCGGTCGGCGCGCCATCCGTGCAACCGGCGCGCCGGCAGAGCGCAACATACCACACCGCCGCAATTGAACTCGCATGATCGTGATCGGAGTGCGTGGGAGTGAGACCGTGCAAACGCAGGCGAAGGATGCAGCACGCGCACCGCGTCCTTCGCATTATATCGATATGCGGAGTTATCGAATCCTCGCATAGAGCGTCTGCATCACGACCCGTAAAAGCCGCAGCAGAGTGCGCCCATGCGGCGTTTTGCCCGTTGGTGCATGGGGCGCAGCCGCAATTGTCGATGCCTGAGTCTACCTTGCGCTGGCAGGATGCAAGATTGTACCGTTATCAATCTGTCGGGCCGCGCCATCGATATTCGTGGCGATGCCTGGGTATTCGCGGCACCGACGGTGCTGCCGATGCCGCGGAATCGGCGGGCCGTTCGGGAGCCGGCATCACGAAATGCCCGAACGAATAATGCAACCGGGGCACCGGATCGGTACAGACCGGCCCTCACGTCCGTATGCCGCGGCGTGGAGAAGAGGGCATCATGCGCGGCCTCCCCGTTGCATCCGCCTGTTGGTGAACGGCCTGCGGCAGGGCGGGTGGGGTTCGAGCGGTGCACGTGTTTGAATGTGGCTGACGATTGATCGGTTGGAGCCAACATGGACAACAACATCGGGTCATCGAATCGAGGCACGGTTGTTTCGGTGCGGGGCAGCGTTGTGGATGTGCGGTTCGACCGGCATCTGCCGCCGATCTACTCCAGGCTGCATACAGGGAGGGAACAACAGATCGTGATGGAGGTGCTGGCACAGCGTGATGCCCATCACGTGCGCAGCATTGCCCTTACGCCTGCACAGGGGCTTGCCCGCGGCATGGTGGTGGAGGATTCCGGTGCCCCATTGAACGTGCCGGTCGGCAAGGGGACGCTCTCTCGGATGTTCGATGTGTTCGGAAATGTCATCGACCGCCGTCCGCCGCCGTCCGACGTGCAGTGGCGATCCGTGCATCAGGCGCCGCCGGCGCTGATTCGGCGTTCCACCAGATCCGAGGTCTTCGAGACTGGAATCAAGGCCATCGATGTGCTGGTGCCGTTGGAACGCGGCGGCAAAGCGGGATTGTTCGGCGGTGCGGGTGTGGGCAAGACGGTGCTGCTCACCGAGATGATTCACAACATGGTTGGGCACCAGCACGGCGTGAGCCTGTTCTGCGGCATCGGCGAGCGCTGTCGTGAAGGGGAGGAACTCTATCACGATATGGAAAAGGCCGGCGTGCTTCCAAACATGGTGATGCTGTTCGGTCAGATGAACGAGCCTCCGGGTGCCCGATTCCGGGTGGGTCTTGCGGCATTGACGATGGCGGAATATTTCCGCGACGACGAGCACCGCGATGTGCTTCTGCTGATCGACAACATCTACCGCTTCATCCAGGCCGGCATGGAAGTGTCCGGCCTGATGGGCCGCATGCCGTCGCGTCTGGGCTATCAGCCAACGATGAGCACGGAATTGTCGGGCCTGGAGGAGCGCATCGCCAATACCGATACCGCGGCCATCACCTCCATCCAGGCGGTATATGTACCGGCCGATGATTTCACCGATCCGGCGGCCGTGCATGCGTTCTCGCATCTCTCCGCGTCGATCGTGCTTTCACGCAAGCGGGCGAGCGAAGGTCTTTATCCGGCTATCGATCTGCTGCAGTCCAATTCCAAGATGGCTACACCCGGAATCGTCGGTGAGCGGCATTATCTCCTCGCCCAGGAAATCAGGCGGACTCTCGCACAATATGAAGATCTCAAGGACATCATTGCCATGCTCGGCATGGAGCAGCTTTCACCGGAGGATCGCACAGTTGTTGCCCGTGCCCGGCGGCTGGAGCGATTTCTCACGCAGCCGTTTTTCGCTACCGAACAGTTCAGCGGCATCACGGGAAAACTCGTCAGCCTGGAGGACGCATTGGATGGCTGCGAACGAATTCTGCAGGATGAATTCAAGGACTACCCGGAGAGCGCACTGTATATGATCGGAGCGGTGGATGAGGCGAAGACGAAGGCCGCACCACGCGGGTCGGCAGCCGATTCAGCATCGCAGCCGGAAACAGATTCCGGGGGCGAATCGAAACCCGCTGCCGATTCCACCTCGCAACACAGGCCTGAGCCGGAGGCCGGCCATGCAGACGACGTCCATGAATCTTGAGATCCTTCTGCCGTTCGACATCTTCGTGGAAAAATCCGGTGTGCTGCGCATTGTGGCGGATACGTCGGGTGGATCGCTTGGGCTTCTTCCGCGCCGGCTGGACTGTGTTGCGGCGCTCGTGCCCGGGATTCTGGTTTATCAGACGGAGGCCGATGGCGAAGTGTACGTGGCTGTGGATGAAGGAGTGCTGGTCAAGACTGGTCCGGATGTGCGCGTCTCCGTGCGCAACGCAATTGCCGGAACGGACCTCGGCCAGTTGCGTGACGCAGTGGAGCAGGAATTCAGGAGCCTGAACAAACAGGAGCAGAACGTTCGCTCGGTGATGGCGAAAATGGAGAGCGGTTTCATCCGGAGTCTGGTAACGTTGCATCATGAGTAAACAATCCGTGAGCAGAGGCGAGAAGAAGGGCACGACGCTTGGCCATACGGTTGGTGCGAAGGCGGCACGCAAACTCCAGGCGCGCCGTAACCCGACGGAGAGTGCCTGGCTCGGCCTCGGTATGATGGGGCTTGTCGGCTGGTCCGTGGTGGTTCCCACGTTGCTTGGCGCGGCATGCGGTGTCTGGCTGGACAATCAATACCCCGGCAGCCATTCGTGGACGCCGGCATTGCTGGTTGCCGGCCTGGTGATCGGCTGTTTGAATGCGTGGCACTGGGTTGCGCGCGAAAATGCGACCACGCGCGACGGAGAGGAGAATTCCGATGAGTGAAATTCTGACAATGGCCCTGGTATGGGTGGCGGGTGTCCTGCTCGGCATCGTATTCTTTGGCGGGCTTTGGCTGACTGTGCGCAGGGGGATTGTCTCACAACGACCGGCGCTCCTGTTCTTCGGCAGCATGCTGCTGCGAACAGGGGGCGTGCTGATTGGATTTTATGTTGTATCAGGCGCGCATTGGGAGCGGCTGCTGCTGTGCCTCGTTGGATTTGCCGTTGCGCGACTGATTGTGACGCGGCGTACGAGGCCTTCTGAACAGGGCCGGATAGAATCTGCGCAGGAGGCCGGCCATGCATCTTAGCCCCGACGGGATCATTTTCTGGCAGCATGGTCTTTTCAAGCTCAACGCCACCATCGTGTTCACCTGGGGGCTCATGTTCCTGCTGACCGTTGGATCGAAGCTCATCACGCGCAAACTTTCCATGGGGCTCGAGCGCACTCGTTGGCAGAATCTTCTGGAGATTCTCGTCACCTCCATGAGGAAGCAGATCGCCGACGTCGGACTCCGCAACCCGGAGAGATATCTCGGCTTTCTTGGCACGCTCTTCCTGTTCGTTGCAATGGCGGCCCTCTGCACCATAATTCCCGGCTATGAGGCGCCTACGGGATCGCTCTCGACCACGGCGACACTGGCGTTGTGCGTGTTTGTGGCCGTGCCGATGTTCGGCATCGAAGAACGGGGTATCGGCAACTATCTCAAATCGTATGTACATCCCACGTTCATCATGCTGCCCTTCAACATTATCAGCGAGCTTTCTCGTACGCTGGCTCTTGCCGTTCGTCTGTTCGGCAACATGATGAGTGGGGCGATGATTATCGGAATTCTCCTGACTATCACGCCGTTTATCTTTCCGATCGTCATGTCCACGCTCGGTCTACTCACCGGCATGGTGCAAGCCTACATCTTCACGATCCTCTCGGCAGTCTACATCGCGGCCGCCACTCGTGCCCGCAAACCGAAATCCGAACCGCAGACGGAATAGTGAACAATACAGAACAATCGGAGGATATGGCATGGATAGCATGACAATCATCGCAGTTGCCTCGATCGCATCCGCCGGGCTGACGATTGCCCTGGGGAGTATCGGTCCTGCGCTCGGCGAAGGACGCGCCGTGGCAATGGCATTGAACTCGCTGGCACAGCAGCCCGACGCCGCATCGACGATCACCCGCACATTGTTCGTTGGGCTGGCCATGATCGAATCCATTGCGATCTACTGCTTCGTCGTAGCGATGATTCTCATTTTCGCCAACCCGTTCTGGAATCACGTTGTCACTCAGGTGACGGGAAAGTGAGGCTATGCTGATCGACTGGTTCACTGTTGGAGCGCAGACGCTCAACTTCCTCATCCTGGTATGGTTGATGAAGCGTTTTCTCTACAAGCCGATCCTCAATGCAATCGATGCACGAGAGAAGCGGGTTGCCGCCGATCTCGCCCATGCCGATGCAAAAATGGCCGATGCTCAGAAGGAGCGTGACGAGTTCAAGCACAGAAACGAGGAGCTCGACCGGCAGCGCGCAACGCTTCTGAGCAAGGCCGTCGATGAAGCGGAAACCAGACGTCGTGCGCTTCTGGACGAAGCACGCAGTGCTGCCGACGCCGCAGGCGCCAGGTGGCAGGAAACATTGAAGGAGGAGGCCCGCAACCTGAATCAGGCCATCGGTAATCAGGCCCGGAAGGAGGTGTTCGCAATCACTCGAAAGGTGCTGGCGGACCTCGCCACCACCAGCCTGGAGGAGCGCCTGGGTGAAGTATTCACGCGTCGTCTGCGTGAAATGGACGAGGCGGCGAAAGCCCGCCTGGCAGACGCATTGAAGACTGCATCGGAGCCCGCGCTTTTGCAAAGCGCGTTCGAATTGCCCGACGTGCAGCGTGCAGTGATTCAACATGCGCTCAACGAGACCTTTTCGGCCGAAATCCGAATTCGATTCCAGACTGCGCCTGAATTAATCAGCGGCATTGAATTGACGGCGAATGGGCAGAAGCTGACATGGAGTATCGCCGGTTATCTGAAGCTGCTGGAGAAGGATGTCGAGAATCTTCTGAATGAGAAGGACGGGAAGAAGCCGAAGGCGGCACCCGACGCGAAGGAGCCGGGGTCCGAATCAACAAGCCGATGAACACTCAGTCTGAAAGCCTGCGGAGCGTGTTCGAACGTACGTTCGCCGTGATCAGCGATGTGCGGAACTCGTTCACGCCGCACTTGGCGCCCCGCGAGGTTGGCACGATCATTGGCGTAGCCACCGGCATCGCCCGGGTATCCGGGCTTCCCGGCGTGGGCTTCGAGGAATTGGTGGTATTTCCCGGCGACGTGCTCGGCATTGCGTTCAATGTGGACGAGGACGAAATCGGTGTCGTGCTGCTCGGTGAATACTGGCATCTGCGCGCCGGCGACGAGGTAGAGCGCACCGGCCGGGTGATGGATGTGGGTGTGGGTGATGAATTGCTGGGGCGCGTCATCGACCCGCTTGGCCGTCCACTCGATGGCAGTGGTCCGGTGAACGCAGGCGGACGCCTGCCGATCGAGCGCCCCGCCGCGTCGATCATGGACCGCGCACCGGTCACTGTGCCGCTCCAGACAGGGCTGAAGGTTATCGATGCGCTGATTCCGATCGGACGCGGGCAGCGCGAGTTGATTCTGGGGGACCGGCAGACCGGCAAGACGGCGATTGCAATCGACACGATCCTCAACCAGCGCGATCAGAACGTGGTCTGCGTCTACTGCGCCATCGGGCAGCGTGCATCAGCCGTTGCGAAGGTTGTCGCCAACCTGCGCGAGCAGGGCGCGATGGAGTACACGGTTGTGGTGGTGACCGAGGGGAGCGATCCGCCGGGCCTCGCGTTCATCGCTCCGTATGCCGCGACGAGCATTGCCGAGTCCTTCATGGAAGCCGGCCGCGATGTGCTGATCGTGTATGACGATCTCACCCAGCACGCGCGCTCCTATCGTGAGCTCTCATTGTTGCTGCGCCGCCCGCCCAGTCGTGAAGCGTTTCCCGGCGACATCTTCTACATCCACTCACGGCTTCTTGAGCGTGCCACCCACCGGCGGGCGGAACTGGGCAATGGCTCCGTTACCGCGCTGCCGATCATCGAGACCGAGGCGCAGGATATTTCCGCGTATATACCGACCAATCTGATTTCCATTACCGATGGGCAGATATATCTCTCACCATCGCTATTCGAATTGGGGGTGCTGCCTGCGGTCGATGTCGGGAAATCCGTTTCACGTGTTGGTGGCAAGGCGCAACGCGCCGCATATCGTGCGGTGACGGGCGATCTCAAGCTGGCGTACGCACAGTTCGAGGAACTCGAGACCTTTTCCCGTTTTGGAGCTCATCTCGATGAAACCACACGCAGGAGCATAGAGCATGGGCGGCGGATCCGGGCCAGTCTCAAACAACCGGAACTCGCTCCGGTGCCCGTGCCCGAGCAAATTACCGTGCTGTTGGCCTTGACCGCAGGGCTCTTCGACAGTGTGCCGCTGGAGCAGATGACGGCCGCCGAACAGGCCCTGCGCGATGCGGCGGCGGATGATATTCCGGCGGAACTGCGTCGGCGTCTGGACACTGCGGAGAAATTGAGCGACGAGGATCGTAACGTGATCGTCGGGATGGCCCGCAACGTGCTGGCGCGCTTCCGGCCGGCGACCAAGGCTTCGACGGCGCCGGCGAAGGATGCCTGAGGGGGGAGAGGGGGGTAAGCGTACGGGGAAGCGGTGCCGATGCCGATCATCGTGCAACCGCGGGGCGCCCGGCCAATCCGGACGACCCGCCTCAGCGAACAGCAGCATACCGATGACTCGATCGGCGATCGTGGAGATCGGGCGGGGAGATGCGAATCCGGCCAACGATTATTCGGGCGAGACGGATGCTACATGCGCAGCCGGCAGTTCCATGCGGGTTTTCTCCGCAATCATGATGGCATGGGAAAAGTTCATGCAGATCCGAATCAATACGGATCATGTGGTCGGCGGTCATCCGGCCGTGGTTGCGCCTGTCAGCAGCATGGATGACGGCGCTCTGAGCCGGACAGGCAATCACATTGCAGGCATGCAGGTCCGCCTGGCCGACGAGAACGGCGACATGCGCGGTCCGGGCGACAGGCGCTCCGTGATGGAGGCCGGCCTCGAAGGCCGCCAGCCCATGGCCGCCATGCATCGTGCCGGAACAATGGGTGCGTCTCTGCCCGGACAGAAATTCAAAGGACCGTCATGAGCGAGAGTACGGCGAGTCTGCGCCGCAAAATCAGTAGTGCCGGGGAGCTTCAATCCGTTGTCCGGACGATGAAGGCCGTAGCGGCCTCGAGCGTCGGGCAATACGAGAAGTCCGTGCGCGCGTTGGATGATTATTATCACACGGTGGAGTTGGGCCTGGTGGCGTGCTTCCGCCAGAGCGGTTTCATGCCGTTGATCCCGGAACCGAATGGGAGGACCGGCGTGAGAGGAGTCGGTGCGATTGTATTCGGTTCGGACCAGGGGCTGGTGGGCAGCTTCAATGACGTGGTGGCGGGGTATGCCGCTGCCGCCCTGGCGGCCCTGCCCGGCGAACACGACGTATGGGCCGTTGGTGGGCGCGTTCGCGAACGTCTGGAGGATGCGGGCCTGCCGCCCGCGGGACTCTTCGATGTGCCGAACTCCGTCAAGGCCATCAACCCGCTCGTAGGACGGATCCTCGTGGAGGCCGGGATGCGCCATGGTGAGGGGATGGTTGCCGAACTCCACCTGTTCTACAATCGCCGGACATCCGGCGCTGCATACGCGCCGGTGGGCCAGCGATTGCTGCCGCTGGATGAACACTGGCGACTCGAACTGGCCCGGATGCCCTGGCCAACGAAAAACCTGCCCGAGGTGACGGGGATTCGCAGCATGACGATGCGGGCGCTCATCGGCGAATATCTCTTCGTATCGCTCTTCCGGGCATGCGCCGAATCCCTTGCAAGCGAGAATGCAAGCCGGCTGGCCGCGATGCAGCGTGCCGACAAGAACATCGATGAACTGCTGGAGGATCTCAACAGAACGTTGCATCGCCTGCGCCAGAGCAGCATCGACGAGGAGTTGTTCGACGTTGTCTCCGGCTTCGAAGCGTTGAACAATAACCGGAAGTGACGCGTTCCGGAATCAGAGGAGAATATCCGGCATTTCTTCCGGCATGTCGTCTCCGGATCGCGACACAGGAGAATAGCAGGCTGTTGAACAGTCTGTGGCATTGAAGTAATTCAACAGGCTGGCAGGGATGAAAATCAATTCGATGGATTTCCGCGTGCAACCCGGGAAAACGGTCAAACTCGATGAATGGCCGACGAGTGTGAAGCCATTTTACCGATCGAAAAAGCGGTATCGAAAACTCCTGGAAGAACACGTCGATGCGCTGACATCATTGCAACGGCTTCATTACGCGTCCAATCGCCATGCAGTGCTGTTGATTTTTCAGGGAATGGATGCGGCCGGCAAGGACGGTGCCATACGGCATGTCATGTCCGGCATCAATCCGCAGGGTTGCGAGGTCTTCAGTTTCAAACAACCAAGCGCCGAAGAGTTGGAACATGACTTCCTCTGGCGCACCACCTGCCGCCTTCCCGAGCGTGGGCGAATCGGCATCTTCAATCGTTCCTATTACGAGGAGGTGCTTGTTGTCCGTGTGCATCCGGAGCTCCTCGGCGGCCAGGGAATTCCGGAGGAAGCGCTCCAGGAGAAGCATATCTGGAAGGATCGGTATCGTTCCATTGTCGACTTCGAGGCGCATCTCGACCGAAGCGGTACCCGGATCATCAAGATCTTTCTTCACATGTCCAAGGCCGAACAACGGAAGCGTTTCCTCGATCGTATCGACGAGCCGGACAAGAACTGGAAGTTCAGCCTCGCGGACGTTCACGAGAGAAAATACTGGAAGAAATATATGCAGGCGTATGAGGCCTGTCTGAGTGCGACCAGTACCGGGATCGCGCCCTGGTACGTGGTGCCCGCCGATGACAAGAAGAATGCCCGGTTGGCGGTTTCCCAGATTATCCTTGATATGTTCAACGATCTTGCGATGGCATATCCCAGGATCACGGCAGCACGCAGGCGGGAATTGAAGGCGATCCGTAAACGGCTTTGAACGCCGATTGACGATGGCGGAGGAATTGAGTGCCGGAAATGCGACGATGGTTGCGGCGTTCACCGTTCAGCACTACGATTCCATCGCGGGCACGATACATCATACCGTGCCCGCGTTCAATCCATCACAACGGCATGACCTCGACTACCCGTTGGGCCATGTTGAAGACTTCACCGCCCGCTATCGCACCGGGTAGCATCCGCCGCTGATGCAGATGAAGTAGTTCATAACCAGATAGGGCTGCATGTTTTCGTGCGGATCGCCATTGCCGACGGTGGAGATGGTTGCCACATTCAGTGTCGATCCGTCGCTGGTTGGACGGTACAATGCCACAGACGATGAATCGCTGGATGCCGCCAGGAAAAGACCGCTCGGATTCGAGAGCGCACCCGAGACGTTGTTGGTGTTGACGTTATGAGAATGCGCCGGCATCTCGGCGGTTGTCAGGGCATGTGTGGCCGCGCCGCCGGACATGCCCGGAGGCAGGGTGGGGGAGTCGCCGTCAACGATCACGCGGCCTTTCAGATTGGGCAACGCAAACGTGGTTACACCATCCCCCCCGTATGTGGTACTCAGAAGCTGGTAGAGATCCGGATAATCGGTGATGTTCAACAGCCCTCCATCGCAGGCGGCCCAGCCGTGCGGCACGACGCTGAACGCCGCGGCAATTACTTCACCCAGAAATGCATGACGCATAAATCCTCCATGTTGAATAGAACGTGAATAGCAGAGGCCCGATTCGATCGATTGATTGTCACGGGATATGGTGGCTCCGGACCGGTGCCAGCAGCACGTACGGCCGCTGCACCGGTGTGGGATGAAACGAAAGAACGGCCCAATCCCGGCCATCAGATTCGCAATGCCTTCGATGCCTGGCAACGGAATCCCGGTATACGCCCCGGTGGGAGCGCGGGGGAGCCGGATCGGTCACCGGGGTGCGTACCACAACGGACGCCGGAACGTGATGGAGACGAATGGAAACGATGGTCCGGATGCAACCGGATCTGCCGTTGCGGAAATCGAACAGCCGGAACGGACGGGGTGGCCTGCTGGCCTACAGCGGAAGGCACGGTATGGTTATGCCGCGCGCGCTATGAAGGAGAGCCACCTGCTCGGACGGCCCCAGGTTGAGTCCTCGACCCAGGATTCCTCCACCTCGAACCCGGCGGCCGCAACCCGTGCAAGCAGGTCGGGTTCCGAGAAGAGCTGGATAAGCCGTTCCGCTCCGGCATGCTCGTCATCGAACCGATCCCACTTTGCTCCCTCTCCAAGACGAACCGTCGCATAGAACACACCCCCCGCCCGGCACTGGCGGTGCAGCGACGCGAGCACGGCGTCTGCCTCCTCCAACGGCACGTGCAGCAGCGAGGCCGCGCACCAGATGCCGTCGGCCATCGGCAGGCCCAGCTCGCCAAGCGATTCGAACGCTCCGTTTACCACGCGATGTCCCTTTTCGCCGGCGATCTCCCGCATGCGCGCACTGGGCTCCACGCCGATGGCTGTGACGCCGTGAGCGGCGAACCAGTCCAGATGCTCCCCGGTACCGCATCCGATGTCGATCACGAGGCCACCCGGCGTCAGACGTTGCCGGAACGCATTCAGAGCGCGGCTGAAGTCACGTGCCTGGCTTCGCGCGGCCACGTCCATGGCGAACAGGTCATAGTAGGCATTACTCTTTTCAATGCGTTCGATATTCTGCATGGGTTCGGGTTGATACGTTGACGCTCACGATGATCTTCTGCCGCGGAGCGGCATGCATTGCGGGCTCAATACAGTAATTCCAGTGCGGCGTCCTGGCATGCGACTGCGGAGCGGACACATGCCTCCGGCGTGCTGCCATGAAGCCAGATTCCTTCGCCGCGCCGAAGTACCCAGCTGTATCCCCGTGCGAATCGGTTGCACAGCTCATCCGCGAACGCGAGGCTGCGTGGAGGGGAGTCGATGCAGGCCATGGCGCCGGCCGCTGCGTCCAGAAGCACGGGCGCAAGCAGATGCGCATGCAGCAGGAACCCCGGGCCCGTGTGCAGATGATAGTTCCATGCAACCACAACGCCGGATGTGGGGAGCTGGCCGTTTGCGTGAAATGCTTCGAGCCCGCCGCCCGGTTCCGTATCGCGGGCGCGAATCAGCGTGACATCGGGCGGAATATCGTACAGCTTCTCCCGATCGCGCGTGGTTGCAGCGATCCATCCCGGATAATCCGGCCACCTTGCGCTCAGCACGATGCGTGTCATCGAACAGATCGTGTGCCGGAACAGGCCGCGCACGATCGTCGCAAATTCCGTGCGCGCACGCTCCGCAAGCTCCGCCGGAGCATCGGCCAGCGCCCGGCCGGTAATTCCGGCATCCACCAATGCACGCTGCCCGATGATCGATGCGTCGGAAGCGGGGCTGACAAGTTCGTAATTGACAAACATCGGTGACGGCGGAACAATCGCCAAGCTCTCGGCCTCCCGTCCGGTAAGGCGGAGTATGCTGTGCCGTGTTCCCGCGAGCGCGTCCGGGAGTTCGGACCGCACCAGGGGAGGCACCCGCTGAGCCGCGCATGCCAGTGGGCCATGAACGGAATCGAACCCGTTGATCTCCGATCGGTGAATAAAGACCGATGGTTCCTGCGCATGCTGAAACAGCTTCAGGCGTTCGTCTGTTATCATGCTGATGGCTGAATCGTATTCCTGTACAGTGGAGAAATGGAGCCGGACGGTATCGGAACGGCGGCGTGCAACCGTCGCGCCGGGGCGCCCGGCAGCCGGCGCGTTGCGCCTGGTGGCACTGCGGGCCGGAGCCAGGGTGAGCGCGGGCCATCACCATGACGGAATCGATCCGAAATTGTGATGGCCCGTCTCTCCAGGCATGGTCGTTTCGCGGCTATGCCACAACCACGGGCCGCTCCGCCGGAAGCAACTGTGCGATCTCTACCAGAGCCTTTCGTTCCTCGAGCTCGAGGGCCAGCTCCGCAGCGCGGCACGAGTACGTGCATTCGTTGCCGCCGAGATGCGATGTATGATTGCCGATGAACTCCTTCAACCGTTCGGAAGTCGCCGAGATCTCCAACAGATCGTGTTCCTCCAGGTTTCCCAGCGAGAAGGATTCCTCCTCGCGCAGGAAGGGGCACGGAGCAATGTCGCCGTCGGAGCCTACGAACAGGGCCTGCGTTCCGCACTTGCAATGCATGTAGGAACAATTGCCCGTGCCGTCCGGCCGGAAGCCGACGCCTCCGTCGGCAATGTACAGTTTCATCCGCGACGTTCGCGCCTCCTCCGCCAGCTCGCTCAGGGCATTGCGGAGTTGCTCGTGCGAGTGTGCCCAGCCCTCTTCATGGATTCCGCTCACCTGCACAAGAGCGCGAACCTTGAATTTGTGGACGCCACATCCCTCGGCATATCGAAACGTCGGTAACAGGTCGGAAATATTTCCGGCCATCAATGTATAACGTGCCGTCACAACAAGGCCATGTGCAATCGCCCCAACGATGCCGTCGGTAACGCGTCCGAACGCCCCTCTGCGTTGTACGAAGGCATCGAATCGTTCCGCGTCCGGTGAATGCAGGCTGATCTGGAATTCCGTGACGCCCGCCTCCTTCAGGCTGAGAATCCGGTCCTCCGTAAGAAGCATTCCGTTCGTATTCAAGCGAACCGTCATGCCTGCGTCCGCACCCGCGCGAACCAGGGCCAGCGTCCGGTTCATGTCCAGAAGCGGTTCGCCTCCGGTAAGCGAGAGGTCCGTTGCCCCCTCGGCGGCGGCATCGCGAATCGTCTCGATGAACCGGTCCAGCCCGAGAGGCTTCGGCCCTTTCTTGTCGGTATAGCAGTGCACGCAGGCAAAATTGCATCCCTTGTTGACTTCAATGCGCAATTCCTGAATCATGATATTGCCTCGCAGAATTATGGTTCGTTCCAGGCCCGGCAATAATCACGCGGCTTCGATATGCTGCTGCCAGGAATCGGGATCGCTCACAACCTGGATGGCAAGACTCTGAGCATTGGTTGAAAGGACATCGTGCGGTCGCTTCATGACGATGCGGGTCATCAGATGGGTCTGAAGAAATTGAAGCTGTGCCACGGCAGCCAGGCCGGCGCATGGCAGGTTGATGGTGCTGTAGGCCGACTCGAATGTAGGGCCAAGCACCAGCGTGAACGGGCGCCCCGCGTTGATGACGTTCTGTGCCTCGGTGCTGAAGCGGGAGATCGTTACCGGGTCGGCAATTGCCTGGTCCGGCGAATAATAGCCGACCATGTTGAAGCCCTCTTCAACAACGAGAATGGTCTGTCCCGGGATGGGCGGTGTCATGATAACCTCCGTGATATTGGTAATGGATGGATGATGCGATCTCCGATGATGCTCGGCAGACCGGCTGTCAGTTCATTACGGGAGCAGTGAGATATCCGGTGCGCGCGGAAATTCCCGCCACTTTCGGGCCGGCAAGGAGAACCTGAGCGGACTTCGAGCCCATGCGCCCGGGCCGGTTGATGCTTCCGGTTGCCAGGCAGACCTCGTCCTCGTACAGAATTCCCTGATGCAGCCCCATGCATGGCCCGCAGCCCGGTGGGTTCACCACCGCACCGGCCGTGACCAGCCTGTCCAGAATCCCCTCGTGGAGCAGTTGCAGATAGATGTCGCGTGAGGCCGGTGTGGCGATCAGCCGGGTACCCGGCGCGACCGGGCCGTTGCCGAATTGCTCCATGAAGTCGATGAAGTCCTCGTACCGGCCGTTGGTACAACTGCCGACCGTGACAACGTCCAGATGAAGCGGCTCGGCGCATTCCTCCACGGGGCGCGAGAAGAAGATCGACGGGGGGAAGGCAACCATTGGCACAACTGTGGCAAGGTCAACCACATGTACCTCGGAGTAGGCCGATGGGTCGGACTGCAACGGAAAGAATGTGGAGCCGCGCCCGTGCTGCTCCAGGTAGTCGCGGGTGACGTCGTCGGTTTCCAGCAGCGCCGTGCGCGCATGCAGATCCACGGAGAGATTCGCGAGGGTGAACCTGCCGGACATGCCGAGCGATCGCAGGCCGGGTCCGCCGATCTCCAGGAGTTTCCCTTCGTACAGTTCCTCCCCTTCCATTCCCATTCGAAGAGCGATATCCTTGGCGCCGCACTCCGGGCGCAGTTCGCCAACGAACTCGATGCGAAGAATATCCGGCATGAAGAATCGCGCCATGCCCGAGGCAAGGGCCTCCGCCGAGGCGTTGTGGGGCTGGCGGAATGCAAGCGCGCCGAGTGCGCCGGCGGTGCATGTATGGGTATCCACGCCGATCACCACCTGGCCGCCGCCGATATATTGTTCCAGCCCGATCTGATGGCCAACGCCGCTCCCGATTTCATTGAGCGTTGCTCCATGCTCGCGTGCTATCCGGCGTTGCTGCACATGAAGCTGTGCCAGTTCGATGGTAGGAGGGGGCGAGTAGTGATCCATGTACAACCGGAAGCGATCCATTCCGCGCATCCCGGAAAGATCCTTCCCCATCACATTGGTCACTTCGTTGACGATCTTGAACGTATTTCGATCGTGCCCGTAAATGTGATCAACCGGAATCGTACTTGGGGACCCGGTCTCCGTCAGCTCGAAATCATGAGCCGCGAACAGTTGATGCAATAGAGTGCCCTTCATTGTCGGTATCCGAAAATGAAATGAAGATGCTGGCTGTGTGGATGCATTTCGGCCGCGGATTATCGGTCAATGATATTCATGGAAAATCATCGACGCTCATCCATGAACGAATTCCATACAGCATGTGCGGAACACGCACATCTGTAGAGATGCGAGTACGTGTGGAGGGTCGGATTATTACCGAATATGTGGAGGATAGAGGGCGCAATATAGTTCATCCGGAGTTCGAATGTCAAGATATTTGCCCCGGATGTTTGGGCTGCATGTCCGATTTTGAACGTCCGATTCTGCGGTGGTGCCGATATGAACGCGATTCGCCGGATTGCGATCGCGTATCCTGCATATTTCTTGGATATTCGGAATTGATGCGGCGGGATGCCCCGCGAGACGGGAATTGCCGGTATGCTCGCGGCTGGTGACTGCTGCATCGCGCATGTACGGCATTTCATCCGTCGTAAGCCCCGGCGGAGCCGGGGCTCATGGCCTTCTCATCGGAAGGAGGGACTGGGGGAAATTCATGGGGCGCTGCGCCGGTTACTTCTGCACCATCACCTGCGTAGTGACGGACTCGCCCCCGGATGTGAGCGTGCAGAAATAAATGCCGGATGGAATATCCCGCGCCTCCAGCGTAACCTCATGTATTCCCGCCTGAACCGCTTCGTGGAATATCGTCCATATCCTGCGCCCGCTCATATCGGTCAGTTCCAGCACGGTTTCGCCATCTGCAATTGTCACGAAGCGGATCAGCGAGGCATTCCCGATCGGATTCGGTCGGATCTCATCGATCGAAAGCCTGCCGAACGGAATGCGCTCGATCAGCCGGTTGCGGAGCCCGCAGATGGAGTCCATGAATATGCCGCCGGACAGGGAGGAGACGTTTGCGCAGGCTTCGTTGAGCGGCGTGACATCTGCGCGAAGCCCTCCGTCAAGGGGGAGGCTCAACACTGTCTGCAATACCGGGCGGAGCAGCAGCCCGGGGCCACCGAGATATGTCGTGGGGGTTGGAGCATGGAGGGTGATGGTGAGCTCCCGGGCCGCAACGTAGAACGATTCCACAATCCAGTTCTCCAGCAGTGTGCCCCGGAGGAGCGATTTGACATCCACCGGCTTCTTTATCACTGAGATGCTGGAATCGTGCACGAAGGTGATCGAGAGGCGATTTACGCGAAGGCAGCCGGGTGCGGTGAGAAGTTCGACCGGCGTCTCGATCGAGCTTCCCGGAAGCACGTAGTATCGTCCGACACGAGTATTGAACGGGATTTCGCGGCCTTGCCCGCGAAGCGGAACAACCGCTGTGTCCGCCACTCCGTCACGCCGGGTGAGTGTGGAGAGGGAGAAGCTGTCGCTGAAGTTCCCTGCATTTCCCGGAACGAAGTCCACCGTGAACGCCAGGCTGTCGCCGGGCGCCAGAACAGCCGGCAGTGGCCGTGTTGAAATGTGGAAGCGCGGAGTTGCCGGCTGCACCATGCCGAGGATCGTGATCGGGTGATCGCACGGATTTACCACCGAGATCGTGCGCACGGAATCGGCGCAGCAGAATATCGTGCCGAAATCGATCGCGGAGAGCTGCGGCCGGATGCTGCATTCGTGCACGATGATGCCGGCGCAATTGCTGTCCAGCGGAATCGTGCCCGGTGCCGGCTGGCTTGCGATGATCGTGGCACAATTGGTTATCCCTGTGTTGATGGGGGCCGTGGCCGTCACAACGGCACGAAGCGAAACAGTGCGGCACTCCCCGGGAGGGATGGTGTCGAACGTGTGATTCGGATAGGCCGAGAAGCCGTCTACGTATGCAAGCCCGGCGGGGAGAACATCCTCGACCACCACGTTCGTTGCGTTGTTGCAGCCATCGCGGTTGCAGACCGTGATAGTGAATGTGACGGTGTCGCCCCACTCCGGCGTGCTGTCGTTTACCGCCTTCGCGATGCGGAGGTTGGAAGTTGCCGTTGCAGGAGGGAAGAGGTCGCAGTCGATCATGTTCGGCAGACCCTCCCATGTGGGTGTCGGCAGCAGGATGCCCGGCTCCTCGTAGCTGCATGCCAGGCCCGCGGCATTCGGATAGCGGATCAGACCAAGCCGATCGCTGTTGTAGAGCGTCGCATAGATCATGCCATCCGGCCCGAGCTGAAGCTGGCCGCCGGTGCGGTCCGGACCTTGGACGTTCAGATCGGTCATCGACGCGCGTATGGCGGCCGGCCGGGCCTTCGCGAGGTCCCATTGGAAAATCTTCAACGGAGCGGACTCCGATGCGAAATAGACTTTCGAATTATCGGGCGAGAAGGAAACGCCGTAGTAGCGATACCGGCCGGAGTCCAGCAGCATGCGGTTGGAAACCGCGCCGGAACTGTTGTCGAAGTCGTACACCTCCGCCATGAGCAGCCACTGATTCGCAGCGGCAAGGTGGCGTCCGTCCGGCGAGAGCTTGATGCAGCCCGTGGCAAATCCTGCCGTGTTGGTCCGGTCATTGTCATCGCGCGGATAGGCCGGGCCTACGGGGGAGACCACCGGCCCGGTGACGCCGGCCGGGCTCACCAGCCACGCGCGGAATTCGTTGGAGCCCCACTCGTGCGCCACCACCCAGTAATCGCGTCCGTTGCAGTGGCGCGTGGCCGTCACCTTCTCGCAGCTGTTCGTCATCAGAGGAACGTTCTTCGTGATGACGCCGCCAAGCCCGCCATTGAGGCGCATGTCCACCTCCGAATAGCGGAAGCCGTAGCTGGGATCGAAGAGCGGATAGACGGCGCCGGGCGTGAAGATGTAGAACTTCATGCTGTCCGCGGGATCGGGAACGATCACTGCGGACTGCGTGCTGCTCCAATGCCCCATCAGGCCGGAACCGTTCAGCATCACGTTGTGTGCCGCGTCCCACACCGTGACGCCGTCGGTATAGAAGAGCAGCCGGCCCGTTGTTCGGTCGCTGATCGTGGCGCAGCCTTCGTCCGTGCTGAGCCTGCCGTCGGTGAGCGCTACCGGCCCGCCCGGATCGAACCGGATGCCGCAATGGTGCCCGAAGTACCAGTAGTGCGAGTACTGAGGCTGCTGTGCATGAAGGATCGATGGGAGCATCGCGAGGAGCGCGGCTGCTGCTGCGGGAAGCGCGCGTAGTAGGTGGCGGCGAAGCATCGTCATGTGCAATGGGGGACTTGATTGACTGGAACGGGTCGGGATGCCTGCAGGCGGTGCCGATTCCGTCTGCCTGTGCGGATGCGATACGCGGAAACGGCTGCGGACTGGCGAAGCGTCCGCTCACACGGGCCGGGCGTTTGCATCATGATGCCGATGCCGGATTGGTAAAGTCTGTTGCGCCGGAGTACGGGTGCATTGATACGACTTTGACGCCGCGCATGCAAGGAAAAACCGTCCAGCGTCTGGCCGCGCGCGGGGGACCCCCATGCAGCGTTGATTCGCCGCTCGCGCCCTGCTCAACCATGGCGCCGCGGTAGTTACATTGCGAACAGATCGGACCGGCGATCCGTGCATTCCGCTGCCGGCCATGCGATGTGTCACACGAATGTTTCACCGAACGATGAACGTCCTATGACTTCAACACCCGACAATACCCGGACCTCTCAGCCCGAAGCCGCCAACAGTCTCGTTATTTCCTATCTCTCCCTTCGCACATGCATCGGAGTGATCGGCATCACCCTTCCGCTGGTGCTCTCGCTCGGTGCGCTGCTCGCAGACGGGCCCGGCCTTCGCAGCTCCATCAGCAGTTACTACTATTCGGGAATGGGGGATGTATTCGTGGGAAGCATGTGCGCCATCGGGATCTTCCTGATGTCGTACAGGGGCTATGGCAACGACCATGTCGCAAGCCTGGCAGCAGGCACCTTCGCCGTCGGCGTCGCACTCTGCCCGATGGGCTCCTCGGCA
This sequence comes from Kapaibacterium sp. (SeqCode), assembly GCA_035549015.1. Taxonomy (GTDB): domain Bacteria; phylum Bacteroidota; class Ignavibacteria; order OLB7; family OLB7; genus JAFDZV01. The sequence continues at coordinate 45,720 of DASZRW010000145.1, forward strand.
ACGCCGTCGGCGCACGAGCGGCTGATCGGGAACCTGCACTACGGATTCGCCGCGCTTCTCTTTCTGCTGCTGGCCTACTTCTGTCTCCGGCTCTTCACGAAGACCGATCCGGCGAAACCTCCAACTCGGCGGAAGCTGCAGAGGAATGTGGTGTACAGAATCTGCGGCGTCATCATCCTTCTCGCGATCGCGTTCGTTGCCGCCATCAGTCCGCTCCCCGCCGATGCGGCGATATGGAAATTCAATCCGGTCTTCTGGATGGAGTCGCTCGCCATCGTGGCGTTCGGCGTCTCCTGGCTGGTGAAGGGGGAGGCGATCCTGAAGGATAACGAGGTCTGAGTGCGCGGCCGCGGAATATCCGCCATTGCCATTCCTTCGTAGGAGATGCGGCTGTTGTGCACGCCCGATGCATGGCCGCCCCCGGCACGAAACGATTGCAGCGATTCGGTCCGGGATGATGGCACTCAACATCACAGAGGGAGAAATTGGAATGGCTGTGGATCCGATCGATTTCGCGACGCGCTTCTTCAAGGGGCAGGATGAACGAAAGGGGATGCTGGTCCCCGAACTCTGTGCGCCGGATTACCGGGCGAGCATCGTGGGGTTTCCAACGACGGACGCCGCCGGCCATGATGCATTCGGCGGGGCATTTTATGCCGGCTTCCCGGACATCTATCACACCATCGACGAGGCCCGTGCCACCGACGATGGGATCGCCGTGCGCTTCACGCTGCGCGGCACGCATACCGGATCGTTCATGGGCATCCCGAGCACGGGCAATGCCGTAACCGTTCCGGCCATGGTGCTTCTCAGCATTGCCGATGGGCAGGTCACCGAGTTGCGCGCGATGTTCGATCGCCTTGGAATGATGCAGCAGATCGGCGTGATCCCATCCTGAGGCGGGAAGGAATGTTGACCCGGAAGAAGCGGACGATTGCTCACGGAGCATTCGTCCGCTTCTGCATTGCCATCTGATTCGTACACCTCCAATGCCGAACGGAAACTTCCGGCCGCAGATCTGCACATCATGTTCGTACGGCATGCGTTCCGTTGATCGTGGTTCATCGAGATGCGTTGAGTCTCGAATGCAGCCCCTGTCTGGTTACTGCTACCCCATCGCGCGAACGCGTTGACCGACATCTGGCACGGGATCGTGTGATCCGTTGGAACATTCGGGCACCCGCGGGCAGCCACCGGTGAAGAGTCGGCCCGGGAGAGTGCGTATGATTCGATTGCGACGGCTGCAACGGTATTCCATCCTGTCAGCCTGCATCATCACGCTGGTTACCTGCGCGCATGCACAGGGTCAGGCCGGCGTTCGCTTCGCCGAGAACCGCGGCCAGATTGTGGACGCGCTGAAGCATCCACATCCAGACATCCTTTTCAGCACGCGATCGCGGGATGCCTCGCTTTATCTGCGTGCCACCGGGCTGAGCTATGTCTTCGTGCGGTACGAGCGCGACTCGGCCTCGGGGGGCGAACGCCGGTGGAGGAAGGAGGGAGTGCCTACCGAACGCCCGCGCACCTGACCACCTACCGCATGGACATGGAACTGGTTGGGGCGAACCCTCATGCGGACGCGAGCCGTGACCTGGCGTCGAGCGACTACGAGAACTTCTATCTGGCGCGCTGCCCATCGGGAATCCTGAACGTCCGGAGCTACGGGCGTCTGATCTACCATGACATCTATTCCCACATCGACCTCGTGTATCACCGTGCCGATGGCGGCATGAAGTACGATTTCATCGTGCATCCCGGCGGGCGGGCGGAGAATATCGTGTTACGATATGTGGGCGCCACCAACCTCCGACTGACTGAGAGGGGAGCGGTGCGTGTTGCGAATCCGTTGGGCAGTGTGAAGGAGGGGCATTCGGAGATCTATCAGAACGCAGCCGGGAAGCGGTTCGCCGTGGGTGGTGGGTACCGGTTGAGCGATTCGGAGATCGGCTTCAGCATCGGGGCCTACGATCGGTCGCGCGATCTGGTGATCGATCCCACAGTGCATTGGAGCACGTATCTCGATGGCTCCGGTTGGGATCTCTCGAGTCCTCAATTGAGTGGCGGGATGACGGTTATCGATGGGGGCGCAGGTACCGGCGGCAACACCATTGGTTCCGATGGTGATACAACGGTCACGGCCACCGGAAGAACCGCGAGCATCGACTTCCCCGTGACGCCCGGAGTTGCGCAGACAACGCTTGCGCCTCCCGGTCTTTATGACATGTTCGTTGCACGGTTTTCCACTCGGGGCAATCGCGTCTGGGCGACCTACTTCGGTGGCGACGGCTTTGATCTCGGAGTCGCGATTACGGTGGATTCGGCTCGCAGCGCATACGTGGCTGTTTTCACCAACAGTGCAGACTATCCCACCACCGCCGGGGCGTTCCAGCGCACGTACTCCAGTACCGGAACCGGCGCGTTCACCAAATTCGACAACGCCGGGCGGCTGATCTGGAGCACATACTATCAGGGGACGGATCTGGAGGGCATTCGGTCGGCCGCCGGCACTTCGTGCTCGCGGCGGTGCGTCGGTTACCGGCGTATCGCGATGCGAGCGGTCTCTTCGTGCGTCCCCGACGTCAGCTTCAGCAGGTACAGGCCGGTGGGGAGATCGCTCACATGCCAGGCGATCGTTCCCTCTCCGGCTGCCATCATGCCGTTGCAGACATCCTCCACCCAGCGGCCGTCAATGGTATAGGCGGCGACATGTACCTGCCCGGCGTGCGGTAGCGACACATGCAAGGAGACGACCGATCGTGCCGGGTTCGGCGATGCGGACAACCACGCTTCTTCCTCTGCAGGGGGGACGATCGTAGCCACCGCGGCAACCGGCTGTGTGGTACGGAACAGCCCGCGCTCATCGGTGCCGGCGTATATGAGTCCGTCGCCGGCGTGGGCAAGGCAGCGCACGGACGTGCCGACGATGCCGTCATCGGCAGGAGTCCAGACGGTATCGTTCACCGAGCCGCGATAGACACCTGCCCCGGTCCCGATGTAGAGCGTGTTGCCGTCGACGAGAAGCGCCTGAACATTCGTATCGCGAAGCCCGCTGCATACACGCTCCCACGTACGTCCGGTATCCAGCGATCGAAACAGGCCGCAGGAGCCGCCGAAGTGGTCGGTTGTTTCGCCGGCAAACAGCGCGCCGTTGCCGGCAACGGCGAATGATGTCACTCCGTTCTTCATCGGTGTGCGTGCGTCGCGAATGAGCGAGTCACCAACCGCCGAAAAATGATAGATCGCATTCGCGCCGCTGACAATGACATGATTGCTGCCGACGGTGACGAACGACAGTGGATTATCAATCTCGGCCTCCTTGCCGATAACCTTCCATGACGCTCCCAGATCCGTCGAGTGGGAAATCTCGAATTGGGATGTGGGCGACGCGGCAACGTTGACGATGCTGCCGTCCGGCAGCTCGCTCAAGCC
>DASZRW010000146.1:0-3614 GCA_035549015.1 Kapaibacterium sp. (SeqCode)
GAACCGCCGCTCTGCGCGGAGTAGTTTGCCAGCGCATCCCTGCAGACCCGCACCGGACCGCTGATCGCCGGGCTCGGCAGCGGCTTCACCGCAACGACCACCGTGTCCGACCAGCCGACGCATCCCTTGTCGCTCGTCACCATCACGAAGTACTTCCCCGGCTGCTTCGCCACGATCTGCGCATCCTGGCTGCCGTTGGACCACTGGTACAGCAGGAACCCGCTCGCCGAGAGGGTCACGCTGTCCCCGGCACAGAACGTCAACGGCCCGTTGGCGTGAATCGCCGGCTGCGGGCGTGGAGTCACGCTCACACCGACCTGCGCCGTCCCGGTGCATCCATTCGTGTCCGTTACCGTCACCGCGTACACCCCGCTGCTCTTCACCGTGATCACCGGCGTCTTCGCGCCGGTGGACCAGAGATAGCTTGCGTAGTTGCTGGGCGTCACCGCGAGAATGGTACTGTCTCCCTCGCAGAACGTCGTCGGCAGGAGATTGCGGATTGAAGGCTTCGGCGGTGCAAGCACCTTCACCACGACGAAGGCAGGATGTGCACTCCAGCAGCCACTGTCGTTCTGCACCGTGACGGTATATGTTCCCGATTTGAACGCGACGATGGTTCGCGTGGTATCACCGGTGTTCCATTGATAGCGCTTGAATGCAGGCTCCACGGTGAGCGTTACGCTTCCTCCCTCGCAGAAGGCGAGCGGTCCGGATGCCCTGATTGCGGCAACCGGACGCGGAAGCACGGTAACGGCAACGGTGTCCGAGCGATTGACGCAGCCATTCGAATCCATGAACCCCACGCTGTAGAGACCGCTTCTTCCAACGGTGGTCGATCGGGACGTATCGCCATTGCTCCAGCGATAGCGCACCAGCCCGCCATCCACAGAAAGCGTTGTGCTGTCCCCTTCGCAGAGACGCAGCGAACCGCTGATGTTGATGCGGCGCACGGGGAGGGCGAAGACATCCACATGAATCGAATCGCTTGTCGCAGCGCACGCGGCGTAGGCCGTTGTGACGGCATAGGTTCCGGTTCTCTTCACCGCGATGCTGCGCGTGGTTTCGCCGGTGGACCATGTGTAGCGATCGAAGCCCGGTGTTGCGCTGAGCGTCACCGAATCCCCCTGGCAGAGTTTTCTCGCTCCCTGGATGGCGATGGCTGGGTGCACGTCGCAGATGGCCGTAAGAAACGGGCTGGCCCCGCCGGGAATACCGGTCTGAAACGCGCCCGGGGTTACGGGGAAGTCTGCGCTCGTAGTCCAGCCATAGAGGACGCATCCAAACGACGTGGCGCATATGCCTCCAACGTACTCGAGGCCGCTGCCGCCGAGGTTGGATGCGAACAGGAATGCACCGCCGCTGTCCAGCTTCACTACTCCTGCATCGAGCGAGCCGCCGGCAACCGGCTGGAAGGCATCGGGTGTCATGATGTCGAAGCCGAACGCGGTCCAGGTTCCCAGCCACAGCGCGCCGGAGCGATCGATATCAACGGCACACGCCACATCCGGTCCGCTTCCCCCGACCCTCGTTGCAAAACGGCGAGCGCCGTTGCGATCCAGCCGAAGCACATACCCGTCGCTGCTGCCGCGCAGGCTGTTCTGGAATGCCCCGGGGCTGGTTGGGAAGTCCGGGCTGTCCGTATAGCCGCTGACCACCGCATCGCCTCGAGCGTCAACCGCCATGCCGCATGCATGATCGTTCCCCGTACCACCGTAGAGCGTTGTCCAGATCCGGCGCCCGCCGGAATCGAACCGTGCGATGAATGAGTCGTCGGCCCCGGAGAGAATCGATTGAAACGCTCCGGCCGTAACGGGAAAGTCCGTACTGACGGCAACGCCGCATACCGCGAGGGTATCGCCCGGACCGGAACAGACAACGGTAACGCCGTCGCAGAGATTGGCATTGGTCTGGGTGCCGCCAAGAAATGTGCACCACACTCTCGCGCCCCCGTTCGTGAACCGCGCGAGAAGCCCGGTAGCCATACCTGCAGGCGGCGGCGCAACCTGGAACGCTCCGGCGGTCGGCTGCACGACGGATGTTCCCTGTCCTCCAACAACGATATCACCCGAGCCGAGATGGGTGATCGTTGTCAATGCGGCTCCGTTGAAGAAGGTGCTCCAGACCAGTCTCCCGGCCGCGTCCAGCCTGGTGATGACGGCCGCACCGGACGGACCGGCATACGTCGCGTTGAAGGCGCCGGGTGTTACGGGATAGTCGGGGCTCTGTGTCTGCGCGGCGAGCGTAGTGTTCGCCTGATCGTCCACGGTGATGGAGCCTGCCTCCTCGCTGCTGCTGCCGCCGATATATGTTGCCCAGACGCGCGTGCCGCGCAGCGTCAGGCGTGCAACGAAACAGTCCGCCGTTGAGGCGGCTCCTGCGTGCACAACCTGTACCACACCGGGAGTAACCGGGAAGTTGGTACTGTATGCATAGCCACAGATGGTGATGAGGCTGTCGGGGCCTGCCATACATGCCGGACCGGCATGCGCCACATCCAGCGTTCCCCCGCCGATTGGAGAGATCGTGGTCTCGCAACGATCGAAACCGGAACCGCCGAAGTATGTGCTCCACATCACCGAGGGGTCGATGATCAGATCGTGACGCCGATCGTACGAACCGACATTGAACGTGACGTCACCGGACTCGATGCGGTAGGAGCCGGAAACTGTCCGGCGTTCCGTTCCGCTCTCCTGGTAGATCACCGGCGCGGCCTCGACGATACGGCCAACCGGATTGGAGACTGCGAGTGCTCCCGCGGTGTCTGGCAACTCCGCGCGCCCACCGGTATATCGCAATCGGATATCGGACGTGCTTCCGCCACGATGGAGAACGAAGTCGTACTTCATTCCCTCGCCGTGGGAGTAGTACACGAGATCGATCTTCGGGTAGATGTCGTGGTAGATTATGCGGCCGTACGAACGAACGCCGGTGATGCCGCCGGTGCAGTGCGCCAGATAGAAGTTGCAGAGATCGGCAGAGGGCCACTCCGTGGTTACACGCGGGTTCGGATTCGCCCCCACCAGATCCATATCCATTCGACAGGTCATGGTGGGGGCTTCGGCCGGTGTGTCGTGTCCGGTGGGGACCGCATGATCGCGCGCCGTGAACACATAGCTGATGCCCGCGGAACGGAGGTAGACCGATATGTCGCGTGAATCCGCGCGGTACAGGAGATCCGGGCGCGGGTGCCTCGCAGCGTCCACGATCTGTCCCCTGTTCTCCTGGAACCGGAATGCATCCGCGAGCGCGGGCATGCTGCGCCCCTTGCTCTGCGCCGAGGCCAGAACCGGCGCAAGGAGCAGTACAAACGGCATAACCGTGGCACGCAGTATGGCTCCGCAACTCGGACTCATTACATTGATGCGGCTCATGTCGGGGTGCCGACAACCTACGGCACCGCAGACCAATTTCATCAATGAATTGTCGGATCCAGATCTGCCTCGCACCGACGTTCCGCGCCCGGCTTACTGCGTCACCACCAGCGGCAGCGCGCTCCGCTCGGAGCCGTAGCGCAGTTCGAGGAAGTATACTCCGGAGGAGACATCCCCAAGCGTGATCGTCGCCTCCTGCTCCTCGCCCGTACCCGCAGGCAGATCCACAACGCTCACCTCACG
>DASZRW010000147.1:0-85298 GCA_035549015.1 Kapaibacterium sp. (SeqCode)
TTCCGGATGGTATTGGACTTCGCGTCTATGTCGCCCGCTCCTCCTCCGTTGGCCGCCTCCTATGCGGTTCGTGTTCCTCAGGCCGAGGATTTGCGTACAGCTTCCTTCCGACAATGCCTCGCGACACTGCCGTTGCTGTTCGGCTAGCGCTTCCCACCATCTGGGCCCGCTGGGGACTTTCACCCCCTAGTCACGCGCCATGCCTGGCGCACCACTACGGAAAGGGCGGCCGGTATGGGCCGCCCCGATTTCGATTGCACCATGCCTTCGATGCCGCGCGGCTACTCGTACCGGAGCGCATCGATCGGCTTCAACGCCGCCGCCTTGCGTGCGGGATAGAATCCGAAGAAGATGCCGATGGCGGCCGAGAAGATGAAGGCGGCGATGATCACCGGCGGATTGAGCGCCGTGGCCATGTTCCCGAGGAGCGAAATCAGTTCGGCTCCTCCCAGCCCCAGAACGATCCCCATGATGCCGCCGAAGACGCTCAGCACAACGGACTCCACGAGGAACTGAATCAGCACATCGCTGGAGCGCGCACCGATCGCCATGCGGATGCCGATCTCGCGGGTCCGCTCCGTCACCGATACGAGCATGATGTTCATGATGCCGATCCCGCCAACCACGAGCGAGACGCCGGCGATCGAGGCGAGGAACATCGTGAGCACCTGCGTGGTGGATGCGGCCGCATCGGCTATCTCCGTCTGGCTGCGGATCATGAAGTCATCGTCATCCCCGGTGCGGATATGATGGGCTTCGCGCAGCAGCGTGGTAAGCTCCACCTGCGCCGCCTGCATCTGGTCCGCGGAGATTGCGCTGGTGACGATCTGCTGAATGAAGCGCCGTCCGCTCAGACGATCGAGCACCGTGGTTGCCGGAGCCAGGACGATGTCATCCTGATCCTGGCCGTTTGCTCCCTGCCCCTTCTCCGTGAGGACGCCTACGATCTTGAACGGAACGGAGCGAATGCGAAGCTGCTCTCCCACCGGGTCCATCCCCGGGAACAGGTTGTCCGCAACCGTCTTGCCGATCACGCAGACCTTGGCACGCACGCTCAGATCGCGATCGGTGAAGAACTCTCCGGAGGCAAGCTGCCAGTCGCGAATGTCGAGATAGGAGGCGTAGACTCCCTGAATCGTCGTGCTCCAGTTGCCGATGCCGCCGATCGTCTGCGCCGATGCGCGAACGATCGGGGAGACGTTTGCGGTGAGCGTGGCATCCCGCTTGATCTTGTCCACATCATCCAGCGTGAGCACATCGCGCGATCCCGCGGCCTGGCTTACTCCACCCTGGTTGCTGGCCGATGGGAAGATCATCAGCACGTTCGAACCAAGGCCCGCTATCTGGCTCTCCACCTGCTTCTGCACCCCCTGGCCGATGGAGACCATGATGATCACCGCTCCCACGCCGATGATGATGCCGAGCATCGTCAGCACACTCCGCATTCGATGCCGCAGTATCGAATTCAGAGCCACCTTCAGAATGTTGCTCCATTTCATCCCCAGCCCTCCTTGCAGTTCAGCGTTGTTGCCTCGTCATTCAATCAGCCGGGAGCCGGGCATGCGCCCCCGGTGCGCCCGCGCAGCCCTCCGGGCGGGATCGCCGTGCACTCAGTGTGCATCCCCCTCACCGGCCAGCTCGCGATCCAGTTCGCGCAGTGTGGCCACCGGGTCGCGCCGGTTGGCCACTTTCACATCGCGCCGGATCAATCCGTCGCGCACGTCAACGATGCGCTTGGTGTATTCGGCGATATCCGGCTCGTGCGTCACCAGCACGATCGTGATCCCCTGATCGTTCAGTTCGCGGAACAGCGACATCACATCCACACTGGTGCGGCTGTCCAGGTTGCCCGTGGGCTCGTCGGCCAGGATGAGCGACGGGCTGTTGACCAGTGCCCGGGCGATCGCCACGCGCTGCTGCTGCCCTCCGGAGAGCTGGCTCGGCACATGATCCACACGCTCGCCGAGGCCAACCCGTTCCAGGGCCGCATGAGCGAGCTTCGAGGTGTCGACGCTGCCGCGCGTGCGATTGTAGAGCAGCGGCAGCTCTACGTTCTCCAGCGCAGATGTACGCGCCAGAAGATTGAAGCCCTGGAAGATGAAGCCGATCTTCGCGTTGCGGATGTCTGCGAGTTCGTTCTTGTCCAGGGAGTTGACCCGCACGCCATCCAGCAGATACTCGCCTCCGGTGGGGAGATCCAGGCAACCGAGGATATTCATCAACGTGGACTTGCCGGAGCCGGACGCTCCCATGATGGCAACGAACTCCCCGGGTTCGATCCGCAGGTCCACGCCGCGAAGTGCGCGCACCTCCACCTCACCGTTGGAATACACCTTCTCGAGACTTCGGGTCTCGATCACCGGCGTCCCGGCGGTCTCATTGGTCGATATCGTTCCTTCGGGTGTCACTCAGAATCCTCCACGGCCACCGCTTCGTCCGCCCCCTCCGCCGCCCGTCGGGGCGCGGCCTCCGGCGGGCGAGCCGAACGGCAGCGCGCTGGTACCGGTGCGCGAAGCGCTGTTCGCAACAGCGACATTGGTAATCACCGCCATCCCTTCATGGATGTTCGGCCCGGACACTTCCGTCCGCTGACCATCGGTAAGCCCGGTGCGAACGGGGATCATTTTCAGATTGCCCGCGGAATCCAACGTCCAGAGCCGGGAGCGCCCGGACTTCGTTCCTCCCGCGGGTGCTCCGGTGCCGCCCGGAGCGCCCCCCACTGATGTCGTGTTGCCGCCGCGCGATCCGCTGCGCGTGGAATCCTTCCGCCCGCTCCGCCTGCTCCCGCCGTTGGTTCCGCCACTGGTTCCGAACATCGAGGAGTCCCCGCGCTCCTGCGCCTTCTTCCGGAGTTCGTCCAGCACCTCGGGAGGGGGCTGGAAGCGGAGCGCCGCGTTCGGCACGGTCAACACATTGGTTACCTTGTTCACCTCGAAGTTCACCGTTGCGGTCATGCCGGGGAGCAGAAGGCCCTGCGTGTTCTCGGCGTTGATCACCACGGTGTAGTTCACAACGTTCTGCACGGTGGTCGGCTGAAGCCTGATCTGCCATACCGTTCCGGTGAACGTGCGGTCCGGCTGGCTCTGCACGGTGAAGTGCACCGTCTGCCCGTTCGCGATCTGGCCGATGTCGCTCTCGTCCACGCTCGCCTCGATCTGCATGTGATCCAGGTCGCGGGCGATCCGGAAAATCGTGGGGGCCGAAAGGCTTGCCGCCACGGTCTGCCCGCTCTCCACTGCACGTTCGATGATGGTGCCGTCCGTCGGGGCGCGGATCTCCGCGTATCCGAGATTGGTGCGCGCGCGCGACAGCGCAACCTTCGCCGACGTCACGGAGGCGCGCGCAGCATCCAGGTTGTTCTGATACTGGTTGAACTCGATGGCGGAGATGTACTTCTTCTCGTAGAGCGGCTTGTTCCGGTTGTACTGATCGAGCGACTGCGCCAACTGCGCCTGGGCCTTGTCCAGGTTGGCGCGCGCATCGTCCACGGCGGCCTGCAGCACGCGTGTATCCAGCTTCGCGAGCAACTGCCCCTTGTGCACCTTGTCGTTGAAGTCCACCAGCAGCGACTCGATCGTACCGGAGACCTGAGTGCCAACCTCCACGGTCCCCACGGCGGTGATCGTTCCCGTGCTGGTAACCGTTGCCTCCAGATCACCACGCTCAACCAGCGCCGTCTGATACTTCTGCGCCCCGCTGCCGCCGCCGCGCAACAGGAAGAATGCAACCGCCGCTGCGGCAACAACCACGATCGAAATGATGATCCATTTACGCTTCATGTCGCTCTCGATAAGTCTTCACAGAACAACCAATTGCTCGACAACTCTTCCGCCTGCGCTGCAGGAACCGGATATCCATGCATCACCTCCGCACCGACGCTCAATGCCCGATCTCCTCCGGCGTGGGGGGAAGCGGCTGCGCGCGCGGAATGGTAAGCGTGCCGATCGCCAGAAGAAGGGATGCCCGGCGAATCTCCACCGTGTTGCGGGCCTGCACCTCCTGCCCCTCCGCGGCAACGTAGCGGGCGCGCGCCAGCGATAACTCCGTCAGCGTGGAGATGCCGGAGCTGTATCGCGACTGCTCCACATCCACCGCCAGCCGCGATGATTCCAGCTGGCGCGTTGTTGCTTCGAGCTGTGCCTGAGCCGCAACCACATCCAGACGTGCCTGGCGCACGGCCAGCGACGTCTGAAGCCGCAGGTCGGACATCGTCAGCAACTCGTTCTGATAATCGATCTGCGCGAGCTCCGTCGCGGCCTTGGTGCGATCGCGGTCGAACAGCGGCACCGACAGCGTAATGCCCACTCCGGCGCTCGGGTTCTGCGAGAACAACTGCGAGCCGAAGGTGGAGCTTGCATCGCTGGAGTTGAAGTTGGAACCGAACGATGCGCTCACGCCAACCGTGGGAGCGTTGCCGGCCTCCGCCACGCGGATCTCCTCGCGCGCCGCGTCGATCCGCGCCCGCTCGGCAACGATATCCGGACGCTGGGAGATCGCGCGCTCCACGAGAGCGGAATCGTTCGCCTGCAAAAGATCGGACGGCGCCTGCGCCTCAGGGGTCGGAAAGTCGTAGTTCGCCATCGGGGAAAGCCGAAGCAACTGCACCACCCCGAGCTTCGCAACATCGAAGTCGCGCTGCGCTCCGATCAACTGCGACTCCGCCGCCGCAACGGTTGCCTGCTGTGCGTAGAGATCGGAGATCGGCTTGGTCTGGGCGTCCGTGAAGGCATGCACCTGCTCGAGCTGGTGCCGCTCCGCGTCCAGGTTTTCGCGCGCCACGCCGATCAGCTCGCGCGCCGTGGCAACTTGATAGTAGGCGGAGACGATGGCGAAGAGCGTGGTCTGTCCGGTCCGGTCGATCGTGACGTCGCTTGCCCGCGCAAGCTGCCGGGCCTGCGCCAGGGCGGCACGATCGGCATTACCGGAGTAGAGAGTGTAGGCGGAGGAAAGCCCCAGCGAGAATGTTTCGGATGCGTGGTTCTGATCGGCGGACAGGCCGGGCGATGTCCCGAACTGATAGCGTGCGCCGGGTCCGCCGGAGAACGTGAGTGTGGGCTGGAACGCCCCCTGCGCGGTTTCGATGCGCGCCTGAGCGGAGCGGAGCGCGTAATCCGCACGGATCAGATCGATGTTGCGCGAGCCGGCCATCGATATGGCATCCTGCAGGGTAACTCGCACGGTGTCCTGTGCGCTCATACTCGCGCAGGCTGCAACCATCAGAACCGTTGCGATGCATGCGCCGGAGTTGCGCCGCCCGGATCGCCTGTCACGTCGTTGTCTCACAGCCATCTCCGTTGGAAGAAATCTGCTCCGCGGAATGCGTTCCCGATGTTGGAGCGCCATCGATGGAGTGCGTTCCCACCAGCAACATCTTGCGACAATGTGCGCCGCGGGATACCGATGCGATCGCCACGTCGCCATCGAACTCAACCGGACCGTTGAAGAACGCCGGCTCCTCGCTTGTTGATCGGAAGCCGGATCGAGGCACGGCGGAGCCATGGGGAATGACAGGCCGGACTACTCCGGGTTGCATTCACGGACACCTCTATCGAAATGCTCCACTCAACTCGAGGAGGTTCGTCTCCGCAATCTTGGCCTCGTACTCGGCGGTAAGCAATCTGCCGTTGGCGGCAACATACGCCGTCTGGGCCTCGCGCAACTGCAGAGGGATGATTGCGCCGGCATTGAATCGGACAAGCGTCAGGTCCAGATTCTCCCGTGCAATCGCAAGATTCTCGCGCTCCAATGTCACCACGTTCATTCGGTTCCGATAGTTAGCAAACGCAACCGTCAAGTCACCTTTCAGCTTCGCTTCGGCGTCGGCATAGGCGATCCGGCTGGACGCGATCTCCACATCGGCGTTCTCGGCTTCGCGATTCGTGTTGAACCCGTCGAACAGATTCATCGAGAGGGCAACGCCGTAGTTCGGGCCGATCGTTCTGTTGCTCGCGATCAGGCTGGCCTGGTTGTCCGCCTGTTGAAAGTTGTACCCCAGGCTTATCGCCAGCTTCGGGTAACGCGCCGCATCCACGAGACGGCGGTCCACGCGGGCCAGTTCGATCTGAAGGCGCAACTGCGAGAGCTGCAGGTTCTCATCGATCGCCTTCCGCTCCAGTTCCGCATAGTCCAGCGCGGGGACCAGCGGGATGGTATCGGCCACGCTGAATTCCGTTCCGGCCGGGCGCGCAAGGACAACGTTGAGCTGCGTGCGTGCGTTGGCCAGTTCCACTTCCTGCCGCATCTGCGCCGAGCGATCGGAGTTCAGATCCACACGCGCCTGCAGCAGATCCTGCTTCGCACTGTTGCCGGCCTCGTACTTCGTCTGGGCGATCCGCACACGATCCTCGGAGAGCTTCATCCCCTCGCCCAGCACCTCCAGCGCGCGCTGCTGCGCAACCACGTTGAAGTAGGCGGCAACAACATTTGCATGCACCTGCTCCCTGGTGTAGTTGTAGCCCAGCTCGGCAAGGTCGCGCTGCATGTTGAGCTGGTCGTCCCGGTTGAACATCCGGAAGCCGTCGAACACGGTCCAGCTTGCGGTAAGCCCGGCCGTGGTGGTGCTGGAGGATGCCCCCGTCCGCTGGGTGATATCGCCGCTCGAAAGGCGCTGGTGCGTGTTGAAGATGCCCCCCACGATGCCGGCGGCCAGATCCAGCCTGGGAAGGAATCCGGCGTTGCCGGCGGTGGCATTGTTGCTGCCGATCGTGGCATCGTTGCGCGACAGCTGGATGGTTCGGTTCTGCTCCATGGCAATGCGAACCGCCTCGTCCAGCGTCAATAGCGGCTGGGCCGCGGCTCCGGAGGTTGCCAGGAGCAGGCCCGCGGCGGCGAGTGAGATATGCTTCGGACTATACTTCAACATCGTGGCTTGAATAGGCATGTGCATCGATCGTCCCGGCATGCGACTCCTCAACCGGCGCCTCCCCCTCATGCGCAGCCAGTTCACGCGAGAGATACGAATAGATGGCCGGGATTACGTACAGCGTAAGCCCGCCGGAGAAGAGCAATCCGCCGATAACGGCGATGCCCATCGAGACGCGGCTTCCGGCACCGGCGCCGAGCGCAAGCGCGATCGGCAGCGTGCCGAGGATCGTGGCAAGACTTGTCATCAGAATCGGACGGAACCGCGAGGCGGCGGCATCCAGGATGGCCTCCTGCAGCGGCAGCCCGGCCTCCTTGCGCTGGTTGGCGAACTCGACGATGAGGATGCCGTTCTTGGTAACCAGACCGATCAGCATGATGATGCCGATCTGGCTGAAGATGTTCAGCGTCTGATTGAAATACCAGAGCGAGAGGAGCGCGCCCGCAAGCGCCAGCGGCACCGTCAGCAGAATGATGAACGGATCGCGGAAGCTCTCGAACTGCCCTGCCAGCACCAGATAGATCAGGCCGAGCGCGAAGAGGAAGGCGAACAGAATGCTGGAGGAACTCTCCGCGTAGTCGCGCGCAGGTCCCGAGAGCGCCGTTGTCATGCTGGGATCCAGCGTGCGCGCGGCGATCGCATTCATCTCGACGATGCCGTCGCCGATGGTGCGCCCCGGTGCAAGGCCGGCCGAGACCGTTGCGGACACGGACCGGTTGTATCGGAACAACTGCGGCGGCGAACTCTGTTCGGCCAGCGTCACCACATTGTCCAGCGGGATCAGGTCGCCGTTCTGCGCGCGCACCTTCACCGAGAGCAGGTCGCGCGGCGAACCGCGATACTCCTTCGCGAACGAGCCCAGCACCTGATATTGCTTTCCTTCCATCACGAAGTAGCCCAGGCGCTGATCGCTGAAGGCGAGCTGCAGCGTCTGCGCGATGTCGATCACCGAAACGCCCAGGCTGCGCGCGCGGTCGCGATCGATCTTCACGTTGATCTCGGGGCGGTTGAACTTCAGATTGAAATCCACCGAGGAGAACATCGAATCCTTCTGCGCCTGCTCGACGAATTTCGGAAGCACGGCCGCGAGCTTCTCGATATCCGGCGCGCGCAGCACGTACTGTACCGGAAGGCCGGAGCGCTTGTCGCCGATCGTGGGCTCCTGCGTCACGAAGGAGCGCGCACCGCTCAGCACCGCTACCTGCTTGGTGAGCGCATCGGCAATCTGCTGCTGTGTCCGCCTGCGCTCCTCCGCATCCTTCAGCGGAAGGATCACGATGCCGGAATTGATGGTGCCGGAGCCGGGCGCGACGATGGTGACAACGCCGGCGTTCTCGCGAACGGAGTCGCCCACCAGCTTGCCGAGCTCATCCATGTACCGGTCCATGAACTCGAACGTTGCTCCCTCCGGTGCCGTGGAGCTGATGCGCAGGCGGCTTCGATCCTCGAGCGGCGCAAGTTCGGACTGCAGCGAACTGCCAACCAGATAGATCAGCCCGAGCGAAAGCACCATGATGACCGGTGCAAGCCAGCGACGCCGCATGAAGGTTGCGAGCGAGTTCCGGTAGCCGTTGGCCAGCGCAACGAAGAAGCCTTCGGTGGCGATGTAGAACCGGCCATGCGCCTGATGCTTGATGAGCCGGGTGCTCAGCATCGGCGTGAGCGTAAGCGCCACGAATGCGGAGATGGCAACCGATCCCGCGATCACGATGCCGAACTCGCGGAACAGGCGGCCGGTGAGTCCCTGCAGGAAGATCACCGGCATGAACACCGCCACCAGCGCCACCGTGGTGGAAACCACGGCGAAGAATATCTCCTTCGCGCCAACCAGACCCGCCTCGTAGGGACGCATCCCCTGCTCGATCTTCGAATAGATATTCTCCAGCACCACGATGGCGTCGTCCACCACCAGACCGATGGAGAGCACGATGCCGAGCAGCGTGAGGATGTTGATGGAGAACCCGAGCAGATACATGATGAAGAACGTTCCGACCAGCGAGACCGGAATGGCGAGAACCGGGATGAGCGTGGTGCGCCAGTTCCTCAGGAAGGCGAAGATGATCAGCACCACCAGTGCGAACGCGATGGCGATCGTCTCCAGCACCTCGCTGATGGAGCGCTTGATACCGGTCGTGGTATCGTAGACCGTTCCAACAACGATATCGGGAGGAATGTCCTTCTTGATCTGCTCGATGCGGCGATAGACTTCCTCGGAGATCGCAACGGCATTGGCGCCCGGCTGCGGGAGCACGCCCACGCCGATCATCGGAACGCCGTCGCGCTTGAGGATGGTGTTCAGGTTCTCCGGCGCAAGCTCCGCGTGGCCGACATCGTGCAGCTTCACCGCACGGCCATCCACCATCTTCAGAATCAGTTCGTTGAACGCGTTCGTATCGGCCAGGCGGCCCAGCGTGTTCAGCGTCAGCTCTGTTTTCCCTCCCTCGATCTTTCCGGCCGGGAGGTCCACGTTCTCGTTGCGGAGCGCATTGCGAACATCCAGTGCCGTAAGCTGATACGCCGCCAGCCTGTCCGGATCCAGCCAGACGCGGATGGCATACTTCTTCTCACCGAACACCGATACCTCGCTCACGCCCGGCACGTTCTGCAGGCGCTCCTTGAACACATCGTTGGCGATGGCGTTCACCTCGAGCTGGCTGCGCTTGCTGCTCTGAACCGTGAGAAAGAGGATCGGGTTCTGGTCGGCGTCGGACTTCGCAATCACCGGCGGATCCGCATCGGCCGGCAGGTTCTTGATCGCGCGGGAGACACGATCGCGCACGTCGTTGGCGGCGGTCTCCAGATCCACATCGATCGTGAACTCCACGGTGATGACGCTGCGCCCCTCACGGCTCACCGAGGTGAGCGCGCGAATGCCGGCGATGCCGTTGATCGACTCCTCCAGCGGCTCGGTGATCTGCGACTCGATGACGTCGGCGCTGCCGCCGGCATAGGGTGTGGTTACGGTGATGATGGGGGGATCGACCGCAGGATATTCACGAACGCCGAGCGTGGAATATCCAAGCGCACCGAACAGCACGATGACGATCGACATCACGATCGCCAGAACGGGGCGTTTTATGCTGAGGGATGAGAGACTCATAGGGAAGACCGGTCCGGTTCGTGAGGAGCATGCGTCAGAGCTTCTGAATCGAGGAGATCTTCAGGCGCGATCCCGGCCGTACCTGAAGAATGCCGGTGGCGACAACGGTGTCCCCATCGGCAAGGCCCTTGACAACCTCAACCTGCCGCTCGGTTCTCAGCCCGAGATTGATCGGCCGCGGCTGCGCCGCCCCATCCTTCGCAACGAACACCTTCGCGCCGTTGGCATCCGGGATAACGGCCTCGCTCGGAATCATCAGCGCGCCGGGACGACGGCTGAGCTCCAGGCTCACCTCGGCAAATGCACCTGCGCGGAGTTCATTCCCCGGATTCGGGCAGGTTGCCCGAACGTCCAGCGTGCGCGTCTGCTGATCGATTCGCGGTTCGGTGGCATACACACGTGCAGTGAATGTGCGGGTGATTCCCTGTACCGTGAAGTTGATCGTGCTGCCATTCCCCACCAGCCGGGCATACCGCTCCGGTACGGAGAAGTCGATCTTGGCGGGGGACATGTTGGTGAGCGTGGCGATCCTGGTGGCCGGAGAGATGTAGCTTCCCTCGCTCACACTTCGAAGGCCGATCGTTCCGGAGAACGGCGCGCGGATCTCCGTCTTCGCAATCTGCGCCTTCAGCAGTTCGATATCGGCGGCGGCGCTCTTCATGTCGCTCAGCGCCTCGTCGTACTCCGCCTGGCTCACGGCATCCTTCTCGCGCATCGTCCGCTGGCGCGCCTCCTTCATGTCGGCGAGCTCCTTGTGCGCCTGGGCACGCTGAAGCTGCGCCTGGAGTTCCGAGTCGTTGATCTTCACCAGCAGCATGCCGCGGTGTACAACGGTCCCTTCACGGAAGTAGATCTTGACGATCTTGCCGGGTATCTCGCTCTGAATGTCCACCTGTTCCGATGGCGAGATCGTTCCCGTGATGCTGACACGGTCCACGGCATCGGACGGACGAACCACGTAGGCGGTAACGATCACCGGGCCGGCAGCTCCCTTGCGTGCTCCCTCTCCGCCTCCGCCGCCGGATGCACGAGGCGCCCCGCTGCCGAACAGCGTAATGAGTTTTGGAACAGCCAGAGCGGCGAGCACAGCCAGAGCGATGCCCGCTATCAGAAAGCGTCGTGAGCGTATAGTCATGGTGTTCGTCCTGTCACCCGGGATGATATTGCCGACGAAGGGAGCGGAAGCCGTTCGGTGGGGGAACGCCGTTCGGATCGTCTGGGTGGGATGGCCGGCGCTGCAGGATATCTTCCCGCCTCTCCGGACCGAACGGCAAAAATACGACTTGCCTGTAAAGAAATCGTTATCGCCGCGCCTCCCGATCGTTGCAATACAGTGTGCAGATCACGTTCGAGACCGCCGATGCGATTCGGTTCCCGAGAATTGCTCCGCTCCGGCAATTTATTTCGGCCCGCCCCGGCATCGGCGCATTGCGGGATCACGCACTATTTGATCCCTGCGTTCGTCTCCCCGCTCCATCCGCAATGCCGTCAGGGCCTGCGGTCCCGAATCGGCCGGTGAACGCATTGCAACGGCCGGCGAAGTCCTCTTGTCTGTCCGCCAGATGACGAACGGGACCGGCCGGGCATTGCGGCATGCCGCGCTCTTCGTCATGGAAGAACCGCGCCCCTGGAACGATCGGCATCCCCCATCCCATTACTATCTGGAGTTCTGCGTGCAACAGCGAACACTGCGAGACCTTACCGTATCGGCCATCGGCCTCGGCTGCATGGGTATGAGCGAGTTCTACGGCACATCGAGCGAAGCCGAATCGCTGGCTACGATCCACCGGGCGCTCGAGCTTGGCCTGACATTCCTGGATACCGCGGACATGTACGGGCCGTACGTCAACGAGGAACTGGTTGGCCGCGCCGTGCGCGGGCGGCGCGATGCCGTTGTGCTGGCAACCAAGTTCGGCATCGTGCGCGACCCCTCGCTCCCGGGCGGCCGCGCCATCAACGGACGGCCGGAGTATGTCCGGAAGTCATGCGAGGGAAGTCTGAAACGGCTGGGCGTGGAGACGATCGACCTCTACTATCTGCACCGCCTGGACCCGAACACTCCGATCGAGGAGACCGTGGGGGCAATGAGCGAACTGGTTCATGAAGGGAAGGTCCGGGCGATCGGACTCTCGGAAGTCTCAGCCGCAACCCTTCGTGCCGCCAATGATGTTCATCCGATCACCGCACTGCAAAGCGAGTACAGCCTCTGGACGCGTGACCCCGAGGATGGCGTGCTGGATGCATGCGGCGAACTGGGCATCGGCCTGGTTGCCTACAGTCCGCTGGGCCGCGGATTCCTGACCGGGCAGATTACCAGCCCGGACGACTTCGAGGAGGGTGATTTCCGGAAGACGAATCCACGCTTCCAGGGAGAGAACTTCACGCGCAATCTGCAACTGGTGGAGGCGGTAAAGACGATCGCGTCGGCGAAGGGCTGCACGCCCGCACAGCTTGCGCTCGCATGGTTGCTGGGCCTTGATGAGCATATCGTCCCGATCCCCGGCACCAGGCGGGTTCGAACGCTGGAGGAGAATCTGGGAGCACTGAACGTTCATCTAACGGCCGGTGAGTACGAGGAACTGGAGGCGATCTTCCCGAAGGGAGCGGCGGCCGGCGCTCGCTATGCCAGCATGGCGGCAGTGAACAAGTAGGCCGTAAACAGCGGTGAACAAGCAGGGCGTAAACAAGTGCCCGATGATCAGGCAGGCGATGCGCCCGGATATCTGAACGGCTGTTCGGTTGAATGGCGGCTCGATGGGTGTGCGGCGGGTCATCGCCTGCGGCGGGGGATGCGCTATTCCACGAAGCGCCAGGTCAGGCCGGTGCCGAGGAAGTAATCGGGGCCGAAGGGAGAGATCCTGATGCCTGCGGTGAGATCGGCCTGGAACGTCGGCGTTGTCAGCAGCGACAGGCCGGCATCGATGCCGTGCAACGGATGCGAGGTTGGATCCACGTTACCGTAGATCTCCGCGAATGCGTTCAGGCCCGGCTCCGGGCTCACGTTGAGATGTGCGGAGTAGGAGATGCCCGGTATCGCGTTGTTGCCGTTCCAGCTTCCGCCAACGTTGTAGCAGATCCACGCGCTGCGGGCAACCGACTTCTTGAAGGCGAACGTAACCGACGGCGCAGGGTACTTGGCATACAGTCCCTGCGTTCCAACCGGGAGCGCGAGCATGAACGCGATCGCCATCTCCGGGCGGGGGCCGCGCTCCTTCGCGATGAAGCTCTTGCATCCAACGGCAATGCCGCGCACGCCGCGGCGTGTCGATTCCAGTCCGCTGGAATCGATCGTCGCGGTCTGATCCAGAAACTCCCCCGTCACACGCAGTTCGAAGGTGGGAAGCAACCCCACGCGGAGCACCGTTGTGGGATAGCGCAGGATGAGCGTGCTGGTTGTGGACGTAGCCTGGCGGGCCGCCACGATCCCGGTCTCCACCTGCGCCGTGTGGGCAGGGGCGAGCGTGGGGAGCATCGTCTGCCCGGGACGATCGGATATGAGCAGCGGCTCCTGTGCATGCGCGGCGTCAGGACCAACGGCGCCAAGCCATGCGATCACCATCACCAACGATAGGCGCACGTGAAGCCACGAACCTCCGGACCTGCGTACACCCAAACGCATGCGCGATGTGTGCGTGTCGTTATGCATCGTGAACGATCTCCATTTCCGTTCCACACCACAGGATGCAACAATAGCGCGGAATGATCAAACATCGGCATACGACGTTGTCCGGAGGCGATGGCCTGCCGCCGCCGGGCACCGGCGGCGCGCGGACGCACGGCACGGATCACCGACGTGCCGGGCCCGGCCTCACAATGGCGTGCGCGTTGTACATTTGCGCCCATCATTCATGTTGACCCCGGCGTATCAACCAGCTCGTTCACACAGACATGAACCACTATGCGCTCGATCCAGGGGTTTGCACGTTTCGCCATCATCCCCTTCCATGCTCAACTGCTTGTCCTTGCCATTGAGTTGATACGGGACATCCGCATCCTCACCGTTGCCGGCGGAGTGTTCACGGTTGGCAGCCTTTCACTTACTCCTTTCAGCGGCATCTGGATTGGACGGATCGACATGGCAACGCGGCTTGCCTGCGCAGTGGCATTCCTGATCTGGTTCTTTCATGCCTACAGGAATATCGAGCGGGCTGCCATACCGGACCGCAAGTACTCGTCCACCTGGGCCGTGGTGGGATTCCTCGTTCCCTTCCTCAACCTGGCGCCCCTACTCCGTGATGCGGGAAGTGCATCAGGCATCCGCCTGGCTTGCCGATGATGATCGCATCGGTGACTGGAACGGCCATGTGTTCAATACGCGCATCACGGCATGGTGGTTGTTCTACACCGCATGGGTCATATTCGGGTGGATGAGCATTACGTTCGGTCGCGATGGCGGGGTGACGGGATCCCCTCTGGAATCGGTCTTCTTTGAGATGCTGCGCAACGTCTCGGGCATCGTTGCCGTCATCATCGCCATCAGAATCGTCTCGATCATCTCGAAGCAGCAGGAGGTGGCTGTGATCCGGACGGAGGAGGAGTTCCTTCTGGGGTAGGCCTGGAGCAGGCGCGGCTGCCGCACCACAGCCCATCCTGCTTCGCACGGTAACGCGGGGGGACACATGGCGTGCATCCATCATTGGCATCACGGATGCAGATCATCATGCACCTTCATCATGCGCGCCCATCCCCGGATCGTTGCCGTTCACGCCCTTCTCTTCCTGGCCTGCTGGCTCGGCATCCGGTATTTCCACACCGGCGGTGATGGCATCGTCTTCCTCTGCTACCCGATCGCTGCCGGGCTGTTCGCGGGATTCTTCTGTGCGCCGCGGTGGGGATTCTCCGTCGGGACGGGCAACATGGTGATGATCGCACAGGGAATCGGGATCGTTGCGATGAACGCGCACGAGCACGCGACGCATCCCGAGCTCAGCCATTGCGACATGACCTTCCTCGCCGTCATGATCTGTACTCCCATCGGCATGGCGCTCCTCTCCGCGATCGCAGCCGTTGCCCGAGGCCTGCGATGGATCGGCGACCGGCTGTACCTCGCGTACGCCGCACAGCAGCGATCGTAAACCTTGTACAGTTCGCGACATCCGGAGTGCGGACTGCCGGCACCTGCCGTACGAACTGTCGGCGGATGCAGGTACGAACTGTCGGCGGATGCAGGATGGGATCAGGCCAGCGTCTTGCGCATCGCACGATGAGGGATCGTTACCTCCTCGAAGACACCGCCAACGCATTCGTAGCCAAGCCGCTCGTAGAAGGGGACAACGTTGAGGCGCGCGTTCAGCACCACCTCGGCGAAGCCACGCTCGCGCGCAACATGCTCGGAGCGTTCCACCAGGGCACGCCCCACTCCCTGTGCCTGCCGTTCCTGCGCCACGGCTACCTGGCGCATCTTCACCGTGCGGGCATCAACGGGCGTCAGAATCAGGCAGGCCACGAGGGCGTTCCCATCGTAGCAGGCCAGATGGATGTCGCCGGTCTCGGCCGCCAACTGCTCCGGCGTGAAGTGCAGACCCAGCGGGCGGCGCAGCACCGAGTCGCGCAGCGCAACCGTCTCCCGGTATTCCTGCGACCCGTGCCGAACGATCTGGAACGTATGTGTGCTCATGACTTCCGTGCTTCCGCAAACGACTTCCGAAATCTCGTGGAGGCAACCACGTTTTGCTCCTCCGGGCAATACCGGCCGCAAACCTACAACCGGGCTTCCTATATTCGCAGCGCAAACGAACCCCGATCCATCCCAGTGATTATGTCTGAAACGTCGATCATCGATAGCACGATTCTCGAAACCTACGAGCCGGTAATCGGCCTGGAGGTACATGCGCAGCTGCTCACGCAGGCCAAGGCATTCAGCCGGGCGGCAACGGAGTTCGGGCCCACACCCAACACCAATACGGATCCCGTGGTCCTGGGTCATCCCGGGACGCTGCCAACGGTGAACCGGCTTCTGGTGGAGCATACGGTGCGGATGGGTCTGGCCACCAACTGCCGGATACGTCCGCGGAGCCGGTTCTCCAGGAAGAACTACTTCTATCCCGATCTCCCCAAGGGCTACCAGATATCGCAGTACGATGATCCCATCTGCCACGATGGATGGGTGGAGATCGATCTGGAGGGCGAGGTGAAGCGCATCAGGATCAACCGTATCCACATGGAGGAGGACACGGGGAAGATGATCCACGATCTGGACATCAACAACACGCTCGTGGATCTGAACCGCGCCGGAGCGTGCCTGATCGAGATCGTATCGGAGCCGGACATCCACTCCTCGCGCGAGGCCTATCTGTATCTGATGCAGATCAAGAGCATCGTTACCTACCTCGGCATCTGCTCCGGGAACATGGAGGAAGGGGCATTGCGATGCGATGCGAACATCTCCGTGCGGAAGCGGGGTGCGGAGAAGTTCGGCACGCGCACCGAGGTGAAGAACATGAACTCCTTCAGGAACGTGGAGCGGGCGATCGAGCACGAGATAGCGCGGCAGATCGAACTGCTGGAGTCCGGCGGGCAGGTGGTGCAGCAGACACGCATGTGGGATGCCGCAAGCCGCACAACGCGGACGATGCGCTCCAAGGAGTCCGCGCACGACTATCGGTATTTCCCGGAGCCGGATCTGCTTGCCGTGATCGTTACCGATGAGATGATGCAGGCCGCACGGGCGGCGCTGCCGGAACTGGCGATCGCACGCAGGCGCCGCTTCGCCGAAGAGTACGGCCTGCCCGCCTACGATGCCGGCGTGCTTACCGAAACCCGCGATCTCGGGGACTACTTCGAGGCAACGGCGAACGCGCTGAAGCAGAAGAGCACCGAGCGCTTCAAGCTGGTGAGCAACATCATCATGACCGAGGTGCTGCGCGTGCTCACGGAGTCCAAGACGGAGATCACGGACTTCGCAATCCAGCCGGACCGGCTGGCCGGCCTCGTGGAGCTGTTCGCATCGGATGCCATCTCCTCCAAGAACGTCAAGGATATCTTCGGCGCAATGCTGGAGTCCGACAGAAGCGCCGGGGAGATCAGCGCGGAGAAGGGATTCGTGCAGATCAGCGACAACGGCTTCATCGAGGATGCGGTTCAGCAGGTGCTCACCGCCAACGCGCAGCAGCTCGAGGCCTATCGCGGTGGAAAGACGAACCTGTTCGGGTTCTTCGTTGGCGAAACGATGAAGCTTACCCGCGGCAAGGCGAACCCCAAGCTCGTGAACGAAATACTCCGCGCGAAACTGGACGAAGCCTGAGGCGGCCGTGCGCTCCCCCGGCATACCGGATGCGCTCTCCGCCTCGAGAGGCTGCGCCGCAGCGTCCCGGCCGGCGGGCGGATCCGCAATCGGCCGGGACGGGTTTCAACAACGCGCACGCCGGCGTTCCTCTCTGCAGCGGCATTGTCTGTTCCGCTGCATTGCATTTCGTCATGTTTCTGGCTAAACCTTCCTCCTCGTTTTCCGTTTCAGGGTGAAAATTATCCGGGATCGATCAATGACACGTCCGCTCGCCATGAGATACCCACGGTTGTTCCTTCTTCTCGCACCGCTTGCAGTTGCCGCCGCAATCGCCGGATGCGTGGAGAAGGGATCCAGCATCGTCACGTTCGACGAGGTGCTCCAGAACGTGACCTTCAGGAACAAACTTCTTGCACCCGTTGTGCTCTATCGCGACGGCCAGGTGCTGGACACGCTTCCGGCGCAGTCCGTTCGCATCTACGATATCGGGCATCGCGGTCCGGTGCATCATGCATGGCGTTTGATTGCGCCGCTGGACCGCTACGGCCACAAGGCCGGCCTGGAGACAACGATCGATGTGGGCGTACAGTATGCGATCAACGGTGAATACGTCATCGACAACAACCTCCATGGCTCCGGCCCCGATGCCGGCCGCACCATCTTCACCCCGCTGGTGGCGAACTTCTCTCCGTACGCGCTGCGGCTTACCGCCAACTACGAGGAGGACGACCAGGTTGTCACCGATTACCTGATCCCGCACAGCCTGGACTCCACGCTCTCCCATGCCCCCTACTTCTTCTGGAATACCCACTCCAACATCCGGCTGGATGCGATCACGGGGTCCTACTGGCGCTTCTATACGCGCGACGATACGACGTCATCCCAGTTGCGGATGGATGACACCGGTAACTACGACGGCTCCGGCCGCACGGTGCCGATATCGGTTTACTGAGAGCCTGCAGATCCAACACCGGAGTTTCAGCCGGGCCAATCGCGAATCGACCATGTACATCAATCAGGAAGTGACGATGAAGCGTCGCAACGTTCGATCCCTCTACACGGCCCTCCCGATCGCCGCTCTCATTGCCGTTGTGTCGGCGCTCTCCGTGCACGCGCAGGAACGGCACAGCACCTACTACGATTCTTCCACACCGCTCTCGGTGGTGATCGGCGTGAAGGGAGGCGTGGTTCTCACATCCGCCCGCCAGCAGTTCCCGAGCGTTCGCATCGGGGATTCGTACGCGGGCTCCGGCACCATCTCCAGCAGCTTCGGCCGTACCGGCCTTGGCAGCCGGTACGGGCTGGACATTCTGATCCCGTTCACGTCCAGGCTCGGGATCGTGGGTGACCTCGCCGTGCAGACATCGGATGTGCGCCTTGCGGCCGACGGAAGCCGCCCTGCGGTCCGGTTCGACCTGCAGGCCGTGCAGGGAGGGATCGGCCTTCAGGGGAATCTCTACGTGGACACCAGTGCCTTTGCCGGACCGGGTTTGCGGACGGTCTATCTCAGCGGCGGCCCCGATATCGCGCTCGGCATAATCGAGAATCGTCTGGAGGGATATCGCGTGGACAGCAACAACGTGATGACGCCGGCAACAGGGAGCTTCGACAACAACGATCCCTTCCGCACGCTGGTGGCACTCCGCTTCGCGGGGGGCGTGCGCTATGGGATCGGCGTGCACTGGGAGCTGCAGGGCGAGGCATCGTATGCGTTTGCGCTGAACTCCCTCTTCTCCAGCACCGTTGTTCGCGACAACAGCTTCACGTTCGACAACCTCGGCGTCATGCTCGGCCTGGGCTATCGGTTCTGAGCGTGCAGGTTCGGGGAGGCCGTGATGTGCAGTCGGGCGAGGGACGGGGCTGCGGCGCTACGGTGGGATATCGCAATGCGATGGACGCGGATGGCGATGCGGCGGAGATTACGTCAGGTACTTTACGAGGCGCAGTTCGTTGGCGTGAGCGTCGGTGATGTGGTAGGCGACGTCATCCATCACCAGCTTGATGATGTGCACACCCAGGCCGCCGCGCATACAGAGTTCGAAGTAGCGCTTCATGTCCAGCTTCGGGAGTGAATTCGGGTTGAAGCTGCGTCCGTAATCGGTAAGCACCACCACGAACCGATCGTTTCCGGTGCAGATCTCCATCTCGAACTTCTTGCGCGGGTTGCCGCTGTAGGAGTGCTTGATGATGTTGGTGCAGGCCTCGTCCACCGCGAGCGCCATGCGGAACGCCGTCTCGCGATCGAACCCGAAACGCACGGCCTCATCCTCCACAACCGTGCGGATTCGGTGAAGCTCCTCGGTACGGCTCAGGATGCCTTCCTTGAAGCGGACGATATACTTTGAATCGCTCTGCATCGTTGCGACTAGCAGCTCCCCTCGTTGCTGAACTTTGCGCGAGCCTTCTGCTCGTCGTCGTAGATCTCGTACAGCATGGGGAACCCGAGAAGATCGAATACGTTGTAGACCTTCGGCGACATCTCGGCCAGCTTGATATCACCGGAGTTGCTGCGCACTTCCTCCACGAACGCCATGAACACACCGAGGCCGGCACTGGAGATATATGCCAGGTCGCGGAAGTTCACGATGATGTTGAACTGCTGTTCGTTCAGCAGGCTCTGGAATGCCTCTTCGAGTTGCGGCGCGGTGTGCGCATCCAGGTAGCCGGTGAGATCGATCACCCGCGCTGGAGGACTTTCGCGTACGGAGAGCGTAAACTGACTCATCGTTGTCTATCGTGATTAAATAGTATCAGCTTGATGGACTCGGCCAACCATTGCGCGCGGCGATACCACGACACGGAACGCGAAACGACGTGCGGTTATCGCCAGCGAAGAATCATGAGCGTGCTGTCGTCCGCCAGCGGCTCCCCCTGCGTGAAGGCATTGATCCGTTCGAAGATCGCCTCGCGCATCTCCTTCGGATTCACGCCCTGGTGTGCGGCCGCCGTTACGGCCTCCATCAGCAGGTCGTAGCCCAACTCCTCGCCTTCCGGTGAACGGGCCTCCGGGAGTCCATCGCTGAAAAAGATAGCGTAATCCCCGGGACAAAACGCCATCTCCTCTATCTCCAGATTACTGTCGAAGAGCGCCGGGCGTGCAATCGCCAGCCCCAGCCCGCGAGGCTGGCTGTAGGCCCCCACACCGGAGCGCACCACCAGCGTGGGGCAGTGCCCGGCCCGGACAACGCGAAGCGTGCGGTGCTCGTCGATGATCTGGGCGCACGACATCGTGGCGAACCAGCGCTGGTCGATGCTGCCGTGCAGCGCCACGTTCGCCTTTGCAAGGAGCTCCTTGGGCGAGGCGCACTGCCCCGAAAGCGCCTGAACAATCCCCTTGATCATCCCCATGTAGAGCGCGGCGCTGGCCCCCTTTCCGGAGACATCGGCAACCAGCAGCCCGATGGTGTTGTCGCTGAAGGCCACCACATCGAAATAGTCCCCTCCCACGATGCTGGCCGGCAGCGACTCCGCATAGAGTTCGTAGAACGGGCTGAGCGGCATCTGCTTCGGCAACAGACGCTCCTGCAGATCGCGCGCAATCAGCATCTCCTGTTCGAAGCGTTCGCGGACGAAGGAGGATTGAATCAACCGGGATTGTTCGATGGCCAGCGCGATCTGGTCAGCCAGCGCATTGATCAGCACAACGCTCCGCCGGTCGAAACCGTTCACGCGATCCTTCGCCACGTAGAGCGTTCCCAGAAGATCCTCGCCCAGCTGCAGCGGCGCAGCGGCCATGGACTTCAGTTCGCCGGAGGTCTCCGCCTTGTAGAGCACGATGCCGCGGATGCGATCAACCACTTCCACGCGCCGGCGCTGCGAGACGGCCTGCGCAATCACCAGATCCTTTCCGACGGACTGTGTCATGAGCTGCCGGGCCACACGCAGGGTAATACGCGGCTCCCTTCCGAGACGGATTTGAATCGCATCCCCTTCCCGCAGTTCGATCCACGCCGTACGTGCCCCGATCGCATCGCATGCGATCGAGATCGCCGTATCCACGAGATGCTCCGTATCCAGCGACTGCGTGAGCAGGCGCGCGAAGTTGGCGAGCGAGGAGACCTCCGTGTTGCGGCGATCGATTGCGCTCGCCGTTGGAAGCGCAAGGATCGCACTCGCGAAGATGACGGTGGACGTGAAGATCAGCGCGAGCCCGAGTGTGGAGCTGAAGTTGAGCAGGCCGGGTGCGAAGGAGAGCAGGGCGGCGCTCGTGCCGCCGGTGTGCTCGATCGCGGCCAGCAGCATGGACGATCCCGCCGTTGCAAGCATTGCATACCCCACCAGCTTCCACTTCTGCTCGCGCCGCAGGTTGATGATCCAGCCGGCACGCGTTGCCAGGATCAGCCCGAGCAGGGCAACCAGGCTTCCCATCGCGAAGAGCGGCTCCTCCATTGCAAGCCCCCCCTCTCCCCCCTGCAGCGGAACCAGCTGCGCGATTACCGCCACCACGTACATCGCGGCAACGAAGATCCTGGGGAGTCGCGAGCCTGCTCCGGTAGCCCGATGGCGGAATATCTGCACAAGCGGCTCCACCAGCCATGGAAGCGCCATCAGCATGATCAGGCATACCAGGCGCCCCGCGAAGAAGGTGAGGATCCCGTCCGGCACCAGTTGGTCGCTGTAACCGGTGAGGACGAATGTCGGGACGATCAGCACGGAACCGGTGGCCAGCACGGCGAGCGCGAGGTTGCGGAATGTCTTGTAGACAACCTGCTCGTTCTCCACCTGTTCGATGGCCAGCAGGCGGATGATGGCCGGCAGTAGCGCAACGATCGGCGCAAGAAGACGGAACCAGCCCTGATCCCCCGGCGGCCGGTCCCATACCTGGGCAAACAGATCGTACAGAAGCAGCACCAGCCACAGCCCGGCCAGCACCGCCTGGGTCAGCAGGCGGCTGAACCGCGTCCATCGCCGCGGGGCACGTTCGATCTGTTCGCTGTCGTTCTGCATTGGGCTCGTTCTTCGGCAAACCCGGCGGAAGGTTGCGATTCCGGGCCGGCCGGAAGTTTTCCTGCCGCCGAATCCGGATATCCGCCGCCGGCTCCGCGCCCGACATCGGAATGAGGCATTTCATCCCCGTTTGGCTGCCGAAATCGGGGCGCAAGATACGGACCGGCACGGCCTCCCGAGCAGGAACGGGACCTTACAGGGCGACACATTGTTATTCCGGTGCGAAGTCGTAAGTTTCTTATCCCTGTGTTCCAACGGCGCCAAAATCAGGGCCGTGAGCATCTGAGTAGATCGAGGAGCATTTCCGTATGGCACGAGCGAAACAATCGAAATACATCACGCTCTCGAACATTTGTGAGACCTGCGTGAAGCCGACGAAGTTCGAGTTGCTTGGTGAAGCGGTTGGGCAGGAAGAGGGTAAGCGGTGGGCGAAGTGTGGGAAGTGTCATCATACCATGATGATCAACATGCTGGTGATCGAGGGGGAGCGCCGTTCGACCAAGGAGATCAACGTCTCGGTCGAGGATTGCATTCCGTATTCCCCGAAGAGCGTCTACACGATCGGCGATGCCATCTATCACAAGACGTGGGATGACATCGGTACCGTGGTATCGAAGGAGCTGACCTCCAGCGGCAGCCAGGCGATCGTGGTGGCGTTCAGCAAGATCGGTGAGAAGCGTCTCATCGAAAACCTTGCGTAATGCACGCAGAAAAGAACAACAAACAGATAGATAAACCTTATCGAACGTCATGGAGGTGAGATAACGTGATCGGAGTGACCGTCCAGGAGAGCGAGTCCATCGACCGGGCACTGCGCCGCTTCAAGAAGAAGTATGAGCGCTCGGGGATTCTGAAGGAGTTCAAGCGTCGTACATTCTATACGAAGCCGTCGATTACCAGCCGTATGGCGCGGATCAAGGCGGTACGCCGCCAGCAGCGGATCTCCAAGGAGATGCAGTAAGCCGCCGCCGTTCGTGCGGCATGGCTGCTGAAAAATTGCATGCGCCGGAGTTGCCTCGTATTCGAGAGCAGCCCCGGCGTTTCGTTTTCGAACAACCGATGCCGCCGCGCCTCACCGGACCCCGCGCCTCACCGGATGTCGCCGCGCCCGAAGCCGGATCCGGACGCAACGCCTCCGTTCCGCTTCCACGGACGCGACTGCCCCGTCCCCGGAGGCATCCATCCATTGGAGGCAGCCACCCGCCGCACCACTCCGCCCGGGATGCGCCGTTTGCAGCCCGTTCACCATGCCGCGAGTTTGGAGTGACTGGCGAAGATTCGTACCTTCATTCGTCCCTGCGGGGGTTTCCAATACCCCAGCCCTGAACGGCATCATTGTTCTGCAGGCTGACGGCGTAATGAATACTCAACACGAACAACACGTAACCCGGCTCGATTCCGGGGCGATCGAACATCAGGTGGTGAAGGGAATCGGAATTCTGCTTCTCTGCCTGGAACGTGGCAGGAGCCTGAGCATGAAGGGCTTTATCGACAGTCAGATCGAAATGGGCGCACCATACGTTCCGGTGGTGGAGCGGATGGCAACCCATATCGACAGTCGCCTGAAGAGCGCCAGCTCGCGCGAGCAGCGTGCGTTGCTACAGGACCTTCACAACTATGCCGACGCCCAGCTACGCGCGGCCCATGCCATCTGGGAGATGCCGCCCGGCGAAGAATAGCCCACCCTCAGAATCATTCTTCCCGCGCCGTAGCTGACCCGATGTCGCTGCGGCGCGGCTGTTTAGCAGCCAGCTGAACCGCGCCGAGCACCGGCCGGCCTGGCACCGACAAGTCGCACGGCCCATGAAACATGCATCCCAGGCCACGCTCGACCTGCTGGCCGATCTCCTGGAATCCATCCGGAAGCTCCCCGGGGTAACCGAACGTACCCCCGGGTGCTTCTACCGGAAGTCATCCGCGCTTCTTCATTTTCATGAGGATGGTGCCGGACTCTTTGCCGATCTGAAACGCTCCGGCGCGTGGGAGCGAATGCCGGTGAACACGGCCGGCGAACGGGCGGCCTGCCTGCACGCAACGGCACAGGCCGCGAACGAACAGCACACGTAGCGATACGCACGCCTGAACGGCGGGCGATCAAGAACAAATCAATCAGCATATGTCGTACCCATTTTCCGAGATAGAGGAACGCTGGCAACGATACTGGCTGGAGAACGGCACGTTCCGCACCGATGTTCACGACACATCACGACCCAAGAGCTTCGTGCTGGACATGTTCCCCTACCCTTCCGGCGACGGCCTGCACGTGGGCCATCCGGAGGGATACACGGCAACCGATATCGTAGCGCGATACAGGCGGCATCGCGGATACAACGTGCTGCATCCGATGGGGTGGGACGCGTTCGGCCTTCCGGCCGAACAGTATGCGATGAAGACCAACGTGCATCCCAGCGTCACCACGGAACGGAACATCGGCAACTTCCGGCGCCAGCTCCGCTCGCTCGGGTTCAGCTACGACTGGGATCGCGAGCTGAACACCACGGACCCGGGCTACTACCGCTGGACGCAGTGGATCTTCCTCACGCTCTATAATGCCTGGTACGACACGCGCGTGCAGAAGGCGCGCGCCATCGACACGCTGGCTCAGGAGCTTGCAACCTCCGGATGCGCCGCGATCGGCGCCCCCGCGAACTACAACGGGCCGGAGTGGGGCTTCGACGCCGCGGCGTGGAACGCCATGAGCGCGCTGGAGCAGCAGCAGGTGCTGGCGAACTTCCGCCTCGTGTACGAGAGTGAGATTCCGGTGAACTGGTGCGAAGGGCTGGGCTCCGTGCTCGCCAACGAAGAGGTGGACGAGTGGGTGGAGAAGGGCTACACGGTGGAACGCCGCCCGATGCGCCAGTGGATGATGCGCATCACGGCATATTCCGAGCGGCTGCTCGCCGGGCTGGAGACGCTGAACTGGCCGGCCTCCACGGTCGATATGCAGCGAAACTGGATCGGGAAGTCCGAGGGGGCGGAGATCGCCTTCGTCTCCGAAGGGGGCGTGAACCTCAACGTCTTCACAACACGTCCGGATACGCTCTTCGGCGTGACGTTCATGACGCTCGCGCCGGAGCATGGCGCCGTGGACGAGCTCACGACTCCGGAGCAGCGCGCGGCCGTGGATCAGTACCGGCGCCAGACATCGTTCAAGAGCGAACGGGACCGCCAGGCCGGCACGGAGAAGACCGGTGTATGGACCGGCGGTTATGCGATCAACCCGGCCAACGGCGAACGTGTTCCGGTGTGGATCGGCGACTACGTGCTCGCCGGCTACGGCACCGGCGCAGTGATGGGCGTGCCGGCACATGACGAGCGCGACCTTGCGTTTGCCCTGACCTTCGGCCTCCCGGTGCAGCCGGTGATCGCCCCCGATCCTGCA
Source organism: Kapaibacterium sp. (SeqCode) (assembly GCA_035549015.1). Classification (GTDB taxonomy): domain Bacteria; phylum Bacteroidota; class Ignavibacteria; order OLB7; family OLB7; genus JAFDZV01. The sequence continues at coordinate 25,517 of DASZRW010000147.1, forward strand.
AGCCCGGAGTACCAGGGCGTGCTTGCCGGCGAGCAGTGCTACACGGACGCCGGCACCATGATCAACTCCGGAGCCTTCAACGGGATGCATTCGGAGGAGGCGAAGTGGAAGATCGTGGAGAGCCTGGGCACGGCGGCACGGCGCACCGTGAAGTACAAGCAGCGCGACTGGCTGTTCAGCCGGCAGCGGTACTGGGGCGAGCCGATCCCGATCGTCAAGTACGACAACGGCCTGGTGATGCCGCTCGAGATGAGCGAGCTGCCGCTGGTGCTGCCGGAGATGGCGGAGTTCAAGCCGTCCGGCTCCACGGAGTCGCCGCTTGCGCTGGCAACGGAGTGGCTGAACGTGGAGCACCCGGTGTACGGCCACGGCCGCCGCGAAACCAACACGATGCCGCAATGGGCGGGTTCGTGCTGGTACTACCTCCGGTTCCTGGATCCGATGGACACGGAGAGGGTGGTGAGCCACGATCTGGAACGCCACTGGCTTCCGGTGGATCTCTACATCGGCGGCGCCGAACATGGCGTGCTGCATCTGCTCTATGCCAGATTCTGGCACAAGGCGCTCTTCGATCTGGGCCATCTCTCCACGGACGAGCCCTTCCGCCGGCTGGTGCACCAGGGTCTGATCCTGGGGGAGGACTCGCAGAAGATGTCCAAGTCGCGCGGCAACTCGATCAACCCGGACGCCGTGGTGGCGGAGTACGGCGCCGACGCGATGCGGCTGTTCGAGATGTTCATGGGGCCTCTCGAAATGACGAAGCCGTGGTCCACGAAGGGAGTGGAGGGGCTGCGGCGCTTTCTGAACCGCGTGTGGCGGATGGTGGTGGGGGATGAGGAGGCGGGCGTGGTGGCGCTGGTAACGGACCGCGCCATGACGCTGGAGGAGGAGCGTACGCTGCATGCAACGATCGGGAAGGTGACGGAGGATATCGAGGCGCTTCGCTTCAACACGGCGATCTCCGCATTGATGGTGTTCGTGAACGAGTTCATCAACGTCGAGGAGAAGCCGCGCTCCGCCATGGAGGCCTTCGTGCGTCTGCTCTCGCCGTTCGCCCCGCACGTTGCGGAGGAACTCTGGAGCAGGCTGGGGCACGGCGGCGGCATCGCATACCAGCCGTGGCCGGAGTTCGATCCGGAGAAGGTTGCGGTGGACGAGGTGGAGATTGTGCTGCAGGTCAACAGCAAGATCAAGGCCAAGACGCTGGTGCCCGCCGGAACGGAGGCGAACGAGCTCGAGCGTCTGGCGCTGGAGCACGATTCGGTGCGCGATCTTATTGCCGGAAAGACCGTTCGCAAGGTGATCGCCGTGAAGGACAGGCTGGTGAACGTTATCGCAAGTTGATCTGCGGACAGATCCGGGCCTGCGCCTGGCGCGGAGTGCATCCCGGCCCACCGCACATCGTTCATCGGGCGCGCCGGCAGGCATACTGCCGGCGCGCTCTGCGTTTGGAAACGGGGCCGAACCGGCGGGCAATGAATGTTCCCGGCCGCTCGATACTTTATGATGCGATGGATGAATCTTTTTGCCCCGTCGTACGATATCCAACCTCGGTGCCCTTACGTGAATGCTGCGCGGGGGCTTCACGATACGAATCAACTAACAGGAACGATCACGTATGGATGATGCATCGTCGGTTCGGAGGATCAAGACCAAGTTCCCCGGCATCAGCTCGAAGGCATGGGAGCACCCGGCGGACCGCGCCGCACTGACGGCCGTGCGCAAGGTGCCCGGCCTGGATACATTGCTGCAGAAGCTCATCGGCATTACAACCGAACGATCGCTCAGACTGATCACGCTCGCTTCGGCCGTTCGCGTTTCCACCAACCAGTTCCCGCGGCTCAACCGGCTGCATCGCGAGGCCTGCGATCTTCTGGACATGCAGGAGGTTCCGGAACTCTACGTCTCGCAGAGCCCCTTCCTCAATGCAGGCGCGATCGGCGTGGAGAAGCCGTTCATCGTTCTCAACTCCTCCATCGTGGATGGGATGACCGATGACGAGATTCTCGCCATCGTCGGCCACGAGTTGGGACACTGCATGAGCGGGCACGTGCTTTACAAGACGTTGCTGCAGCTATTGATCAAGTTCTCCGTTGCCGCCTTCAGCGTGCCGCTGGGAGGCGCCTCCATCCTCGCGGTCATCATCGCGTTGAAGGAGTGGGACCGCAAGAGCGAGCTGAGCGCCGATCGTGCAGGCCTTCTGGTTGTACAGGATCCGCAGGTGTATTACAACGTGCTGATGAAGCTCGCCGGCGGCCCCCGCACGTCGGAGATGGATATCAACGAGTTCTTCCTTCAGGCCGCGGACTACGAAGGCTCGCCGAGCGTTCTGGACAGCATGCACAAGCTGCTGAATCTCGTTGGCCAGAGCCATCCCTTCCCGGTGCTCCGCCTTACGGAGCTCAAGACCTGGGTGGACAGCGGCGCCTACGCCAGGATCCTCACCGGCGATTATCTCGGGCGGGACAACGACTCGAAGGATGACACGATGAACAACTTCCGCGAGGCGGCCCGCAACTATCGCGAGGACTTCAACAACTCCAGGGACCCGCTCGCCGATACGCTGCGCAACGCAATGGAGACGGCGGACTCCGTTCGTGCGAAGGCGAAGGAGGCGTTCAACTCCTTCTTCAACGGCGGCGGCAACCCATCGAACGGCAACGACGATTCCAAGTAATACCAGATGCACCGCAGGGGTGCCGGCATTCCGGTAACCCCGAACGCTGACATTCTGGAGCCAGCGGCCCGGAGGGGACAGGTCCTCCGGGCCGAAATTATTTACGGACATCCGTGCGGCCGCAGGTATGATACGTCCGCGCGGATACGCCTCCTATGCCGACCGAGCATGCCGGGAGTCCGGCAGGGGGATGAAACGATGCCATCGATCGGTAATCCATTGTCAGGCCGTCAGCGGCTATCCCCCTGTTCCCTATTTTCGCCACATGTCCAACGATCTTCGCTCGTTCTTTCTGCTCCGCCCCGATGTGGCGTTCCTGAATCACGGATCATTCGGTGCCTGCCCGCGCCCGGTGTTCGAGGAGAACATCCGATGGCAGCGCGAGCTGGAGGATGAGCCGGTGGAGTTCTTCGCACGCCGTCTGCCGCAGCTGCTGCGCGATGCGATGGGAGAACTTGCCCGGTTCATCGGATGCGATCCGCTCGATGTGGTGCACGTCACCAACGCCACCATCGGCGTGAACATCGTTGCGCGTTCGCTTCGCCTTGGCCCCGGAGACGAAGTGCTCGCAACCGATCACGAGTACGGCGCATGCAGCCGCACGTGGCGCTTCCTGGCGGGGAAGAACGGCTTCACCTATCGTGCCGCACATGTCCCGATCCCGGTGACCACGCACGCGGAGTTCCTGGAGAACTTCTTCGCACAGGTGACTCCCGCCACACGCGTGATCTTCATCAGCCATATCACCTCGCCAACTGCGCTCACCATCCCGGTGCGCCAGATCTGCGAGTTCGCTCGCGAGCGAGGCATCATCACCCTCATCGACGGGGCACATGGCCCCGGACAGATCCCGCTGAATCTCGAGGCGCTGGGGGCGGACTTCTACACCGGCAATCTTCACAAGTGGCTCTGCTCGCCGAAGGGCTCCGCGTTTCTCCATGCACGCCGCGAAATGCAGCCGCTGCTGGAACCGCTGGTTGTGAGTTGGGGATGGGAGGCGGTGATTCCCGGGAGCTCCACGTTCGTCGATCATCACGAGATGTGGGGGACGCGCGATCTGAGCCCCGCACTCTCCGTGCCGGCGGCGATCCGCTTCCAGCAGGAGCACGAATGGGACGGCGTGCGAGCCCGGTGTCACGAGCTTGTACGCGAGGCACGCGAGGCGCTCTCCATGGAATTCGGATTTGTGCCCGTTGCGCCCGATGACGATGCATGGTTCGCGCAGATGAGCTCGTTCCTCATCCCGGACGGGATCGATGCAGCCGCGCTCCAGGAACGGTTGTTCAACGAGCACCTGGTTGAGATCCCGGTATTCCCCTGGTTCAACGGCCGCAGCCTTGTCAGAATATCCGTTCAGGGATACAACACTGCGGCCGATGTCGAGCGCCTCTGCACGGGGATCCGTGCGATCACCTCGCGAAGCACCGGCTAGACACTCCCTGCGCATCCGTTCCGAGCCGCGCGAACGAAGGCAGAGCATGATGCCGGACGCTGATTCCGGTTGAGCGTTCAGCCGCCGTTCCGGCGGCATGCGTTGCGTTCCGGCGCAGGTGCCCTTCGCGCAATGCGTCCGCGCCGCCATCACGCAGGCACACCCCCCGCCGCAACACCCCATGAACACTGGGTTTGCGGCCGGCAGTGCACGCACCGCCACGCCGTACGCCACCACCCGATCGCACACACGATCTGATAAACCGTTCGAAACTCGCGGCCCAAAAAGTACCCGTGAGGGTACTTTCTTGATAGGGGGTGAAAATGTGAAGTTGTTTGCCCGGTACGGGTGTCGCATTGATCCCTCATGCGCAATGGTTCCTGGTCCCGAACAAGCGGAAGTCTAGCTCTTCTGATCAGTGTGGTCCGTTGATTATGTGCAGTCCCAAAGGGTGACATGCGGGCCCCGTCTCTCCTGCAATAAAGGCACCGTGAGCAACCGATTGAACTGGCCACCGCTGGCGTCCGCGGCCTGCTATTACATCTATTCCGTGATCTGTTCGGACCTTCGAGAGGTTCCGGCGTTTGTTCACGCGTTCCACTCTATGCCGCGTCATCGCAAGCACAACCCCGGCATGCACGGACACGACGATCCGGGCGGTTCATACGCACATGGACCGAAGGGTCGTGACCGTCATCCCAATGCCATCACGCTCCTTCCCGATTCTCTGCTCCGCTTCCTCAACGCACTTCCGCTGACGGGAGACCCGATGGAGTGGGTCCGCCGCTTCACGGATGAGTTGACGGCGCTCTTCGCAGATGTCGACCGGGTTGCCGTGAGAATAAATCTGAATTGCCGCCTCCACACTCCGCCACGCCGCGGAGCCAAGTCGCGCGCCACTCAGAGCGAAATCCATGTGGATGCCCATCCCGACCCTCACATACTTTCGTGGCCGCCGTTCGACGACGCTCACTACCACGAGCCGATGGTGTTCCACTTCTCGCATGCAGGCGACGATCTCGGCACGATCACCCTGCTGCGCGAACGCAGGAAGCAGCTCACATCCGAGGAGACACGCAGTGTGATGATCGGCATGGAAACCTTCCTCACCTTCATGCTCACCGATCTCGTGGCACGCCATTCATCCGCACGCCCCGTGGGACGCGTGTTCCAGGATGTGCTTCATGCGATTGCACGGAAAACCGGCATGACCAGTCGCGAACTGGAGGTGCTGACACTCCACGTGTTCGGACGCAAGTACGATGAGATCGCACGGCGACTCTATATCTCCATCGACACCGTCAAGAAACATGTGAAGAAGATCCATCGCAAAACCGGCGCTCGAAGCGCCACCGAACTCTTTGCACGGTACTTCGCACCGATGATCGAAGGCGACGAGTAGGCGCTCCGGCATGCGCGCACTGCACCGGACCGCCGCGTGCGCCCGGCCCTGCGCCGCTGCACATCCGCACCGGCCCGTACGCACGAGAGACAGGTGCATCAGTAGTCGCTGCGCGTAACGCTCAGTGCAAGGTGATTCAGTAGTCGCTGCGCGTAACACTCAGTGCAAGGTGATGCGGATCGCTGCTCACGCGTGCAATCGTCATCACGCGATCTTCGATCTTCCCATCGCCGTTGAGATCGTAGTTCACGGCCAGTTCGTTCGCCTGGCCACGCACCACCCAGCCGGCAATGTAGTTGTAGAACTCGTCGAGCGAGGAATAGGTGCGGCCGTAACTGGGATCGTAGTACATGCCGTCCAGGAAGACGACACTGTGATCGCGGAAGAGCGCAACGGGGTCCGGCTCACCCTGGGCGGGGAGGCCGGGCCGGCTGTAGACATCGGGGCCGATGAGGTCGAACGTGAAGTGCGGATCGAACGCCGCAACGTATGGGAAATCGGGGCAGACCTCCGCTCCGGACGCGTTTCCGAACTGACAGTTCTTCATCAGCATCCCATCAACCGGTCCGTAGGCCGTTGCCGCAGGCGCCGTGAGAAGCACGTAGCAATTGTGCCGCGTGATGCCGTGCACACGCAAGAGATCGATCAGCAGGTGCGCCCAGGCATAGCACACACCGGACTTCGTGAAGAGCAGCCCGGCCGTTGTGGCCTGCGGATCGACCCTCTTGTGACGATAGAACGCGAGCGTATCGCCCGATACGGTCCGAACCACGCAATCCCTGAAATCCTGCCACACGTCGCTGATCACCTCCGCCTCCGTCGTAGCGCCGTTGGCATCGCGGCAGGAGATTGCCAGAAGCGATTCGATGCAGGCATATCCAACCTCGGGCTGTTCCTCCACCGGCCGCGCAAGCGTTACGTAGATGGTGTTGCGCGAGAGGGCACGGCATGCCCATGTTGCTCCGCCGTCCGTCGAGGTCTCCCACTGCACGGTAAACGGTTCGTAGGTGCAGACCATGGACGGTTCGAAGGAGCGGAGCGCCTGCCGTGCGGGATACAGAAGCGTTGCAACGGTTCCGTTGAATGCAGGCTTCACGGCGACCGCCGGAAAACTCAGATCGTCCGGCCCGATTCCTCGCAGCATCATCGGCTGTCGCGCGGCTGCAGCAGGAAGCTCGATGGTGACGCTGAGCACCGGCACGCTTCCGCTTACGTATGCCACCGAGAGATTCCTCCCTCCGCGACTCCAGCGTGGTTCTATTTCCGAGAAGGGAACCTCCGGCGTGGGATCGGGCCGCAGCAGAATGCGGCCGCTCCCCGAGAACTCCATTCGTACGATCTCGGCGTCGTTGTCTGTGTTGCCGGCCGTTGCCGGAACTGCATTCGCGGCAACAATCAGCAGAAGCAGAGAGAGTGATACGGATATCAGTGGACGTTGTGCGGCATACCAACGAACTGTGCGCATGGTTAGGGATGATTGCGCGGAAGGACCGCATGGTGTGCGCGTTCCGATGAGGGAAGTGCAGCCGGCGGCATACGATGCCGCATTGGATCATGACCGGAGGCGACACGGCGAAACGCGGAGGCAATGCCGGGAGATACGACGCAGGGAGAAGAGGCGGTCCGCGCCGGGAGCGATGATCCCGGGATGCGCGGCCGGTATATGGACGCGACGGCGATGAGCCGCTCCGCGAATCACGTCAGCCTGACGAGGAGCCGTGCAGCCGGCCTGCCGCCTGCGTTTGCGGCCGGCAGTATTCGCTCTCACGAGCAGCCTGAGGAAGGGGAAATCAGTAGTCCTGGCGCGTCACGTTCAACGCCAGACGATGGGGATTGTTGCTTACACGACCAACGGTGACATCGGTGTTGTCGATCGTTCCGTCACCATTCAAATCGAACTTCATCGCCATTTCGTTTCCGCGCCCGAGCACAACCCAGCCGGCGATCACATTGTAGAACTCGTCGATGGAGGCGTAGGTACGGCCGTAGCTGGGATCGTAGTACACGCCGTCCAGGCAGACGAGCGCATGGTTGCGGAACAGTGAAACCGGATCGGGTTCACCCTGCGCCGCAATGCCCGGTCTGCTGAATACATCCGGACCGACAAGGTCCAGATTGGTATGCGGATCGAACGCAGCAACGTATGGATAGTCCGGACATTCCACGGTTCCGGACGGCGTCATGAACTGGCAGTTCTGAATCAGCATGCCGACCACCGGACCGTACTGCGTGGACTCCGGTGTGCTGAGAACCACATAGCTGTTGTGCGGCTGGATGCCCTGCACGCGCAACAGGTCGATCAGTAGATGAGCCCATGCGAAGCAGATGCCTGTTTTCGTGAAGATCAATCCACCCGTCGTGGTTTCCGGTGCGGCATTCTTGTGCCTGTAGAACGCGAGCGTATCACCGGAGAGCAGCCGTACGGAACGGTCGGCGAATTGTGTCCAGATGCCTTTGATGATGGCGGAGTCCGACGCAGCCCCGCTCGCGTTGCGGCACGACATGGCGAACAACGACTCGAAGAAGGCATAGCCAGTCTCCGGGGCCTCGCGCACCGGCGAGGAGCGGGTGATATAGAGCGTGCAGCGGGATTCGGCCTGCGCCTTCCAATGGGCACCGCCGTCGACCGATGTTTCCCAACTGATGGTAAACGGCTCGTACGAACAGATGGCGCCGGGTTGAAACGGACGCGATGCGGAATGAGGTGGATAGACCAGCGTTGCATGCGTGCCCGCAACGCTGGGCGCAACCGGCGTTGGCGGGAAGTCGATCCCATCGGGCCCGACGCCGCGTACTATGGTGGTTGCAGAGAGATTCTGGCCCGGTACGTCGAGCGTTATGCCAACTACGGGAATGGTGCCGCTGACGTATGCCACGGCAAGCATCGGCTGGCCTTCCTTCCAGTGCGGCTCGATCTCCGTGAACGGTTTCTCCACGGTGGGATCCGGGCGCAGCGGAATGCGCCCGCTTCCGGAGAAGTCCATCCGCGTGACGGTGCCGGTGCGATCGGAGCCGGCCGCCACGGCGGTTGCTGGACCGAACAACATCACTGCTGTCGTGCAGAGGAGGAGAACGGCATTGAGTAGCGTTCGCACGGGATGCATAACGGCAAAGGGATGAGTCGGGGGTTGCCGCGCTGCTTTGGCGTCACATCATCGTTTCGGAATCTGCATGCGGAGACGTTGGCCGCCACGTGATGCGGAACTCACCAACCCGGCACGGCGCCGGACGCCAACGCACAGAAGCCTCGCGTTGGGACCGGGGGATCGCAACGGAGGCGGAGCAATGTGGACGCCACGGCGTCCGGCTCAGCGAGTAAGCCGAATACCACTGCGCATTACGTACTTGACACAATAGATTCCCAGGCATCACACCAACGGCGGTGATTGCGAAAAATAGTTCGCGCCTCTTCGATTCCGGCCCCGAAGCCTCACAAATACGGACGCCCGGGCTCTCCGGCGGAGAATGCCCGGGCGCGTACTCTTGCTCTTTCGTCCGCCGGTGATCACATGCCCTCCTGCTGCCTGCCGGTGACAGTGTTGGCGGTGACGGCATTGGCGGTGGCGGTCGGTTCCGTCGGCAGTACTACGTACAGAGGAATTGATTTCTGATAGCACACCGATCTGTTATCGCGGAGTGTGACTCCGCGATCGTCATCGGAAGAATGGGACCTGAGTACAACTCCGGCCCAACGTGCTCTTCAGAGCACATCAGGATACTTCTTCGCAAGGACTTAGTGTCCCCCTCCATGGCGGCGTTCCACTGCTCTCGTGGATGCACTGCCCCGCACAGACGCCCGGGTCAAACGCCCGGGTGCAACTCCATCCTCCCCGCCTCCCTCCTACCCGCACTCCCCGCCAAGCCGCTCCACAATGGAGCGATACCACCGCTCCGTGCTCGCGGTATGTTCCTCGAATCCGCGCACGCCCCAGATGATGGAGAGTGTACGCGTTGTGGTTCCGCTGGTCTTCGTGCGCTGCGAATCCTTCACGGCGTTGGCACAGGGGCCCTCCGCATCGAACAGACAGAGGAGCCCGCCGAGATCGATGGACTGGCCGGAGAGGTTGAAGATGTACGATGCCCCCTCCGCTGCCACGCCTATCCTGAGCGGCCCGCGAGTACGGTCCGAATCAACCAGGCTGATCGGAAGGCCACTGTGGAGCGATACCACATTGCACGCATCCACGGCGGCATTGATGGAGGCAAGCACCCCCTCCTCCTCCGCACGCACCAGATATTCCGACGCCGGCTTTCCCCGTCCGGTCGGCTTGTAGCCGGCATTGCGCAACATCGAGCGAACGCCCTGGCGAACCTCCTCCGTTCTCCGAACCGGAACGTCCGCGTCGGACCGCAACAGTTCCTGCAGCCATGCGGGGGAAGGAAGCCGTTCCAGCGGCACGCCGAATTGCGCAACGAAGATGGCCGCATGCAGCAGCGGATGCGGATCGATTGAGACCATGGCATGGTCCTCCCCGTTTGCATGCATCGGCCGGCTCATATTCCCCGCGCTTCGGCACGCCTGCGATTCTCTTCCTCCTCCATCTTCTTCCGCAGGCTGAGCGGGCGCATATCCGTCCATACCTCCTCGATGTACTTCAGGCATTCCGCCCTGGTGCCGGTCTTCCCATCGGCCTTCCATCCCAGCGGGACCTCGCGATCGACCGGCCAGATGGAATACTGCTCCTCGTGGTTGACAACGACCTTATAAATGGTGGTATCGGCCTGGTCCCGCATGGTTCAACTCTGTCTGGTATTTGCGATCGCACACCCGGCGGCGTACGGTGATTGGCGCTGCAATATAGTGCGGAGCGGACCAGTAGCCAGTAGTTGGAGTCCCGAACATCCGGCACTCGAAGACCCGCAGGCACTGAAGCGCAACCGGAAGGTCGGCAGTACAACTGCCGACCAACACCGTGCCAACCACGGCTCACTTACGGCATCACCGCGATGCCGGTGGAGCCTGCGGCGATCTCGATCTTCGCAAGGATTACCCTGTTTGCAACGTCGATCTGATACATCCCTCCCACGCCGCCGCTGCCGCCGTGGCGCGTCCCTTCATCCAGACTCTCGCACGTTATGTAGGCCGTTCTCCCATCCTGCGAGAACGCAACCGCATTCGGCCCCTGCGTCACGTTGGGAATCGTGGCCAGCAGACGGCGCGTTCCAAGGTCGATCACGGAGATCGAGTTGGTGACAACATTCGGCACCCAGAGCTGTTTTCCATCCTTCGTAATGGCCGGCATCATCGGCTGCACTCCTACGAAGATGCTGTCGACGACGGTGCCGAGATTGAGATCGATGGCGCGAGCCTCGCCGCTTTTGCGACAGGTAACCCAGAGCGTATGGCCATCGGGTGCAAGCAGGGCGCAGTACGGCTGATAGCGGGCGATGAAGCCGGGTATGAGCGGATTGTTGTACGAGACGGGAATGCGCTTCAGCACTTTTCCCGTTGCCAGATCCACAACGCCGATATCGTCGCCGAGCGTGTTGATGGTGTATAGCTGCCGCCCGTCGGCGCTGAGCACCAGGCCATGCGGCGCTCGGCCCACACTGTCGATCGTCCCAACCATCCGCATCGAGCGCGTATCCACAACGCTGACATACTGTGTCTCCGCGTCGGGATCGGAATGCGCCACGTAGAGCGTTGCGCCGTTGGGCGATGCAGCGATCTGCGCCGGCGCAGCTCCCACTTGCACCTGGGCGGTGCGTGCAAGCGTGCGGACATCGTAGCGAGCCACCATGCCGGTTGCCGAAAGCGTTACGTACAGGGCGCCGTCGGATGCGGCCAGCGGTTCCGCCGGCGCAGCGTTTCCGTCATCAGTCGTTGCGGGGAGATAGCGCGCAACCCGCAGCGACTGCTGGTCGATCGCAGCCACCAGATTTTCCGTACGCGATGCGATGAAGATGCGCCGCCGGTCCACGCCGGCAAGCGCAACCTCTCCGCGATCGCTCTTCGCCCCTTCATCTATCCATCGCTTGATCGCGAGCACCTCGTCCAACGTCAGCGAGTCGCGGCCGGTGGGCATGCGTGGAAGCGCCGGCGCGGCGAGCGACGTATCGCTCACAATGTGCTGGAAGAGATGGCTCTTGCGCGCTGAGTAGGGGACCACTTCGGTAACGCCGTCGTCCGTCCCGGCCATCACCGCATCCCACGAGTCCATACGCATTGCACCTCCGGCCTGACCGTCCAGATGGCATCCGCTGCCGCCGCACGATGTCTTGAAGATCGGCTCGATGTGCCTGGAGTAGACGATCGCCTCGTCGGCGCGCGGAATCACGATGGGAAGCGGACCGGAGGGCTGCTCATGGCCACAGGCCGCGAGCAGCACGGATGCGAGAACGAACGGCAGGAAGTATTTCAGCATCATGGATCGAGAGGAGAGAGTGTGTGATCGATGATCCGAACGGCAACGATGCGCAGATGCGGGCGTCCCCGCCGGAGGAACGCCCGCTCGTGCGCAAACATCCGGTGCGATGGGCGGCAGGGCCGGCCATACGCACTGCATCGTCGCCCCGCCGCCTACCGCACGATCACGAGCGGCATGGACGTAGAGCTTCCTCCGAGCACCAGGCGCACGGTATAGCGTCCGCTCGGATAGGAGCGCGTGTCGACGTTCAACGTGTTGCCTCCCCCCTCACGCTCGCCGTCGTACAGGACATCGACAAGGCGGCCCACTTCGTCGTACAGGGCGATCTTCACGGCTCCGCTCTTGCGCAGCTCGTACCGAACATCCGCACGGTCCGTGGCGGGGTTCGGCGATACCATGAGGATGCTGCCGAGCGCGTTCGCGTTGTCGTGATCCACTCCCTGATTCTGGAGCTGCGGGTAGGAGATGGTAATCTGCTGGCTCACGGAGCAGCCGGAGGCATCGGTCACCGAAACCGTGTAGACGCCCGGCACCAGACCGCTGATACGGGGCGACGTGGAACCGTTGCTCCACTGATACTGGAACGGCGGCATCATGCCGGTGGCCTCTGCGTCCGCGCTTCCATCCGCCGCATCGGCGCTCGAGGCGTCGTGCGATGTCACGAAGACGTTCAGCATCGCCATCTCGTCGCTCACCCGGATACGGCCGGTCACCGAGCAGCCGGCGCCGTCGGTCACCACCACGGAGTAATTCCCCTCGGCGGCATTCTTCACCGACGTTCCGGTTTCCCCGCCGAGCATTTCGCCATCCTTGTACCACTGATAGGTATACGGACTCTTGCCACCGGTAACGCCCACTCTGGTTGCGCCGTTGCTCCGGCCGCAGCTGGAGATGGTGGCATCCATATCCACGGCGAGCGTGGAGCTGCTCTTCACCGTGATATCGCGGGTCTCCACAATGCCGGCATCGTCACGGACATACACGGTATAGGTGCCGGCCGCGAGATCGCCGACATCGCGGGTGCTGGCGCCGGTGCTCCACCAGTATGTATAGTTGGCATCCGGATTCTTCATCGCGAGCGAGATCCGGCCGTCGGCAGCCTCCGGGCAGGTGGTTGAACCCACGGACACGGATTCGATCAACGGATCGCCGTTGGTTGCATCCAGCTTCACGGCCCGGAGATCGTACGTGAGTCCGCCGATCATGATCTCCTTGTCGTCTTCACCATCGGCCTGGGCCGGGATCGTCTCGTACTGCGTCACCACCACGGAAAGGACGTCGCCGTACTTCACATCCGGCTTTCCGCCTGCATTGTTGTTCTCCAGGTTTGCCTGCACGGCCGGCGTGTAGAGCGCCCCCTGCTTCATCCTGATGTTCTCCAGCGTTGCCGCGGGGCCGGTGATCACAACCTGCGTTCCCTCCGCGTTGTCAACGCCCTGCCCCGCACGTCCGCCGGCCACCCATGCATCGTGCAGTTCCTGGCCAAGATCAACAGTGAAGCGAAGCGCGGGATTGTTCGGGAGATCGAAGCGAAGCTTGCCGGCCGTGGCGCGCTTGTCCGTCAGCGCGAAGAAGAACTTGTCCCAGTTCTTGACCGGACCCACGATGTTGTTCGGGTCCAGATCGTACACCATCACATTGCGCCATGCGATGTTGTTGTTGTTCTGGGTGTTCGCATAGACGCTGCTTCCCTCGGGGTAGGTCATCGGATCCACGGCAGACTCCAGCCGCGCGAGCAGGCAGAAGTGGTGCGGATCGCTTGGATAGAGCGCGGGATTCGGCACCGTCCATCCAACCTGCGCAACCCACTGCGCGCCCGGAGCGAGCGTCGGCACCGAGATCGGAGCCACGGTTATCTCATCGCCATGCGGCGGGATGAACGGCGGCGTGTTGGTCCAGTCGCCCGGCCACGTCCATACACCGGAGGATGCCTTGCTCCAGTAGACGCGCAGATGCACCTCTCCGGCGTTCACCGTCTGGCAGCCGAGGTTCCGGATGCGCACATAGACATAGTTCTGGCCGATCGTCTTGTACTCCGGATTCTGGTGGCGGTTCGCATCATCCTCGTGCTGGTACCTGCCGCCAACGATCGGGTCCGCATTCTGGCGCACCCAGATGTCCGGGCTCTGCCACATCACTCCGCTCGGCTCCGTCGTGTTGGGCTCGTCGCCAACGTCGGCGGGGTTATCCTTCATGTAGAGATCCTTCACCTTCGCACTCTGGCACACGCACTGATAGTATCGATAGTGATCGTCGATGTAGCCGTGCCAGAGGAAGAAGAGCGCAGCGGCCGGAGAGTCGAACGTGGACATCACGCCGCCGACGTCCGGATGTACCGGGTTGTGCTGGTTCTCGAGCGCAAGGGCGAAGTTGTCGATCGCAGTGGCCGGATACGGAATGCCGGTGCACTGGTCCGGACGCGTGGAGGCGGGATACGCCGCGCAGACGCCGGGTACGATGAACGGCCCGAAGTTGAAGTTGCCGAAGCCGGAAATGTTCTGGTTCACGAGCGGCGGATAGCCGGTGAGCACGGAGTTGCCGAAGCCGGCAAGACCGTTGAAGAAGGCATTCGGTATGCCCGCCGGATTGTTCGGATCCCACTTCGGGAGCGGAACGTACTTGGTGCCGTTCGTCTGCGTCATCAGCCATGCCTCCAACTGGCCGATATACCCGCGATGCCAGCTCAGGAAGAATTCGTTGTAGCAATGGATGCCGGCCGTGTAATGCTGCGCAACAACGGAGGCATTGATCCAGCCCATCATCAACTGCCGCAGCTCGAGCTGGTCCGCGGCTGAAAGCGTGCTGATGTCGCGACGGCGATACTGTGCATGCACAACCAGCGTGTCGCCGGCGAGAATGCAGAGCGCAAGGAGAAGTACAAGCAGTCTGGTTCGTCTCATGTGGGGTCTTCCTTCAACGTCTAGATATTGCGATGGACTACCGATGCGGGAGCATCGGATGACTTTGCGGAGGAAAGGGACCATCGTTGCTGCAACACTACTCCGAATCCGGACATCGCACGAGTACACGAAGATGTACCCCCTCCACGCTACCGGCGCGGCATCGCCCGGGCGCGGCCCCCTGAACGTTTGTGGCCGTTGCTTCACCGGGCGCCTGCATTGAACCCGCCATGGCGAGCGCACCACGACCGTGCAACAATCCGGTTCCGGGACCGTTCACGCCGCAATGAAACGCACGTTCATCTGGCTCTCCGTTCTCACCGGCACGGCACTGCTGCTCTACGGAGGCACATGGTTCTATTACAGCCGGCAGGAGGTGTATCGCGAATCGTTTTCGGCATCGATAGTTCCGCAAGCCATCACCAATGAAATCGAGTGGATCCCGGTAACGTGGATCCGGGACTCGATCTCGGATCGCTCCGCGATGTTCCTCCCGATTCGCATCGACACCATCACCAAGCCGTTCTTCGCACAGTTCGACCTCGGCACACCGGTAACGGACTTCATGGACATCACGCAGCGGTTCGCCTGCCTGAAGAAGCACCTCTGCACGCTGGACCACATGCTGCGCTATCAGAGCAGGCCGGAGGGGCTGGCCGGCATCACGATCGGCATCGGGTACGGCAGCCGCACGCGGTACGTTGCCCGCCACATCCCGATCTACGACCGGATTCAGATGGATTCGCTGGAGGAGAACGACACGATGTACACCACGAAGGTTGGGAACATCGGCTATGACTTCATCGATGGGCGGATACTGGTGATGGATTTCGCGCACTCACGGATCGCGGTAACGGACACGCTGCGCGGCGAGCTCGCGGCACGGGTGCGATATATCGGCGGAGCGCTGGTTCATCAGTTCCCGATCTACCTCCCGATCACCATCAACGGATCGGAACGGCTGATCAAGTACGACAACGGCTCCTCCGCCTTCACACTCCTCCTGCCGCGGCAGCAGTGGGAAGGCTGGCGCCAGGCCGGCGGCCGCGTGGACACCTTCCCCGGCAGCGCCTGGGGAAGGCCGATGGAACTGCTCCGGAGCAATTCCGGCGTCAGGATAGCGATGCTTGGCCGCGACCGTACGATGCTGCCGATCTGGACCTCCACCGCCGACGAGCCGGAGGGCGGCAGCTTCCTGCGTTCGGTAAAGGCCTGGACCGACGGGCTCTTCGCGAACGTCTATCCGGGATGGATGGGGAACGAGTATTTCCGAAACGACGTGCTGGTGTTCGATGCCCGGCACAACAGGCTGGGAGTGATTGAACCGGGCCATGCCGATTCCTCGGGGCACGGGCCGCCGTGAGGACGATCCCGCGCCCGGCATGGAAGTATCGCATCACGATACGATGCTTGCCGGAGGAAACGTCCGTGCGAGATATCCGCGCCCAGGATGCCGGCGGCTTCGTAGCAGCAGCCGCGCGGCCCGTTCGGAGACGGCGCTCAGGCAACCGTGCTCACCGAACGGCACTCATGCGGCTGCGCTCTTCTCCGCCACGGGAAAATATTTCCACAACGTATCCATGGCCCACTGCGCCTCCGGCCCGGGCATGCTGAAATCGTACCAGAGCGGATGCGATTTGTCGGCTTCACGGCCGGCAAAGTCCAGGGTTCCGCCCTCCATTCTGCACATGGCGATCAGATCATCGTGTGAGTGATCGATCGCAGGACTCCCCTCGATGTCCGCCAGGATATTCAGGGCCGCCACATGGGCCATCTGCTCGCTGAGATATCCCGTCTTCGAGACACCGCACGGCACGGGCGTAGAGACCAGCTGCCGAATGTTCACCGCGGCGCCGGCAGCATAGACATTGTGATGACGCGGATGCCGGTAGCGGCCGTCCACGTCGATCAGCCCCAGATCCCCCGCAAGCCCGCTGGTATTCCGCACGGCATCCACACCGATATACCGCGGCATGATCATCGTGAGCCGGGAACGCAGGCGCTCGCCGGTTCCAAGCACAACTGCATCCGGCTCGACCGCACGGATGGAGGTGCTGAAGCTGGCATCGATATGATAATGCTCCAGCATCCAGCGGCACATCTTCTCGGTATTGTGGAATCCGCCGATTCCGAAATGCGCCGGCGACGGCTCCGCCGTAACGAACGCGAGCGGCACGACTCCCGAAAGGCCACGCTTCATCAGATTGCGCCGCATGTTGAACAGGAATTCGTACGCGGCGCCATAGCATGCGGACTCCTGCGCCACGCCGACAACCACGGGCCCCGGATCGGTCAGGAACTGCTGCCATGCATCGCGCGTCCGCGTCGCCGCACAGATCCCGAGGATCGTGTTGCCATGCTCGCGAAATCCCGCAATGTAATCGCAGTCCGCCAGTGCCCCGGTGGTTATCAGAACGTAGTCGTAGGCGATGGGGTCGGTCGTGCGCGTGAATATCTTCTGTGCGTCCAAATCCAGATGCGTTATATCCGCCTCGATGAAGCGGATTGAATGGTGCGCATAGCTGGACCGCACATCAAACATGATATCCTCCTCGTTGCACCCTCCGAATGGGAATCCGGCCAACGACGGAAGGAACAGGAAGCTGTGCGTGTTCGCCACCACGATGACATCGTGGCTTCCGGCAACCAGTGTGCTCAGCTCAATGGCAGCAGTATACCCGGCAACGTTCGTGCCAAGGATGACGATTCGTCTTCGTTCCATGGACGTAGAACATCTTGCAGAATCAGGCGCGCGGATGCGCTGTGCGCTCCGTCTGTTCGTGGCGGGATGTGGACCTCCGCCGGATCAGGGCTCTTTTCTCAGGGACGGTGGGAATATATCACCTGAAAATGATCTCAACATGATCCCGATGCTATCCGGCTTCTTCGGAAGTCAGTTCTTCCCCCTCAACCATGCGGTATCCAACTCCCGGCTCCGTGGTGATATAGCGCGGCCGGGCAGCGTCGGGCTCGATTTTCTTGCGAAGAGTGCCGATATGCACGCGGAGATAGTGGGTTTCACCGGCATACATCGGCCCCCACACCTCGCGCAGAAGATGTTGATGGGTGAGAACCTTGCCGGCATGTATTACCAATTGCCGAAGCAGTTCGTACTCCTTCGGCGCAAGCTTTACCTCGACTCCGTTCATCGTCACCAGCCTCCGGGCAAGGTCAACCGTCAGGCTGCCGGCATGGTACACCGGCTCCTCCGTCTGGGCCCGCAGATGATGCCGGAGCGCCGCCCGGACGCGCGCGAGCAGTTCGCCGATATTGAACGGCTTGGTGACGTAGTCGTCCGCCCCCTCGTCCAGAGCCCTGATCTTGTCCTCCTCGCGGCCCCGAACGGAGAGAACGATCACCGGCATGGATGACCATTCGCGCAGCCGGCGCAGCACGTCGATGCCGTCGATATCGGGCAGCCCGAGGTCCAGAATAACGAGGTGGGGATGTTCGGTGGCGGCCTTCATCAGCGCATCGGCGCCGGTGCCGGCCTCCACCACGCGATAGGAGTGGCCGGCCAGCGCGGCCCGAAGGAAACGCCGGATCTGGGGCTCGTCATCCACGACGAGGACGCGAAGGGGTTGTTCATTCATTCAGAGGCCCCTGAATCCGATCCACGGAGGGTTCCTGTTCGATTGGGAGTTCCACGATGAAGACGCTCCCGGGAGCGTCACCTCCGCTGCGGACCGCCGCGGGAACGGGGCTCACGGCCCGAATGCGCCCGCCATGTTCCTCGATGATGCCGCGGCAGATGGAGAGGCCGAGACCGGTGCCGGCCGCCTGGCGGTCGCCGCGCTCCACCCGGTAGAACTTGTCGAAGATCCGCTCAAGATCACCAACGGGGATGCCGCCCCCCTCATCCTGAATCGTTACGGTCACCACATCCCCTTGCCGGCCCGCACCCACATGAATCGTCGAGCCCCGGGGGGAGTACTTCGCCGCGTTCTCCAGGAGGTTCACGAATACCTGCTCCATCATGACGAAGTCCAGACGAATCATCGGCAGTCCGGGTTCGATCTCCAGGTGCACCAGATGTTCCGCCGTCTGCCGTGCGGTGCCCGCAAGCGCCGTGCCAATCACGTCCGATATCTCCGCCCATTCGCGATTCAGCTTCAGCGCACCCGATTCCAGCCGCGTCGTATCCAGCAGATTGCCGACGAAGCGATTCAGCCGCTCCGCCTCCTCCTGAATCGTCAGCAGCAGCTCGCGCTGTGTGGCGTCATCGAACGCTGCTCCATGCTCGGTAAGGCTGGTGGCGGATCCGAGAATGGCAGCCAGCGGCGTACGCAGATCGTGCGAGATGGAGGAGAGAAGGATGGAGTGCAGCCGCTCCCGTTCCCCCGCAAGCCGCGTCTCCTCGATCCGGCCGGCGAGCATCGCGCGCTCGATGGCAACGGCAACCTGGTCCGCCATGGACTCCAGCAGCCGGCGTCGATCCGGCAGGAGCACGCTCTCGGCACCCGGGAACCGGATGGCGAGCACGCCCAGCACCACCGTGGCGGCCCGGAGCGGAATATACAGCCACGCCTCGCCCGGCAGCGTCGCGGCGCCGTGGCCGGCCATCTGGCGATTGCGCCATGCCCACGTTGCGGTGCCGCGCTCGCGATCCTCGAGAATGGTCTCCGGCGGCCACGCGCGCATCTGCAGAAGGCGATCCGCATCCGGAAGCAGCACCACGACCTGAGCATCCAGCGTGCGGCCGATCTGATGGCATACCGCGCTCAGAACGCTCTCCAGGTCGGATGCTGCGGCCATCGCACGGCTCAATTCGTAGAGCGCCGCAGTACGCGCCTCCCGTTCGCGCACCGCCACCGCCTGATCGCGGATCCGCCCGGTGAGATTGCTCGTGAGCACGGCCGCCACCAGGAAGATCACCAGCGCGAGCACGTCCTGCGGGCTTGCGATGGTGAAGGTGTAGACCGGGTCGACGAAAAAGAAATCGTACACGAGCAGACTCAGAAGCGCTGCGGCGATGGAGGCGCGCAATCCCCAGAGCACCGCGCTCGTGAGCACGGCAAGGAGGAAGATCATCGAGAGATTCGGCAGCGCCACCAGCCGGTGGAGCAGCGCCGCAACCAGGGCGGCCGCCCCTACGGTGAGGGCCCCCCAGAGATAGACGTTGTATGCCGGACGCGCCGGCAATTGCGCGGCAACCGGCGCCTCCGGTTCCTCGTCCGCATGGATCACATGGATATCGATGTCGTCGCTGGTGCGGATCAACTGCTTCACGATCGATCCGCGCAGCACCTCGAACCACCACGGCCGCCTGGACTTGCCGATCACGATCTCCGTGGCGTTCTGCGAACGTGCGAACCGTATCAGCTCCGCCGGCACGTCCTCTCCCGGAACCGTGGCCGCCTCGCCGCCAAGCTCCTCCGCAAGACGAAGCGTGGCGGCAACGCGCTCGCGATCGGCATCGTTCAGGCGGTGATGGCGCGATGTCTCCACGTACACGGCGATCCACTGTGCGCGGCGCCGTTCGGCGCGGCGGCAGGTTGCCCGCACAAGCCGCGCGGAGAACGGGCTCGGGCCAACGCTCACCACCATCCGCTCCGTGGCAGGCCACGGCCCGGGGATCGCATGCGCCTGCATGTAGTTCTGCATCTCGTCGTCCACGCGCTCCGCGGTAAGGCGCAGCGCCAGTTGGCGCAATGCATTCAGATTGCCCGGACGGAAGAAGTTCGCCAGCGCACGCTGAGCCAGATGCGGAACGTACACCTTCCCGTCGCGCAGGCGCTCCAGCAGCTCGTCCACGGAGATATCCACCACCTCCACCTCGTCCGCACGCTCGATGATCCTGTCCGGCACGGTCTCGCGCACCTGCACGCCGGTGATCTGCGCCACGGCGTCGTTCATGCTCTCAACGTGCTGGATGTTGAGCGTGGTGAACACGTCGATGCCGGCGGCGAGAATCTCCTCCACATCATTGTAGCGCTTGGCGTGGCGGCTTCCGGGAGCGTTGGTGTGCGCGAGCTCGTCCACCAGCACCAGAGCGGGCCGGCGGGCGAGGATGGCATCGAGATCCATCTCCTCCAGTACACGCCCCTGATACTCTACGCGGCGGCGCGGGATGATCTCCAGCCCCAGCAGCAGTTCGGCCGTCTCCGTGCGGCCGTGCGACTCCACGATGCCGACCACCACATCTCCCCCCACGATCGCGCGGGCACGCGCCCCCTCCAGCATCGTGAACGTCTTCCCCACGCCGGGCGCCGCGCCGAGGAAGATCTTCAGACGCCCATGGCCATGGCCGTGCCCATCCTCCTGCCGGGCCCTTGCAAGAAGGGCGTCGGGCGAGGGGCGCTCATATGTTCTCACCGGTTGATTCGCCATCGCTTTCAGAAGGGGAATGTGATCGCACTGAACAACGCGGCCGGCGTCATGGAAATCCATGCGCCGGCCTGAAGGCGCCGTCAACGGATCCGCGCAGTGTCAATCTACTGCGAAGCCGAAGCGCCTCAATGCCGCGTGTATCGATCGTCCAGCATCATGTTCAACCGGAGCACATTGACGCGCGGTTCGCCGAGCAACCGGAACTGCCGGTCCTCCGTGCATGCGCGAACGGCCGCCCGCACCTTCTCCTCCGGCAGGCCGCGCTCGCGCGCCACGCGCGGAACCTGGAACTCCGCGTTCGCCGGCGTGATGTCGGGATCCAGCCCGCTCGCAGACGCGGTCACCATGTCGATCGGCACCGGCCGGCCGGGATTCTCGGGCTGATACGCCCGGGTCAGACTGTCGATGCGGGCAATCAGCACCTTGCTCGTCGGCCCCAGGTTGGAGCCGCCGGAGCCAGCGGCATCGTAGCCGGCGCCGGCTGCCGACGGGCGCGGACGGAAGTAGCCCGGCTTCGTGAAGTTCTGGCCGATCAACTCGGAGCCCACCACCTTCGAGTTGCGCACGATCAGACTTCCGTTTGCCCTGCCCGGGAAGAGAAGCTGTGCGATGCCGGTGATCGCAAGGGGATAGAGCAGCCCTGTGATAACCGTCAGGGCAAGTGTCAGAATGATTGCGGGTCTCAACTGGGAAAGCATATCTCACCTTCACTCAACGGTTGCCTACATGAAGAGGGAAATGATCATGTCGATGATCTTGATGCCGACGAACGGCACGATCACACCGCCGGCTCCATAGATGAGCAGGTTGCGGCGAAGAATGGCCGCCGCCCCCAGAGGCCTGTAGGCAACACCTTTCAGGGCGAGCGGGATCAGCGCGATGATGACGAGCGCATTGAAGATCACCGCGGAGAGGATGGCGCTCTGCGGCGTTGAAAGCCGCATCACGTTCAACGCATTCAACTCCGGATACGTGGCGGCGAACATCGCCGGAATGATTGCGAAGTACTTGGCCACATCGTTCGCGATGCTGAACGTTGTCAGCGATCCGCGCGTGATCAGGAGCTGCTTGCCGATGGCCACGATCTCGATCAGCTTCGTCGGATTGGAATCCAGGTCCACCATGTTGCCGGCCTCCTTCGCCGCGGAGGTGCCGGTGTTCATCGCCACCCCCACATCGGCCTGCGCGAGCGCCGGGGCATCGTTGGTACCGTCGCCGCACATCGCCACCAGCTTCCCCTTCGCCTGTTCCTCGCGGATCAACGCCAGCTTGTTCTCCGGCGTGGCCTGGGCAAGGAAGTCGTCCACGCCCGCCTCCGCCGCGATCGCCGCGGCGGTAAGCGGATTGTCCCCCGTGATCATCACCGTCCGGATCCCCATCTGGCGCATCTCCGCGAACCGTTCGCGCATCCCTCCCTTCACGATATCCTTCAGATGGATCACCCCCAGCACCTGGTTGTCGCGCGCCACCACGAGCGGCGTGCCGCCCGATCGCGCAATCTTCTCCACCGCAGCATCCAGTTCCACCGGCGGACGGTAGCCGCTGCCGTTCTTCGCGGCCATATAGCGCATCACCGCATCGGAGGCCCCCTTGCGGATCTCGATCCCCTGCACGTCCACGCCGCTCATCCGGGTCTGCGCGGTGAACGGAATGAACCGCGCATCGAGCGCGTTGATGTCGCGCTCGCGAAGCCCGTATTTCTCTTTTGCCAGCACCACGATCGATCGCCCCTCCGGCGTCTCGTCGCTCAACGAGGAAAGCTGCGCCGCATCCGCGAGGTCGGACTCGGGAACGCCGGGCATCGGAACGAATTCGCTCGCCATCCGATTGCCGAGCGTGATCGTGCCGGTCTTGTCCAGCAGCAGCGTGTCCACGTCGCCGGCGGCCTCCACGGCGCGGCCACTCATCGCCAGCACGTTGTACTGCACCAGCCTGTCCATGCCCGCGATGCCGATGGCCGAGAGAAGCCCGCCGATGGTTGTGGGGATGAGCGTCACCAGGAGCGCAATCAGAATGGTGACCGGTATTACCGTCCCCGCATAGGTACTGAAGAACTCGATGGTGGCCGTCGCCAGCAGAAAGACGATCGTGAGACCGGAGAGGAGTATGCTGAGCGCGATCTCGTTCGGGGTCTTCTGGCGCTGCGCCCCTTCAACCAGGGCGATCATCCGGTCGATGAACGTCTCCCCCGGATTCGAGGTGATGCGCACCTTGATCCAGTCCGAGAGGACCATCGTTCCTCCCGTCACGGCAGAACGATCGCCGCCGCTTTCACGGATCACCGGAGCGGACTCGCCGGTGATGGCGGATTCGTTCACGGATGCCACCCCCTCGATCACATCGCCGTCGCCGGGAATGATGTCGCCGGCTTCAACGAGAACGATATCGTCGCGCCGGAGTTCGGTGGCGCTCACCTGGCTGTAGGCGTTTCCGCTCCGATCATGCAGGCGCTTGGCACGCGTCTCGGTCTTTGTACGGCGAAGCGTCTCGGCCTGCGCCTTGCCGCGCCCTTCGGCCATCGCCTCGGCAAAGTTGGCGAAGAGCACGGTGAACCAGAGCCATGCGGCGATCTGCCCGCTGAAGCCGGCGTGCGCACCCTGCGTCGCCAGATCGCGCGCGAAGAGAATGGTGGTCACAACGGCCACCACCTCCACCACGAACATCACCGGATTGCGCATCAGCGTTCGCGGGTTCAGCTTGACGAACGAATCCCGAATCGCGCCCCGCACGATTGCCGGATCGAACAACGATTTCTTTTCCCTGGACATGGCTCGATGCATGGTTAGTAGTTCGTAGTCAGCGGTCACTGGGGATTTGCTACTGCCCACCCGCAGCTGACCATTGACTATCTCAGAAAATCTTTCCCGCCATCATCTGCAGGTGCTCCACGATCGGCCCGAGCGCGAGCGCCGGGAAGAAGGTGAGGCCGCCCACGATCAGGATCACCGCAACAAGCAGTCCAACCCAGAGCCATCCCGTTGTGGGGAACGTGCCGGAGGAGGGAGGATGGATCTTCTTCTGGGCAAGCGAGCCGGCCACCGCCATTGCCGGCACGATGAAGAGGAAGCGGCCGAAGAGCATCGCCAATGCAATCGTGATGTTGTAGAACATGGTGTTGGCGGAGAGCCCCGCGAAGGCGCTGCCGTTGTTCCCCGTGCCGGAGACGAAGGCGTACAGGATCTCGCTGAAGCCGTGCGCGCCCGCATTCAATGGCCCCTTCAGCCCGTCCGGATGCACGCTTGCCAGGGCGGTGAATCCGAGGATGCTCAGCGGGAGAATCAGCACCAGCGCGAGCACCGTCATCTTCATCTCCCGTGACTCGATCTTCTTGCCGAGATACTCGGGTGTGCGCCCAACCATCAGCCCGGCGATGAAGACGCTCAGGATGGCGAAGAGAAGGAAGCCGTACATGCCGGAGCCGACGCCGCCGAAGATCACCTCACCCAGCTCGATGTTCAGAAGCGGCACCATCCCGCCGAGCGGGGTGAAGCTGTCGTGCATGGAGTTCACCGCGCCGCACGAGGCATCGGTGGTGGCGGTTGCGAAGAGGGCGGAGTTGGCGATGCCGAAGCGGACCTCCTTCCCCTCCATGTTCCCTCCCGCCTGCTCGCTTCCGGGATCGGCCACCACGGCGATGTTCGCGCCGCTCTTCTCGATCGCCGGATGCATGTGCGTCTCCGAGGGATAGAGGAGCGCAATGCCCATGAAGAAGAGCACGGACATCGCAGCGAAGATCGCCCACCCCTGCCGCTGGTTCCCCACCATGCGTCCCATGGTGTAGGTAAGCCCGCCGCCGAGCGCGAAGATTGCCACCATCGCGATCAGATTGGAGAGCGGCGTGGGGTTCTCGTACGGATGCGCGGAGTTGGCATTGAAGAAGCCGCCGCCGTTCGTGCCGAGCTGCTTGATGATCTCCTGCGATGCAACCGGCCCCTGGGCGATCGTCTGCTTCGCTCCCTCGATCGTCGTCACGTCGGTATAGGAGGAGAAGTTCTGCGGCACTCCCTGCCACACCAGCACCAGTGCGCCGATCACGCAGAGCGGCAGCAGCACGTAGAGCGTGCAGCGTACGAGGTCGGCCCAGAAGTTCCCGATGGTCTGCATCGAGTGCCGCGCGAAGCCGCGGATCAATGCGATCGCAAGCACGATGCCGGTGGCAGCGGAGACGAAGTTGTGGAAGGCCAGCCCCGCCATCTGCACCAGATAGCTCATCGTGCTCTCGCCGCTGTAGGCCTGCCAGTTGGTGTTCGTGGTAAAGCTCACGGCCGTGTTGAACGCGAGGTCGGGGGCAACCGCGCCGAGGCCCTGCGGGTTGAGCGGCAGAACGCCCTGCAGCCGCTGCAGGCCGTACAGCAGCAACAGCCCCACCAGGCTGAACAACAGCATGCCGATGGTGTACGTGGTCCAGTGCTGCTCCTGGTTCGGGTCCACGCCGCTGATGCGATAGATAAACCGCTCCACCGGCCCCAGAACCGGATGCAGGAAGGTGCGCTCGCCGTTGAAGACCCGGGCCATGAACGCGCCCAGCGGCTTCACGAGCAGAAGAACCAGGCCGAAGAAGAGAAGGATCTGGAGGATTCCGTTGAAGGTCATAGTTGTCTCCGGCTAGAATTTCTCCGGCCTCAGCAGGGTGTAGGTCAGGTAGATGAGCAACCCAACCGTCACCAGGGCGCCGAGTACATATTCGAGTGTCATGATTCGGTCTCCGAAGTACGTTTCGGGCTACAGCTTCTCGCACGCGATCGTGTACGCGATCGCG
Source organism: Kapaibacterium sp. (SeqCode) (assembly GCA_035549015.1). Classification (GTDB taxonomy): domain Bacteria; phylum Bacteroidota; class Ignavibacteria; order OLB7; family OLB7; genus JAFDZV01. The sequence goes on from DASZRW010000147.1 coordinate 51,385, forward strand.
CCGACGAAGAAGGCGATGACGATGAGAATGAAGAGGATGTCCAGCATCTGTAGTCTCCGTTGATAACCACCGCAACCCTGCAGGCCGGTTCGGAGTGAACCCTGGGAGTAGAACCCGGGAACAACCGAACCCGCCGGAATGGTGGAGTCATTGCCTCAGAACCGCACCAGCAGCGCGCCGATGAAGCGGGTCTCCGCCGTTGTCAGATCCGGATGCCAGCCGGCCGGAATCGGCGTCGTGTTGAATCCGTCCGGCGAGGTAACGCCTCCCGGGCCTGCGAAGTAGGGAACGTCCGTCTCGCGGTGCACCACCTCCACGCGCCAGGTGATGTTCTCGTTCGGCATCCAGTCCAGCGTGGTGGAGACATCCCAGCCATGGAACGGATCGCCGGGGTTCGCGCTGAACGGATGCGTGCCGGTGACGCCGGTATTGATTGCCGGTATCGGGCTTGCATCGCCGGTGGGATAGAGCACCAGATAGCGCCCGGGATTGTTGATGTAGCCGCCGCCGAATGTCCAGCCGATGTGATCGTTCGCCATCCAGAGACGGTTGTAGAACATGCCGCTCAGGAAATACTGCATCGGCCCGTCGGCGCCGCTGAACCCGCCAACGCCTCCGCCGTTCTCGAAGCCCACGTCCTGCGTGATGGAGCATGCACCGCGATGAATGAAGGCGCCGGGATTGTTCATGTACCGAATCTCCGCGCTGTTGTCCGAATGCACGCGGATACGCCCCGGCTGGTCCTGTGCATCGGTGCCGTAGTAATTGTTCGAAAGAAAAGAGAGCCATTCCTCCGGCCGCCAGAGCAACTGGCATCCAACGCCGAGGCCGTTGTTGAACTTCGCGTAGGACTGCCATCCGTTCGTGAGCCAGAGCTCCACCTTGAAGCGATCGCTCGGGAACATCTGTATGCGCATGCCGTTGAAGAACCACGGTGTGTTGTCCGACGTGAACGACGGCTGATACGCCCAGTTCTCCGCATTGTAGTAGGAGAAGAGCCCCACGTACGACATGAACAATCCCACATCCACGTTGATGCCGTGCCACACATCGAAGTGATACCCGGCGTTCGCCTCGCTGAAGTAGCGGTAGGCGTTGGCAAGGTCGAACTGCCCGTGCAGCACGCTGAAGTCGTTCCGCGGCACAACGGTTGCGCGCGTTCCAAGCTGCAGCAGCACCCGCGCGCGAACGTTGTCGTAATGGAAGTCGCCGCCAAGCGCCGCCACGGAAACCTCGAACTCGTTGTCGCGTGCCAGCGCGGTGGAGCCTACCACCGTGTGATCCACGGGATGATGATTCGATGCCGTGTAGTTCGCATCCAGCAGGAATGTGCCGGTGAAGTACTTGGAGTCCAGCAGCGCCGTATGCCTGCGGTCGTTTCCGTTGAGCCAGGTGAAATCCCCCCAGGCGAACGGCTCGGAGGCCGGTGCCTCGGGCACATGTGCGGAATCGTTGGCCGGTGCGCCCGTTACCGGTACATCACCGGTTGCGGGCACCTCATCCTGCGCGGCATGCACCGGCGGAAGCGTTCCGTGAGCGAAGCCCGCGGTATCATGGAGAGCGATCGCCGCGATGCTCCCCGCACGGTTGCCCGCCGTTGCATCTCCATCCTGTTTCTGCACGTCGATACCCTGCACGTTCATAACACCGTCGTGCGCTGGAAGGGTCTGGCAGGTAAGGCCGTGAACGCCTGTGAACAGTAGTATGGCCGCAAACGCCGTAACAAGTAACGCACGCTTCGGCACATTGCGAATGTGCGCGCGTTCGAAAATTGCCGAATGCCGAAACTGTACGGTGTGGGCGGCCTGCTTGAACGTGAACATCGTGATTGACTCCTGAAACGTTTGTACGGAATGCGCTCCTGAATCATGAGCAGCCTGAAGGACCGTTCGATGCGGCCGGTGGCAACTGCCCGACCAATCCCGGCACAACGATACCCCTTCTCCGCACCCGGATTTCTGACTCGCATCAGAAAGCATCGACTTATTGCTTCCTCACGTGCCGCCCCTATCCGGTACGGGGCGCTGGCGCGGCACATTGCCGCCCTTTCAGGAATGCAAATTCGTGGCCCCCTCCTCAAGCGGGCATCAAACTGTCATGGATGGATATCAAGGAAGTATCAAGAGCGGCGAACGCCATGATGCGCGGACAGGGTACAGACACAATTCGGTGCAGGAGCTTCGGCCGTCAACTTGTAAGTTGATTCACCCCTCCTGTCCACAATCCGGCCAACAATCACGATGCGCCGCGACGGCCATCCCATCGATGCCCATGGACCCCGACCCCGGTTCCGAACGGACCGCTCCATCGCACAATCCGATTCCCGTAGCCGCACGATCCCTCGCCGCACTTGCCCGGCGCGCCTATAACGAGATGGCGCGGTCCGACACGTTCGTCGTCACGACGCTTGCCCTGCTTGTCGGCATGCTCGCGGGGTTCGGCAGCTACCTGTTCCATCTTCTTCTGGAGGGGACCGGCGATCTGCTCCACCGGGCCGCAGGCCCGGGGGCGGCGTGGCCTGCTCTTGTTCTTCTGCCGGTGATCGGCGTGCTGGCCGCGCTTGGCCTGATCCGGATCTTCGCCCGGCACGATCACAGCCATGGAACGTCGGCGGTGATCGAGTCCGTGGCGTTTCATGCCGGACGGCTTGCCGCATGGCCGATGCTGACGAAGGTTGTCGCCGCAGCGGTGTTCATCGGCTCCGGCGGCTCCGCAGGCCCGGAGGATCCAAGCGTACAGCTTGGCGGCGTTGCCGGTTCGGTTGTGGGCGGAGCGCTTCGCCTCTCGGCGCGGCGCCGGCGGACGCTGGTTGCCAGCGGTGTTGCCGGCGCGGTTGCGGCGGCATTCAACGCCCCGATTGCCGGCGTCTTCTTCGCCTTCGAGGTGGTGGTGGGGGAGATGAATGCCGCGCTCTTTCCGCCGGTAGTGCTCGCATCGGTTGCCGCGTCCGCCATGAGCCGCTGGCTCATGGGGAACACACCGGCCTTCCTGATTCCCACCTACGATCTGGTAAGCCCCGTTGCGGAGCTGCCGATGTATGCAGTACTCGGCATCTGCACCGCGGTGATCGGCGTGGCGTTCAAGCGGCTGATCTTCGGGTTCGAGGATGCCATGGTACGGTTCCGCATCCCGCGCATCGGCGCGGGAGTTGCCGCGGCGCTCATGGTTGGCGCAGTCGGCATCTGGCTTCCGGAGATCCTCGGCGTGGGATACTCCACAGTCGGCTCCGTTATCGGCGGCGGCGTTACCGACCCGGTTCATCTGATGCTGCTCCTCGTTGCCAAACTGGTGCTCACCGCCATGTGCATCTCCGCCGCCGGCATCGGCGGCACGTTCGCTCCGTCACTCTATCTCGGCGCGATGGCCGGGGCATTGATCGGCCTGGTTGCCCACGCGCTCTTCCATGCCACGCCCGCAGCGGCATATGCACTGGTTGGAATGGGGGGTGTGCTGAGCGCAACGGTGCGGGCCCCGATCACCTCCGTCCTTCTGCTCTTCGAGGTCACGAACGATTATCGCATCATCCTTCCCATCATGCTCTGCGTGGCGGTGAGCAATTCGATTGCGCGATGGCTTTCACCGGAGTCCGTCTACACGGAGCGCCTGGCACGCAACGGCATCCGGCTGCGCGACGGATTCGATCAGAACCTGATGGAGAGAATCACCGTGGCGGATGCCATGACTACGCAGTTCGAATCCGTTGCCGCGGAGGCGGGAATACGCACGGCACTGGATCTGCTGCAGCACCGGCTACTGCACGGCCTTCCGGTGCTGCGCGATGGCCGCCTGGTGGGGATCGTCACGGAGGGAGATATCGCAACAGCCATGGAGAACGGCATCCCGGAGGATATGCCCGTACTGATGATCGCCTCCACCAACCTGCTCACCGCGTTCAGCGACCAGACACTGCACGACGTGATCCCGCTCTTTGCGATGCGCGACGTGCGCCAGATCCCGGTGGTGGAACGGGGCAATCCCTCACATCTGATCGGCATGCTGCAGCGGGCGGATATCATGCGCTCCTACCACCTCCGCATCGTGCGCCGCATGGAGCAGGAATCGCCGGCGGGCTGAGTCAGCGCACCGCATGGCGTCCGCTCCGCGTACCGCCCCGGTTCGCGCACGGCGCCGGGTTCCACCAACAATGAGGCTGCGATGCGAGGGTGCACGCGCATGCCGGCGGAGAGGCGCGAACGGCTCGAGCCGCGCACGATGAGCATCACAGTACGAGCCGACGAATCGCTCCCTTCTCTCCGGTACCCAAAGATGTACTCCTGCCCGGCGGAGGAAGCCGGTAGCTTCAACGCATTCACCTCCAACGCGCGGCGCGAAACGCCATGTGCCGCGCATCCCGCATCACGTCATAACACACGAGGTTGACATGCACGCATCCATCCGGCATTCGCTCGCCGCATTCCTGCTCGTGGCATTCGCGCTCACGGGCGTCTCCGTGGCACAGGCAAAGATCGACTGCACCAAGATCCACGTCTATCACTGCCCGATTACATCCGGCGGTCCCTATGTGAAGGGAGATCCCGGCAGCGTCCCCGGCGGCGCCACCGTCACGATCAGCGACGGCCACACCGCCACCACCACCACCGCAGCAGCAGACGGCTCCTTCAGCGCTCTCCTCCCGAATCTCGTCACACCCGTTGGCGCAACCATCACCATCAGGGTTGGCGAGGAGTCGTGCACGGTAACGGTTGAGCCCTGCCCGCGCCTCTGAAAAACGAGTCCGCAGCATCACCCGACGCCCGGACCAGCCTCGGCGGCCCGGGCGTCCGCGCCTCGGCAGCGCACGGCCGTGACGATTGAACGCTGCACACCGGCTTCCCTCCACGCCACCGCAGCACGACGCCCATCGAACACTGCAGCTCCCTATCTTCGCATGCCCGAATCCGTTATTCATCCTTCACGTCCCGAACCGGAGCGATCATGAACCAGACAGAGAAGGAGGCTCGCGCATTCCTCCGTCACACCATCGCCACCGTGGCATACCGCGGAGCGAAGGCGCTGCGCGACGCGCCCGCCGGGTTCAGCGGCTTCACAGCAGGCCCTTCGTCGCGCAGCGCCGGCCACATCCTCGCACATCTCTGCGACCTGTACGCCTGGTCGCTCACTCTCTGCCATGGAACCCAGGCGTACAACGTCTCCGCGCCCGGCGAGTGGGAGAGGGACGTGGATCGGTTCTTCACGGCGCTGGAACGCGTGGACGCATTTCTCGCATCGGATGCGCCGCTCGCCTTTCCACCGGAGCGATTGTTCCAGGGTCCCGTGGCGGACAGCCTGACACATATCGGACAGATCGCAATGATGCGGCGGCTTGCCGGCGCCGCGGTGAAGGGTGAGGATTATTCGATCGCGGACGTCGCCCCGGGTCGTGTGGGCCGGCAGCAGAGTGCGCCGGCCTTCGAGTTCGACTGAACCAGCCGGCACGGCATTCAAGGCGGCACGGCGTTCAAGGCGGCGCTGCGGGCCCCCGACGCCGGCAGCGGCCATGAGCGTCGATCGCGCGATTGGACCGTGGGATCGCGATCGGCACCGAGCCATCACGAAATATCGCCACACTATTCTGTGCCATTCACTCCTCCTCTGCGAATCAACCGAACGCAGAGAGGCCGCATGCAGAGAGGCCGGGGCTCGCGGTTGGAAGACTGACCATCGAAGGATATCTTCGCGCGGAACAACCACGAGACGCGAGCATCGATCCCGGCAGGCTGCCCCGCAGAATTCCGGCAGAAGGTGGCCGCGCCCGTTTCGAAGAGAGTGCGTTCATCATTCACCGGCTCAACGCCTGCCCTCGCCGGCAGCACTTCCGTTCAACACATTCCAACGTCCCATGGAAGAGATGTCGTTCACGCAGCTTTACTTCTCCCTCGACGGCCGGATCTCACGTTCCACCTACTGGCTCAGGTTCTGGCTCCCCGTGTGGGCAATTTCCATCGTCCTCATTCTGGTATCCGGCGGCGCCAGCAGACACAACGGAGCCACCGTTGCTCTCGCCATCTGGTTCCTGCTCATCATCTGGCCGACGATCGCCGTGGAGGTCAAGCGCTGGCACGATCGCGGCAAGTCCGGTGTATGGTTCTTCATGCACTTCGTTCCGCTGATCGGCTTCTGGTGGGTTCTGGTGGGTTCTGGTGGAATGCGGATTCCTTCCCGGCACAGAGGGACGCAACGAGTTCGGGCCCGATCCTCTCAACCCGGACGATGATGGCGAGGATGATTTCGAAGTGATCTGATCTCACTCTGCAGGGTGACCGGCGCCTCGATGTGAGAGCCGCCAGCCCGGCCGCCTCGATTCCGGCGCGCACGCTCTCCATCGCATACGCGCCGCGGTATCGAAGATACAGCCACCACGGTGTTGCATCGGCGACATCATCGTGTCACTCAGCACTGCATGCTGTTGCAACAACCATTCATGGTTCCCGGCAACACCGGATTGCATTGCCATGCCTGCGGAGATCTGCAGCCGGCATGCCTGCGCATGATGCCGGGAACTCCAGCCAATCCCGATCGCGCCCATATGAATCGCTCCCTTCTATTCGCCGCTCTATTCGCCGCACTCGCGTTGTTCGCCGCAATCGGCGCGGCCGATGCACAGGTTCGTACTTCGGACGGGACCATCAGCATCTCCGTCCCGAAAGCCCCATGGTATCTGGGCTTCAAGGCATCCGGCTTCCAGTTGAAGGAGAAGAAGGAATCGAAGAACGGCGAGGCCGCCTACTATTTCTTCGTGGACGAGGCCTCCGGTATGAACCTCTCGTTCTTCGTGGAGCCTGCCGCGGAGTTCAACGATGCGAAGCAGTATCGTGACATGGCATGGGAGAAATCCAGGGGGCAGTTCGGGGAACCGACCGATGTGGTGAAATCCGATATGCAGGGATGCGCCACGATCGCCTACACCCTCGAGGAGGTTCGGGGAATCAGGCTGAATCAGAGGAATGTGAACGCGCACTTCGTGAAGGACGGGTTCTGGATCGATGCGCATCTCTCCAGGGTCGCCTTCGAGAAGAGCGAGCAGCCGCTGTTCGATGCGTTGGTAAATTCCCTGACGTTCACGCCGAAAACTCCCGGAGACGCAGGCACACCGGAGAAGCACGACGCCCTCTTCAATTTTCAGCGCGGGAGCGCCGCGTATTTGCAGCAGGATTATTCCGGCGCCGTACCATGGTACTCCGAGGCGCTGGCAATGGAGAAAAAGGAGCACACGCTCAGCGATGAATACTGGCATGTCCTCGTGGACAACCTCGGGATGGCACAGGCCCTGACCGGCAATCTCGAAGCCGCCCGCACCACCTTCAGCTACGGGGTGTCCAGGGATTCGACCTATCCGATGTTCCACTACAACCTGGCCTGCACCCATGCGGAACTGGGGGATATGGCAACATGCATCGCCAACCTGAGGCAGGCATTCCACTATCGGAACAACATGCTCAACGGCGAGCGCCTTCCAGACCCGCGCGACGATTCCTCGTTCAAACGTTATCTCTCGAACGATACGTTCATGAAGGCCCTGAAGGAGATGGAGAGCGGGGGGAAATAGGGCGGGCACCGGACGTGCAACAGCGGGAGAGTTGTGGCGGGCGACGTTCGCGGGTGCATTCAGCCGAGAAGAGTGCGGAACGGCGATGAGGGAAGCCGCCCGCCATCACTTCCCACAATTGTGCGCGTGATCTCGCGACGATTTATCGGGATGTTGAAGCGCGAGAAGGTTGTGCAAAGGGAGTGAATATCGCGTGCAAGCAGACGCGCGGCATGCCGGCTTTCGCTGATGTGAACAAGCTGCGGCAGATCGATCACGACAAGGGTGCGCTCCCACCAGAGAAGATTGAATGCGGAATAATCGCCGTGGATGCATCCGCAGGCGACGATGGCCGCCAGATTGCGCACGGCCTGCTCCAACGCATCCTTCGTGTCCTGCACGGTGAGCCGGGCCTCCGCGATCCGCGGCGCCGGCTCGGCATCTCGGCCGACGAATTCCATTGCGATCGCCTGGCCCGCATGCCCAAGCGGTTGCGGCACGCGAACGCCGGCGGAATGCAGCAGAGCCAGCTCCCGGTACTCGCGCTCCACCCAGAGCCCCTGGTGAGCGCGCAGCCCCTTCGTAGAGCCCTGCGCCATCGCCCGCTCCAGCCGCGTGTTGCCGACAAAACGCCCCTCCCGATACACGGCATCGTTCCGAAATCCTCGCGTGTGATGATCGTGATAGACTTTCACCGCAACGGCCCCATCGGCACCGCGTGCAACGTAAACCGTGGCCTCCTTTCCGCTCTTCAGTTGCCGTACCACCGTTTGAATAATTCCGCGATCGAATAATTCCTGCAGGCCGGGCTCGCGAAATTCCGGAGCGGGCTCGCCGGTACGCTGCTCGAATGCGGCGGCAGCAGCCGGGCTCGGCGTCAGATCCGCAAGCGAACGAATAACCCGACGCGACGGACGCCGGCGGCCCATCCGTTCAAAGCCGGGTGAAGAATAATCATCGTGTGGCATGCGCGAACATAGAAATAAATATTCGAACGATCGAACATCGGACGGGACGGCATGGGCGTCGAAATTTCAGTCACGCAACCGGACCGTTCCGGAATACTTCACCGGTTGTCATGCGCGTATTCGATGCGGTGCGGGGACCCGGACTGGTGCGACCGCCGCCGGAAACGGCCGCGCCGGAAATAGTTGCGGGAGAGCAGCTCGTACCCGAACCGCTCTCCCGCGTCGTTTCAAGCGCCGGCAGGATCACGCGCTCTGCCGGACGCCTTCAGCCGGTATTTCGATCATCCCGTTGGTCGGTATTTCGATCGTCCCGTTGGCCGGTATTTCGATCATCGCGATTGCTACGGACGGCACGGCGGAATGCCGGTGCTCGGAAACACCCACATGTTGCATCCGGCTGGATCCACGTACACATCAACGCAGCAGCCCGGCGCCGGGCCCGTCATGAAATTCGGCACCCATGCAACCGCGGCGCCGGCGGGAGGAGGCGGAGGAGCCGCCAACGGCAACAACGGATAGACGATGCCGGCACGGCTGACCATGCCGTTGAGCTTGAGGGCCGGACCCGGTGTGGGAACCACGACGTTGCCACCCGGCGCGATGAATGGCGTGCAGGGTGGAACCAGCGGCGGCGCCCATGCCGGGCAGAGCCCGATCGTGCACCCGGTGAGATTGAACACCGTCACATTGCCGCAGGGAGGGTTCCAGACGATCTGGGCAGACGCACGCACGGTGCCGAGCGCAAGCGCCGCAGCCACGACCGCTGTAGCGAGGATCGCCTTGAGTGGGTTCTGGATTCTTCCGTTCATTCGCTGTACCTCTGTTCGATTACGTGTGAGGTTGACTGTTTGGCCGCACCCGCACCACCAGCATGCGGCTGTTCCGTTCAGCAGAGAACAATGCAGGCCGCACGCAGGCTGCTCCGCGCTTCGCGCGCTGTTACGCAGGCAGAACATTCCGCATGGGGGCCGGGCAGGCAGTGTCCGCAACCGAACATCCATTAAGAGGAACTGCGTAGTTGAAATTGGACATTGATGGTGACAGAATGGAGGAATAGGTGATTACGTCACGGGGCGCCCTCATGGTGTGGGGCGCCCCGTGACGTCAGATGCATATACATCGCATCGCGATAGATCACAATTGCTGTTTCCACAGAAGCCTGCCGGTGCGAAGGTCGATTGCAAACACGAAAAGCATCTTCACCCCCACCAGCACGTTTCCTTCCACACCATACCATTCGTAGTCGAAGTCGGGATCGCCGGACTTGAAGGTCTCCGCGAGCGGATCAACCTTGATTCCCTTGGACGGGTTGGCGTAGATCTGCGGCACCAGCGTGGTCCAGTCCGTGGCCAGCTCCGTACCATGCAGGCTGACACGGGAAATCATGAGGCTCGAGGTATCGGCGAGATTGTTCGCATGCGCGATGTAGACAACCGCGGAATCGCAGCCAAGCACGGTGTTCGGGAGATGCCGCAGGGCATCGTCGCTGTTGCTCGCGCTATCCTCCACGGCTTCCTGAAGCTTCCGTTCGAGGTGGTAGTAGTTGTTCAGCAGGCTTGCATCGCGTATGGAGCGATAGGCCTCCGTCTCGTCGTGCAGCACCGGATAGAGCGCCAGCAGCGAGTCGTGCGTGCGTCGCATCCGTTCGATCACGGCATCCGCCGCCGCGCGCATTCGTGCACCGTCCTCGGCCAGGCGGGTGATGTTCCCCTCCAGCATGATCTCCCCGTTCAGATAGCTCTCGCTGCTTTGCACATTGTTGGAGATCTCGATATGGCCGCGCGGCTCGTCGCGAAGGCTGACGCTTTCGTCGCGCCAGCGATAGGCGCTGGTTGTGGAGGCCTGCGACGGCTTCTCCAGCAGCTTCGGCATCTTCGCGATCGCCGTGGCGTGGAGAGTCGCGGCATCCATGCTGTAGAGATTCCCCTGCATGTCCGCGAGGATGACGCTCCGCGTGAACGGATCGAATCCGTACAGCCGCTCCGCCTCGTTCACGGACGGTGCTGCCAGACGCCCCGCGAGCGCCGGGGTTCCCTTCTCCACCTGCTCGCGCGTCACCACAACGCCCAGTGTTGCGGGGTCGCGGGCATGGAGGCCAACGGACTTGTCCGCACTGTAGCACCAGAGCCGCGTTCCGTCGAACCCAAGCGGGATCAGATCTTCGTCGCGCTCCCCGGTCACCAGCCTGGCCAGTTGCCGCCCCGTGGCCAGATCGCGCACCGTGTAGCGATAGTCCGCATACCCGCTGACAAAGGTGCCGCGGCCGCCTGATGACTTGGACGTTGCATGGAACACTTCCTCGTGCGTGATCAGGTAATCCCCCTTGGCCGTATGGCAGATCATCGTCTGCTTCACATCGTCCGCCGTTCCCGTCTCATCCGACTTGTGGAAACATGCGGCAAGGAGAATCGCCGGTACCGCGAGGAGCGCAATCCGCGTTGTTCGTTTCATGGGACGTGTCGATGAATGTTGGCGGCCCGCGATGCGAGCCGGGTTGCCGACGCATGCTTCGTTCGCATCGCAGCGCGAGGGTTCCGAAGCATCGCCTTCAACATACCCAGAGTTCGCAACATTCCCCGCCGCAGTCCTTGCGGGCATTCGGCCACGACGTCTCCGGATTATTCCGACACGATGATTGGCAACATGCCGCTGGCATGGGGCTCGGCGGCTGGTGCCGCGGCAACGGACGCATGCAACGGGGGAAACCATAATGCAGGAGGCCGCACGCGATGTGCGGCCTCTGTTTCGGAGATACCCCGCCGGGCCGGTGGACAACTTTCGCGCACGGGGCGGAACACGGGCCTACTGCCCGGGCTCCGCATGCTCATCCCCCTGCTTCCATCGCGGCCCGTCGAAATCCCTGCCGCAACGTTCGTCCCATGCCCTGCGCATCCGCTCGCGATCCTCCGGACTCATGGATGCCATGCGCTCCTCGAACTTCCTGCGCCAGCGCTCGTGCCGCATCCGCGAGAACTGCGGCGGGCCGCCGCGCCCCATGAGCAGAATGCGCGAGAGGATGAACAGGCCAAGCGCCTGCCAGTAGTTGATAACGGGGCCGGCAAAGAGCACCGGGATCAATGCATTCCACAATGCCATCACAACCAGTCCCACGCCCAGAACAACAACGCATGCGATCAACACGATGCGTGCGATTTTCAACGGCGTTCGCCTTCTCATGATTATTCGTTCCTTGATGCTTCCATCGCCGGGCATTGCACATCCGCAACCGGCGGAGTGCGGCACGCTCCCGATGGAAGCCGTTATGTTCGCTGCCTGCGGCGTGCCGCCGGCATTATTCCACATTGTTCAGTTCGTCGTACAGATCCCGCAGCCGCACACGCAGATATGCAACCGCGTAGCGTTTGCGGGAGAGAAGCGTCGGCACGCCGACGCCGGTCGCCTCCGCAATCTCCTTGAAGCTTCGCCCCTCCAGCTCGTGCATCACGAATGCATCGCGCTGCTCGGCGGGAAGTTCCTCCAGCGCTTCGGCAAGAGCATCCCAGAATCGTTCGCGGAAGTAGGCGGCATCGGGGTTGTCCGAGGGATCGAAGAGCGCGTTCTCCAGAAAGAACGGCGCACCATCCTCCCCCTCATCCCCGGTATCCGCCGCCGCCAGCGACGATATCGGCTCCGGTTTCCGCTTGCGGTACCAGTCCACAATCCGGTTACGGGCAACGGTGAAAAGCCAGGAGGTGAACTTCTCTATCGGCGCTGCGATCGAATCGCTCGCCATCAGTTGCACCAGCACATCCTGCAGAATGTCCTCCGCATCCTCGGGAATATCCACACGGCTGCGAATGAACTCCAGCAGACGCCGGCGTTCCGAACGAATCGCCTTCTCTACCTGGTTCGCTCTGCTGGTTTCCGATGCTGGAGGATCCAATGCGTAGGCTGCCGTATGTGCTTGAACCGATGTCGACACACTCCATAGACGAACATGCCGGTGAAACATGCGACGCCGGTTGCCGATTGTGGATTCGTACGAAGATTGACCCAGGTCATTCCTGGAGCGGCCGCCCGCGGGTAGGTTGCACAGGCGTTGAGAACGGGTGGATGTCACATGGGGAGGGGAAACGAAGTGCCGGCGCAATCGCCCGATCTCTCGCGGGTTCAACACGGGACATGATGGAAGGCATGACGGTGATGTAGCTGTGCAGCCTGGATATATCGGGCGTGTGACGCACCTGAATTTCGGTGCGGTACCAGGCCGTTATTGACAGCACTCGCCATATGCCGATGGCTTCGCCCCGCAGGCAACCGGATGCACCGATTGCAGTGTGATCCCAGTGAGGTAGCTGGGGAGCGGCCCGAAGGGACGCTCCCCATGCTTGTTTCGTCCCGCGTCGCCGCATCGGCCGGCAGAGTGGCCTCATCGCGCCTCTGCGCCGATTGCGGGGCGTGCCGCATCACCGATGCATGCATCCAATCTCCCGGCAGAAGGTGCCGGTGCAATCCCGCCGGCGGCAACGGCAGTTCCCTACAGTCCGATGCTCACACCGGCGATCAGGCCGACGTCGGATGGAAGAAGCTTCGAACCGAAGTAGGCAAGCTGGTACGACCCGACCTCCAGGAACAACTTCCGATTCAGCGTGAGCCCGATGGTCTCCTCCACATTCGGTCCGATGAAGAACGACGACTCCACATTCGTTCCATAGTCGATCGATTCCGTACCGCCAACCAGCCCGACGGCTCCCGCCAGATAGAACGAGGTATGCGTGCCCAGGAAGTATCGCCCCATGACCCTGCTGCCGAAGTTGACGAAGGTTCCCGTCAGCGAGGCGGACTGATTCCTGATATCGCTGTAGTTGAACGAGAGGCCGGCTCCCCAGCGGAAATCGGAACTGTCCTTCTCCGTCAGTATGCCGTACGTGATGCGAACGCCTGTCACGATGTTATTGCCGGTGAGGTAGTGCCCTCCGATCTCGTTCCGTGCGTCGTGCTGCTTCTCGCCGGCAATCACCTGGTCCTTGCCGGCTACCGGCCCGCGCTGTGCGAACGGCGTGGCCGACGCGGAGGAGTTCGCGGCGCGCGCCGAATCCGACGGCATCGCAACGCCCGGGGTCCTGTCCAGCGCGCGTTCAACGAACAGCCGCGCGCACTCCGCCACTCCCTTGTAGATCAACGGTTCGATCTCGTCGGTCGCGTCCGCAGCCCCCTGCGTCGGATGCGATGATATCGAGAACGAGCCGAGGGAGTCCGGCGTGATGGGGTATATGAAATGGAGATTGAAGTCCCCGTATGCCTCCTCGGAGAAGAGCCCGCTGTGTTCTCCCACGGTGAACGTATCGATGGTGACCGTAACCGGTATGTAGCGATCGCGCGCGCAGGAGCCGCCGGCAAGCGTATCCAGCATCCTCTTCACATTGCTCGCCAGATTGCCGGCCAGATAATACGGCACGGTCTTGTTGAAAAATCCCACGCGCGCCTTTCCGATGCGCGACGACGTGTCGGCACGGCGATCCTCCACCTTGACAAAGCAGATTCCTTCCCGCTTCAGAGCGGGCTGGTGCAATTCCGATCGGTTGAAGTCCGGTTGCACGCTCACCTGCGAGGCACCGCAGCCGATCGCAAGGGCAGCGATCGGGATAAGACAGGCTGAAAGCAGAGCACGGGGAGGGACGTGTGTTCTCATGTGTTTGTCGTTGATCGTGGAACAATGGTCGATGGCGGGCGTCGCACGCACATCGGACATGTCGCCGGTGTGCAGGCGCCGATCCGCAGCCATCGATGAAGGCCGGCATCTACCATCGTCTCACCATTCGTCGGCCGACGTCGGGAATGGAGAGAAATGCCGTGAGGGAGTGAACGCGAAGGATTGGGATGAAAAGATCATGCGAGCCCGGAGGGCTGTGGATACGCGCCCGGCACAGCGCCGGACATCGTGCAGATACCATGGGCGGCGTACGCAGGCATCGGCCGGATCTGTGTAGTGACGATCGGAATTGCCCGGTGTAACGCAACAGCATCGCGGCAGAGCCGATGCGATCCGCTCACGGCCCCGGAGTCGCCCCATGCGTGGGAGCACTGGTGCCGCGCCGGCCGCAGCCGTAAGCAAACCATAACTTGATTGCGGATCGTCCCCCGACCTATGTTGGCGGTTGCCGCTCCGTTCGCCGCCGCATATGCAGATGGTCCTGTGACGATCCCGCCGGAGCGGCGCGGGACGTTGCGACAACATACGCCCGGAGCGTTGTGAACTACGAGCCCCGCCGGCACGTGAAGAAGGCATGCGCCGCTTCGCCTGCAGCGGGGCTTTTCGTTGCTGGGGCTTCACCGGCGCGAGTTCGCCGCTCCACCATTCGTCTGTTCATCAGCGAGGCAGGAACGATCATGACTCTATCACCCACTGATCGCAATGGCTTCCGTCGCATTCTCATCGTGATTGCGCTTGCAGGCATGCAGGCGTTCGGACCGTGGCCGCAGAGCATGCGGGCGCAGGCACCATCCGGAGGCAACCTCTTCACTACGGTCCAATACAGGGCGGGATGGAACATGATCGGCCTCCCCAACACGCCGTTCAATCCATCCGCGGGCGCGATGTTCCCAGCCGCTGCCTCACCGCTCTTCACGTACAGCAACGGCTACGTCATCGACTCGATACTCCGTAGAGGGTTGGGCTACTGGATCAAACTGGATGCTCCGCGCATCACGCGGCAATCCGGTATCTCGCTGGCGCTGCCGCAGACGATACCGCTCGCGGCCGGATGGAACCTGATCTGCTCCGGCGCAAGCGAGCCGGCTCCGGTTGCATCCGTTGTCGCAATCGGCACCACATTGCAATCCGGCTTCTTCGGCTTCAACGATGGATACTACGTTGCGTCAACAATCGATCCCGGCCGTGCCTACTGGGTGAAGTCCGCAACGCGCGGCGCGATCACCTTCAACCGCTGAGGGGCGGCTCACCGGCCAGGCCGTGCCGGAGGCGCATGCGAAGCGCCGAAGCCGCCAACCGGTGCGGCCAGCCGCGACTTCCTACAGAAGCGTGTAGCGCTGCAGCGTGGTTGTTGCGAGATAGGTGACGAGCGTACTCCCGGGGCCGTCGATAACCAGCTTGTCGACGCCGGACTTCTTCACATGGAGATGGATGTCCGGCGCGAACCAGAGCGTGTCCAGGTTCGAGGATTCGATCAACGGCGTCGCACCGGCGTTGCCGCCATAGGTCTCCGCTCGGAACTCCACCATCTCGGTTCGGAACGTCCCGGCCGGCACCGTCAGTTGCTGCGGCCCCAGGTAGCGGATGGTTCCGTTTACCAGAACGTGCTTCCCGTTTATATCCCGATCGTACCGGAGCGCCGGCGCATCACTCCTGCCTCCAGTGGGATACGTCACCCAGATACTGTCCACGATCGTGCCGTTGAACTCCACATTGTAGAGGAAGCCGATATCACCATTGTTCCGGAAGGTGTAGTAGGTGTTGAAGATGCTGTCCGACGTGATCTTCACAACATTCTCCTCCCCTTCAACCTTCAGCCCGGACTCCGTGACAACCATCTCGTTGATGGAATTGAATTCGGAACTGTAATCGATCAACGTGATCGAATGGAACGTATAGTGACTGCCGATCGCCGGCGCGCTGCCGGTATTCTCCGACGGACCGGCGGGATTGCTCGTGGAACAGGATGCGAGATGAATGGAGGCGATAACCAGCCCGGCGGGCACGCTCCGATACAGCCAGTTGAATCTGTGCATGGGCTGAACGAATGGTTTGAACAAGAACTGTTGCGCACCCGAAGAGAGGAACATACAAGGTCCGTTCCGATCGGACAAGGGCCCCCGAATTGTGGTAGTGATTCAGTTTGAATTTCCGGGAATCGCTACCTTGTAAGCCTTGCTCTTGCCGTCTACCTTCGCTGCAATCGCACCGCGCTGGCAGTCAGAAGGAACGGCCTCGTGTCACGTTTCGACCCGACTACCCGGTTACCGTGAGGCCCGGACGCTGTTAGCGCGGCGTGGTTGTAGTCGGGTCTTTCAACATAACCGAACGCGCTATGAGTACCATCAACGAATCACCCACCACGAGTGATCCGCCGACGAACCACGAGCCCCCGAGCATCCCCGTACTCCTTCTTCCCCCCGATGAACGCTTGCGCCGTGTGTGTGCGCTCTTGGACGCGCTGAGCGATGCATTGCAGAGTGACGCACGGGAATTCTCCTCGCACTTTGACGGGCGCTCCCTCGTGTGTGAACTGGCGATCACGGAGCTGCAAACCGCCTCGCACGATCTTGAACGGAATGTGATACAACAACGGAGCGCGGCATGACACGAGTTACGACCCAGCAAGTGAGACGTGATCTCGTGATCTACATGGAGCGATGCCGGAATGGTGAGCGCATCACCATTACCCGTTGGGGCATCCCCGTGCTGGCGATGGTTCCCGTATCGGACCTTGACCAACTAACAGACCTGGAGCTTCTTCTGGAGCAGATGAAGCACGGCGGCGAAGCTAACGCGGAAGGGTGCACAGAGCCCACAGAAGAGCATGAGGAAGCTTCAGAGGAGAAGACAGACGAAGAGTAGCATAACACATCCCGCGATAACGAGAACGCCCCGTCTGGCTTGACCATGACGGGGCGTTCTGCGTCTTCTACGTTGCATCACTCATGGAACAAGCTTGGCGATATCCTCAACGCCCCACAAGCGATTCGTGACACCCGCTTCCATTGCCGGAGTAGAGCCCTTCAAGCCCTTGTGCTGGCGCACGAAGTTGTAGTACATGAAGTGCAGGGCAACCGCATGGGCATGGTTCTCCACCTTCTTACTGAACCCGTTCGTTAGTCTCGTGAAACGGCGCATGTGCATGCGGAGTGTCAGGTTCTGGCGCTCAACGTAGCTCGTGGAGATATGCTTCTTGTCGGGGTCGCCCGTGACTACCGTCTTCTTCGCACCCGTGCATTCAGCCGGACTGTAGCGGCGTTCCGGGCCGCTTCCTTCCATCGGGCCGCCGTAGGTCTTCACCAACATGCCATAGTCAACGTCGCTGCCGAATGCATCATCAACGGCCTGTACGTAGGTGGAGAGGCCATCACTCGTAAGCTGCACGCGGTTCGCGAGCCGCGAAGCCAGGTCGCCAATGAACGCGGCCGCACACTCCGCGTCGCGCGCACCCACCAACCACGAGGGCACAAGCTTCGTGTCCGCGTCGATCGCCGTCCACGTCCAGATGTCGCCCACCGTCCCGATCTCCTCTCGCATCGCGGGCGTCACGTTCTTCTGCTTCGCGTAGACGAACGACCAGATCTCGTCAACCTGCACGCGCTTGCACAGTAGGTTGCGAAGGTGTTCGTCCTGATAGGCCGCACATGCCTTGCCAGCGTCCACGGCGAGCTTGCACACAGCGTTGTAGCTCGTGTCCGCGATGCGCGACGTAGCGCGAAGGGAGGCCCCTTCAACGAGGCAGTGGAGGATCTTGGTACGGCGATCAATCGTCAGCTTGTTCATGGTGCAAACATATGGAGTTCGTGCTATATCGGTCAAGCAAAATGTCATTATGTTCTAATTTTGCGACTAATGAAATAAGTCTTGCACAAAGGCGCATTATTCTCATATATTTAACGAAAACCTTGTTCTAATTCTGGCGGACATGTCACCCAATCGCACAAAGGACCCTATCCAGTTCCTACCGAAGTTGTTGGAGGCTGCCTTATCAGGGGATCGCCGCCGCCTTGAACTTCTGGCGTTGACTGCTATACGGGCGCTAAAGAGTGAGTATCCCAATGTTTCGGCCGAGTTAGGTGCGATCCTGGCAAGCGCAAACGGGCAAGTGAATCCCACGCGGGGGCGATCTCAACAGCCTGCACCCTCCGACAGTGACATTGGCTTGGCTTTGGTTCAGGTGCTTACGCCCGACATAGCACCGGAACCCGTGCTACCACCTTCGCTCCATGACCGAGTGTATCGGTTCTTAAATGAGCGTATACATAGCCGCGCTCTTCTAAGTGAAGGATTCTCCCCTCCCGGGCTTATCCTGCTGAAGGGTGCTCCCGGAACGGGGAAGACCATGTTAGCTCGGTGGTTAGCGCATCGTCTGGATTTGAATCTTGTAATCCTCGACCTATCAACCTCGATTTCAAGTTTTCTCGGTAAGACGGGTAACAATCTTCGCCGCAGTTTCGATTATGCGCGAAGCGGCCCATGCGTCTTACTGCTTGATGAGTTTGATGCGATTGCCAAACGTCGAGATGATGAGACAGAGGTAGGGGAGTTAAAACGAATCGTCAACGTCCTTCTGAAGGAAATGGAGAACTGGCCAATGCATTCTGTGCTTGTAGCGGCTACGAATCACCCTGAACTTCTTGACCCCGCAATTCATCGACGTTTTGATGTGGTGCTGGACATACCAGTACCCGGACAAGCTGAACGCACGTCTATTATCATTCAATCGTGCGGCCGTTTTGGAAGTGATGCTCCGACAGGATTGGTTTCCGCGCTTAGCACAGTATATGCGGGCAGTAGTGGCTCCGAGATTGAAACGGAGATGCGCGCCATGATAAGGAAGCATTTGTTGGACAATACGCCTCTGGAGCAATGTTTCCTTGATGAGATCCGGTCGAAATTGCCGACTCGCGCAAACAAGAAATACATAGGGTCAATAATTAGATCGCTGAGAGATGATACAAAACTCACCGTAAGGGGTATCGCCGAAATAGTTGGTCTTAGCTCTACAGCCGTTCAACATCACCTGAACAAGGATAAGGAAGATGGATAGCCAAGCAAAGCGATTGATTCTCGCAAATGGGGAAGCCTTTGTGACAGGCATTGATAAGAGGGCCCCTGGATGGCCTTCTGAACCTCCCGCTTCCTATGAGGAAGCGCGTGTCAGAGTGCGTGATGGTATCAGGAATTCACTTTCCCACATTGCAGATCTGCCACCAACAAAACGATTCTCGGATGAGCTGGTTCTTTGCCTTCGGTTACATCCAGACATGACTGCTAAAAGCTATGAGCCACAGCACCTGTTTAACGCTATCCCGGGAATCGCAAAGGTTGGTTCTCGTACGTATAGGGTCAATGCTAACGAAGTCAAAGAGACCAAGAAACTTCAGAAGAGAGTTGACCGAACGGAGAGCGAAATAGTAACAGGACGGCTTCTATTCACCAGGGCAGATCCTGTTAGCTACGAGCGCTTCCTGTTGTTCTTGGAGAAGGCCGAATCGAGCCTCACCAAAGAGTTTTGTAAGGACATACGACGAATTCAAACATATAACCTTTTGTCAGCCGAGGAGCAGTGCCTTGGTTTTTCGGATGAGTGGACAGAGGGTCGGGTGGAAATCATCTTCCATCCATCTGCTCTTCACAGTTCGAAAGCGCAACTCCACTTCCTTTCTGAGTTGCTCCCTGACCCAAAGGCGTTTCGGTCTGGCCCTCATAAGGTCAGCATTGCTCCTTATTCGGAAGGGCCAACGTTCGTTTCGTGCTGGCTTTCTCGCGCCGAATTGGAGGCCCTACAAGGGGCAAATCCTTTGCGGGCTTTGCACCCTCTGAGGTTTAGATCTCTTGGCAACCTTCGAGGCAGTCCGAGAGCCTCTGCACCAAATCCCCCTAGCATTGGTGGACAATCTAACATCAAAGTCGGAATGTTTGATGGCGGTGTCGATGTTAACCACGACCTTTTGCACGGCCACGTTGAACAGGACGATAGCTTATCGATAAAAACAGACGTTGACCCGGACTGCCTGGAGCACGGAACGGCTGTAGCAGGCGTCATTCTCTATGGACCATTGAACAGCTACGACGCGTCTGCGACCTTACCACTGCCAGCCGTTTCGGTGGTGAGTTTTCGTGTACTCCCATGCTCAGATGCTGCTGATCAAGACCTTTATGAGTCTATTGATATTATCGAGCGGGTTATACCGGCACGGCCGGACATCAATACATATAACCTGAGCTTCGGTCCCGAGGGTCCGATTCTGGACGATGCTATATCACGTTTCACACACAGCCTTGATACGTTATCTACACAGTATAATGTGGGGTTTTATGTCGCGGTTGGCAACGACGGTGAACTCCCTGACGGGGAGAATCGCATTCAATCACCCTCCGATCTTGTCAATGGGATTGGAGTCGGCGCGATCACAAAGAGGCGGGGTGATATTGTGCATGCGCCGTATTCATGTCACGGGCCAGGGCGAGAATGCGGTAAAGTCAAACCCGACTTAGTTGCGTTCGGTGGTTGTGAGTTGACCCCGATCCATCTCATTTCCGTTTCCCCTGGCGATCGTCTTCTTAAGAACGGAGGAACGAGCTTCGCAGCTCCATCAGTCGCTGCAATGGCGGGACGGTTGACTGGTGGTGTCGACCGAGCCACACCATTGCTAGCACGTGCGCTGCTAGTGCATTCAGCAAGGCATCCCAGTCTTGGACCAGATGTTTTGATGGGATACGGAATCGCCGAAACCGACTTCGATGCGATTCTACGCTGCGGTGATAGGTCGTTCACGGTGGTGTACCAGGGTGACATATCTGACAAGAAGTATGTCAAGCTCCCCTTTCTTGTTCCGCCGGGCATGCTGTTGCCGGGGAGGGTCACGATTAAATGGACGATTGCTATTCTGCCGGATGTCGATCCTAATCACCCGACGGAGTACACCGTTTGCGGGGTAGAGGATACCTTCTATCCGCACAATGGTCGCTACAGATTCACGCCACCGTTGATAGAGGGCGAAAGACAGGAGAGCCCAAGGACTCTAACAAATCCGAGCGCAGAGGAAGTAATGCAGCTAACCCAGGCTGGATGGCGGCAATCCGAGTATCCTGTATCTAAATCACCAAGAAAGTACGCGACTGAGGAAGAACTGCGAGAAAATACGAACAAGTGGGAACCACTAATCAAGCGTATGGATCGCATGAGAGGCACCGGCCTGCAATCGCCCTTTCTGATCCTTCATGCAATCCCTCGTAACGGGTGGAATGGAAGTGTTCGGTACGCCGTGGTCGCTACGATAGAGATCCCGAAATCGACGGCGGACATATATGGGGAGGTTCTCACTGCTTACCCTGCGTTGCAGCCCATACGGCTTAGGAGTGAGGCAGAAATCAGGATTCGCCCTTAGCTTTCGGCGGCTTACCCCACCGTGCAGAGGCAGCCTTCTTGGCAATCTCGGAGCGCTCTTCGGGCGTGAGCTTCTCAGCTCGCGCCCGTCCTCCTCTCAGCCCACCACGACGACCCAACGACACCGCTGCCGGGTCCCTCGTGTCGGGAACCGCTTCCTCATGCACTTCACCCGTGGCTATCTCCACGATCAGCTTGGCGCGTTGGTTTGGGTCCGTCGGTCTCTTCCGGGGCTTCGATGTATCGTCCATGAAGGGGTTCGGGTTCGTCAAGGATATGTCAACTTGCGTATCACTGTGGGATGCAAGTTCGGTCGGGCACCCCTCTCGGTGCAAGGGCAGGATTCAAAATGAGTCACTACCACGATTTCGGGGAATCCAAATTAGGACACTACCCCGAATTGTGGTAGTGATTCAGTTTGAATTTCAATTGATGTGCCGGCACTCACCTGCACGACGGGCTCGCCACGAGTTCATCCGGCGCCTGCGGGCAATCGCGCCGGACCGGACACCGCAGGAGATCCATGTTGCGTGCCGATTCGCTGCGATCTCTCCACGAAGCAGATCGCAGCGAATCGCTCTTCGCCTCCGCGCGCACCATCAAGGCCCATCGCATGCACATCCGCCGCGAGCGCGCCTTGCCGCCAACGCGAATCTCCGACGTCATCTCCTCTCGATCCGACGGAGCAACGCTTGCGGCCGGCATCACCTCGACCGGGCCGGCTGCCGGAGACACGGGGCACGCCCGGATTACGCAACAGCCTCGGACCGTGGGAGCACGGGCCCGAGGCTGTTCTCATCGAGGGGAACTCCTACCGGGGCGTATCAGTACGCGGCATCGCTCAACATTCCGCCATCACCGAACACTCGGTAGATGAAGAGGCCCAGCGCCGAATGTGAACACATCGTGAGCGGGATCTTCACCGAATTCGGCGTGCTGGCACCGTCGCTGTCGTCCATCGCGAGCGCGCCCGGCGGCAGCGTCGTGACATCCACCGAAACGGTATAGGCGCCGGGATGGAGGCCGGTAAAATTGTACTCCCCTTGAATATCGGTCGGCATGCTCCACTCCTCGTCCGTAATGCCGTCGCGGTCGTAGTCCGCCTGCAGGCGCACCCAGGTCTGCGGCATGCTGGGATCGAGCGAGCCGGGATTGCCGGCGCCGGACGAACCGTCATCACCCAGAAGATAGACCGTTCCGGAGATCGACCCATCGTTGTAGTCCGGGCGGATCGGCATCACCGGATTGCCGGAGACGTCGACGCCGGCAACGTCGTACGGGAAGCGGAGCGCGTTCAGGTTGCTCAGGTCCATGCCGGTGATTGCGATATCGTAGATGCCTGCCGGCAGCGCGCTCGCATGATAGTCCATCGTGCTCCGATTGAATGCGTCGGTGCTGATCCTGAACTGCTCCCACTCGAGATTGCCGGAGGGATTGTCGTTGGCGTAGTGCGCACCGTTCGGCGCCGTCACGTTGTAGCTGATGCTCGTGGCGCGCGTGAACACCGGATTGCGCGAGTCGTCCGGAGGATTGCCCGTGGTGTTGCCGTCGATCGGATGCCCATCCGCATCCTGGCACGATACGCTGCTCGTTGCCGTTCCCTCGGCAACCGCCTCGCCCGTTGCCCATGCGGGAACAACATTCGGCGTGTCCTCGTCATCCGTGTCGTTATCGGAACAATTGTACGAGCCGCGATCGAAGTCGCCGTCCCAGATCTCGAGCGAACTCACCGGATATGGAACATTCATCTGAAAATGCCATGCACCGTCGTAGGTCGTCGGGGTCAGCGTCGGGTATGACGGATAGACTACGGCCGCATCGAGCGCGCTTCCAAGCGGCGCGGAGAATGTGAAATTGGTGGCATGAGCCGCGGATATGGTCCCGTCCGTACGCAGCTTGAAACTGCTCCACTGAAACGCCTGCGGGTTCGAGCTGCGCACATCCAGCAGGTAGAAGTAATTGCCGCAGATGCAGCGCGCCGCCGGCGTGTTGATAATATTCGCCGTGAACCAACCGTTATCGGGCATCGAGTCGCCGCTCCATTCCGCAAGCCTCATCGTTCCGGTGCCGTCACCTTCAGGATCGGCGTAGAGCGTGAAAATGAGCGGAACGTTCCCTTGGTCGAATACGCCGCGCGTGTCGCCATCGAAGACGCCGATCTCCATGGAGATTGCATATGCGGGAGAGGCCAGCTTGAACGCCATATGGCTCTCCCCGAGCGTCTGAATGCCGCCGCCTGCAATGGAGAGGAATCGATCGTCCGTCGTGCTTGCGGATGGGAGGTACGAATACTGTTGCGCCAGAAGATGCCGTGCCGCTGCCGGCATCATCAGGAGCATGAAGGCGAACAGGTGGATCGCCCGTGCACGGAAGTTGAGGGTGGTAGCCATGGTACGAATTCTCTCAATCTAGTTATGAAGAAGACCAGTCTCTGCCGGGTATCGGCGACCGGTTCTGTTACCGAACAATTTCAAGTGCAGCACGGGCTGCTGTCAACGACGGTGCAATATTAGCGGCTCAATATGGCCTCAACATGATATTCGGCCGGGAAGGTTATTCCGGCGGTCCTCTCCTGGAATTGAGCCACCCCCAACCATGGTTCCCTCCACACGTCGTGACTGCGGGCAGACGGAAGGGCGGGACTTGAACGAAATGCGAAGGCCCGGGATCGCTGCCGATGCGGCGATCCCGGGCCCTGAATATCCGGACGCGGCCGTGCGGAGAGACGTTCAGCGCTCGAGCGCTCCCAGCAGATGATTGAGCCTGTAGCCGAAGACAACCGGGAGAGTGCGCGCGCACATCGTCAACCGTGCGGTGACGGTATTCGGCGTACCTGCGCCGTCCGTGTCGCAGACCGGCGTTGTACCGTGCTGGAGCAATTCCGGATCGACCGTGACGACATACGTGCCGGGATGCAGGCCGCTGAAACAGAAATGGCCCAGCAGGTCCGTTGTGGCGCACCGTGAGTCATCTGAAATCCCATCACCGTCGAAGTCCGCATCGAGATGCACGGAGGCCAGTGGAATGCCCAGCTCCAGCAAACCCTGCGTGCAGTTGTTGCCGCTCTCGTAGTAGACCGTTCCCGTAATGGAACCGTCGGAATAATCCGGGTGGAGCGGAGTCACCACGTTGCCGTCGGCATCGACGCCGGAGACATCGTAGGGAAAACGGAGCGCGTTCAGATTGCCGAGATCCATACCGCCGATGTTGATGTCGTACGTTCCGGCGGGAAGCGCATCGGCATGGTAGTCCATCATGCTTCTGTTGAACGCGCCGGTGCTGATGCGGAACTGTTCCCACTCCAGATTTCCCGACGGGTTATAATTCGTGTAGCGGCCGCCGTTGGGATCAACCACTTCATAGGTAATTCCATTGCCGCGTGCAAACGCCGAGCTGCGCGAGTTGTCCGGCGGATTGCTCGTGGTTGTCCCGCCTGTTTGCGCTCCGGTGGCATCCGTGCAGGCGATGCTGCTGGTGGCCGCCCCTTCGGCAACCGCGGAACCACTGGCCCACAATGGAACGGAGTTCGGCGTGTCCTCATCGTCCGTGTCGTTGTCGGTACAATCGTACGATCCCCGATCGAAATCACCGTCGTAAATCGACAGGGCGGAAACGGAATACGGAACGTCCATATGAAAATGCCACGTGCCATCGTACGTGGTTGGTGCAAGCCCGGGATACGCGGGGTATACCACGGAGGCGTCGAAGGCGGAGCCGAGCGGCGCGGAGAATGTGAAGTTCGAATTCCGATTCACCGAAATCGTTCCATCGGTGCGAAGCTTGAAACTGCTCCAGTGAAACGCGGCGGGGTCCGAACTTCGCACCTTGAGGAGATAGAAATAATCGCCGCACGTGCAGCGCGCGGCGGAGCTGTTGGCAACGGTAACGCGGTACCAGTCGTTGTTGAGCATTGCCTCGCCGTGCCACTCACCAACCTGCACATTCCCGGTGCCGTTTCCCTCGGGATCTGCATACAGTGTGAACACCAGCGGCACACTCCCCTGATCGAATATGCCGTACGTGTCCCCATCGAATATGCCGAGCTCGATGGAAGCTGCGGCCGCCGGTGAGGCGAGCTTGAATGTCATTGGATTATCACCCAGCGTATTGATCCCGCCTCCCGCAAGCGAAAGGAAGCGATCGTCCGTGGAACTTGCCGATGGGAGATAGCTGTAGGTCTGCGCCGCCAGCCGCGCAGCGGTCAGCAGGAAGGCAAACATTACAAGCATCTGCATGCAGATTACCCTGGCAGGACCTTTTCGATTTGTCATGGTGAGCTCTCGGAATATGCATGTGAATTGGACCATCCGTTGCCGGAGATGGCAGACGAATCTCTTTCACGAAATACGTTGAACGTTGCGAAATCGGAGTCGGCATACGCACCGTTCGCTGTTACGCACCGTGAAGCGCATCCGGAGGGACACGCATGGTGCGTGAACATGTTCCAGCCATGCGTGACCGCCGCGAGACCGCCGCGTGACCGCAGCCGGGCAACACGGCACAATCACCTCGCACAACCGTGATCATTTCCCGGAACGGCGTAGCGGGAGAGCACGGAACTGTGAGGGAAGCACGTGCGACATGCACGCCGTTGTTTACAAGGGACTGTGGGGGATTGCCCGCACTTGGAGCAAATCGGCAGCAACAGCAGCAGCTGCCATGGTTCCGGCAACGATGCCGGCACGGATCGCAGGGAAAGAGTAGCTGAACGATATGTGTGATGAAGAACCCGCCAAGGATCTCTGGTTCAATACCGCCGGACCAGCGGATATCGATTGAGCCCGCGCGTGCCCATTCACGCGGACAACGGCTGCCAACATACAGCATGACCGCGTTGGATGCAAGCGCCGGGCACTGAAAATCACAGCGCGTTGCTGGACCGAATTCCTGTGCAAATGCCGGACGTGTAATTGTTATTCGCCGGAGCGCTCAACCCATTTCAAGGCGGGAAGGCCGTCGATGCTGTGCGTATTCTTCTGGACCTGATACTCCGCAAGCCCGTCGGTCCCCTTGCGTTCGGCCCAATCGATCATCTGGTGGCGCTGGCGTTGAAATTCGTAGAGTGGCACGCCGAACCCGCATGAATCGGAAATTCGCTCAACTGAAATCGTGATAATTGCACGGCCCTCCGGCATTCTCGGAAACAGCGGGCGCAGTTCGGCATACTCCCGGTCCTGCGGTTCCAGAACCTGACCCTGCCCGTGGAATCGTACGATCTTCGGCGCGCCGGCAAAGGTGCACATCATGATCACGATGCGGCCGTTCTCGCGAAGATGCGCAATCGTCTCCGCACCGCTTCCCACGTAGTCCAGGTATGCAAGCCGCCGCGGCCCAAGCACGCGCAGTGTGTCCTGCCCCTTCGGCGAAAGATTTACATGCCCGCCGGGATCCAGCGGCGCCGATGCCACAAAGAACATCTGCTGCGCTTCGATAAAGGCACGCAGATCTGCACCGATCTCCTCATGCAGTTTGCTCACAGCCTCTCTCCTTCGATGAAGTCCCGAATGAGTGTGCGACGTCGGCGGCCGGATCGCATTCCCGCTGTACGGATTCAACGGCCCCGGCCGGAGCGTCGCCGGTGATGATCACGAGGATCACCGATATGGAAGGTGTGATGCACGCACCAGCAACGTCTCCGTTACAGCCGGGAGGGTTCACCCAGATGCGGCCGGGATCCCCTTACCGATACGTGGAGAGCCCGGGCCTCCCTGCCGACAGGCATTATCGCACAAGGAGAAATGGAAGCGATGCCGTGCCCGCGGCCGTTCGCGCAAGAACCAGGTAGGCGCCGGAGGGTATCGCGCCAATGTCGAATACGATCGCACCGCCGTACGCAACGGCGGTCTGTGGAACCGCAATCCGGCGCCCATGTATGGAGTAGAGCCCGGCCCCGAGCAATTCCGGCCGGCCGGATGCAGATGATACGAGAAGCACGTCACCGGTCCGCCGCAGTGAAACCGTGGCGGACGCCGGCCGATGCCGGTCATCCCCAGCCACGCCGCTTGTCCGTGCGAGGCTGGCAACGTAGATATCCCAGCCGGAACTCGATGTTGGAGTGCTTCCCAGGCTTGCGATGACATGGGTGCCGAAGCGCGTCGTCCCGGAGAGCATTCCGGCCATGTAGACGATGCCCGTGGGGTCGACGCAGAGGGGGCCTCCGTCCACATTGCCGATCGCGTTCGCGTAGCCGTCGGTGGTCTGCCACTCCCTTGCTCCCTCGCGCGAGAACCGTGCGAGGAACGTCTGGCCGTCGGGGAGCGATTGCGAGAAGCCGCCAACGTAGACGTTCCCCTCCGGGTCGGTTGCGATACCCTGCACCTCCTGTATGAACGATCCGCCGAACGGCGCCTCCCACTTCGCCCGGCCGTCGGGGCCGTAGCGAACCACGAGCGCATCCAGTTCGCTGATGGCAGGATATGCTCGCCCGTCCACGCCGAACGTGCCGGTGTAGGTGATGCCGGCAATGCCGGCGCCGGAACGGTCAACTGCCAGAATGGTGGTAAACGGCTCGAACGTCCGGCCGCCGTCGGCACGCGCCCAGGCAGTGGAGCAGTCCGATCGATAGCGGGCAAGAACCATCGTGGCAGCGGACGTTGCAACGAGCGAGGTGTCGCCGAAGGTGGCCGTGCCACCGAAGCGCCCGAGCATCGTGGCCGCTCCGCCGGTGTCCGCGCCCAGGCCGCTGCAGCGATCGTTGGCCGGACCTCCGCAGCGCACCGCACGAAGGAACGTGCCGGAGGTGTCGAACTGCGCGATGCAGATATCCGTTCCCCCCGCGCTTTCCAGACGCGTACCGCCGATCTCCGCGTGGAGCGCGAACGTCCCTCCCAGCCAGAGCCGGTCCCCCTCTACGGCAAGCCCGTCAACGGTAAGGGTGTCCGTGGCGAACCCCGTGCGCAGCCAGCGGAGGTTCCCTCCGGCATCGTACGACATCACGATCAGGCCCACGGCGGAGTCCGTCGTGATCAGCGTGTCGCGCCGCCCCAGATCCACCATGACGCTCCCGTTGACGTAGGCTGCGGCCACATAGGTATTGCCCGCCGTATCCATCGCCATGCGGCAGGGTGAGCTTGGGTTGATGGAGAAGATCGTACGCGCCCAGCGCTGGGTTCCGTCGGGTTGAAAGCATCCCAGGAATTGCCCGGTGGCACGGTAGTAACCGGATGCCGGGCCGTTGCTCGCATATCCGGCCAGGTAAAGATTCCCGCGGGCATCGGTGCCGATGCCGGCAGGGGACTCCAGCCCATCGGAGCCGATCTCCCATGCGTTGGCCCACTCGGGAGCCTGCGCACGGGCCTCTGCCGCCATGAGCATGCAGGCCGCGAGAAGGATGAAGGAGGGGGTTCGCATCGCGGTGTCGATCAATGAATGATTGAAATGGCAGGCGCCGGATGAGGCGCGTACGGCGGCGAAGGTATGGGGCGGGCTGTGGCTGGAACGAGCGGACATTGCGGCGTTTGTTAAGATTCTACCGGCGATTCCCCCGCCGGCAACGGCAGGTGAAACCGATCGGGCGCTGAAGCATAGTTTGCTGACCGGCGCCGGGCACACGCCGGCCTGTCCCCCTGCCGATCGACGCATAATGGATTGAACCGATGGCTGCATCCGAAGGACTCTACAACCTGATTGGAACGCTCAGCAAAACCGAGAAGCGGTACTGTACGATGATGTTCGCATCCGGTACCGGGCGCCGCGCACGAAGTTGCCGCCGGCTGTTCGCCCTCCTCTGCGGCCTGCGGACGTTGAACGAGGAAGCGGTGCGCATGGCCGTTGCGAACGAACCGTTCGCCGGCCACCTCGCGGTGACGAAGAACCACCTGTACGAGCACCTTCTCCGCTCGCTCTCCACATTCAACACGGCCAACGAAGCACACCGGCGCATCCGCCTTCTGATCGAAGGAGCGGAGGTGCTTACCGATCGCGGACTCCACGAACAGGCGTCGGAGCGCCTGCACATGGCGCGCGAGCTTGCGGAGCGGCACGAGTGCCTTCCCGAACAGCTTACCATTGCGCGACTGGAGTGCAGCATCGACACGCGAACGTGCCATGCGAACACCACGCCGGAACAGTTGTCCGAACGGCGCAGCCGCATCGAAACGATCCTGGCGAACGTTGCGGACTACTGGGATTCCCAGCATCTGTACGGAGTGGTTGCCCGCGAGCTCATGCAACACGGTCCCGGCGCCGCCGGCGCCGAACAACGGCTTGGCAGGGCCGCATGCAAGGGCGCGCTGGAACCGGCCGCATCGCGTACGGAGACGGCACGGCTGATCCGCACCGAGTCGCAGCGCCTGTACCACCTGCTTGCAGCAGATCACGCGGCGGCACTTCTCTACTCCGACCAGTGCATCCGGCTTGCGGAATCGTACCCGATGAAGGAGCGTGCGCAGCGATTCAACTATTCCACGCTGCTCTTCACTCACGTGATGCTGGCGATGAGGATGGGCCGCAACGCCGAAGCACGATCCGCGTTCGAGAAGCTGTGCGCCATCGAACCGTCGGGCGGCATCGATGCCATGCACCTTCGCGTGCAGCAGTTCAGCTGCCGCCTCGAGCTGCTGATGGTTGATTTCGAACACGAGGCGATAGCCGCGATGGCGGATGAATTCGAAGCGATCTGCGTGAACAGTGAGGACGGCCTTGCACGGCAGCTTCGCCTTGGCTATCCCATTGAACTTGCATACGCACAGTTCGTGAACGGCTGCCTGGGCGATGCCCTGAGCACGCTCCATCCGTTGATCAACGACGCGCGTCCGGGGTTCCGCGACGACGCTCTCTGCGCAGCGCGGCTTCTGCGGCTGATGATCCACTACGACTCCGGGAACCTGGAGCTGCTCCCCTATCTGATTCGTTCCACCTACGGCTTCATCGCACGCTGCCGCGGAGTCTCCGACGCCGATCGCGCCGTGCTCCGGTTCATGCGCCGCCTGCCGAACATCTGCACGCAGGAGGAGTTGAGAAGCGCATTCGCCCGCGCCTACGATGAGCTTGCGGCAATCGCTGCGAACCGCGATCAGGTGCAGGGAACGGCGATCGTCTGCATCCTGCCGTGGCTCCGGAGCACGATCACCGGCAGGCCGTTCGGCGAGGTGGCGCGCGAGGCGCGACGCGCAATGATTGCGGAGGATGACGATGGAGTGCGGGAATCTGGCGTGGTGGTGGCGATGTGATGCAATGCCGGCAGCGACCGGAGCACCGCGCGCAGCATGCCATGAGATGTCGGCCTCATCGGGCGCCCGGACGGAGCCCGGACGGAGCCCGGAAGGCCCGGCAGCGCGGTGCAGGCCGGATCTCCGGACCCTACCACGCCGCGCGGCCGGACCCTACCACGCCGCGCGGCCGGCGAACTCGCGGATCTCCGGATTCTCGATCACACGTCCCCGTATCCTCTCGATGCCGATCTGGAGCATTCCCCTGCCGAGATCGCTCCCCGAAACGTAGAGGCTTCGGAACGGGGAGAGCATCCCCAGCATCGGCCGGATGAGATTGTAGTACCACGGCGCACTGGCCGACGGCTCACCTCCGATCGCCGCCGGACGGAGGCAGACCGCGCCGAAGCGACGGATCAATTCCTGCTCCGTGGACCCCTTCACACGCGCCCACATGAACCGGCCCTCCGCATCGGTTCCGCGGCCGGTGATGTATTCGAAGAGGGCGTCCGGGCTCGCAGCATGGAGCGCCTCCGCGGCGGCCAGCGTCATGTCGTGCGTGATCCGCCGGTAGTCCTCCTCGGACACCTGTGTGGCCGAGACGCCAAGGCAGAAGAGGCAGAGATCGATCCCCGCGAAGGCCCCGGCGATTCCTCCGTATTCCAGAAAGTTGTCGTGAACGATTCCGTGGAGCTTCGGATGCATGCGGGGGAGCGGACGGCGAGTCACCGCACGTACCTCCCGTACCACCGGCGCATCGAGACATGTTCGAAGAACGCTTCCGCCGGCCGCTCCGGTGGCGCCGAAGATGAGAACCTTCATGGCTGCATCCCTGTTGATATCGTGATTGGAACGCCCGCAGGCATTCGGACAATGCGGCGCCGGCTGCAATGCCTGCCGCTCCTCACCTCGCCGTTCACTCTTCCGCAGAGCGCAGTTCCACCGGCAGTTCGAGGAACTGCCCGTACCGGCGCGCGGCCGCCCTCACGGAGGCGGCAACGGTGCGGCCGGGCGGCTCGAAGTACCCCGGCTCCAGGAGTACCCCATCTCTCTTCAATGTCCGCTTCCACGTTCCCGCAACGCGGCCGTCCAGAACGATGATGTTGCTGAAGATGGTTCGCGTTCCGAGATGAGGGCTGGCCACAACGTCGTGGTGGCGATACCCCACCACATACTCATCGTAATTCGGAAGGAGATATGCCGTGCGGGAACCTCGCTTCACTGCGGGCCGGGAATCTCCCCGCCACCACGTCCGCCCATGGGCCGTCTCCCGCTCCAGGTGCCGCTCCACGTCGCGAAGCCCGCGCTCGCCGTCCGCAACGGTAAGCCCGGACCATTTGGCGAAGTCGTTCGCGGTGGCCGGCCCGTGGCTCCTGAAGAAGCGGAGCACGAGTTCCGCCAGGGCCTCATCGCGCTTCAGCACCGCGGCCTGCGGCGCACGTTCCTCCAGCAACGCGTAGGTGAACTGCTTCCCGCGCCGCGCGCCGCTGCAGATCACGGCATCCAGTTCCGCATGCATCATGATGAAGCTCATGCGCACGGTGTCGGCGGCGGAAATGCCTGCACGTTCCAGAACGGTGCGCAGTTCGTCGCGCGTCAGCTGCGCACCGTCGCGCAGCGCCTTCGCGAGCAGCGCATTGGTTCGCCGAAGCAGCCGTTCGTCCAGCTCGAGCCGCCGATGGTATGGCAGGCTTGCGGCCTTGATGCGGGGCGCCGTGAGAGCAAGCATCCACCGGATGTCCGCGGGAACAACGAAGTGCCAGGTAGGGCGAAGCACGTGCGTGCGAAGAATCTCGCCGGTCGCGAAGGCGGCGTCCACGGCGGCATCCGTGGCTCCGGCCAGACGCTGCCCAAGCGCCCACTGCGCTGCGTAGTAGTCCTGGCTCTGCATTGCTCCCTGCCACGAGACCTCATCGGCCGGTCTCTCGAAGACAGGGGCCGCAAGGTGCTGGTTGTGCAGGCGTTCGTGGGCGATGTCGGCGAGTGTCATTCGATGCGGGCGTTGGTCACGAGAATGGGCGCAGCCGGAGTGGCTGCATCATGCCGGGCGTTCGCAGGCACACGGCATGCCGGAGCGCGAACGCTCCGGAGCCGGCTGCGGCAAGGTGCCGAAATTCCGCTCACGGAGGATCGATGCAGCAGAGAACTCGGACACCCTGCTGCGGCTTTCCTGTCGCGCCCGGCTATCGCACCCGGCTATCGCCACGCGCGAGCTGCCGCGAAAGGAACTCGCGCATCGCCTGATCCTGGCAAAGCCCGATGGCCCGGCCGTAGGCTGCAGCGGCCTCATCCTCGCGGCCAAGCAACCGCAGAAGGTGCGCTGCAAGCGCCCAGTACGGTTGATAGTTCAATGCAGCCTCGCCGCGAATCTCCTGCAGCAGAAGCCACCCGGCGTCCGGGCCACGTGCCTCCGCGTTTGCGGCGGCGCGCCCAACCAGCCCGCCGACCGTGGGCGTGGTGCGCACAAGCCCTTCGTACAGCAGTGCAACCGCATCCCAGTCCGTGCGCCCCGTACGTGCGCGCTCTGCATGAGCGGACTGTATGGCCGCCTCCAACTGGAATCGTCCGGTCCGCTTCATCCCCGCGGCGGCGTGGAGCATCCTCTCCGCTTCAATCATCATCGGTCCGGACCATCGCGCCGTCTCCTGTTCCGAGAGCGGAATGTATTCGCCGGAAGGACCGCGGCGCGCCTCACGCCGCGATTCGCAATAGAGCATCAGCGCCAGCAATCCCAATGCTTCCGGCTCCGCCGGCATCAACCGCACCAGCAGCCGCCCCAGTTCGAGCGCCTCGGCAGCCAGGCCCCGCCGGCGCGGATCGGCACCGGCGATATCCTCCCACCCGCTTCCATACGCGGCGTAGATGGCATCCAGCACGGCATCGAGACGTGAAGGGAGCTCCGTCGCCTCCGGACGTTCGAAGGCGATGCGTGCGTCCCGGATCTTCGCCTTGGCACGCGACAGCCTCTGCCCCATCGTCGCAGGCTTCAGGAGAAAGGCGGAGGCGATGCGGGCAGCATCCAGCCCGAGCACGGTCTGAAGCATGAGCGGAGTGCGGGCGCTGGCGGCAATCGCCGGATGAGCACAGACAAAGAGGAGCCCAAGGCGCTCATCCGGAAAACCGGCGGCGGATCCCATCAACTCCAACGCCTCCTCTGCGGCCGCACGCAACGCCGGAAGCACCGCAGCATGTACCTGCGCATGGCGCGCGCCGACGATCAACC
>DASZRW010000148.1:0-44841 GCA_035549015.1 Kapaibacterium sp. (SeqCode)
GAGCCCGGCACCGGTGGTATCAACCACCGCCTTCTTGATCCGGTTCCCCGCGGCATCGTACTGGAAGTGCACCCGGCTCCCGTTGCTCTTCAACACGGTGAGCACCTTGTTGTACGGGCTCCAGGTGACCTTCGTGATCCCCTCCGCAGCATCGCTCACCAGGCGCCCGCCGGCGTCGTAGCGGTAGTTGAGCGGCGACTCGTCGTCGATGTCCGTTCCCGGCGTTCCCGCACCAACGATGTCGTCCACGTAGTCCAGCCGGTTGCTCCCGGCCGTGTAGTGGTAGAAGAGGCTGTCCAAGAACGTCGCAGAAAGCACATGTTTGGCATATGAATCAGCCCCTGTGATATGCCGAATGTGTGCTGAAATCCTGCATTACGGACAATATTCAACGGTCGGGAGCGCCGGTGGGGCAACGGACAAAAGGTACATCATCATGTACGCATTCAACGCCGCCTCTCTTTCTCGACGCACGATATGACGCCGGCTGCCGACACATCAGGGAGATTTCGATTTGGCGATGTTCCGGGGGATGGGAACATGAACTGTGCAAAAGATACATTATCGAGAACATGCGAACCAAGACATTACCCTCAAGGTTCACCGCCTAAAGCGGGCCAATGGTTGGTGCCGACGCTGAGCCATGTTGAATCAACACCGGCAGCCGGCTGCGGATGCAGACCGGACCGTTTCCGGGCTCGGAGTTCTTCGTGCCGTATGCGGAGAAGTGCCGGTTTGTGATGATGGTACGATCGGTGGGATGAGAGGCGGGGTTCGGGCTCGACACTGCCAACGGCAGCGCGCCCGAAGTAATACCCCGGGCGCCCGAGAAACAGACATCGGCAGATGGACGGATCGCAGCGGAGGCCGGTCTCCGGCAGCTCAGCGTGCGGAGGCTGTTACGGAATCCACCTCGATGGCGGCCGGTTCGATGTCCGCCGGGATGAAGCTCCGATCCACGAGATCCCTGATGGCAATCGGCCTGGCGAGAATGCCGGCGGCCAGGGCCATGTCGTGAATCTTCTGCAGTTCGGCATCGGTTGGTGCAAGCATGCGATAGCTCACGCGGTCCGGCGGGCGGGTAAGCACGTAGCGGAGCAGCTTTTCATCCTGGCGGAAGTATGGCGATGCAACGTGTGCCGCATCCAGGCGATGCCGCTCGGCCCACTCGCCGCTCTCGGCGATGCCTCTCACCAGATCGCGCACCACTTCCGGGTGCTGGCGGATCAATCGCTCGGTAACCACGAGCACGCAGGAGATGAAGCCGGGCCAGATATCCTTCGCCATGTAGAGCACACGTCCGGAGCTGTCCAGTTCGGCCTTCGCGGCATGCGGCTCCCCCACGAAGTAGGCATCGATCGCCTTTGCCTTCAGCGCGGCCGGCATGTCCGGCGGTGCCATCTGCACAAAGTGGATATCGTTGGGGTCCACCCCCTGATCCTGCATCAGCTTGCGGATGACGAGGTACTGATTGCTGTACTTGCTCGGGATCGCGAACACCCGGCCGCGGAGATCGCGCAGATCGTGCACCTCGAGATCGCGCCGCACCATCACCGTGGAGCCGTCGCGATGCCCCAGATAGACGATCTTCACCGGCACCCCCTGCGCCCGCATCTGCATGGCAAGCGGAGCGATCATGAAGGTGGCGTCGAGGTTCCCGGACTTGATCGCCTCCACCACGGTGGGGAAGTCCGTGAAGCGCTGCGCATCGAAGCGGGTGCGCCTGCTTGTCCTGGTGGCGAACGCCGTCACCGGACAGGTGAGGTGGCAGGTCACCGGAAGGAAGCCCACGGAGAGGTGTTCCCGCGCCTCCGCGTTCGCGAATTGCCACGGCCTGTAGCGGAGCACGCCAAGGCCCGCGGTCACGATCATCGCTCCAACCAGCCACCGCGTTGTAGCTCCCGGGATCTTCATAACTGGCCAACCTCCCGCGCCTGCAATTGTGGAATCCTCTCCCCGCCATCGTCATCGAAGCCCAGCGTCTCGAGCGTCCGGTGAACGACGTCGGCAACCTCCGGATGCGTGCACTCGCGCGGCCTGGGGAGCGCTATCGCGATCTCGCACCGCACGTGGGCGGGGCGTTCGGTAAGCACCACAACGCGATCGGCAAGCTGCGCAGCCTCCTCGATGTCGTGCGTCACCAGCACCACGGTACGGGGCCGCTCCCGCAGAATCAATGCAAGCTCGTTCCGCATGCGGAGCCGCGTAAGGTAGTCGAGCGAGGAGAAGGGCTCATCCATCAGCAGAATGTCCGTATCCCCCGTCAACGCCCGCGCCAGCTCCACGCGCTGGCGCATTCCGCCGGAGAGCTGATGGGGATAATGCCGCTCGAACCCCTCCAGCCGGATGAAGCGAATCATCTCCGCAATCGTTGCGTTCCGCTCCGCCTCGGAGAGGTTGCGGACACCGAGCGCGATGTTCTCGTAGACCGTAAGCCACGGGAACAGGCCATCGTGCTGATAGACGGTTCTGACATGCCCGTTGCTCACGATGCTCCCCGAGACCGGACGGATGTACCCGGAGAGAATGTTGAGAAGCGTGGTCTTCCCGCAGCCGGAGGGCCCCACGATCGCGACGAACTCGTTGCGGCGCACCGAGAGCGAGACATTGCGCAGCACGGAAACGCCGCCGAACTCGTGCGAGACGCGGCCAAGTTCGAGCATGTTATTGTTCATATCCCCAACGAACGTTTGGTAAGGTCGTAAGCCGGCGGAGCACTCTGTCGATGCCGACGCCGATCAATCCAACAACCAGCATGTTTGCCACGAGCAGATCCATGCGCAGCCCGTTCCGGGCGTCCCAGATGGCGAAGCCCAGACCGTCGCGGCCGGCGATCATCTCCGCGGCCACCACCACCAGCCATGCAAGGCCGATCGTTACACGAAGCGTGGTGATCACGCCGGGGGCGATCGCCGGAAGCATCACGTCCAGAAGAAGCCGGCGGCCGGTGATGCCGAAGTCGTGCGCAACCCGGAAGTAGACTGCCGGCATCGCCGCGCTTGCGGCAAGCGTGGAGAGCACCACGGGAAAGAAGGAGGCGATGAAGATCAGGAAGATTGCCGGCGCATCGCCGATGCCGAACCACAGGATGGCGAACGGTATCCAGGCGAGCGGCGAGAGGCTTCGGAAGAAGTTGATGGCCGGCAGGAACGTGGCACGCGCCGCGATATGACGCCCCAGGTACAGGCCGGCCGGGATACCGAGGAGCACCGCCAGCATGAAGCCCGCCATCACACGCCAGAGCGATGTCACGATGTCGTTGGCGAGCCTTCCGCTGGTGATCTCCGTCATCAGCCCGCGAACAACGGAGCCGGGTGACGGGAAGAGCGATGGCGGGAAGACGTCGGCGCGGGCAAGCCCCCACCATATCGCAGCCCCGCAGATGCCGGCGGCAACCGGCAGCAGGCGATTTCGCATCGTGGCCGTTATCATCATGATGTCGGTATCCTGTTGTCATCCCATTGTGGAGCGCCTTCAACGCTCCACAGCAGCCGCACCGAGGCGCGCCGCAACGACGAAGCGGCCCGCGGCGCTGCGGCCCGCGATAACTGGTTGAACGAGATGTCGGGGACGCCACAGTGCTGCGGACACTACGGCGATCCCCCGACGACCAACGGAGGCCGTTCACAAGGGTGTAAGGCATCCGCGGCCAATTTCCGTGGAGAGCCCCTGCTCTCCGCCATACGGACGATCGGGCATCGGGCTCGTGCTCGGGGAGCGCATGCGTACGCAGCATGCCGCGTTATGCGTCATCCGCCACCCAGCCCCAGGTAGGCGGCAAAGAGAAACGGCAAGGCGATCAGGATGGGGGGATCGGTGATTCGGGGTGCGCGGAGGCTCAGGTTCACCTCCTCCACGCATTGCTGATTGCTGATGGCGCAGCGCGGCGATCGATCGCGCAGCATCATCCCCGGGAGGAAGAAATCCATGGGGTTCAACGGCAGCGGAATCGCAACCGCGAGCACGTAGTACGCCCCATCGGGAAGCAGCGGAATGAAGTAGTCCCCGCCGCCGAACAGAAGGTCGCCGGCAAGCGGGAGCGCCTCCGGGATCTGCTGTTCGAATACGCCGACGAACACCACGCCGTTCATTGGGGACTCCTCGCTCGATATCGCGACGCTCCCCTTCACGGCGAGGTGCCGGCGGTCCACACGTGCGCGGGCCTCGGCCACCAGCCGCACAACCTCCATCATCGGCATGTTGATGTCCACCGGCAGGCGTCGCCACTTCCGCGGCGTCACGCCCACAAGCCGTGTGAAATGCGTGGTGAAGGTTCCAAGGCTGCTGAATCCGGTTTCGAAGCAGACATCGGTGATGCTCATCTCCGTTGTCAGCAACAGCTTCTTGGCATACTCCAGCCGGAGCGTGGCAAGGAACTTGCGCGGCGAGACGCCCGTGACTCCGCCGAATACTCTGTTGAAATGGAACCGGCTCAGATGGGCTATCTCGGCCATCTCATCCAGCGTCAGCGGATTGTCCAGACGCTCGCGCATCACCATGATCACACGCTCAACCGCTGCCTGCCGCCACTCCGCAGTATCCTGCTGCTCCGTGGAGGAAGACGCCGCCAGCATCTCCGCTCCATTCCAAGACGCGGTTGCAGCCTTCTCGATGATCGCGCTCTTCACGCGCGGGAAATCATACATACCATCAGCCCCCCAACCGGAATACAGTACATGTTCAACAACGGTCCCGGCTCCCGCCGC
Source organism: Kapaibacterium sp. (SeqCode) (assembly GCA_035549015.1). GTDB lineage: Bacteria > Bacteroidota > Ignavibacteria > OLB7 > OLB7 > JAFDZV01. The sequence goes on from DASZRW010000148.1 coordinate 4,707, forward strand.
AGCGGAACACCGGGCTCACACGGCATACGGCTCGTCCGAGTAGTCGCGCAGCGCATCGCGCAGCCTGCCTGGAATCGGAACCGGTTCCATCCTCTCCTCCACACGGCGCATGCATGCCACCTCCTGTTCGCCCCGGGCTATCAACTCCTCTCCCCCATCGTGCTCACGCCAGTAGGCGAAGCGGAGGGTGATCCGGTTGAGTGCGATGCCTCCCAGGCTCATTCTGATGACGAGCCTGTCGAATGCCGTGATCTCCGACATGTACTCGCACGAAACGCGGACCGTGACGATCGCCAGCCCGTCGGCAAAATCCTTGAGCAGATCAACGCCATGTTCGTACAGGAACATCTCACGGCAGCGCCCCTGCCAGCGGATGTGATTGACGTAGTAGACATTGCCAACGAGATTGGTCTCCTCGAATCCAACCACGTGCCTGTATTCGAACCAGCGCATCGTTCACCGTCAGTATGATGTTGAGCATCGAAGCCGGCGGCTGCCGGCTCACCGAATCATTGAACACGCGCCACCGAAACCGGGGCGCTCAGTATGCCTTCGAACTCGAATCCGGTTGGATATTCCGAGCGATGCGTTACGGCGTACTGTACAGCGCTGCGGCCATCGTATGTCAGATCCACGTAGCTCGTCTGCTCTGCCGGAAGCGAGGCGATGCGCTGCCACGAGCCGCCTGTCGCCATCCTGTAGACATTGTAGCCGCTGATGTTCACCGGGCGCGCCGCCTCTGCGCTGGAGGCCCATTCGATCCGCAGACCTCCAACCGGTCCCTTCTTCCATGGACGCGATGCGGAATCCAGCAGCTGCGCCTGCAGGATGCGCGGCGGCTGCGAGATATACCCCGTGGCACGGCTTCCGAAGGTGAAACGCGTCTGCAGCACCGTGAGCATCGGCGCCGGTGGCGGAGCCGCTCCATTCAACACGAAGAAGGGAACGGGTCCGTTGGACAGCGTGAGCACCGTCCCTCCCTTCGGAGGCCAGGTGCGGCTGTAGCCGGTGAACTCCGGAACCATGCGCGGCCCGAGACGCAGCGGTTTGGTTGCGCCGCGGAGAATCATATCGAACTCCAGCGGACCGCGCAGCGTTACCTCATAGCCGCCGCGCTGATCGCCCGTTGCCGGACGCGCGGTGAGCGTCCCCTCGCCGTTCGGAAGGTAGAGCACCCACTTCATCGCGTACGGGGAGTCCGATCGTCCGAAATGAGCGAAGCGAAGGACGGACATCGCCGAACTGGAGCCGGCCGCCGCGGGCTGGCAGGCGAATCCGGCGGCGTCGGAGAGAGCCTCGGACCGCAGCCGCACGGTATCGCGCATCGCTATCGCCTCCACCTCGAACGTCACCGGCACATTGAATGGCATCTGAACGGAGGTCGCAATAGTTACCGGCCCGGGGGATCCGGCCGCGCTGTCCGCGCGGGCATGCGCGGCCGTGCGGGCTCCCGAATCCGCCGGCGCGGCGGTACCGGGGTTGGTGGCCGCCACCGACGCAACCGAAGCGCTGTCCACCGGATGCGAAGCCTGGCTCGCGGCCGGAGCGGGCGAAGGGGCGGGCCGGACGGCGGCGCTCTCCTTCTTCGCGCGGGGCTCCTGCGGCACCTGCGCACCGCACGATGCAAGGACTGCTGCAACCAGGATCAGCGCAAACGATGCGGCCGACTGTTTCATGCGAATACCTCGAATGCGAACAACGGGTTCAACCTGCATCGCGCCCCTCGCTTCGGTCGCGCACTGCCACCGCCACGGCCAGCGACGGCGGCACACCGGATGCTGCGGCCGCGCCGCGATCCACGTAGGTGCCAACCACCAGCGGCCCGCTGCGAAGAAGCGCCCATCCATCCGGCCCCGCCGAGTCGAACATGAGCGGCGCCGTATTCGTAAGGCCGGCCTTCTCCAGCGACTCCGAGGCAGCCCACACGCGCGTCGCCGCGGCGTCCGGATCCTCGGCCAGCTCGTTCGCAATCAGTTCTGCAAGCGCATGACGTTCGGTTCCCAGCAGTCCGCGCCACAGCTCCGTCTCGCGGCCGGCCACCGGCTCGATATCACATCCCACCTCACCCTGCGCCGCAACCGCGAGCGTGGTTCCGCCGGCATGCGATGCCGAGATGCCGGTGCCGTCCTGTGCAACCGGCTTCCCGTCACCGCGGCGGGTGATCCGGGCCTTCGCGCCGGCAGCTTCGCGCAACGCGCCGTTGCTCCGCTCGCGACGCTCGGCTCCGCTCCGCCCGGTTCCATTCGGCTCCGCCGCGCTCTGCTTCACGGCCACGCTCAGCGCCGCGCCGGGCACGATCTCCGCCATCCGCCGCTCCACGTACGGCCCGAGCAGGATCGGTCCCCACGCCTCGCGGTGCCGGTTCCGTTCCACTGCATGCAGAAGCAGGCCGCGCCACTGTTCGCATATGCGCCCGCCTGCGTCGCGGATGTCCATGTCGTAGAGAAAGTCATCCCCTTCATGCCAGCGTTCGCGCGCATGAACGTGCATCACGCCATCGGCGGGCGCCGATCGGATCACGATGCGTTCAACGGAAACCGGAAGCAGTGTCATGTGCGGTATGCATCCCTGGATGCCATGGATGGCCGCATCGCGAGCGCCGGGATCGCCCAGCAGGCGATGGCCCGGGAGATACTGGCTGAACCATGCTGCGGACGAATCCACCGCGATGTCCGCAATGCATTCCAGCGCACGCAGCGTGCGATACCCGCGCAGGCGGCGGAAGCGCCCTCGCTGGAAGAGGATTTCGTGGTACATCGTTCCATCGGCATCGAACGGGAGGAGTTCATCGGGCAGGCTCCATTCCGTCTCGTCCGAGATATTCTCCGGCTCATCCAACGTATTCTCCGGGCCTGTGTGATACGTGGCGGAGAAGTGATCGGCCTGGAAGCCGGTCTCGGCGGAACGGAGCACCAGATCGATCTTCCCGGACTCCCGCCGGAGCGCCGCCACCCGCACGGTTGCGCGCTCGCCCGCAGGAACCACCACCGGACGGGCGAAGCGAACGTTCGTGAACACCACGCTCCCCGCTGCCGGTCCACTGAGCGCGGAGGCCGCCTGGGCAAAGGCCTCCAGCCCCATCACCGCCGGCACGATCGCCTCGCCGCGCAGCGTGTGATCGGCCAGATACGGATCGGTATCGGAGGAGACGTCGGCGTCCGCGACAAGCTCGATGCCCGGATAGTGAACCTGGGGCGACTCGAGGAAGCGGAGCAGGGGAAGCTCCGGCCGCTCCGTTCGAATCGTTGGAAGCGAGCCGAAGCGGCTGGCCACCACAAGTGCCACACCGGCCGGCCGAGCCGCGATCACCCGCAGGAGCATGTCGATGCCGGCTTCGGGAGGTATTGGATGAATACCTTCGCGCATCAACGCCTCCACACGCCCCAGACGCTCCCCCATTCCCACGCCGCTCCAGATGGACCACTCCAGCGCAATGCACCGGCAGTCCGGATGTTCATCTGCCCATTGCACGGTCAGCCCGGTAAGCCACTCGTTCGCCAGCGCGTAGTCCGCCTCGCCGCGAAGGCCGGCACGGCCGATGATGGAGCTGAACGTGACGAAGAGCTTCAGACGATCGGGATCGAGCGCCGCGAGAATGTTGCGCGCACCATGCACCTTCGGCCGCAGCGTGTGTGCAAAGTCATCGGCGGTCAACAGGTCTATCGCCTGCGGCACGTTGGCGCCGGCGCCGTGCAGGAAGGCCGTCACCGGCTGCCCGAGACGCTCCTGGCCAAGCAGCAGCGCCTCGCGAACCGCATCGGCATCTCCCGCATCTGCGCTCACGTATTCGTAGCGGATGCCGGCATCATCGAGCCGCGCAAGGTTCGCCGCGAGCTCCGCGTCCTCATCCGGCCGCGCCCGCCCCATCAGCAGGAGCGCGGCGCCGTAGAGGCGCGCCAGTTCCAGCGCGCTCTCCGCGGCAATCCCCTTCCCGCCGCCGGACACCAGCAGGAGATCGCCTTCGCCGAGCGGCGGCACGCCGGAGGGTACCACATCCACTCGCTCCAACAGCGGCGTAAGCCGTGCGCCGCCGGCATCGTAGTGGATCTCCCTGTATCCGCCCTCGGACGCAGCGGCAACCTCCGCTGCAATCCATGCCATCGCATCCGGGTGATCGTATGCCGGCAGATCGATCACCGTCACTGGAACGCGCGGCTTCTCCAGATGCAACGTTCGCGCAAAGCCGGCCGCACCGCCGTTGCACTGCAGGAGAACCCAGCACCCCCTGCCGATCGCGTTGAGCGCGCTCACGCTCTCCAGAAGAAGCGGAACAACCTCGTCGCCCGCCTGCGCCGGCAGGCAGACGAACACACCATTCCCTGAAGCCCGCTCGAGAATGGACCGCACGGCCGGCGCAATCGGATGCCCCTCGGAGGCAATCAGGCGCCATGCGCCGGGGGCGCCGGCCTCGCGTGCAGGAAGCGGCCCGGCATCAACCAGCCGCGATGCGAACGCGCGCACCCATCCATCCACCCCCTGCGGCGGCCCGGCAGGCACCGCAACTTCTTCGCCTCCCGACGTGGAACGAAGGAGTTCCAACGCCTCCGCCACCTCGATCACCGTGGCGTTGGCGAACTGCGTGGGAGAGGCCGGCGACGGAAGTCCGATTCCCCTGGCGGCAGCGATCACGATCTGGCTGATCGTGATGGAGTTGAGATGCAGATCCACGAGCAGACGGCTGTCGTCGCGTACGGCATCGGAGGGAAGCTCCGCGCGCTCCGCCACCAGCCGCCGAACCAGTTCCAGGACGGTTTCGCCGGCGGCGGCGCTCGCCTGCTCCATCTCGCCGGCCTGGTGCGCCGGCGCGCCGTGATTCTCCAGCGGCGGCGGAAATGCCATCGCCCCGGCCACGGTTCCATCGGGCAGCGAGGAGCCGATCGGTGGAACGGTCTCGCACGGGTTCACGAAGAATGCGCCGGGACGAAGGATGTCGAACGGACGCAGGTACCGGTCCGCGAAAAGCTCGCGATGGCTGATCGGTGCCCCGAGCGTGTATGCTGCGCCGAGTGCGGCGAGAAGGCCGCGCAGTGAGCTTCCTCCGGCATCCGTTGCGATCACCGGCACATCGATCATGGAGTCGACAAGCCCGGAGAGAACGCTTCCCGGACCAACCTCGATGGCGAGGTCGGCACGATCCAGCGCTCGCGACGCGGCCTCCGTGAAGCGTACGGGGGAGGTGATCTGCTGCTGCAACACGTCGCGCACGTCGGCATCGGGCGGAAGCAGCCGGCCGGTGACGGTGGAGATCACGTCGCGGCCGAGCATGCTCAACGACTCATGTTCCAATGCTTCCGCCACCGGTGCGGCCGCGGCCGCAACCAGCGGCGAATGAAACGCATGCGACACCGGGAGCGTCGCCACATGCAGCCCTGCGGCCCGGGCGCGCTCCACAACCGCGGCAACGGCCGAGGCATCGCCGGAGACAACGGTCTGCCGGGGGGAGTTCAGGCCCGCGACCACGGCGTCCAGGCCGGCCAGCAGGCGGCGTACATCCTCCTCATGGGCGGCGATGCTGGCCATCGCCCCAGTCGGCGAACCGAGATCGGCCATCGCGGCGCCGCGCACGCGTGCGATGCGGAGCAGCCCCTCGGCATCGTAGGCGCCGCCCCAGTGAAGCGCGCTCAGTTCCCCCAGGCTGTGCCCGACGGCAACCGATGCCTCCAGCCCGTACCGCTCCAGGAGATCGAGCGCCGCCCGCGACGCGGTTACGATCGCGGGTTGGGCGATCCGGGTGGAGATGCCGTCCCCTCCCGTTGGAAGCCCGGCGCGTTCGTAGAGCTCGCGCACGGCGTCGAAGCGTGTGCGCATGATGCCGCCCGTAAGGTGCGCGGGCGAGCCCTGCCCCGGAAAGAGAAAGGCGATGCGAGGTGCTGTCTGGCCCGTCGAAAGGAAGAGGCCATGCCCGGTCTCCAACCGATGCGTGACGCCGGCATCGAGCCAGCCGGCCAGCTCATCCAGGCGTTCGCTCAGTTCCGCCGGCGTGGCGGCCACGAAGGCGGCGCGCACGTGCGCGGCGTCGAGTGCATGCGAGAGCGCGTCCGCGAGATCGCCCATCTCCGCAAGAGAAAGCCCGCGCGCCGGCATGCGCAACTGGTTCACGCGCTCCAGCATCGAGGCATAGTTCTCGGCGCCGAGCACAAAGAGTTCCGCGTCCTGGCGCGAGCGTGCCAGCCGCCGTTCGCGTGCATCGAGCGCAGGGCGCCGCCGTGGAGCGGCTCCCTCCATCACCACATGGGTGTTGATGCCGCCGAAGCCCATCGCGCTCACGCTTGCGCGCACATGCTGATCGGCGGGCCATGGAGTTGCGGTACTCACCACGCGAAGCGGTGCATCCGGCTCGGCCAGGATCGCGTGAGGCGTCTCGCATCCGATCGTTGGTGGGATCACCTGGTTGTGCAGCGCCATCACGGCCTTGATCAGTCCTGCAATGCCGGCCGCGGCCTTGGTATGGCCGATGATCGCCTTCACCGAACTGATGGCGGCGGCCGGAGCGGCCGGATTCGCCTCGCGCCGCGCACGGGATACTGTCTCGAGCTCCGTCGCGTCGCCAACGTTGGTGCCGGTGCCGTGCCCCTCGTGGTAGGCAACGGTATCGATGCCGAATCCGGCGCGCCGGTATGCACGCCGGAGCGCAAGGATCTGCCCGTCCACCTCGGGACGCGTGATGCCGCCGGAGCCGTCGGATGAGATTCCCCATCCGCGAATCGTTGCATAGATTCTTCGTCCCTGCGCAACGGCGTCATCATGCCGCATCATCACCACGAAGCCGCATCCCTCACCGGGCCAGAAGCCGGCCGAACGCGCGTCGTACACCCGCATCGCCTGCGGAGCCAGGGCACCGGTCCTTGCGAAGCCGATCACCTCGAACGGATCCAGACTCAGATCGACGCCGCCGGCAATGGCAACCTCCAGATCGCCGGCAACCAGCGCGGAGCAGGCATTGGCAATCGCCAGGAGCGAGGAGGCGCAGGCGCCGTCCAGCGTATATCCGCCCCCCTTCAGGTCGAAGTAGTTGCAGATGCGTCCGGCGATCGTATTCGACAGCCCGCCGGCGAGCGTCTCCTCCCCCACCGGCGGGAACGGCGCCTTGTACCGGCTCTCCGTGCGGGCCAGAAAATGCGCTCGCTGCGCCGGCGTCCATCCGGCCTCCTGCAGTTCCTGTTCCAGCACGCGGCGCACATACGGCCATCGCAGGCGCATCAGGTTCGCGCGGGAGAACTCGCCGGTCAGCGTGTTGCCCAGCAGCACGCCGGTCATCTCGCGCGGAAGCCCTTCCCCCTCCGCGAAGCCCGCATCGGCAAGGGCTCGCGAGGCAACGTCCAGCGCAAGCCAGTGTGCGAGGTCGGCGGAGCGGTACGTGCCGCCGGCAACGCGGAACGCTACGCGATCGAACTCATAGCCGTTGATGACCGCCGCCTGCAGCACGTAGGTGCGATCGGATGCCGCGGCATCCGCCGAGAGATAGTCGTCTGCGTTCATGCGCACCGACGGCATGCGGCGGAAGGAACGGCGGCCTGCAAGAGCGTTGGCCCACAGTTCCGAGGGTGTTGCGGCGTCCGGATACTGACAGGCCATGCCAACTATGGCGATCGCGTTCGTCATGCAGCCTCCTCGTGCACCAGCGCCACCGGCGTCCTCACGACGCGCGGCGGCTCGGGCACCTTTTCGGCGACCGGCTGCTTCTTCATCGAGCGCAGAAGCACGATGCCGACGCCGCGCAGCACGCAGACGATTGCAAGCGCGAAGAAGAGGCCGAAGACGATATGATTCGCCACGAGCACGCTGTAGGTGATGGCCACCGATGCGCCGAAGGCGATCTGGCTTCGCGGAGAGGATGGTGTCGTGGCCGGATCGGTCACCATGTAGAAGGTGAACAGAAGAAAGGCCACGCCGGACATCGGCGCCAGCGCACCGAGTATCGGCGTGTCCGTGATCTCCGCCCGGATCACGGCCTGCAGCGCGAATGTTGCCAGCCATGCCGTGATCAACGGCACGCGCTTGGTGAAGCGTGTGTTGAGGAACGATCCCAGGCCGATCAGGATCAGCGGCAGCCCCCAGTCCGCCGCCCCCACGATGTTCTCGGTGAACTGATACGGCTGCGCCACCCCAACCCACGGGAACACCAGCAGGGTAACCGCGATCCCGATGTTGGAGGGATTCAGGATATGCCGCTGGCCGTTGGGGAAGTTCAACCTGATGAGCGCCTTCGATGCAATGGCCGTGGCGGCTGCAAATGCAGTGGGCCACAACTGCTCGTTGGAATAGATCAGCATCGAACAGGCGAGCCCGGAGATATGGGCCGACAGAAGGAAGTCCGCCCAGGAGCGGACCGTGGGCTTCACACGCAGCGGACGATGGTTGAGCCGCGCATCCACCAGTTCCAGCAGTATCTCCATGCCGTAGGCTGCTGCCAGCGCAACCAGGGGCTGCGCCCACGACTGCTCGAAGCCGAGGAAGAAGTGCCCCAGTATGTTGAGCACGGTAATGGCAATGGCAAACCGGCGAAGGCCCGCAAGCCGATCGTTGCGATCCCAGATCGATGTTGTCATGAGACTCCCCCCGAGGCATGTGATGAGCCGAACACCACCGTGTGCCAGCCGGGCAGCACGGAGAGCGTTCGATGATGAACTGCTCCGTCGTATCCGCGCCAGTCCAGCACCAGCTGCACCGGCGTACTCTTCGAAAGCGAACCGAGGCCGAAGTGGAGATCGGGGCTGCGCTTGCCGGAGTGGCCGCTGCCGCCGTCGACCTGCATCGTTCGGCGTGTACCATCCGGCAGGATCAGCGTTGCGCGCGCGCCGATCGCCGGCGAGAGCGCCTGGCCGGGGAGGGGATTGCCGGGCCACTGCGAGACGCCGTCAGGCTCCGCGCCATTCACCGCCATGCGCAGGTGCAGGCCGATGAACGTTCCGGCGGCGGGAGAGGTGTTGTGATAGAAGTACGACGTGTCCCACTGGCTTGCAGCGGCAAAATCCATTCGCCCGTCTCCGTCCACATCGGCTGTCGCGATGCCGCGCGTGATGGTCGGGCGCCCAACACCGATGCTGCCGGCCACGTCGTAGTAGCGCGCGTGGTGTTCGTCGTACGCCCAGAACCGGACGTGCTCGTTGCCGCACAGGTTGTCTCCGGGCTTGCAGCGCATCCACCAGTTCGGATTGCTCAGCAGCTCGTCGTTCCCCATGGCGAGCTCGTGCAGCTCCGGCCATCTGTTTTTGTCTCCCTTCACGAAGCCGGTGGCCTGCAATGCCTCCATCCGGCCGTCGTTGTCGAAGTCGCCCCAGCGCGTATCCCACCCCCACGAGCTGCGCGAGAGGCCGAACGGCTCGCTCCTGTCCACATAGGGAGCAATCCCTTCCCGCATCTTCCCCACGTCACCCGTGCTCACCCATACGAAGTGGCTCTCCTCCAGTGCATACTCGCCGGCGATGTTGCTGACGTAGATATCGGGATATCCGTCCCCGTTGATATCGGCGAAGTCCACCCCCATTCCCTTGAACGAGTCGTGCCCCAGCACCTTGGACTTCGGAGTGAGAAGCGAGCGCTCCCCTTCGAGGAGTGCAAAGGAGAGATGGCCCGGCGTGGAACGATTGTGCAGAAGGCGGTCCGGCCCGAAATCGTTCGCGAGGTAGATCTCCGGAAGCATGTCGCCATCCAGATCGGCACAGCCCAGCGCCAGCGTCCACCCGTGCGAAACATCGGGATCGAGCACGCCGCTCTGATCGGAGTAGGCAAGCTCCGCCCCGCCCGCCGGCCGCGTCCAGACAAGCAGATGCTTCACGCCGCCGTTGAATGCCTTGGACATGGAGTGCTGCATGGACTCCGTTCCGGTCCCGTTGCATTCCAGGATGTGCGCGCCGTCCGGGAAATAGTTGCCGATCACCAAATCCAGATGGCCGTCGCCATCCAGGTCCGCAATGCTCGCGGCATTGGTAAACCATCGCTCCCCCGTATTCACCAGTTCGCAGGGGTGATAGGAGCTGCGCGCAAGTCCGGACGAAGCCGCCGCATCGCGCGAGCGAAGGAACACCACCGGCGTGCGCCCCCAGTAGTACACGAGGATGTCCGTCAATCCATCTTCGTTAAAATCTCCCGGCAGCGCCCCCATCGGCGCCATCGTGGCGGTATCGTACGGAAGCGGCGCCGGATTGAGCGCGAACGATTGATATCGCGCGCCGGTGCCGGGCGCGGGCGTTACCGTAACCAGATCGGTGCGCGGATCGACATAGACGATATCGTTGGGAAGGCCGTCGCCATCCAGATCGTTGATGGCGACCCCGGCCCCGACGGATGATATCCAGGAACAGATATTCCGGAGGCTGGGATGAACGCCGCGGATGGTTTTCATGCGCGCGCCTTCCAATACCGGAAGCGGCGCTGCATCGAAATGGAAGTGGCTGGAAAGTTCTGCCTGCTCCGCCGGAGTCTCCTGCGGCAGCCGCCCCACCCAGTAGATCGAGGTCACTGCGATCAACGCAACGATGCGCCGCCCATGACGCTGTGTAAACGCGGAAAAACTGCTCATAGTTCAGATACTCCTGCTGTCTGTAAGGTCTCGGACGGAGGCCACCGATCCCATCCGATCCGCCGACGTTCCGGCCCCATGGAAACAGGCCTGAATACCGCGGCGCCATTGCTCGTACGCAGGGCGCGAGGCGCCGTGAACCAGCTTGCGCCGTTCGTTGTTGACGATCGCGGAGGCCTGCTCGATCGTCATGTCGCAGAGCAGGCGGCAGGCCCGCTCCGTGTGACTGCACATGTTGCCGGCTTCGATGCGTGTCTCCGTGGCGAAGAGAATTCCCTGCGCGATCTCCGGACGATAGCGCGCTCCCAGATCGCCCAGGCGGAGGAGCACATCATCGCTCACACCACCGGCATAGGCACAGGCGAGCCCCGCGCCGCTCCACAGATCGGAACGGCGCGCTTCGTCGAAGTGCGCGATGGTATGCGCCAGGCGATCCGGGTCCGCACCGCTGACGAACCAGAGGCAGCGGCCCACGCCCTGATCGAATGCGTTGCGCTCGTAGCCGGTCAGGCGGCCCGGCACATGCTGATCCTGTATCACCCGCTTCCAGTAGAAATAGCATTCGTGAAATCCGTAGCCGTCCAATGCAAGCCAGCGAATCAACGGGTCCATCGAACGAAGAATCCGCCCCGGAGCCCGCCGCAGCCTGGCGAGCGCCCAACCGAAACCCACGTAGGCCATGTATTGGTGGTGGAACGCCGGACCGGCAACGAATCGTTCGAACCGGTTTCTGCGCCAGGGAGTAAGCCGATCCAGCAGGCCGATCGCCATCGCCGCCCCTTCATAGGCAAAACCTCGCCGCTCGCCCTCCACATTTTCCAGAGCAGCCTGCAGTTCCGGCATACTGGCGGCCTGAAGCGCAGCGTGATATCCGATAAGGAATGTGTAGCCGATACTCTCCAGACGCTGGCGGGGTCCGGATGCACACTCAGGAAAACCACGGCGCTCGAACGTGGCTTCCATCATGGAAATACCGAATAACCGGGTTTGCAAATTCCTGCTCATGGTGTCCTACATTTCTCTCGGCCCGTTCTCAACTGCCGCCACGCCATCCCAGCCATCTTCGGGTGAGATTATCATTTGCACCGGCGCCATTCTCGAATCGCGCTGCTGATATTCTTTTTCGAAGAGCCTCCCCGGCCGTCACACTTCGCACGCACCAGCTGTCAGGATGCGATGCATGTACCCGCTGTCGATAATCACGCGTCGAAAATGGCAACCGGATACGGGCAACGGTCGTGCATGGCAGAGGGGTGCGTCAGCGAAATCGTGCAATCCGCCGGCGACCCCGCATACCTGCATCGGTCATCAACGCACGGCGCACCTGCCGTCCGTTGTTCGAGAAAATCCGCTGCCGGCCTCCTACAAAGCCGGCGTTGAACCGACTTCGGAGAAGATCTGCCGCCTGCAATTCAGCCGGACACGTTCGCCGGCGGCAGAGCAACGACGTCCGGGTTCGGAATTGCACACAGGGTTTCCTTCCGCCTCTGGTGCATGATGCATCGGGCAGCACATTTCGTCAGTGCAGCAGACAGAGGCCCCAGCGGGGCGCGAAGGCGGCTGGCGTTCGGGTTTCGACCAGGCACGCTCCCTGCCGGGGAGACGCGGCATCCCGCATTCCGGAAACTCCTCCGGAACGTCGCGGCAGGGTTCATTTAATTTGCGCCGGAAAATTCACAGCTACTGGCAGCGCAGCCACATCGATATTTCCGCGCGTCACCCCTCGGCACTCGAAGAGGCATTCCATCTCACCAACGTATCGGTGAAACTACGCTAATCCATCGCTCATGTGTGAGTACATCTTTGTGTACCCACATATGCTCGAGTCGTACCGCGATACCCATTTCCCCATTCACAGTTAAAATCACGCAATCTCGCTCATGGCCTTCCCACTCTCCGACTTCTCGCATCGGTATGAGGGTGATCGCGGCGATTGTGAACGCGCCCTGCCGGCGACCTCAGGCCGTTGAAACCCGGGCATTTTCGAGTCCGGACTGCATAGTGATCACGGCCGCAGATGTTTCGGCATACCGCCGGCATGCGTTTGTACCTGACATCGCACCGTCCCAGGATCAATTTTTCGATACGCTCTCATTTCCGGCAACCATGCCGTTCAGGCCCAGTTCCGGCACCACAACCGGAGCAGCCCCGTGAGCAATTTTCCGGCGTGATGCCTGCCAGAGCCCCATGATGCCAGCAAGCCCCGGCACCAGCAGAAGGGTCATCATGGCGCAGACGCTGAGGCTGATGCAGACCAGAAGGCCGAGCATGCGATTCGGGACAACCGAGGAGACCAGCAGGACACCGAAGCCCACGGTGATGGTGGCGGCGCTGATGATGATCGAGGGGCCGGTCTGCGAGAACGCGCGGCGCAGAGCAATCCGCAGGCTTGGAGCGCCCGCGCAGGCGTGCTGGATTTCGGATGTCAGATGAATCGAATAATCCACGCCGATGCCGAGTGCGATCGAAGCGAACATGGAACTGGCGATTCCGAGCGGAGAGCCGAGAAGCACCAGGATGGCAAACGTGATGAGCACGGAGACCATGATCGGGAGAACGGCGACCAGCGCGCCGCGGATCGACCGCAGCAGAAGCGCAACGAGCAACAGGTCGGCAAGCGACGCGAAGGCGATGGAGACGATCTGCCCCTCCACCAGCAGCTTCACCGTCAGGTAACTGATCCAGCCGTCGCCGAATGGCGTCCCGACCGCCTGCCGAGGCGATTCCGCCAGCACTGCATCCACTCGCTGGAACACGGGACGCAGGCGCTCATAGTCTGCGCCGTGAACGAATACCGTGATGCGCGCGTGGTGCGCATCGTCGCTCAGGTACCGGCCAAGCATCGGGCGCCCGAGCGACGCATCGATGGCAATGGCGTTGGAGATATCCGCACTGGATACATGCTCGATCCCCTGCGCCACCCGCTGCCTGAATTCGTTGTAGGGAAGTCCCGCAAGCGTTGCCGTGATTCGCAGCACGTCGGAGTATGTGCTCTGAACGGCACCCACTCCCTGCACCTTCAGCACCTCCTCCTCCACGCGTGCAAGCAGTCCGAACGTCCCTGCATCGAGGAATCCATCGCGGCCGGGAGCAGCAATCGCAATCTCGACGGTCGTGGAGCCGGCCAGGAACCGGTTGATCACGCGATCGCCCTTCGCAACGTCGCTGGAGGGGGCGATGTTGCCGATCCAGCTGTCGTCGATACGCAGGTGCGTTGCAACAAGCACGGCGGCCGCGGCGACCGGCACGGCAAGGAGTACAAGCCGGCGCGGTCCCACGCGCTCGATGCCCCGCAGCAGCCTGCCGGCAATTTTCGAGAGGCGGCGATTGGATCGCGTGCTGCTGGCGCGAAGCTTCGGCGGCACCAGAACAAGCATTGCCGGCACGATGGTGAACGTGCAGATGGTGGAAAGGCCGATCGAGAGCGCACCGAACAGTCCGAAGATCCGCAGCGGTTCCAGATTCGTGAACGCGAGCGATACCAGTCCCGCCATCGATGTCAGCGCAGTCATGCCGATGGGCCGCCCCACCTCCATGAAGGCCTCCGTAACGATCCGGCTGTTCGGCATGTCCCCCCCCTTGCGCCGCCCGGCGATGTAGCGGTTCAATGCATAGATGTCGTCGGTGACGCCGATCGCAATCAGCACCACCGGCAGCACGAGCGTGGTGATGAAGACATGCCCTCCAACGATGCCGATCGCTCCCGTGGTCCAGATCAGGCTCAGCCCGATCTCCGCCAGCGAGACAAAGGCGGCATTGATGGTCCGGAAAACCACCGTCATCAGAATCATCAACGCCACAACCAGGAAGGGAACCAGAATGAAGAGATCGCGCGCAACCGAGCGCCCCAGTTCCGGTTGCGCAAGCGCGTTGCCGCCGATATGAATGTCGAAGCCGGATGTTCGATATCGTTGTGCGATCGCCTCCACACCGTCCAGCAGTGCTTCGCGGTCCGCGTCGGTACGAGCGAAGCCGTATACCGCGGCGGCATGCCCGTCGGTTGAAAGAAAGATTCCATTGCGCAGCCCGAGCGCCGCCACCTTCTCCCGGATGCGTGCCAGGCGGGCATCGTCCACAGGAGCCGTCCCCACCGGCTCATCCGGTTCCACGGCCCCTCCCCGGCGCCCGATCAACGGCAGCGTGGTGATGCTGGTGACGGTGTGCTCCTCCATCCCACCCAGCTTCTGAAGATCGCTGCTGATGCGGCCGATGCGCTCCACACCCTCCCTGCTCAGCATGTCCCCATCCGGTGCCACCACGGCAAGCACCACGATGTCCTTCAACGCAAAGAGGGCGCCGGCGCTGTCGCTCGGCATCAGGCTCTCCTCGCCGGCGGGTATCAGCGACCTTCCATCCAAGCGCAATCCGATACGCGGGATGGCCGCAATGGCGCATGCGGTAACGCAGAGAGCCGCAACCACCACCGAACGCGGATAGGTGGTTGCCAGACGCAGCAACGGCTTGTACATGAATGAGACAGTGTTGGGGGAGGACTGAAACGGGCCACCACGGCCCCTGCGAGAATGCGGAAGTTTACTGCGAGGAAACAGGTGGTGCGAGTACATGAACGTGTACCCGTCGGGACGGCCGGGAACGTCCCGACGTTGTCCGGCGCAGGCGGCGTATCCCCGGAGACGGGGTTGGAATGAGAATGCGCCGGCCTCCAGTGGAGGCCGGCGCAACAACGCCACGGGATGGCGTTCATCCCCCCACGTATTCCATGATGCCAGGAGCAACGAACGCACGCACTACGTATTTGCACCGTATGCGACGTCCGCTTTCGCGACCGCAATGAGAGACGCTCCCGCAGACATCGTCGAATATCCTTCCCACGATACAGCACCGCGCTGCTCCATGACCGGTGGGGCCATTGAACCGGCCGTTGTTCGCGGCCGGAACCTGAACCAGGTGTCATGTGCCGTATTCCGTCCGTACGACTGGGCGGAACACCAGCTCCGCAACGCACTGCATCCCTCCGCGTGATGGTGAAGGTGGCCTTGGCCCTGCGCACATCGGCCAGCCATCACGCCGTCGCTCACCGGTCCCGGGGTGTCGGCCCGGGTGAACGCGCATCAACGGGACGATCCATCACTCTCATCCGCATCGATGCTTTCAGCGTGATGGCGCGAGGGGGGTACGGTCAACGCAGACCGAATACCATGTTGCACCATCATTCATCAGAACCATGTGGCCTGCATTTCGTCGACACGACCGAACGAATTATTTGCCGGCGCATGCACGCTCAGCCAAGCGCATCGGAAAATCTGCGCATTACTCTTCGCGCGCGGGTAATTCGTGCCTTGATGGATGTAACGCTGAGTTGTTGTATGGCGGCGATATCCCGCGGAGGGCATCCCTCGATCATGTGCAGCCACAGGGTCTCCGCCGTGGAGGCACCGAACGTGCGCAGCAGCCAGGCCCAGAGCACATACTGTGCGGCCCCGCCATCGGTGCGATGTTCCGCCGGGAGCAACTCCATCTCCTCCGGCCGGGCGTAGCGGCGCGCCACCCGGAATTCGCGCAACACCTCGTACACGGTTGCCGTGCGCAACCACCGGAATATTTCTCCGGACGATCGATCGTGTTGAAGGAAATCGCTGGTGATGCATCGCTCCACGGCCGCGCTTGCGGCATCGAGGAGCACCTCGTTCCGAACATTCAGGAACCGGTGACGCAATACATTGAGAATCGACGGCAGCACCGCATCGATTCTGCGCGCATTCTGGGGTGAACATTTCATACGGCAATAGCCCTCGCGAATGGTGTCGGGGTGCGTTCCATTCGACCACTCCCCGCCGCGGTGCCCAGGAAAGGGGCACGTACACGACGAGAGGCAGGCTGTACCGATCTATCAATGGATCATGCGGTGCGGGGTTCGTTGATGAGCGATGTACGAGGTGCGGCCGGGATGCCGCGGAGGAACAGTGAGATCTGCGTGCGAAAGTATCGTGCAACGACATGAAAGTCAAGCGGGCGGGGAGCGGGCTTCGGGCAATGGAATTTGAGCCGACGCAACGCCCAGCCGGCCGGGCGGGTAAATGCAGCGAATATTCTCCGGCCGCACACTGCGTGCACCGCTGGCCGTGCGCCATCAGGACATCGTTTTTCCTTCCTTCAGGAATTCTCTTCTCAACCCCTCCTCCACATCGGCGAGCGTGATGGTTACGGTGTTGCGGCTCAACGCCTTCAACGACGCGTATCGAACAACGTTCATCACAGTGCCACCGGACACCTCGTGCCGATCGGCAATCCGTGTAAGGTCCAGCCCCGGTTCCAGAACGGCCTTCGATGAGAACGCGCTCTGCCAGATGCGGCGGCGCTCCGCCGGCCTGGGCATCGGGAAGCTCACGATGGAGTGGAAGCGCCGCAGGAAGGCGTCGTCCATGTTGCTCTTGAAGTTGGAGGCAAGAATCACCACGCCGTTGAACTCCTCGATGCGCTGCAGGAGGAAGCTGACCTCCTGGTTGGCGAAGCGATCGTGCGCATTGTCCACGCGCGTCCGGCGTCCGAAGAGCGCGTCCGCCTCGTCGAAGAAGAGAATCCAGCGCCGGTCCTCCGCCATGTCGAATACCTTCGCCAGGTTCTTCTCGGTCTCACCGATGTACTTCGACACGATCATGCTGAGATCGATCTTGTACACGTCGGAGTCGCAGTATTTACCGAGCAGGCAGGCCGCGAGGGTCTTGCCGGTGCCGGGAGGGCCGTGGAAGAGGCTGGTGAAGCCGGGACGCATCTTCAGCCCCATCCCCCACTCCTCCAGCAACGTCCGGCCATGCTCCAGCCAGTGGCGTATCTCCTCCAGTTGCTCCAGCGTGGAGCCGGGGAGTACCAGATGCTCCCATCCAAGCTGCGTCTCGATGCGGCGCGCGGGGAACTCGCTGTTGAAGTTCGGCCGCCGCTCCGCCCCGGTCACGAACCGGTGAAGGTACTCACGCGATATCACCAGAGCGCCGCTCAACGCCGGCTCGCTCTCCGCGGTGGCGCCCAGGTGGAGCACATTGTGCCGTGCGAACAGATGGTCCCCCTCGAACAGTCGCATCAGGCGAAAGCGCACGGCAAGGTCGTCGCCGGCGAGAATGAAGACAGCCGTTTCGCCAGTGGGAATGAATCCGCCGTGCGTACTGCCGCTCAGACCTCCGAACTCCGTGCAGCCGCGATCGGTGGCCTCGTTCTTGATCCAGAGCGCATCCAGCATCTGCGGCCGGATGTGCGGTATCATCGAAAGGATCAACAGCAGACGCTCGGCGGCCGAAAGCCCGTGCTCCGCGACAAAGCTGCCGTACGTGCTTCCTCCCGGCTCCGGTGGCAATACCGGCTCGATGGTCCGGCTGCTTCCGTCCGATTGGAAGTACGATTTCAAACGGGCATTCAACAACCGAGCGCACCATTCCAGTTCACGCTCCAGATCCTCGACATGTTCGTTCACGGGCTCTCCCATTCAACAAAGACCGGCGCCGCCATCCACGGCAGTGAAATGATGCTGATGCCCCAGGGTAACTGATTGAGCAGCATGTCGAAGTAGGCAGGCTCCACATGCAGGCTCCACCCCGCTCCCTGCCGGCGAAGCAATCCGTTGCGTTGGAGAAACGATGTGCGGAGTGCCGTGATGGACGTTCCCTTGAGTATGCTCCAATGTTCGATCACCGATCCGAGCAATGCCTCCGCCTCCTCGATATCCTCCGGCCCGACAAGCCCGGCAGATACCGGCACCGGCGTCTCCGGAGCAAGGCCAAGCAGCACCTTGCCGAAACCGATCTCGAACTCGAACGCCTCGTCGCGGCCGGTGGCAAGCAGATGAAGCAGCGCCACGGCGCGTGCTGCCTGCCCGGCAGGTATGGCCTTCTCTCCGGCGCCGATCAGCCCGAGGTTCCTGAAGAACGATGGAAGGAACGGATGCAGCAGAACCAGACCTGCATGATGAACCATGAGCGAATACTCTGCACCCTGGTCGTCATACCGGTCGCCGTCCGCAGCCCTGGCTCCGTTGCGCTCCTCGTACGGCGCCGGATCGCGGGGATCGCCTGCCGGCATCACCGGGCTGCTCCCCTCCGCCGCTCCCTCCCCGTGCACGGCATGCTCCAGCCCGGCCAGCAACGCAGGAAGCCCTGGCTCCTGCCGAAGCCAGCGAGCCAGGACGCTCCGCCCACGTGCATCCAGAAGCGTGCGAACAATCGGGGCGGCGTCCGGAGTGGCAGGGCTCGCGCCGGCATGCAGGGCGGCAACGATCACCCCGGCAGCGGCCCGGCGCACGACGTCATCGCCGAGAATCTCCCGGGCTGCTTCCATTGCGGCAACCAAACGCTCAACAGCGCCGCGCCATTGCACGGCACTCTCCTGTATCATCGCCTCGCGCATGCGGGACGCATCTTCCCGCGCCAGCTCAGCCAGCATTCGCTGCACGGCCCCGGCAGCGGCTGTCACGCCCGGCCGGCCCTGGAGGTCGGCAATCCAGAGCGCGAGCAGCCTTGCCACAAACCGGATTCGATCCTCACGGTTCGATGCCTCTGGTTCAACGCCGCCTGGCAACGAACCCAGGCGCTCCAGCCATTCCGGCGGGATGCCGTTGATCAGAGCCTGGAACGATTCCGGCCTCCCCCCTTCAATCATCCCCCGAAGCTCTGCGAGCAGGGCATTCGCATCTGTCAGTTGTATCGGATACCGCAATGGCCTCCGCACCTCCGCAGCATGCAGGCCGTCGGCAAGGTGCGCGGCCAGCGTCTCGAGAAGTTCGTGCCGCGTGCCGGAGCCGCGCAGTTGCGCCAGCATCGGCTCGATGCGTTCCCATTCCGGCGCTGCAGCGGCCGGCATCCCGGCATCCGGCAGGCCGGCATCCGGCAGGCCGTTCCACAGATGCCGTACGAATTCACCCGCATCGTCCCGGGAGAGAAGCTGCATCAGCCGGTAGAGAAACGCCTCCACGTTGCCGGCGGCCGCAGCCGACCCCTCGCGCAGCATGGCGGCAAGGCGGCGAAGCTCGCTGCGGCAGACACCCGCGAGCAGCGCCGGTGTGCCGGCATTCAGATCGCCTGCGGCGCTCCAGTGAAGCCTGCCGGTGCGCAGGTAGTGAAGCAGCCTCTGCAACTCGCTCCCGGCCTGCGTCTGCTCCCCCACAACCACATCCTGCTTCTCCCCCGCCGCATTCCGTTCAACGATTGTCCGGAGCTGCTCCCGCATTTCCTGATAGACGAGATCGGGCAGGTCGCTGCGGAGATCCTTCACCGTGGGCAACTGCAGCCGGAGTTCCAGGTGGGAGAGATGGAGCACGTCATCGGCAATGCCTGCCTCGTCCAGCGCCCGCTCGATCGCGGCCTGCAGCGCATCCTGCATCTCGTGCCGCATACTCTGCCGGATGGTGAAGGCGCCCGGCTCAGCGGGAACCTTCACCACCCAGCGTTGTCGTCTGATCCTGTGCGGAGCGCTGGGCATCGATGCTCCGTTACGAAACGATGGTCATCATCTTGTTGGCGGCGTCGGTCACCGTGGCGTCGCCGCTGCGGTCGATAAGCGACTGCATCCGTTGCCGGAACCCATCGTGGGCAGGCTTGTCGCCGATCCAGATGAGCTGCGGTGTGATGGTATCCACGGCCTTCGCCTGATCGGTTCCGGCGGCCACCTGCATCCGATTGTCGATGAAGTATTCGATCACGTCGCATACTGCATCGCCCAGATCGATCTCCGCCTGGTCTTCATCGGCACTGTACTTCTCACGCAGGCTGTCCTCGGCAGCATCCGCGGTCTTCCGCGTCAGCACCGTGATCTTCCTGGCAAGCGCCATCACCTCCGCCACCTTCATGCTCAGGTATTCATCGCTGATCGCGGGATCGCCTCCATCGCCGGCTCCTCCGCCGCCGCCCACATTGATGTCGGTGACCGCCTGCGTCAGGTCCGCCTGGCCGGTAACGAGCGCCTGCGTGGCCGCGGCGATGTTCTGCGCAGCATTTGCCACGCCCGCCTCGTTGCCGGCCATGTCGCGCATCGGTTGAACCATCGACGACTCGCTGGTCGCGATACTCTGATTGCTCGTCGCGATACTCGACGTGTTCGTGGCGATGCTCTGATTGCTCGTGGCGATGGTCTGATTGCTCGTCGCGATGCTCGATGTGTTCGTGGCGATGTTCCCGGTGTTGGTTGCAATCGCTCCCGTGTTCGCCCCGATGGTGCCGGTGTTCGCAGCAATCGTTCCGGTGTTGGTTCCGATCGTCCCGGTGTTCGTGGCGATGCTCTGGTTGCTCGTGGCGATCTTGTCCGCGCTCGTGGCGATGGCCCCGGTGTTGGCCCCGATCGTTCCCGTGTTCGTGGCGATCGTTCCCGTATTCGTGGCGATCGTGCCGGTGTTGGTGCCGATGGTTCCGGTGTTCGTGGCGATGTTCTGGTTGCTCGTGGCGATGTTCGCCGTACTCCCGGCGATGTTGCCGGTGTTGGTTGCAATCGTACCGGTGTTGGCTCCGATGGTTCCGGTGTTCGTGGCGATGGTACCGGTGTTGGTGCCGATGGTTCCGGTGTTCGTGGCAATGC
Organism: Kapaibacterium sp. (SeqCode); assembly: GCA_035549015.1. Taxonomy (GTDB): domain Bacteria; phylum Bacteroidota; class Ignavibacteria; order OLB7; family OLB7; genus JAFDZV01. The sequence goes on from DASZRW010000148.1 coordinate 25,744, forward strand.
TCTGGTTGCTCGTGGCAATGGCCTGATTGCTCGTCGCGATGCTCTGCTCGCTCGCCGCGATGCTCTGATTGCTGGTGGCAATGGTGCCGGTGTTGGTCGCAATCGTGCCGGTGTTCGCGGCAACGGTTCCGGTGCTGGTGGCAATGGTGCCGGTGTTGGTCGCAATCGTGCCGGTGTTCGTGGCGATGGTGCCGGTGCTCGTGGCGAGGTTGCCGGTGTTCGTTGCGACGTTCTGGGTCGCCGCGGTAAGCGCGGCCTGGCTGTCCGCCACGCTCTGCGTGCTTGCGGCAACGCTCTGGGTTGCGGCCGTCAATTCCGCCTGCCCGCCGGCGATGCTGCCGGTGTTCGTGGCAACTCCCTGCAGCGCCCGCGTCAGCTCGGAATCCTTGGAGGCGATGCCGGCCACCGCAGAGGCAAGACCCGCCTGGCCCGATGCAATGCTCTGCGTGCCGGTGGCGATGCTCTGCGTGGCCGCGGTCAGATTCACCTGGCCCGATGCAATGTTCTGCGTGCCGGTGGCGATGCTCTGTGTGGCCGCCGTCAGGTTGGCCTGCCCCGTTGCGATGTTCTGCGTGGCCGCCGTCAGATCCACCTGGCCGGTTGCAATGTCGCGTACGGCCTTGATCAGCCCGGAATCGCTCGACGTCAACGTGTCCATCGCGGAGCTCACCTTCGACTGATCTACCCTCGGCACCGTGGCGCCGAGCATGCCGAGCGAGGACTGGAACAGGTTTACGTAGTTCCCCTGGAAGGTACTGTAGGAATCGACCTTCTGATCCTGCACGGCAAGCTTGCCATCCAGCGTGGCCGTGTGTACGGCCAGCTTGTTGTCCACGAGGGTGCCGATGGTGGTGTTGATCGAGGCCGCATGCGCATCGAGTTTTCCGGTAACGAAGGTGGTACGCGAGGGCTGCACCTTGATGCCGTTGTCCAGGATATAGTCCGGCTTGATGCTGGGCCGCACGATAGGTGGTTCATCCACGGTGGCATCCTCCTGTTCTGGTATGTAATAGGGAACCATGAAGTCCGCGACGACATTGTTGTTCGTATCGTACACGAGGATGAACGTGCCGCCGCGCAGCACGCCCGCGTAATGCTCTATGCCCGGGTTGCCGTCGATGAAGTTGCTCATCAGCAGCTTCGTGTTCTCGTGATCGTCCTTCTTCTTGATGATGCCGTCCAGCAGCGGCAGGAGCGTGGCATGCGGGCTGGAGATGATGGCGTCGTACGGCGTCGTGAAATCCGTCTTCACCACCGCCCCCAGATTCGCCTTGAACTGCCCGGCCGTCAGCATCGTGTTCTTCAGGCCGTCCTGCCACGTGGCATCGGCGGCGTACAACGGATACGGACGATCCAGCTGCGCCCGGACGGCCGTTGCACGATTCACCACATCAACGCTCGTGGTGTCCGCGAGCCCGCGGATCGACGGGCAGTCGCAATCCTCGGGCGATGTCGTGGCCGTGGCAGGCTCCGCATAGATCTTGTTCTTGAACGTGGTGCTGAAGCGAGTCACGTCATCCAGTTGGTACGCCAGATCCTGCCGGAGCACGTAGTGGATGCTGTGCAGGTCGGTATAGCGCACCGGCTTCACGGTGATCTGCGTCACGTCGGAGCCGGCCATGATGGCACGCACCGCGATCGGAATGTTGTTCGTCTTGATCTGCAGCTTCAGATCGGCGAGCACCGCCGAAATCTGCCTGCCGATATGCCCTTCGATGCGGAAGAAGGAGTACGGCCCGATCTGCGAATGAAACGGATCCGCCGCCCCGCCGTGGGGAGTGTAGCCGACACCCGCATTGTAGCTGTAGCTGAAGTCCTCCGCGCCGCGCCGGTACAGACGATAGCTCCAGTTGAACGGGACACTGCTCACCGGATAGTAGTACGGGATTGCACGCTCCTCCAGCGCCGCATCCTCGAAGGCGCTCGGCGTGATCTTCGTGCTGCTGAGCGGCGCAGGGTTGAACAGATTGATGAGCGAATCGATCTTCCGGAGCAGGAACCGCGCATGGTCCAGCTCCTTCGACGCGCGGCTCGTAATCGGCGAGGGATAGAAGCCGGTACGATTCGCATCGGGCGCCTGCGGGTTCGTCGCCAGATTTCCCAGCAGCAGATGCTTCGGGAAACTCGCCGCGTTCGGCGAGCACCAGCTGCTGTCCTCGAACATCAGATCGCGGAACGTGTTGTAGGTCTCCACCACATCCTTCAGGAAGTCGTAGTAATACTGGATGAACCCGTCGGTGGTGGCGAACGTCGTGTGATACTGGTTCAGCTTTGCGGACCATGCGCTGGCCGGATCGGCGGAGAAGACGCCGCCGATCACCGGCAGGCAGGCGGTATAGATCCCGCCCAATGCCGTCACCAGGTTGTTGTGGACTCTGGTGCAGACAGCCCGGTACATGCCGGCGATTCCGGAGGGAGTGTTGATCGAGGGTTGCAGAACCGGACGTTCCGGCACCACGAACGGCAGGCTCGCAACCAGGGAACGGGCCGTCGGCACATTCTCCAGGAACGCGGCAACGTTCGCGGTGTCGATCAGAATCAACTTCGCTGTGTTGAGCGCCGTGTTGCCGAGATTGTCGCAGTCGACACCGGAGCAGAGATCGTCATCCTTCACATAGCTCTCCATCAGAAGGAGAGCGGTCATCGCGGTAAGATTCCTGGTTGTGAGGCTGGTGAAGCTGCTCAACGGGTGAGCGTCGGCATCGGTAACTCCAGCGGTCAGCAGCTCATACGCCGGCAGCTTCGTGCCGTTGATATCACCGTTCTGATAGAGCGGAGCATAGGCCGGATAGGAGGCATCGTACGCCTTGAACTGTACGTAGTTCGTGTCGGCATCCAGATAGAGCAGATCGCCGTCGGTGGTTACGCCAACACCGCGGGTCACCGATACGGTAGCATTGGCAAGTGAAACGCGAAGGCCGCAGGCCAACCCTACGCCAAGCAATTTCACGCGCGTCAAACGGATCTGATCGTCCGCGTAATCGGCCAGGCTGTTCAACTGCTCGTGCGTCAGCACCTGGTCCTTCTCGAACACGGTATATCCGGTCGAGATCTGCTCGAGGCTCTTGAATATCGGTGTCATGCTGATCAATCGCTGATGATGGTGGTACTACATGGTGCCGAGTGCAGACTGGCCCAGGATAAATTTCTGGTCGGGATCCGCGCCGTCGCATTCATGCAGACTCTGCGCGGGATATACATTCTTCTCGCGGTACAGCACATCGATGAACGCCGCGAGCTTCGCCGCCCGGTTCGACGCGTCGGCTCCGGATTTCAGATACACCCAATCGCGATAACACGCCTCGAGCTCCGTCATGTCATCCTGATCGATCCAGCAGATCTTCGGCATGATATGCGCCGGCGTCTCCTCGCGGATCACGCGCTCCGCCCAGCGGCGGAACTCGATGTCGGAGAAGCGGCAGTCGTATGCCGGAAGGATCACATGGATGCGATATGAATACGGATCCTCGTCGAAGCATTCCCTGCAGTTGGGATCCGGACAGATCGGGAGGAACGGATCGTGCCCTTCGGGGCGGAGCAGAATATTCTCCACCAGATACATCCCTTCGTTGCCGGGCGTCGGCTCCGTTCCGATATCACTGAGATTTCGCCGGGTGGAATCCCGGATACCGAGCAGCGCCGCGATTCGCCGTTCCAATCCGGAGATGTTCGCGCTGCCCCACAGATCGCCCGCCGCCTGCAGCGTGTAGTTGTAGGCCGAGGAGCGATCGCGGCTGATGGCCGGATAGTCGGCGAGGAAACTGCACTTGTACTGAATCAGGTCGCTCGCAGTGGCACCGAACTCGTTCTGCATCATGTGGGCGAAGTCGTGGAAGCGCTCCGCGAACCGCGCGATCATGTGATCCAGGAACCGGTTCCGCCGCTCGACAAGTCCGTCCGGATCGTCCGTCGCCGTCTCGATGCCGGCCTCCATGGCGGAGAGCGACGGAACGTACATCCTCGCATAGTCCGTGAACGATTCCACCACCTGATGAAAGTATGTACGCGTCGTGGAGGGATCGGTGGAGAAGAGATCGCTCGCATGGCTCAACTGCGCGCAGAAGTCCGCCATGATCTGATCGAAGAAGACCAGGTATCCCTTCAACTGAAGCGCGAGTGCCTGGTGGCGCGCATCGGCCATGCCGCCGGGCCCGGCCGGGCTGATGCCGTACACCTCGGGGAAATGATTCTGGAAGGAGTAGTAGCTTTTCAGATCGCGATACGTTCCGAGCGGAATATCCAGATCGTCATCTCTCAGAACCTTTGCGTTCGCTGCGGCAAGCGCATTCCAGCGTGCAAGCACGGCGGCGTGGTCCCCGACGAACGGCATGGAGCGCTTGTAGGAAACGATGCGCCACGTATCCCTGCTCAGCAGCGCCTGCACTCCCTCCGGCACACTTATCACCCACTTGTTCTTCAACGGCGGCGAGCCTTCCGGCGCGATCACGATATCGCGTACGGCGCGAACCCCTTCGATATCCATGATGATGCTGATGATATCGGAGAGGCGGATCTCCGTGCGAAGCGCCGAGGCCTCCAGCTCATCGTCCGGAATGAAGCCATGATCCAGGAGCGGGCCGTCGAAGATCTGATCGGCAGTGTAGGGCGTGCCGTCCGCATGGGTGCGCGACATCATCTCGCTCAGCGAATGCAGCCGTACCGGCGGCGCCAGGTACTCCTCCACCTGAAACAACGCCTGCGCGTTCACCTCCACCAGATCGGCATCCGGCGCAAGCTCCAGCTCGCAGCAGAGTACGAATCGCTGCGAGGTGACGCCGCGAACGCTCAGGAAATCCTCGCAGAGATTGCGGTTGGCCTGCAGGCGCTCCATCACCCGAGCCTTGACGGCATCCTCGGCGGCCGATGTGGTGATATCGTCCGTGAACTCCACCACTACGTCGTACAGCCCCGCCAGGTTCACATCCACGATTCCCGGGCTCCCGGCCGGCCGTGAGGCGAGCAACAGACCGTGAATGGTGTCCGCATACAACGTCTGCGTGGTGGGGAGTATCCAGGCGTTCTGCACCCCCACCACATCGATCAGCAGTTTGCGATAGTCCGCAACGGTGAGCGCGCGGTTGGGAAGAATCTGGCGAGCGGTGAAGAACTGGCTCCGCATGTGTGCGGCGTTGTCGCCGGGCCCCGCGAGAATATCCTTCATCGAGGAAGACGCTCTGTAGCCGAGATCGGTCAGCGCATAGCAGAGCAGTTCCAGAATGGTGATGCCGGGATCGTGAACGTTGTAATCGTTCCAGAGCCGCCGCGCCAGAAGCTCCACCTGTTGAAGCCCCGCAACGAACAGACGCTCGTGGTCCAGCGCAGCGTTGCCCGTATTCAACGCGGCGGTCTGCCTCTTTCTCGGGATCGTGAGTTCTGAAAGCATGATGTAGTGGTAGTGTCCCTAGAGAGGGATTTCAACGATGGTATGGCTGCTGTCGGACACGAGCACCATATCCGGAGTATCGGCGTGAACCTCCGCACGGTCCACGAGATTCCGGCGATCGCCCCTGTAGCTGTACATCCTGAAGTCCGTGACGTAGTCCACGTAGGGAAGATCCTCGACGATATCCAGCAGCACGGATTTGTAGATCGTGCCGCCGAAGGCGATCTCGCGAGCCGCATCGAATGCCCACGGCGAGAGAGCCCGGATCAGCTCACCCTCCAACGCATTCCGGTAGTAGTTGAACTCGTGCCCCGCATGGAACCGCACCTTGAAATCCAGGCGGATCTTCTGATAGCGCGGGTTGGTCACCTTCACGTTCACTCCCATGCCGGCATGCGCGGAAGCATGCTGCGTGATCACGTCGATGGTGCCGGCATCTACACGCGGCTCCAGCGGATCGATCGCGTTCCTGTTCCTGAGATCGGGCACGAGAACGATCAGCACGTGCCCCGGCGCACGCCAGGACCCCTCCTTCGCATGCGGTATGCACTTCACGCGATGAATGTTCGGGAAGGCCTCCAGGATCACCCGTTCATAGTCCCACGGCGTGATGCAACGGTTCTTGTGCCGCAACCGCTCGGACACCCGCGTGCTGAAGACGCTCCCGGCTTCCTTCATGCTGCCGCCGAACGATGCATACGGCTGCGACACGGACTTGACGGCCGTGAGCCCCTTCTTCAGAGCCTTGATGCTCCCCGCCGGCAATGCGCTCGCCAGGTGCAGTGTGTCGTTGCCACTCTCCACGAACCGTACCTCGATCGCATTGGCAAGCACATCGATCATCCGGCAGGCCGCGGTCACCGTGGTGCGCAACCCGGCCCTGATCCAGATCAGGCCGGCCGGAAGCACCGTGTTGTCCGCTGTGGCATCCGTGGGAACAACAAGCGTCACGATGCCGCTTGCACGCAGCCTGTTGGTGGTGTCCAGCGCGAGCCCTCCGGAGCTCACCGGCTGCCAATGGTTGTCGCAGAGGACGGACCATTCGGCAGACTGTGCCAGGAGGTCCGGGTCGGCGCTCCCCTCTGCAAGCTGGAACAGCAGGCTTACGCTGTCGCCGGCATGCAGACCGGCCAGCCCGATCAACAGCTCCCCTTCGTAGTGATAGTCGGGAAGCATGGTCACGATCCGATCGGCAACCACTTCCAACTGCCGGCGCAGGTATCCGTGCTCGCGCCGCGGACCGGATGGCGTGATGTGGTAGAACTGAATCTCGCCGCCGGCGAAGTCATCGAGTGCCGTGGATGCGATATTCACCCGGTCCGCATGCGCGCTGTACGAAAGCGAGATCCCCTGCACGGCCGGCGTGTAGGGCTCGTTGAGCGCCGGCAACGTTCCTCCATCCTTCGCGACCTTCAACACGTTGGACAGAAATACCTGCCGGTAGGTAGAGTGAAGGAAGTCACGATCCAATGCGAACGTGATATATCCCTCGCGCAGCGGAGTGGGATTTGTCTTCGCCGGCGCCATCACCGGCATGCGCCGCACCAGACTCTCCGCCTCGCGAAGCGCAACGCTGCTCCCCGCCACGGCCAGGGCATATATCCTCTGATCGAACGTCACCGGCGTGGCCGTTCGCGGCACACTTGGCGAGAAGCTGAATACCCGGGTACGGAGCGCGTTCGAGGAATCGAACAACCCCTGGCTCGCAGCGAACTCGTGCCCCCCTCCGTCCCGGAATTTCACGCCGGCGGTGAAGTAGGCGTTGTTGACCTGGCGGAGATTATATCCCGAATAATAGGACGCGAAATTCCCACTGGTGGGTATATCCTTCCAATCGATGGAAATGCTCACGCTGGAGAGTTTCTTCGTGAGCGCCTCCGAGTATCCCACCATGAAACGCGAGCCTGCCGTTGGCTGCGGTCCGAATGGAAGGAAGGCCTTCTTCGGATCCAGACTGCCGGCATCGCTCTCCAGTGCCAGCGACTTCACGTTCGCCACGTCCACGGAGATCTGCGCGCTCAACACTCTCACATTCTGGAAATCGAGATAGCCGATGGCCGCATTGTCAGTGCGCAGCATCGCCTGCACAACGGGCGCCTGCGCAGCATAGGCGTACCCATGCACGGCGGAGCTGTAATCCACTACCGCCGGATCGGTCTCCCCCACGGTAAACCGGAACTCCAGGATGCCGCCGCTTCTCAGCGCGACCGACACCGGAAGCGGTCCCATCCATTTCTTCGGGCCGGTGATGTAGACATCGAACGCATGCTGCAGCGAGGCGGCGTTCATATGCTGGGCATCCAGATTGCCGAGCGCAAGCTGCATCGTTACCGTGCGCGTCCCCTCCTGCATGCGCAGCACCGGTGATGCAAGCGCGAAGCCCACTTCCGCGGCGGGAAGTTCCGGGCCGCCGAAGCCGGGCCACTTCACATCGCCTGAGGCGAACGTTCCTCCAAGGCCATCGGCGGAGTTTGCAATCGGTGCATGCCTGATGGTTCCCCGGCCGGTTCTGTCCAGATAGGTAGAACGGAGCGCGCTCACGCTCGCAGTGTTGGCGATGGTCTCGCGCACCGGCGCATAGGTCAGCTCCACACCCGTGGCATCCTTGCCGGCGGTCAGGAGATTGTCCGGCCCAACCTGAACAGGCTGCGCTCCCTTCTTCAACTCCAGCACGACGTGCGCGCGATCGGGCACGGCAGCCTTTTCCGAGAGACGGAGTACATCCCGGTAATAGAAGTCGAGATGCCGGCCGGTGATGCCGTTGAGCAGTTCCTGCGGCTGCTGGTAGAGCTTCAGAAATGCGAGGTAGAGCGCAAGGTGCGGCGTCATCTGGCCGTCCGTCTGCTCCACGATGGCATCCGCCGATCCGGGGAGGGTGAAGAACGGAGCCCACGTGGTGGGACCGCCACCGTCCGCGGGATAAAACCTGATCAGCGGCGAGAGATGCGTCGCGAAGAGCAGCAGGTCCGCGCTCGTGCGTTCATCGAGATCGGCATAGTGAACGCCCAACTCCTTTGCCGCACGCTCCGCCTGGCTTTGCCCAAGCTCTTCGATCATGTTCTGAATGATGTCCTTGTCAGCCATGGAGCTCCCAATCGCGCAGAGTACCGAGAGCAATCCTCAACTCATTGCCATCGGTGATGTTGAACGGATAGACCAGATTGAATCGGGAGTTCGTGGACCGCACCACGTAATCAAGGAACAACACCACCCGCCCTTCGTTCAGGTTGGAGGTATCGATATCCAGCGTCACGAGATTGATCCGGGGTTCGTAAATCAGAATCGCCGTCCTGATCCGGTCCTTGAGAAGAGTCTTCGTCGTTGTGGCCATCGGCTCGAAGACGAGGTCGCGCATGTCGAGACCGTACTTCGGATGCAGAAAGCGCTCGCCCAACGACGTACCGAACAGAATCTTGAGACTGGACTGGATGTCGTCCTCGTCGGAAGTCATCGCAACCTCGCCGGCGGCGGAAAGGAACTCCGGCGGGAAACTCCAGCCTGTCCCGAGAAATGATGTATAGGTGGTTGAATCGTTCTGGTCCATGCGAAGATCCGCTCCTCAATTGATGATCACCGTAGGCTCCCCCACGGCCGCCATGGCGCCGCAGATGCAGGCGTCCGTGGTCCGCAGCGCCGGCTTCCCCCCGATGAGCACGGCCGCACTCCCGCTCGGGAAGGCGCTGGCGGTTGGCTGGTGTCCGTTGGGCGGAAGCGCGCAGACGTGCATGTCGCCCGCCACCGCTGCCGGCATCCCTCCGATCATGACCGTGGGCATGCCCGGGCCAACGATCGTGCCGCCATGATTCGATGTGTCTCCAACTCGCGCCGCTGCCGGCATTGAACAAGCTCCGTGTGGATGGTTATTTGTTGGTCGTCGGCAATCGGACGATCCATCAGGAATTACGAGCCGGGAATTTCCAATGCGCACCTCTTACATCGTAATTCCTGATTCTCTCAGTTCAACTGCACCATGCTCCCCTTCACCTTCGTGGTTGCGGAACTGGAGAGCTCCGCGCTCGACGCTCCCTCCATCTTCAGATCGGTTCCCCCCTTCACGCCGAAGCTGGTGCCGGACTCCATCTTCACTTCGGTCCCCGCCTTCAGTTCGATCGCCTTCTGGCTTTCGATCCTGATGCCATCCTGGTTCATCTCGATCTTGTTGCCGTTCTGATCGACGATGGTGATCGCCTTGTCCTCCTCGGTCAGCGTGAGCTTGTTTCCCGCGGGAGTCTCCAGGCTGGCGATCTTCTTCTCGTCGTTGAAATAGAACTTCATCTTCGACCGGCTCTGATAGACCTTCTCGTTGTTGTCGTTGGAGCCCTTCAACGGAGCCGGATTGGCGCTGCTGTTGAGCATGCCCAGAATCACCGCCTGGCGCGGATCGTCGTTCAGGAACCCAAGCACCACCTCGTCTCCGATCTCCGGCCGGAAGAAGTATCCGCGGTCCTTTCCGGCATCGAGCGACGCAACGCGGGCCCACGTGCCGTCATCATCCGGACTTACCAGCGGCATGCGTACACGCACACGGTCCTCACCGTCGGGGTCCTCGTTGCTGACCACCACTCCAATCTGCAGGCCGTTGATCCCGGGAAGCAGTGCCGACGCCTTCCGCTCCGACACATCCTCCTCCTGCGCCAGCCATGCGCCCGTGTTGCCGAACTGAATGTGGGTCTTCCATCCCTGCACCAGATCCAGATCCTGGCGTACGCCGGTTACGAACGCGTTGCCGTTGAAGCGGTCGCCCACACCATCCAGCTTCACGATGTCCCCCGGATTCACCGAGGCGATCCCTTCGCACTTTATCCTCCCGGTCACCTTGTTCATCCTGGACTTCAGCCATGCGGCATCGGCCCAGGCCTGCGCCTCCTCCACGGTGATCGTTGCGTGATCCAGTTCGAAGTGATCCAGCCCCACCACGTCCGCGAGGTCGTCGCTGGTGATGTTGCCGGGAGTCGTCACCCCCGGATCCGCCGCCTCCTTCTCCTGCACGCTCTGCTGCGAGGCATCCCACGTGTAGCTCTTCACGGCGCTGTACTGTCCGCGGGCATCCATCTCCATATCCATCTCGATGATGGTGGCGCCGTAGAGGAGCGTACAGACCGGGCTACCGCTGAACGACGGAGCCTTCACGGCAACCTTGTCGTCGTTGGTCAGCACGATCCTGCCGTTTGCCTCGGCGCGGGTAAGGAGAAAGTCCCAGTCCGTGCATCGATACTGCACCTGCTGCTTGTGCGTCACGGAGGTGCTCTCCACATCGGCGGAGACCCCCGCATTCGAGAGCAGCGAACCGATGATGTCGCTGTCCGTCTTGTCGAAGTAGTAGGCGTCCTTCCGGCCATCGGTGAGCTTCACGGCCTTGTGCCGGCACTCCACGATAAGCTGGGGTCCGCTGGCATCGCGCACTTTCAGGCTCTGGCGCACCACGATCCCCTTGAAGATCGATTCCGGGTTGTCGCCGGAGCCGGCCAGTATTTCGATCTCGGCCCCCGGCTTGAACATGTCGTCGTTGCTCAGCGGGAAATCGCTTTTCGATGCAACGCCATCGTAATACACGAGGCGTGCCGCAGCAATCCTGTTGATCGGCTTCGTGACATACGCTCCCAGTAACTGGTGTTCGCGTGCCACCACAGTTCCACTGACCTTCACCGTGAACTCACGATGAGCGGCAGGAATCGGTAATGTTCGTTGCTCGGCGATGGCTACTTCTCCAGCGGTGGAAAGAATACACGGGTGCCCGGAACCAGATTCCGGAAATTGTCGATGCGATTTGCGCGGGCAACGTCCAGATAATACCCGGGGTCGCCGTAGATCTGATAGCAGAGGGCCGGAAGCGTGTCCCCTCCCCGGATAAGGCGAACGTGCGTGAGGTCCGGCGACTCATCCTGTGCCTTGGCCACGCGGGTCTGGTCATCCGAATTTTCGGTGAACACCGCCGTGATCACTGCACGCAACGGAATGCCGTTAGGCTTGAAGAGCTTGTAGGCAATGGACGCGCTCTTCAACACGCAGCTCTTTATCGCTATCGTTCCCCAGGCGATCTTGAGATATTTCGTGCGATGGATATCGCCGTCGTATCCAGTAACCGTCTGGAACTCCTCCACCATCTGTTGTACATCCGCACGGGAGCCGTTGGCCCCGGTGCCGTCGAGAAAGAAGGCGATCGTCAAATCGCCCGGCTTCATCTTCTTGAACTCCATCCGGCTGTTCGTGGTGCCGGAGCCCTGAGCGCTGTCGTACTCGATCTCGTAGGCGATCGTGAGCTCGTTCGGGTTCACGAACGCCTCGAACGTTCCCACGATGCCGCCGGAATAATCCGGCTTCGAATACGCATCGATCCTGATCCTCTCCAACATTCCTCGCTCATCCATCGCTCAGCGCTCCTCCTTCATCGCCAGCAGATCGAGCACGCGCTCCACGCACTCGGCAACGATTGCCTGTTTGTCGTCGGTGGGAGAAGGCGTCGACGCAGTACCGCCGGACGCCTTGTTGCCCACTTCAACGGAGATCACGACTTCATCAATGATGATCGGCATGGCTATGCCTGGTCTAGTGTGAAATACTGATAGTGGAACTGGAGCGTTTCGATCACCACCGCATTGTTCGTCGCGTTCAGATCGCTCACATTCCACTTGGTTGGATATGCATTCACCAGGTGCCAGGTCATGAGCGGCTCGTGCGACGCATTCAGCAGTTTGATGTCGATATTTTTCGGACTGATATCGATGGAGTCGATGCAGTCCTGAATCCAGTCCCGGATCTTCGAGTTCACGAGCAGACCGCGCTTGAGTATCAGTTCCGGGTACTTCACCCGGACGGGATACTTCTGAACGAAGCGGTTCTCGCCCCCTTCAACAAGCTCTTCGGTCTCGATCTCCACCGAAAGGCCGCTGACCTCGCTGAAGCGCATGTCGCTGTCGGCACTGAGGCCGAGAACCTCGACCTTGAAGTGAAAGCCGACCGGTGGATAGTAGCTAGCCATTAGTCATTCTGAACGGTAAGGCCCTCGTGGGCGAGTTCGATCGACTCGATTGCAACCTCGTTGCCGGTGGACTTGAGGCCCGGCCCTTCCACCTTCACGGGAAAGGCGTTGTGCACCTTGTAGGTCATCACCGGCTGATGCTCCTCGTTCAGCAGGCTGATCACGAGATCGCGCCGCTCAACGGTGTTGAGCTTCACGGTGCTGAGCCAGTTGGCGAATTCGTTGTCGGCCTTCATGATGCCGCGCTTCAGCGTGATGTTGCCGTTCTTCGGCATCCCGGGCATCTTGATGGTGGCATAGTCCAGGGACGATCCTTCGCGATATTCGATCGGCTGATTCTCCTGCGTCAGGCCGGAGACTTCCGTGAAGCCGACACGCGTACCGCCCCACTGAACGGTGAAGTGAAATGCCGGTGTTGGATATTGAGCTGGCATAGTTCTGAGTTCCTGAATTGTTAACCGGAAACTTGTTCCGTTTCGTTGTGGTCCTGTTGAGCGTCCGGTAGTTCAGCGCGCATGCCCCTTGGGCCGCACGACGCGCCGAACAATCTCGGCGGGAGCTGATTGTGGCCGGCCACAGCCGGCTTTGCCGCTGCCGGCTTTGCCGCTGCCGGCTTTGCCGCCGTTCGAGGCGGCAATGTCCTCGCAGAACGTGCGGCCGTAACGCGTTACGACGACTGAAGCAGGTGCGAGAACTTCAGGACGATGAACTCCGCAGGACGGACCACCGCCATACCGATCTCCACGTTCATTCTTCCCTCGAGGATATCCTGGGCGCTCATCGTGGTGCCGAGACCACAGCGAACGAAGAAGGCATCCTTTGTGGTTGCGCCGGCAAGGGCCCCTTCACGCCACTTCTGCGTGAGGTAGTTCTCGATCATTCCGCGCACCTTCACCCACGTATTGGCATCGTTCGGCTCGAAGACGGCCCAGTAGGTGGACTTCTTCACCGACTCCTCGACCATGTTGAAGAAGCGACGCACGGAGATGTAGCGCCACTCGTTGTCGTTGCCGGCAAGCGTGCGTGCTCCCCATACAAGCGTCCCCTTTCCTGCGAACGCACGGATGGCGTTGATGGACTTGCCGGTGGTGGCATCCACGTTGAGATCATCCTGATGAGCGTTGTCCAGTCTGATAACCGGCTCAACGACGTCGGCAAGCGACACGTTCGCCGGAGCCTTCCAGACACCACGGCTCTGGTCCGTCGCTGCGTAGACGCCGGCCACGGCGCCGCTCGGCGGCAACGTCACGAAGTGGTTGTTCAGCTCCGTCTTCACGGCGTTGTAGGCCGCGGTCTGCGTGGCCTTCAACGTGTTCAGGCCAACTCCCGACGTGGCCGGGGATACGATCACGCTCACATTGGTCTCGCTTGCATTGACGTAATAGTGCAATGCCGACTTCAGGAACGGATAATAGGCTGCACCGTACTTCAGATTGTTCGCTCCGAAATACCCGCGATTCGTGGAGAGGCCGGTGGAGTCGAGGCTCGCGCCGCCATCGTGGATGTCGAAAATGCCCACGCGGTCGCCCAGCTTGCCGCACTGCGTAAGAACGGCCATTACGAGCGTCGAGTAATCGGCACCGAGCAGCTGCACGGCTTCCGGGATCACGATCATCGTTGGCTCATCCTCCACTCCGACGGCGGTAAGACCGGCCTGAAGGTCCGCAAGCGCCGCGGCCGTGGCAGTGGGATACGTTCCCACCGATGTGATGTAGCACTGCCCACCGCCGTTCTCGAAGAACATCTGCACGCTGTAGTAGAGCAGGAATGCGGGCGTCGGCTCGGTGAAGCTGGTCACGGTGCCCACACCGGTGGTGGAATTCACGGTGACCGAGACGCTGATCGTATCCTCGGCCGGGAAGCCGAAGTATGCTTCGTACTCCTTCAGCGAGTAGATCTTCGTCGGCTTGAGGTGAAGATCATCGGCGACCACTTTCTTCGCCATTGCCGTATACCCGATGAATGCGGGGATAGCGGTTTCAACTTCTGCGACGGATGGCGGGAAGACCGAAATTTCTTCCACGTACACATCCGGTGTCTTGTACGTCGGCATAGAGAGATTCCTATGGTTTTGAGATGTGGATGATCATGTCCGCATTTGCCTTGTCGGCGCCGGGTTGGGGAAGTTGAGCGATCAGGACGTCTCCGTTTCTGCTCAACTGAATCTTCTTGGGCCCGTGTTCCCGGCGCCCCAACGCCTCCTGCGACTTGAAGAGGATCAGTTTGTCACCGTCCCCCGTCAGAAGTGATGGCGATAGCTCATCTGCCGTGAAGTCATCCGGATTCACGGCGTCGAATGTCACTTCGTCCCGTCCGTCCTCGGTGAACCCCATGTCCGTAATCGAGAGAAGAGCGAAATCCGTGTCGCCGTAATTGTTGGCGACTACATAGTACTTCAACACCTCCTCCTTCGCATCGAAGTCGATGCCGAATGCGGGGGGCGTTCCATAGAGGCTGGAGTATATCGTGATCTCCACCACAATCGTCGCACCGGCGCTCAGCAGCTCTGCGTCCGAGTAATAGGATGTGGTCTGGGTCACGAGTCCTGCATGCTCCTGAACGCTGTACCCTCCGGATGGAAGACCGCGCAGATCGAACGCAATGGTTGTCCGGTCCGGATCGGTGATATTCTCCACCAGCACCGCATGGCCGCCTTGATCGAGCAGACTCACGGCCAGCGGCCGGTCCGTCACTGCCAGCGTGTGTGTAAAGAAATTCCCAACGTGCGCCATGTAGACCGGGAAGCGAATCAGGTTATGTATCGGGATATTCCGGTACACGCAGAGCTTCGATCCGAAATCCGGATCCACAATGCTGAAGTTGGTGAAGTATGGATTTACCAGCTTCAGCCCCAGGCGCAACGTGCGTCCATCGATCGGAACAATCGGCGCAGCATTCTCGTCCGCCTCGAAGATCACGTACTGGATTCCATCCAGGTTCTTCGTCAGCAGCCTGCCATTCCTCAGCAACTGGGCCGTATCCGGCGGAACGATGAACTCGAAGTCCCTGCACGTGCCGCTGTAGTACGAGTGCGAGACCTGCACCGTGAAAAGTGTACGGAAGCTGGTAATCATTTGCTTTGCAGGGTCGTGTCTATGGTTGTTATCGGCGGCTGAACGGTGTCAGGCTCGGTATCCTGCAGGATTACCATCCGGACCTTGTAGATCATGCACGGCAGTTGCTTCGCTCCCAGGCTTGCCCATATCTGGTTGAGCTGCTCGTAGGAGAGCGACTGAATTTCGGCGATCAGTTTCACGATGCGCGAGTCGAGGGCCGGATAATGATCGGGCGCGAAGACGGAGTGCGCCTGGAAGAATGTCATCACGTAGGAGAGATACTTCAACGCCTGGTCGTACTGCTGAAAATTCAGCGCAACCATGATGTGAAGATTCAACCGCAACTCCGGTTCCAGCACGACGTGCTGCCCGTTTACCAGGGTATGCTTGGGAAGATGCTCCTTCATGACGCGTTCCTCCTCGATATTGATCAGGGTAACCCCGATCGTATCATCCGGGAATGCGTACTTGCCCGCCTCATCGACGATCTTCGTCAGCTTCACCTCGAATGAGTTGGAGCCGGTTTTCGCGATGATGTACGAGTTGAGCTCGTCCTTCAGAAATTGAAGCGCAATGTCCAGCATTGTGGCGTTGTGGCTGAGCGACTATCCGGCGACCATCGCTCTGGTGATAATTTCCTTCCAAGCCGATCTGCCGGCTGGATATTCCAGGTAACGGAATTCGTGAGCCGGCAACGGCGGTGCGCCCTCGGAGCGTGTCCGCATACCACGCTGCCGTGCATCTGTCGGCCGGCGCTATGGGCGGCATTGTCGATACACAGGAACACGACGTGCAACAACGAATAGGGCGGTTCGGGGCTCGCACCACGACGCACCGTCGGGCCATGGGAGCACGGCGTCCGCCGCATGTTATTGCGGAGAACGAACGGCGGATTTCACGTCAGGTAATGGCGGATCCCGCGGTTACGGAATTCCATACACGCTTCCATGCATCTGTATGTCATCGGCAATGTTCTCTTCCGGAGCAGCGGTGAATTCGGCAGCCAATCAGACTCCAACCCGAAATACACGGCAACAGGATTCGGCTCTTCATCCAACCATGGATTTTTACTATCGAGTGCGATTGATTCCAGCTTGTGGCGGTGTTGTTCACAAACTGGGCGCAAGTTACAACATTCGGCCCCGCCTTGGCCAGTACAAATTTACCGGAACGATTTTTTATTCCAGGGCTGAATACCGGAAGTGTACACCATTCCTCAGCCGCAGCGCATGCGGTTGGAATACACTGCACATATTGAGCCTCCCTACAGATTCCGATATCTTCGACCGTACGCCGCGGCCGATCGGCGTTCCACCAGCCGCGTCCGTTCACAACCGGATCCCGGCCGACAGCATTCCACTCCAACGGGTCAGCAGAACGTCGCCAGGTGTTTTTTGATTGTGATGCATCCGCACAGGCAGCAATGCATTCGAAGAGGATAGGGCATGGGGTGGAAGATCCATACCGTCACAGCCCAGGGCAGGCTCCCACGTGAACATTGCCGGGTCCGGGGAACGGGGCACGCGGATATGCCGGCTCGAACGGAACCGGGAATGGCAGCACTCTCCGACGGCGTTCCGCCGGAGAAGGTTCACATGTTTTGCGTCTGCAGACCCGTCCGGGAACAACGATACGAGCACGGCACGTTTCGCGACCCGCATCCCGCGCATCATCCGGGATTCCGGATCAACGCAGCGCGTCACCACTGTTTGTCCCGAGCGTCGGCGTGGACCTGGTGGCGGCATCGCGGATGATCGGCAGAAGCTTTACGTCACCGGGGATGATTGTGCGAAGTGCCGAATCGGGTACAAGGCACCACTCGCTCAACACCGACGCATAGACGGAGCGAAGGTCGAACTGCATCGCCACTCCGGTGCGTGCGGGCACCTTCCCATCGATCAGAGGATTGGAGCCAAGCAGCCCCGGGCGCACGTTGCTTCCAAAGACGAACAGCGGCCCGGCGCCGCCGTCATCCGTTCCCCTGGCGCGATTCTCCCGCACCGACCGGCCAAATTCGGAGAACGTCATCCCGATGACGCGATCCTCGATACCGAACAAGGCGAGGTCATCCTGAAACGCACTGATCGCCGTCGAGAGTTCGCCGAGAAGGCGGCCGTGCGGCGCACATCCGGCCTTGCCGCTATTCTGCTCCGCATGGGAATCGAAACCTCCCAACGTAACCGCATACACTCTGGTCTTCGAGCCACCCGCAATCAGACGGGCCACCACGTTCAACTGATCGGCCAGGGAATTGGAGCGCGCCCCGGGATACTGATCCGATCGAGTCGGCGTCCCGTCGGCGATGCGCTTCAGCGCGGGCGCATAACTGCGACGCGTCGGAGCCAGGATTTCGTAGAACGACTTCTCCATGGAGAATGGAACCGCGACGTTGGCACGGTTGACGGCAAATGCGCCGGCCATATCGCTGCCGAATCGAACGGCCAGGGGATGTGGGATTTCGGCGCTGGGGAACGTCCCCGGATAGGCCTCGTTGAGATATCGTCCCATCCAGCCTGTGGCGGCACCATCATCGCCTGAGTGAACCATGTCATCTCGGCGGCGGCGTGCGAGCAGGGCAGATTTTCATAGCCGACTCCCTGCACCACGCAGAGCTTGCCCGCCTCGTACAGGTTGCGAAGGCCTTTCATCGCCGGATGCAATCCAGTCGATCCGGTCAATGGCAGGATGGCGTCCCTGTCGATCGCGATGGTTGGTCGAACGCCAGCATAGGCACCATAACCGTCGATCGGTATTACGGTATTCAGGCCGTCATTTCCTCCCTTCAGATATATCATCACCACCACACGATCGGAGCTGCTCGGCTCCTCCGCAAGCAGGGAATTGAACGGCGTACGTGCGAATGCTTTCAGCCCGAATCCACCGAACAGAAGTGGAAGCGCCGCCGGCGCAGTTCGCTTAATGAAGTCTCTGCGTTTCATTGCCATCGTACCTCCTCCAACGTGCTACTGTGGGCATCTTGTTGATTTCAGCCACGCCATCACAACTGCCGAACCGTGCCCTGCGGCACCACTGCCTGCGCGGGAGAGCGCACGTCGCTGCATCAGCGTTCCATGCACATCGGCGAAAAACGCCACTGATCCTTCGTGCAGGCTCAGAGCGGAGCGATGCACGAAATCCGTGGAGGATACCTGGTAGAAGTTGTCAAGCGTGTAGTGTGCTGACCGGATTTCCTCACAAACCGTCGTGTGAGATGTCCCGGAAACGTCTCACATTTTGTCGTTGCTTGGGAACAAGAGGAATGACAGTGTGGAATATCGGGGGATGTCCCTCTTGCGGCGAAGATATTGAGACGCTCCGACAATTCCAATGTGTTCCAATGTGATTGACATGCGAAAACCCCCTGCCCCATCACCGTCACCATATCCGGAACCGGCAACGTCGATTGAAGACGGCTCCGGCCAGCAACGAAGCGCTCGCAATCCGCATCGGCGGCCTACTCCACGCCGTCGCGAGTGGCGGCAGAGGTGTTGTTCATTGCGACAATAATGATCATGGGGCTTGCATTTGGAAGCGTTTACCCTTATGGACACTTGCTGTAGTTGGTTAATTTGAGCGGATGCCATGGCATCCTCAGAAACTGAGTCGGGAGCAGATGGAGGAACGGCGCCTCGAAGGCGGCCGTCTGCTGCTTGACGGTACAATGTCCTCTGCCGATATCG
>DASZRW010000149.1:0-59709 GCA_035549015.1 Kapaibacterium sp. (SeqCode)
GAGCGGGATGAACACGCAGACGCTGACGATCACGAACAACTACCAGCCGGGTGTGGGATATCTGCCGGGAGAGATGCATCCGTTCAGCGTGCGGTGCATCGTGAGCGACGTGTCGGGAGCGGACACGAGCCTTCCGTACTATCCGGCGTACACGCCGCTGGACACGGCGTCCGCGTTCGTGCGTGTGCATGGTGCCTCGGGCGTTGTTGCCGATGCTGACCTGGAGCGTGGGATGGACTTCGTCACGCAGCCGCAGGGTGATGTGACGAGCGTGCATCTGCTGAGCACGGCACCGGTGAAGGACAGCGCGGGGCACTACGTGATCGAGCTGGATGGGATGGCACACGGGACGCTTGCGTTCAACCATGCGCGTCTGCTTGCGCTTGCGCATCCGGCGGATACGCGTATCGGTGGGACGGCATGGAGCGGGTACCATGTGGAGCGGGAGGTAGGTGGCGTGTGGAGTGAGGACACGACGCGTCCGTACGGCGCCGAGGAGTTGCCGCTGGTGGTGGCGGCGCACACGCGACTGGGGGATGTGACGGCATTGCTCGCGGAGCATGACTCGCTGGCGGCGTTGCTTGGTGGCGGCGAGCGGCTCACGCTGCGGTTCGGCGATCCGGTGTGGGTGGGCGACACGGTCGGAGTCGTGGACTCACTTGCAACGGAGAGCGTTGAGGGGGGATGGGTGCGGGAGTATCTGCTGGAGTTGCGTGGCGTGTACGCGCCGAACGCGGCTGTGGGTGCTCGTGCAGCCGGCGTGGCTGGTGTCGCCGGCATTGCCGGGTATGCGTTGGAGGGGCCGGCGCCGAACCCTGCCCGCGGGCGTGTGCTTCTGCGGTACCGTCTTGGGAGTGAGGGTGGAACGCGCATCGATCTGCTGAACGAACGCGGGGAGATTGTGCAGCGGTTGGCCATGAAGGAGGAGGGTGCCGGCGATCATGCGATGTGGTTGGACGTCTCGGGCCTGGCGTCGGGCATGTGCTTCTGCCGGGTGACGTCGGGCATGTTGAGCGGTGTACGGGCGATCGCGGTGGTTGGGTGAGCGTGGGTGATTCCGTTGCATTCGGATGATATCACGATCCTGCCATGCTTCGCATGCTTACGCTTGCATCAACCGCACCGCGGACGTATCATATCGATCGTCCTGCGGTGCCCGGCACCTGAGGCGTGCAACTTGAAGCGGACCGCGACCCATCTTGAAAACCGGCATTGTACCCCAGACTCTGGATCGATCTCGACAACTCACCTCACGTTCCGCTCTTCGCGCCGTTGATCAGGCTGCTGCGATCGGAGGGGTGGGCCGTGCGTGTCACCGCCCGCGACTTCGCACAGACGCTGGATCTCGTAGCGCAGCTCGGTCTGGATGCAACGCCGGTCGGCGCGCACGCCGGGCGCAGCAAGATTCGCAAGGTGGCCAATCTGCCGGTGCGTACGTGGCAGCTTGTCCGTGCGGTGCGGGCCTTCGGCCCGGAACTCGCATTGAGCCACGGATCGCGCACGCAGGCCTGTGCCTCGTGGGTGCTTCGGATCCCGCAGATCGTGATGCTGGATTATGAATGGACGGAGATGTTCATCCTCAGGCGGCTCGCCACACGTCTGTTCTGTCCGCGTGCGCTGGGGCCCGAGCGGCTTACCGCGGCAGGCATTCCCGTGGAGAAGGTGTCGTGGTACGACGGGTTCAAGGAGCAGATGTATCTGACGGACTTCGTTCCCGATCCCGGCTTTCGAGCCTCGATCGGCGCCGGCCCCGATGACCGGCTGGTGACGATCCGTCCGCCGGGACTGATCGGCAACTACCACGATGAGCGGAGCGAGGAGATCTGCCGGAGGGCCATCGCCATTGCCGCAATGGACGCGGAAAACCACCTCGTGATTCTCCCGAAGACCCGTCTGGAGCGGGAACTGGTGCGTTCCTCGCTGCCGGCCGGCGCCCGCGCCCGGGTCACGATCCCGGAGCGCGCGCTCCCCGGATTGCAGTTGCTGCATGCCTCGGACATGGCGATCAGCGGCGGCGGCACGATGAACCGCGAATCGGCGCTCCTGGGCGTGCCCACCTACAGCATCTTCACCGGCCGCCGGGCGGCGGTTGACGAGGAGCTTGCCCGGCTTGGATTGCTGCAGTTCCTGAGCCGGCCGGAGGATATCGCTTCGATCGACTGGGGGTTCCGCCGGCATGATTTCACCATTCCGAAGCAGCACAGCGTGCTCTATGAAATCAGCCGGATGATTCATATGTTTGTGGCCTCGCGTCAGACCCTGCGGTGACGCGTTTCTCAATTACGGCACGGTAGCAGTTGCTCTTGTTGTCGCTAATCCCGTTGTCTGAACCCGGGAGTGGTGAATCGGGTTCGGTCTCTGAACATCGGGGTTTTTCTGCCCGCACGGGAATAACACGCTACATTGGCGTCGTTTGTCGCTTGATCGGAGTTTTTTCTCCGAGTGATTTCGCGGTTCCATATCGCGGCTGATTGGGCAGCCTGCGGTAGACGGATTAGCATGTGGCAGCTTTGGGGGCTTCCGATGTGCACGCGTTCCTCTGCAGATGTTTGGGGCATCTGCACCAGCGCCATCGACTCGATGTGGGGACGGTCTGGGTCCGCTTGGAATGGCATCCAACAAGGTCCATGCCGGGGCTTCATGTAGAGGACACACATGCGTCTGATTCGTTCGTTGGGAACGACCAAGCTCCTATTGGCGGCGCTTGATGTCGTTGTCCTGGCTGCGGTTGCGGGGATCATTCTTATGATCCGCAGCAGCGTGGGACAGTACAGGGTCCAGTTCAACGAGATCCTCTTTTTTGCGTTCTTCGCACTGTTCGCGGTGGTCATCTTCCGTGAACTCAATCTGTACCGCCATCGCGTTTTCTCCACGGGATCGCACCAGATCGTTGCCCTCGGCAAGGGGATGGTATGGCTCGGCATTCTTCAGGTGATTACCCTGTTCTTCATCAAGGACAAGGCAATCCTGGACTACAGCCGTGCGCACGTTCTTCTGTTCACCACCGGCGGCTGGCTTGTTCTCTCCGGTGTGCGAATGATGGTGGTGCGCCTGATCGACCGGAACCGGCTTGGAGGCACGCAGCAGTCGCGCCGCGTGCTGATCGTGGGCGCCGGCACCGCCGGCCAGAACCTGGCAACCCGCATCCAGCAGACTCCGGAGCTGGGGCTCAAGGTGGTCTGCTTCGTGGACGACGACATGAAGAAGGCCGGCCTCTCGCTTCTCGGCCGTCCTGTGGTGGGGCCGGTTGCGGACGTGCTGGAATTCGTGGATCAGTATCGCGTGCAGGAGATCTTCATCGCCATCAACTCCGTGGAGTACAGCCGCCTGCTGGAGATCATCGAGTTCTGCCGCATCACCGATCTCCCGGTAACCGTCACCGCCAGCCATTTCCGAATCGTTCACGACAAGATCGGCACCAGCGAGTTCACGATCATCGACTCCCTTACGCTCAGGCCGCAGTCGCTTGAGGTGTCCCATCGCTCGGCGAAACGGATCCTGGACGTCATGGGCTCCGCCATCCTCCTCGCGCTCCTCTCGCCGCTGCTTCTGGTGATCGCCGTGGCCGTGAAGCTGGGCTCCGAAGGGCCGGTGTTCTATCGCTCGCGCGTGATCGGCAAGAACGGCCACGAGTTCACGTGGTTCAAGTTCCGCACCATGGTGGTGAACCGCAGCGATGAGCTTCACCGCGATCATGTGGAGCAGATCATTCGCGGCAACGCCGCAACCATCAAGATTCAGAACGATCCCCGTATCACGCCGATCGGTGCCGTGCTCCGTCGCTACAGCCTGGACGAGCTGCCGCAGCTGATCAATGTGTTCCGCGGGGAGATGTCGATGATCGGCCCCCGGCCCTGCCTGCCGTACGAGTACGAGCAGTTCGACCAGTGGCATCGCAAGCGCTTCGACATCACGCCCGGCATCACCGGGCTCTGGCAGGTGCTGGGGCGCAACCGTGCCGATGTCACATTCAACGATTCGATCATTCTCGATCTGTACTATATCCAGAATCAATCGCTATGGCTCGACTTCAAGATTCTTCTGAAGACGATTCCGATTGTGCTCTTCGGCAAGGGAGGCGCGTGAGATGGTGACGTTAGGCCTGATTGGCTGCGGTTACTGGGGGCCGAATCTGGTGCGCAACTTCCGCGGTGTGCCCGGTGCTCGTCTGAAAACCGTCAGTGATCTTCGCGAGGGGCGCCTCGCGAGCATTCTGGACTCCTATCCCGATCTGCACACGACAACGCAGTTCACGGAGGTTCTGGACGATCCGGAGATCGATGCCGTTGCGATCGCCACGCCGGTTGACACACATGTTGCGCTGGTGAGCGAGGCTCTCCGGCGCGGCAAGCATGTCTTCGTGGAGAAGCCGCTGGCGCAGAGCGCGGCCGATGCATGGAACCTGGTGGAACTGAGCCGGAGCGCGGACAGGATCCTCTCGGTGGGCCATGTCTTCCAGTTTGCGCCGGGCGTTCGCCGCCTGAAGCGCGATCTGCAGGCCGGCGTGCTCGGCACGGTGTTTCACATCTCCTCCACGCGCATCAACCCCGGACCGCCGGATCCCGCGCTGGATGTGATCTGGGATCTCGCCCCGCACGACTGCTCGATCATCCTGCATCTTCTGAACGAAACCCCTTCCAGCGTGATGGCTCGCGGCGACAGCTACAAGCGCCGAGGCATGATCGACAACGCACACGTGGAGCTTGCATTCCCCAGCGGCGCTACCGCGCATATCCATGTCTCCTGGCTCTCCGCCAACAAGATGCGGCTCATGCAGGTCTTCGGCGAACGAGGCTCCGTGGTCTACGATGAGATGCTGGCGCTGGACGGCAAGGTGAAGCGCTTCGACAACGGCATCGACAATCGCACCAACGTCAGCGACACGGATACCGTGAAGCTCGGCTATTCCGCAGGCGATATCCACGTGCTTCAACTTGAACAGCACGAGCCGCTCAGGATGGAGTGCGAGGATTTCGTGCGCGCCGTACGCTCCAACACTTCCGGCGTGAACAGCGGCGAGATGGGAGCCAGGGTGGTGGAACTGCTGGAAACCATCTCGCGCGTCGCCGTCTGGGAAGACCAGAACGCATAGCGCGGCGCGCAAGCCGTTCCGCTCGACACCGGGAAGTATTCATTCCGCCTCGTTCCATAGCGTCTGCGAAGGAACGAGGCGGTTTCGTGGTGAGGCACGGCGGATGCGTGTGCCCGGGTGGAGGGCGCCGCGGCGCCTCGCCGGTAGCACGGGAAAGAGTAGATTGCCGTGAACCGTTATCCGATTGTCGCGACGGTTTGAATCCCATAGCCTTCCATCCCCGCATCGCGTGCATGCATCGCGCCCCTGCGGCGATTGCATCCATGCCCTGACATCGCACTTCATGGTTGAACTGTATCGCACAATGCGGCTGATTCGCGAGACCGAGGAACGCATCCTCGAGCTGTTCTCGCAGGGGAAGCTGCGCGGTACAACGCATACCTGCATCGGCCAGGAGGCGAACGCCGCCGGCATCATCACGCATCTCGGGAGCAGCGACATCATCTTCTCCAACCACCGCTGTCACGGCCACTACATCGCATACACGCAGGATGTGGACGGGTTGATCGCGGAGCTGATGGGGAAGCGCACCGGAGTCTGCGGCGGCCTGAGCGGCAGCCAGCATCTCTGCAGCGGAAACTTCTACTCCAACGGAGTGCAGGGGGGGATCGTTCCGAACGCCGTCGGCATGGCGTTCGCGGAGCGCCTGAAGGGAAGCGGGAGCATTGCAACGGTATTCCTCGGCGACGGCACACTTGGCGAGGGGGTGGTGTACGAGTCCATGAACATCGCAAGCCTCTGGCGCGTGCCGGTGCTCTTCGTGGTGGAGCACAACGGGTATGCGCAGAGCACGCCCTCGCATCTGCAGATCGCCGGATCGGTTGCGGCGCGCCCCATGGCGTTCGGCATCGAGACCACGGAGATCGAGAGCACCGATGTGGAGGAGATAGCCGCCGCCGCCGGAGCCATGATCCAGGCGGTTCGCGGCGAGGTGCGTCCCGCATGCCTGATCGTCAACACGTACCGGTTCTCCCCCCACAGCAAGGGGGATGACCATCGCGATCCCGCGGAGATCGAGGAACGCCGCCGGCACGATCCGCTTCTCCGTGCGGAGGCACGGCTGGACGCCGGAACGGTGGAACGCATCGGCGCGGAGTGCCGTGCTCTGGTGGATGCCGCGGTGGAGCGCGCGCTCGAGGCGGACGAGCAGCCGAGGGAGGCGGCAGGATCGTGGCGATAACGGAGACTTCGGCGCAGAGGCCGGCGCAGCCGGGGATGCGTACCGTGGCCGGCGCCATCAACGGCGCGCTGCATGCGATCTTCGAGGAGGATGACCGTGTGCATCTGATCGGTGAGGATCTGCTGGATCCCTACGGAGGCGCGTTCAAGATTTCGCGCGGGCTCTCCACACGATGGCCCGGCCGCGTACACGCAACGCCCATCAGCGAGGCGGCCATCGTGGGGATATGCGGCGGCATGGCGATGCGCGGCCTGCGTCCGGTTGCGGAGATCATGTTCGGGGACTTCATCGCGCTTGCGTTCGATCAGATTCTGAACCACGTGACGAAGTTCGCCGCCATGTACAACGGGCAGGCCTCCGCTCCGGTCACCATACGTACCCCGATGGGAGGCGGCCGCGGATACGGTCCCACGCACAGCCAGTCGCTGGAGAAATATCTGGCTGGCGTTCCCGGGCTGGACGTGGTTGCGGTGAGCCATCTGCACGATGTCGAGCGAATGTATCGCACAGCGATATGCGAGTCCGAGGTGCCCACCGTGATCGTGGAGAACAAGCTTCTCTACGGCCAGGAACTCGCGGAGGTTGTGGAGGGGAGGATGAACGGATTCGCGCTGGAGCGGAGCGGCGGACCGTACGAGACGATCACGCTTTCGCTTGCCGGCTTCCGGCGGGCCGATGCAACGGTGATCACCTACGGCGGCACGACGCGCCTGGCGCTCGATGTTGCGCGCCGCATGCTGATCGAGCACGAGATCACGACCGATGTGGTTGTGCTGGGGCGCCTCTCCCCGCTTCCGTTCGATGAAATGGTGCCGGCCGCCGGCCGCTCGCGGCGTGTCGTCGTGCTGGAGGAGGGAACCGGCCGCCTGGGCATCGGAGCGGAGATTGCGAGCGTACTGAGCGAGCGGTTGTTCGGGACGCTGGCCGCACCGGTGCTCCGTGTGGCGGCGGAGGATACGATCATTCCGGCGGCGAGGCATCTGGAGGAGCGGATGCTTCCGAACGCGGAACGGCTGGAGCATGCTCTGCTGAGCATTATCGATCGCTGATCAACAATCAACATCATTGCATGACAGGCATAGTAATACCGCAGCTCGACGCGAACAGCGAGACGGTGAAACTGGTTCGATGGGAGGTGGAGGATGGGGCCGGCGTATCCCGCGGCGACGTGCTCTGCACCGTGGAGACCAGCAAGGCGATCTTCGAGGTGGAGGCGGAGGCGCCGGGCCTCGTTGTGCGCGTGGAGCCGGAGGGGGCGATGGTGGCGTTCAACGTGCCGATCGGCTACGTTGTGGCCGATGAGGCGGAGGCCGGGCGCGTGCGCTCCGGGTACCTTCCCGCGGAGCCGGCCGAGGGCTCCGATGAGGCCGCGTTCAGCGCAACGAAGCGCGCGGTGCAGCTTGCGCGGCAGCACAATGTGGATCTCGCGAAGGTGCCGTCGGACGGCATCATCACCGAGAGCGATGTGCAGGGATATCTGAAGGCGGCCGGGCGTCTGGCCGGCGAGCGGATGAAGCCGGGGGAGCTTCCCGATGCCGTGCGGCGCGTGCTGGTGATCGGCGCAGGCTACGGTGCGATGCAGGTGATCGACATCCTTCTCAACTATCCCGATGTGCGCGTCGCCGGCTGTGTGGACGACGACGCGAAGCTCCACGGCACGGAGATCTTCGGCGCGCCGGTGATCGGGCCGATCGGCGAGCTGGAGACCTATTGGAAGGAGCGGCGTTTCGATTGCGCGATCATCGCCATCTCCACCAACATCGGCCTTCGCGTCCGCTTCTTCAACCGCTGCGCGGAGCTGGGCATCCCGATGATCAATGCGATCGATCCCACGGTGCGGGTCAATCGCGGCGCCGTGATCGGCACCGGGAACATCATCTGCAGCCAGTGCCACATCGGCGTTGCGGCGCGCATCGGCGACAACAACTTCATCAGCGCGCACAACAGCATCGATCATCATAACGTGTGGGGTTCGCATATCACAACGGGCCCCAACTGTGCCACATCCGGCGCGGTGACGGTTGGGAGCGAAGTGAAGTTCGGCACCGGTGTGTTCGTGCAGCCCAATCTCTCCATCGGCGCAGGCTCCATCATTGCATCCGGGGCGATCATCATCCGTTCCATCCCGGAGCGCCACGCCGTGAAGGTGAAGGTGACAACGGAGGTCGTGGCGTTGTAGGACGAGGTGGTCGCCGGGCGGGCCTCCCAGCCGGCGGCTGTGCCGGTGTGCCGGCCTGGATCGTGTTTCCGCTCATTGCATTTACTCATGCCTGAAACGGTTCTCATCACCGGCGGTGCCGGGTTCATCGGGTCGCATCTGGCGGACCGGCTGCTTGCGCTGGGGCATCGCGTCCGCGTGCTGGACAACCTGGCCGAGCGCGTGCATCGGAACGGCAGGCCCGCATACCTCTCATCGGAGATCGAGTTCATCGAAGGGGATGTACGCGATCGCGATGCGATGGAGCGCGCGCTTCGCGGCGCCGATGTGGTGTTTCACTTCGCCGCCTATCAGGATTATCAGCAGGACTTCTCCACCTTCTTTCACACGAACGCCGTCTCCACCGCGATGATCTACGAGCTCATCCTTGCCGAGGGGCTTCCGGTGCGCAAGGTGGTGGTGGCCTCCTCGCAGTTCGTGCAGGGAGATGGGCTCTATCGCACCGCCGATGGCGAGGTGGTTGCACCGACGTTCCGTTCCGCCGAGCAATTGGAGCGGGGCGATTGGGAGTTCCGCGACGCCGGGGGGCGCCCGATGCAGTGGCTGTGGACGCCCGAAACGCATGCCGATCCGGCCAATGCCTATGCGATGAGCAAGTTCTCGCAGGAGCAGCAGGCAATGCGCTTCGGGGCCCGGTATGCCATCCCCTCCACCGCGCTCCGCTTCTCCATCGTCCAGGGCTCCCGCCAGTCCTTCTACAACACCTACTCCGGCGCATGCCGCATCTTCTCCCTCCACTACTACTTCGGCAAGGCGCCCACGATCTACGAGGACGGCCGGCAGCGCCGCGACTTCGTGAACATCCACGATGTGATCGATGCGAACGTGCTCGCCATGAACGATCCCCGCACGGACTACCAGGTGTTCAACGTTGGCGGCGGCACGGCCTGGACAGTGGCACAGCTTGC
This sequence comes from Kapaibacterium sp. (SeqCode), assembly GCA_035549015.1. GTDB lineage: Bacteria > Bacteroidota > Ignavibacteria > OLB7 > OLB7 > JAFDZV01. The sequence goes on from DASZRW010000149.1 coordinate 9,399, forward strand.
CGCCACGGTGGCCAGGGTGTTCGGGCGGGAGGATCTGGAGCCGCTTCTTCCGGGGAGCTATCGCTTCGGTGACACGCGCCATGCCTGCAGCGACATCGCGAAGCTCCGCGCGCTGGGGTGGGAGCCGAAGCGAAGCATGGAGCAGTCCGTTCGCGAGTACGTGGCGTACCTGAACGAGCAGACGAACGTGGATGACATTCTTGCCTTTGCAACCGAGAGCATGCGGATGCAGAACGTTGTCCGGCAGGCGCGGCCGTACGGCCTGTAGCCTTGGCAGGGCACGGCGCTCGCGGGTGTACAGGTCGCCGGAATAGCGTAGATTGAGGCCCGTTACGAACAGGAGCCTCCCGGATTCGCGCATGAGCCCAACGGTAATTCAGATGGACCCGGCCGACCGGCGATGGCTCGCGTTCCTGGAGTCGCGGCCGGAGGCGGACATCTTCCATCATCCGGCGTGGCTGACTGCAATCGCGGAGTGCTACGGCTTCCGCTGCTTCGTGGTCGCTCTTGAACAGGGGGAGGCCATCGTTGCCGGACTTCCGGTGATGGAGGTGCGCGGATCGCTGCGCGGGCATCGGCTTGTGTCGCTTCCGTTCACCGATCGCTGCCGGCCGCTTGGTGATCCGGTGTGGCTGCCGGATCTGCTGGATGCGTTGGATCGCGAGCGGGCTGCACGCGGCGTTGCGCGGGCGGAGATCGCCTGGCTTCTCGACGAACGTCCCGGGCTGTACCGTGGAAGCCCGATGTGGCTGCACGAGACGCCGCTCGATGCCGATATCACCGGGCTCGAGGCCCGCATGCACAGGACGCGCGTGCGCCAGCCGATCGAGCATGCACGCCGCGCCGGCGTTGCGGTTGCGCGTGCGGCAACGCCCGGGGCGCTGGAAACGTTCTACGACCTTCATCTCGCGACACGGCAGCGTCAGGGCGTTCCCGTGCAGCCCAGGCGCTTCTTCCGTCTCGTTGCAGAACGCCTGCTTGCGCCCGGACACGGATTCGTTTCGATTGCATCGTACAACGGCCGTCCCGTTGCGGGCGCGCTGTTCCTGATCTGGAACGGCAGAATTGTTTTCAAGTACGGGGCTTCACAACCGAAACACTGGGACGTATCTCCCAACCACGCTCTGCTTTGGGATGCGATGGTCTGGGGGGCGCGGAGTGGCTACCGGGTGTTCGATTGGGGAAAGACCGGAGGGGATCAGGAAAGTCTTCGCGAGTTCAAGCGTGCTTGGGGGACGGTTGAACACGAGGCGGCTCTCATGGTGATGAGCGACCATCACCCCGGTTCGCACGAGTCGGGCCTGTTCCACCGCGTCGCCGGGGGGATAGTGCGGCACTCGCCCAAATGGGTGTGCCGGAGTGTGGGGGAGATCTTCTACGGGCGCCTTGCCTGACACAGCATGGAGCATCGAGATCACGATATGGAGTATCCGAACGCGCCCTGGAAACTCTGGCAGTTGCTGGATCCGGGAATCAGCGCGGAGGACTGGCAGCAGGCCATCTATCACGCACTTCATGCGTTGGATGGATTGCCCGCATTGAATGCCGGCCGTGACCTTACCAGTCTCGTTGATACCATCCTTACCGAACGGCAGTTCGGGCCGGAGCACTGGCGCCTCAGCGCCATCCGCCGGTTCTACTACAGTGCCATCCGGCCACTCCTGCCGGTCTCCCTCCGCCCCATGCTGCGGCGAATGTTCCTTTCGCGCCAGCGGAACAACGCGATGTTGCGCTGGCCGATCGAGGATCGCTATGTGCGGTTCCAGGTGGAGATGCTGCGTTACCTGATTGCGCGGCGCGGCGTTGCGGAGCTTCCCTACATGGCTCTCTGGCCGCAGGGCCGGCGCTATGCCTTCGTGCTGACGCACGACATCGAATCCAGCGTGGGGCAGGACTTCGTCTGTGCCGTTGCCGATCTGGAGGAACGCTTCGGCTTCCGCTCCGCGTTCAACTTCGTTGCGGAGGACTACCGCGTGGATCGCGGGCTGATGCACGACCTCCGCGAACGCGGCTTCGAGATCGGTGTGCACGGCCTGAAGCACGACGGCAAGCTGTTCCGCTCCCGCAAGTCCTTCGGCGAGCAGGCCACGCGCATCAACGCCTACCTGCGCGAGTGGGGAGCCGCCGGCTTCCGCTCGCCGTTCACGCACCGGCATCCGGACTGGATGCAGGCGCTCCAGGCAGAGTACGATTCCTCCTTCTTCGACACCGATCCGTTCGAGACCATCCCCGGCGGCACGATGAGCATCTGGCCGTTTCAGCTGGGACGGCTCACGGAGCTGCCGTTCACGCTCTCGCAGGATCACACGCTCGTCTCCACGCTCGCGGAGAGTACGCCCCGGCTCTGGCTGGACAAGATTCAGTTCATCGAGCGGCACAGCGGCATGGCGATGATGATCACGCATCCGGACTATCTGCGGCTGCCGGAGTTCTTCGGCGTCTACGAGAAATTCCTCCGCGTGATGAGCGTGCGTACCGGCTACTGGCATGCGCTTCCGCGCGATGTTGCACGCTGGTGGCGCGCTCGCGGCGCCCTGCCCGGCATCGGGCTGGATGAGGAGGGCGCGCTGAAGATCTTCCCCGAAGGAAGCGTTGGAACGATTCGTGTTGGCGACTCGCGCAGCGACGACGATCCGTTCAGCACCATCGTGGTGCGGCCGGGGCGTGCGGTGGTGGATCTCCGCAACTCCTCGGATCTCCCGATGTTCTCGCATATCCTTCCCGCTGCGTTGCTTCTCGGCGGGCTGGGTTTCCTGGCCTGAGGAATCAGCCGATGCCGTCCGCCGCACGTTCCTGCGATGCAGGCGCTGCCGTTCCGAGTCCGAGCACGAGGTAGAACACGAAGTGGCGGCGCACGAAGAAGCTCCATGCGATGCTTCGCCCGGCTGCCGCGGCTCTCGAAGCGTACGCATCCAGGATCTGCTCCCGGCCGATGGAATCGGGTGTCGCAGTGCGATAGAACGCGCTTCTCGCCTCGCGCTGGCGCTCGTTGGAAAGGTAGGGGAACCGGCGCAGTGCCGCCGGAGTGATCTCCGGGATCACGTTGAGGATGACCACGGCGTCCGGCTGTGCGATGCGAAGGATCTCCCCGAGCAGATCGAAGTGCTCCACGTGATCGCCGTGCCAGGACATCGGATTGTCGGCAACGATCAGCCCGTAGCGCTTTGAAGCATTTTTTGCGGCGAGATACGCATCGGTGATGGTGATCTTTGCGTTCGGCACAGTACGCCGGAACTCCGCGGCCCGCGTCGGGTCCAGCTCCCATGCATCGAGGCTCCGTACGCGCGCCGCATAATCGATCGTGTGAAAGGTGCCGGTCCCTCCGAACATCTCCAGTGCATCCAGCTCATTCAACCGCACTCCCAGCCGTTTCAGGCGGCGCACAACGCGCTGCATGGGGCTCAGTTGTATCGTGCGGCGCACGGATCGCAGCAGTCTCCGCAGCATCATCGGCGGCCCCGTACGATGCCGGCATGCCGGGCGCTGCAGCGCCGTGCCGGCCGGAGCGCGTGCGCTCGGTGCAGCCTGCCCGCGGCAGCGGACGAATATGCCGTGACCATTATCGCATTCATTGACTTCGTGAAGGCTCTACTCCTTGCAGCCGGGCTTGGCACGCGCCTGCGGCCGATCACCGACTCGATCCCGAAATGTCTGGTTCCGGTCGCCGGGCGGCCGCTGCTGGCCTGGTGGATGGATCTGCTCGCGCAGCATGACGTTGCCGACGTGCTGATCAATTTGCACTTTTTGCCGGAGCCTGTGCTCCGTTTTGCGGAGAACCATACCGGCCCAGTTCGCATCCACACGGTCATGGAGCCGGAGCTTCTTGGAAGCGCCGGAACGCTCCATGCGAACCGCGGCTTCTTCCAGGATGAGGAGCAGTTCCTGATTCTCTACGCGGACAATCTCACCGATGTCGATCTCTCGCATCTGGTTCGCTTCAACACGGAGCATCCCGCGCCGCTGACGGTGGGGCTGTTCCATGCGGAGAATCCTTCGGGGAGCGGCATCGTGGAACTGGATGCCGCCGGAACCATTGTCGGCTTCGTGGAGAAGCCGGCGACACCTGCGAGCGATCTGGCTTCGGCCGGGGTATTCGTTGGCCGACCGGAGCTGTTCGATGCCGTTGTTCCCGATCGCATTCCGTACGACTTCGGCGGACACGTGATGCCGCGTCTCATCGGGCGAATGAACGGTGTGATGACCCGCGGATATCTGCGCGACGTCGGGACGCTGGAAAGCCTTGCGCGCGCCGAGCGGGAGTGGATCGCGGCGCACCATTCGAACTGAGCCTGCCGGAAGCGGAGGCCCAACTCATTTCGTGATCGACAGCAGACCGCATGATCATAACGCAGACGCCTCTTCGCATCAGCCTCGCCGGCGGCGGCACCGACCTGCCGGACTACTATCGCCGCAACGGCGGATACGTGGTCTCGACGGCGATCGACAAGTTCATCTACGTGATCGTCAATCCGCGCTACGACGACATGATCTATGTCGACTATTCGCGCAAAGAGGTGGTGAGCTCCATTGAGGAGATCGAGCACGAGCTTGTGCGCGAGGCGGCGCGGATGACCGGTATGACCAACGGCTTCGAGGTGGCGATGATGGCCGATATCCCGTCCGAGGGATCGGGCCTGGGCTCCTCGAGCAGCCTGACGGTGGGGCTGCTGAATGCCTTCTACCAGGCGAAGGGGGAGCAGGTGGGCTCCGAACGGCTCGCGCAGGAGGCCTGCCGGATCGAGATCGATATTCTCGGCAAGCCGATCGGCCGGCAGGATCAGTACATCGCGGCGTACGGCGGCCTCTGCGCATTCGAGTTCCGTGACGACGATACCGTGGCCGTTGAACGTATCACGCTGCCGCCGGTGTTGAAGCGGAGAATGGAGGCGAACCTTCTCCTGTTCTTCACCAACATCGTGCGCAAGGCCGGCTCCGTGCTGAGCCAGCAGCGCGAGCGGATCGGCGAGACGCTGGCGTTTCACGACGCGATCAAGGAGCTTGCGCACGAGGTGCAGGCGGCGATCTGCGACGGAAGCTACGATGCCATCGGCACTGCCCTCCATCGGAACTGGGAGATGAAGAAGCAGCTTGCCAACGGCGTGAGCAATGAGGAGATCGACGAGATGTATCGTGCCGCGCTGGAGGCCGGCGCGCTTGGCGGAAAGATCGCCGGTGCCGGCGGCGGCGGATTCCTGATGCTCTACGCCCGTACGGCCGATCACGACGCCGTGCGCGATGCGCTGGCGAACTATCGCGAGATGCCGTTCCTCTTCGAGCCGTACGGCAGCCGTGTTATCTTCAATCAGGAACGATACAGCTGGAAGTGAACATCAACACCGGAAGCAGGGCTTCCCATCAATCGATATGAACTTTTCCGAGTACAGAGCATATACGCAGCGTGCGCTGGAGAGCGTGAACGAGGCGGAGATCACGGCGCTTGTGCAGACGTTGTTCGACGCGTATCGGCGCGGGGCGATGGTCTTCGTGATCGGCAACGGCGGAAGCGCGGCCAACGCCAGCCACTTCGCACAGGATCTCGCCAAGGGGACCCGTCCCTCGCCCGATCATCCGCGGCCGCTGCGCGCGCTCTCGCTGACCGACAACATCGCCTTCTTCTCCGCGCTCGGCAACGACGAGGGGTACGACAAGGTGTTCGTGCAGCAGCTTCGTACGTTCTGCAATCCGGGCGACGTTCTCGTTGCGATCTCCGGCAGCGGCAACAGTCCGAACGTGCTGCGGGCGGTGGAGTATGCAAACACGAACGGCCTGCACACCGTGGGCGTTACCGGTTTCTCCGGCGGCGCGCTTCACGGCATCGCGGCGCAGCGCCTGCACGTGCCGCTCAACGACATGTGCACCGCGGAGAGCATTCACTCCATCGTATTCCACTACGTGATCCTGGAGCTGCAGAAGATGTTGGCGGCGGAGACGGTGTAGACCTGCTTCAGGGCGATGAGCGGCCAGAGAGAGCGCAGGAGGCTCCCCTGCGGGAGCTTGGCAGAGGAAGCGGTGCGACGATGCCACGCAGAGGATGGAGTGGCCAAGAGTGAATGATTCGAGAATGCCGCCCATCGACGGTGCACACTTCCTGTAGGGACCGGTCGATATTTCGTTGCGGCCGAATTCATTCCGCTGCTGTTGCATTCCGGAGCGGCCGATCCGTTGCTCAGACAATCACCCCTTCCCCGCAACCTCCTCCACCGCTTCGGCCACCTGCTGCGCGGTGATCGTGCGCATGCAGTTGAAATGCCCCAGCGGGCAATCCTCGCGGCCGATCGCCGTGCACGGCCTGCATCGGAGACCCTGAATCTCCACCACTCTGCTCGCCGTTCCGTACGGCGCGAAACCGAACTCCTGAACGGTCGAGCCGAAGATGGCCACTACCGGCCGTTTCCGTGCCGCGCCGATATGGGCGAGCGCCGAATCGTTGGTGACGACGGCGTCGCATGCATCCAGAGCCGTGGCAGACTCCAGATAGTTCGTTGTGCCGGCCAGGTTCATGGTATCACTGCCGATGCCGCGGGCGATCACGTTGCAGAGGTCGCGCTCGTTCGGCGCCCCCATCAGAACAATCCGTGCACCGAATCGCTCCGCGAGCGCGCGGCCAAGCTCCACGTAGCGCTCCGCCGGCCATCGCTTTGTTGCGTGCCGTGCGCCGGGAGCCAGAGCGATCGTTGGCCGGTTCGGGATACGTGCAATCGGCGACGATGCCGGCCCGGTGAACAGATCCAGCCCGAGGCCGTCGTTCACCAGCCCGAAGCGTTCGGCCGTGGCCAGGTAGCGCTCCGGGATGGGGATGATGGGGCGAAGCCGGTTGTGCTTCAGATGCACCAGCATCCACTTCGCGAGCGACGGTTTACGGAAGATGCCATAGGCACGTGCGATGCCGGGGCGAATGATGCGGCTGCGGAGGGAGTTGTGGAGATCGAGTACGATATCGTACGGGCCGTTGTTCTCCTCCAGCAGCGTCCGGCGCAGGCGTAGCAGGGCCCGCAGCCCGGTGCCGCGCTGGATGGTGACGAGGCGCGCGACGTAGGGGGAATACCGGAACAGCGGCGCGAACTCCTCCTTGGTGATCACATGCACCTCCGCCTCCGGATACCGCGTGTGCAGCGCCCGCAGCGTGAGTGAGGCCAGTACGATGTCGCCGGCCGAGCTGAATCGAATGACGAGTATCTTCATTGCATCGAAACGCCGCGCCTCTCCGTTGAGATTGAAGATGCGGCCATGCCACCATGTTAGCGAGAAACCCGCGTGCGCTCCAAACGCCTCGCACAGCGGCCGGGCGCCGGCCAGCGAATCTCCCACTCCCCTGTCCGGAAGGAAGCGGTCCGCAGCGTCTGGGGTGAACTAATCGGCCGGGGAGGACGTCTCTACGGCACGCCGCGATGCCCGATGCAATGCGGCCACGGAACGCCGGCCATTTCGGCACTCTTTTCATAGCTTTGCCGGCTGCCTGCAGCCGCCCGATTCCTGAGAGCTTCCCACGGAGAGCTTCCAACGAAAGCAGACCCCGGGTGGGACGTTCAGGAAGGGAACGGTTTGCAGTGCCGCATCGGCGGTGGTCTTCTCCGAGTCATCTTCTTCCCACAGCACACTCTATGCCCGACACAGACATGCTTCCCTCGACTCTCGGTGCTCTGAAAGCCTCCGGCTACACGTCCGTCTCCGTGAAGGAGGAGATGCGGAGGAATCTGATTCGCAAGCTTCGTGCCGGCGAGGAGATATTTCCCGGCATCGTGGGGTTCGAGCAGACCGTGATCCCGCAGCTCATCAATGCAATTCTCGCCAGGCACGATATCATTCTGCTCGGGCTTCGCGGGCAGGCGAAGACGCGCATCGCGCGGCTGCTCCCGACGCTCCTGGATGAATACATCCCGATCGTGGCCGGCTCCGAGATCAACGACAATCCGTTCGCACCGGTCAGCAGCAGGGCCACGCTGATGATCCGGGAGATGGGGGACGAGACGCCGATCGAATGGATCGGCCGCTCGGTGCGTTACGGCGAGAAGCTTGCAACGCCGGACGTCACCATTGCGGATCTCATCGGCGACATCGATCCCATCAAGGCGGCCAATCAGCGCCTGAGCTATTCGCACGAGGGGGCGATCCACTTCGGACTGATCCCCCGCACCAACCGCGGCATCTTCGTGATCAATGAATTGCCCGACCTGCAGCCGCGCATCCAGGTTGGCCTGTTCAACATCATGCAGGAGAAGGATATTCAGATCCGCGGCTTCAACATTCGCATCCCGCTGGATCTCGCAATCATCTTCACGGCCAATCCCGAGGACTACACCAATCGCGGCTCCATCATCACGCCGCTGAAGGACCGGATCGACTCGCAGATCCTCACGCACTATCCGCGCACGCTGGAAGACGGCATGGCCATCACGCGGCAGGAATCATGGCGCGAGCGGGGCGATCTGCCGCTGGTGATGCCCTCCTACCTGGAACAGATCGTGGAGATGATCGCCGTGCAGGCGCGCAGCTCGGAGTTCGTGGACCAGCAGTCCGGCGTCTCGGCCCGTATGACGATCGCCACCATCGAGGCGCTCGTCTCGAATGCGGAGCGGCGCGCCATCGTCAACGGCGAACGCGAGATCGTTCCACGCATCGTGGATCTGCAGCAGGCGCTTCCCGGCATCACCGGCAAGGTGGAACTGGTGTTCGAAGGGGAGCAGGAGGGGCCGGCGAAGGTGGCGCGACTGCTGATCAACAAGGGAGTGCGCGAGGTGTTCGCGCTCTACTTCCCGAATCCCTCGGAGCGGCCGCGGCGCAGCGGCGGCGAGGGGGGGCAGAAGAACGATCCCTATGCCCGCATCCTCAAGTGGTTCGGCGAGGGGAATACGATCGAGCTGGAGGATACGATGTCGTTCGATGAGTACATCAACGAACTCTATCGTGTTCCCGGTTTGAGCGAGCTCGCGATCCAGTATATGAAGGTCGATCCGGCGAACCTGCGGGAGCTTGCAACGGCCATGGAGTTCCTCCTGGACGGCCTGCATCAATATTCCAAGGTGGCCAAGGAGGAGGTGGTTGCGCGCGTAAGTTACAAGGACATGCTCGGCACCATCTTCACGATCAAGGGGGGACGTTTCGACGACGAACGGGAGGAGTACGAGTAGGGCCTGTGGCCACTGCCGCTCCGGTTCGCCCTCCGCCCCGGATCACGTATGAGAGAGGCGCCCTGCACGACCGCATGGGCGCCTCTTCCATCATGCAATCATCCAGGGCCCGCAACGGTCGCGGGCCTCTGCGGCGATCAGTGGCCGGCGACGGCTGCGAGCACGGCACGCAGGGCCCCGATCACCTCCGCGATATGTTCCTGCTGGAACGTGAGCGGCGGGACCAGACGGATCACGGTATCGCTGGTCGCGTTGGCGATGATTCCCCGGTCCAGCAGTGCATCCACCAGCGGTCCGGCGGGGATCGAGAGCTCCATGCCGGCCATCGCGCCGGCGCCGCGCACCTCCGTCACCAATTCCGGGAACTCCGCCTGCAGGCCCAGGAGCTCGGAGAGCAGAACCGCTCCCATCATGCGGGCGTGATCCATCAATCCCTCCGACAGCAGATCCAGTACCGCGCTCCCGGCCGCGCATGCAACGGCATTGCCGCCGAACGTGGTGCCGTGCTGCCCGCTTCCCCACACATGGCTCAGGCGTTCGGCGACGAGGATGGCGCCCAGCGGCAGGCCGCCCCCCACGGCCTTCGCCATGGTCACGATGTCCGGCACGACGCCGAATCGCTCGAAGCCGAAGAAGTCGCCGGTGCGCCCGGCGCCGGCCTGAATCTCATCGCCGATCAGGAGAAATCCGAACTCCTCGCGCAGCTCCGCGATTGCATCCGCGAACTCCTGCGTTGCCCAGCGCACGCCCCCTTCCCCCTGCAGGAACTCCACCACGATCGCACACACATCGTGCGACATCGCATCGCGCAGCGCCTGCACGTCGTTGAACGGCAACACCCCGGTCTCCGGAAGGAACGGCCCCATGCCATCCTTGTAGCGGGGCTTGTCCATGATGGAGAGGGCGCCGTAGGTGCGGCCGTGGAAGCCGCCGGTGAACCCCAGGATGCGCTGGCGTCCCTCCGCGCTGCCGAAGGCGCGCGCAAGCTTCATCGCTCCTTCGGTCGCCTCCGTTCCGCTGTTGGTCAGGAACACCTTGTGATAGCCGGTCATTGCGGAGAGCTTCTCCGCGAACGCGATCTGTGCATCCTGATAGAAGTAGTTCGAGACATGCATGTAGCGTCGCAGCTGCGTCTCGATGGCCTCGATCACGCGAGGGTGCGAGTGCCCCACGCTGTTCACGGCGATGCCGCCCAGAAAATCCAGATACCGCGTGCCGTCCGCGGCGTAGACATACATCCCTTCGGCGCGGTCCACCACAATCGGCAGCCGCTTGTACGTCGGGAGAAAAAGCTCGTGTTCGCGATCGATGAGGGACATGGTTGGAAGGGGGTACGTTGTCTGATGGATCGGGAGTTTGTTGCCGGCGATATGCCGGCCGGGACATTCGGCCGCCGGATCGGCCGGCTCCGGTCCTGCCGTTCATTCTGAGCCCGGCCTTCGTGAGCCGGGCGTTTCCGGTACTGCCCGCAACGCACGGATGCCCGCGGTTGCTGCGGCAGGAGCACGCGAAGCAAGGGCCCGCGAAGCAGGAGCACGGGACCCGCAAAACGAATCGCCCCTCACCACAGCATAGCGCAGGCGAGGGGCGTGAGAACTTCAATGGAAGAGCCGACTAGCGGTTCTTCTTCTTATGACGATTCTTGCGGAGTCTCTTCTTCCGCTTGTGCGTCGCCATCTTATGACGCTTCCGCTTCTTGCCACACGGCATTGTTCGGCTCCTTCAGATTGGATGTGCTACGGATTGAATTTTAATCGGACCGCAAATATACGCAAACCTTCCAAGAACATGGCAAGCCCGGAGGCCGCGATTTCGTTGCAACGGGTTTCGGCCCGGCCGACGGGTCTGCACGGGCCGGCGCCTACCGGGACCCACCCCCCGGCTGTCCGTTCGCGGCGCCCTCCGCCGGCGTGCTGTCCGACTGCAGGCGCTTTGTCTCCACGTCCCGGAGAATTGCTGCCGCGTTGCGGCCCACCGGCGTGGTGGAGTCGATCGCCACCACGCGCCGGATCCAGTACATTGTGCTGTCGCGGTTCCGCTTCATCATGTACATCACCGCGAGATTGAACGTTGCCTTCTGCTGATTCGGGTCCTTGTGGAGAACGCCTCTTAACTGATTGATGCCGCCGCTCAGGTCGCCGGAGGCGGCCATCGAGAACGCCATGTCCGTCCGGACATCGGAGTTCTCGGGATGCGCCTTCAGATAGGCGGAATAGAGCGGGAGAGCCTTCTGGTGTTCCTCGGTGTCGTAGTAGAGATTTGCCAGCTTCAGCGAAGCATCCAGATCGTTCGGGTGCGCCGCCACCTGCTTCTCGAGTTCGGCGATCCGTGCACGCTGCTCCGGTGTGGGACCGGCCGGTGCGGGCATCTCCATCTGAGCGTGCGGCGCCTGCGCGGAGGCCTGTGCCTGCATGTCGATCGGCGGGCCCTTCCGTTCCTCGGGAGAGGAGACGATGAAGACGATCACCGCAAGAACCGCGGCGCCGATTCCGGCGAGCAGATAGTCGCGCATCGCGGAGCTGGGGGGCGGGGCCTCCGGATTGACGGCCATGGCGCCCTGTACGCCGGCCGGTGTAGCCTGCACGTCCGGCGGGGCGCCCTGCGCCGGGGTAGCATCGGAGGACGCCGGAGCATCCGCTGCTTCCGCCTCCGCCGGTTCGATGGGCTCGCCGCAGACGGGACAGACCGTGTCGGCGGCGGTGACAGCGCTGCCGCACGTTGTGCAGTACCTAGCCATTCTTCTCCCGCTGCTCGTGCATGGCCTTGATTGCACGGTCCACGAGATCGCGCAGTTCCCGCGACACCTTGAAGTGCGGAACAAACTGGCCATCCAGATCAACCACCTCACCGGTTCGCGGGTTGCGCCCCACGCGCGGCGCACGTTCCTTCACGCGGAACGTGCCGAAGCCGCGGATCTCCACATGCTCCTCATGGCACAGCGCCTCGGCAACGGTCTTCAGAAAGCCGTCGATCACCGCCTCCGTCTCCAGCTTCGTCAGGCCGGTGCCGTCGGCCACGCGGTCAATGATGTCCGATTTAGTCATAGCTCCCCAAGATGCAAAACCCGGCCGCGATACGCAATCGATCGGTGCATGCCGGTGCGCGTGGAGCAGCTGCGATGTGCGGTCGCGCGCCGCAGATGCCGTTGATGGCGCCTCCCGGCCTCCGGATTCCGGCCTGTGGGTTTCGGTGCAATCGAGAGCCATGCCCGCCTGTAATTTCTCTATCTTCGCTCCCGGTGGGGCCGAATCGATATTCGGCTCATGACTGAATAACCAACTATCGAGGAAGTCATGCGTTTCCAACGTTTTGCTGCGCTGGCATGTGTGTTGGCCGCTGCGTCGTTCATCGGCTGCGGTGGCAACAAGCCGGGCGCCGGCGATGAGGGCGACAGCACGGCAACGATGCCGAAGGAAGTTCGAATCGTGAAGGGGGAGAACGGCGCTCCGTTCCCCGATGCAAAGCTTCAGGTGCTCATGCCCACGCCGAATCAGGTGGTGGATAAGGATTGCGTGATGGTCAAGGTTCAACTTACCGGCGTCGATCTCGGAACGCCGACCGAAGGGGAGCAATCCAAGGGGATCAACTTCTCGAAGGACGGCCAGCACATTCATGTGATCGTGGACGACAAGCCATACATGGCGATGTACAAGACGGACAGCTTCTCTGTTGGAAAGCTGAGCGAGGGCATTCACACGCTCCGTGCCTTCCCAAGCCGCTCCTGGCACGAGAGCATCAAGACTCCCGGCGCGTTCGTTGCCGAGAGCTTCTATGTGAAGAAGAAGACCGGGGAGCCGTTGCTGAAGGAGGGCGCTCCGTTGCTCACGTACAGCCGTCCGAAGGGAGACTACAAGGGGAAGGATTGCGACCGGATTCTCCTGGACTTCTATCTGAGCAATGCCGAGCTCGGGGCCGGGAAGTATGGTGTGATCGCCTCCATCGACGGGCAGGTGAAGGATACGCTTCGCGAGTGGGTGCCGTATTTCATCGAAGGCCTTCCGGACGGAGAGCATACCGTGAAGCTGGAGCTGATCGGCCCGGACGGCAAGCCGGTGCCGGGCGCGTTCAACAGTGCGGAGCGGAAGATCAAGGTTGCCCGCAGCGAACAACCTGCTCCTCCGATGGCGATGCCGCACGATACATCGGCACCGCACCACGATTCCTCGGCACCGAAGGGGGATGCCTCCAAGCCGGCGCCGAAGAAGAAGCCGTAGCCGCTTCCGCGAAACGTACAATGCAATCAGACAACCGGCCGGCGCGGAGATCGCGAACATGATCTCCGCGCCGTTCGTTCAACCAGTAAATCACAATGCACACATTGCACATTGCCGGAAGCGACGAGCGCCTTCCCGTTGGGAAGATGCTCTGTCTCGGTAAGAACTACGAGAAGCATGCAAGGGAGATGGGGGGCGATGTTCCGGCCGATCCCGTGATCTTCATGAAGCCCGCAACGGCGCTGGTTGGCGATGGCGGCCGGGTGCTGATCCCAGCGATCTCGAACGATCTGCATCACGAGGTGGAACTGGTGGTGGTGATCGGCAGCACGGCCCGCGATGTGGCGGAAGCCGAGGCGATGAACCATGTGCTGGGCTACGCCGTGGGACTGGACATGACGCTGCGCGATGTGCAGTCCGCGGCGAAGAAGAGGGGCGAGCCGTGGGCCGCTGCAAAGGGCTTCGATACCTCCGCGCCGATCAGTACGGTGATGCCTGCCGGGCGCGTGCCCGATCCCTCTGCGCTCGAGCTTCGGCTGGAGGTTGGCGGCGACGTTCGCCAGCATGGATTCACGCGCGACATGATCCTCGGCATCCCGGCCACGATTGCCTATCTCTCCCGCATCTTCACGCTCGAACGCGGGGACTGCATCTTCACCGGCACTCCGGAAGGGGTTGGGCCCGTTCACCCGGGCGACGCTCTGCACGCCTCGATTCCGGGCGTGGCGGAACTGCGCGTGAGCGTCGCGAGAAGGTAGCGCCTCCTTGAACCGCTGCGGTGTCGCACGGCCGTGCGGCGGGTTGTAAACCGTACCCTCCTGCGTGTGTGCCGGCATGCTCCGCCGATCGGAGTTGCCGTACATCGGTTCTGAATGCGGCGCCGCGCCCCGGCTTCGCGTGGCGCGGCACGGTACTTCGGCGCCTGGTGCCGCGCTCCGAAGCCGGTGATCCGGTCCGGATGTTCGGCTCCCATTCAGATCAGGTATTGTTCGATGAAGAGGAGTTTGGCGAAGAACTCGAAATCCACATTGCTCTTCCTCGCAAACCCATGTCCTTCGTCCTTCGCCGCCAGATACCACACCGGTGTGCCGATTGCACGCAGGCGCGCCACCATCTGCTCCGCTTCGCTCACCGGCACGCGGGGATCGTTCACTCCCTGCACAACCATGATCGGCTTGGTGATGCGCTCCGCGTTGTTCAGCGGCGAGATCTGCTCCAGAAATGCGCGCATCTCCGGATCGCGCTCGTCACCGTATTCGAAGCGGCGCAGGTCGCGCCGGTACTCCGCAGTGTTCGTGAGGAAGGTGACGAAGTTGGAGATGCCGACAACGTCCACCGCGCAGCGAATGCGTTCCGGATAGTTCACCGCAACGGCCAGCGTCATGTAGCCGCCATAGCTTCCTCCCATCACCATCACGCGTTCCGGGTCCAGGTCCGGTTGCTCGGCGATCCAGTCCAGGAGAGCATTGATATCCCTGTGCGAATCCTCACGCAGGTAACCATCGTCGAGCGCCAGGAACGTCTTGCCGTAGCCGCTCGATCCGCGCACGTTCGGATAGATGAAGGCCACGCCCAGTTCATCGATGATGTAGTTGTAGCGGCTCAGAAACCGGGGCAGCGCCTGGCCTGCAGGGCCGCCGTGAATATCCACGATCACCGGGCGGCGGCCTGACCAGCGCGCGCCGGGACGGTACAGGAAGCCGGAGATCCTCCGCTCATCGAAGCTGGTCCAGTGGATCAGTTCCGGCATGGAGAAGGAGCTCACATCGATGTTGTTCAACTGCGTCTCGGTCCATCGCGTCACCTCGCCGGTGATGCAGTCCACGGAGAATGCATCGAACGGCGTTCGCGCGGAAGAGAAACTGAATCCGATGTCGCGATTGTTGGAATGCCACGCCAGTTCCTGAATGATGCCGGTGGGGATCTCACTCAGCGTCCGCGTCTCGCCCGTCTCCGTGTTCACCACGTGCAGGCGGGAGATCCCTTCCTCGTTCGTCGTGAACGCAATCATGCGCCGGTTCCACGAGGTCACGAACTCCTCCACATCCCACTGCGTGCCGCCGGTGAGATTCCGTTCAACTCCCGTTGCGCGATCGAGGTGAACCAGATAGACGAATTCGGAGTCGCGGTCCGTGGCGGCGAAGATCCCGTTTCCCGTGTGGTCGAAGTCGCCGCCGGCGCTGTAGAGTACGGACCCTTCGGAGGGCTTCGGCGTGAGGAGCGTGCGCGCTCCGGTCTCGATCTCCACCACCCACAGATAGGATTCGTAGTTGCTGATCCACTGCAGTGCGATCACCTCGCGATCATCCGGCGACCAGTCCGAGAGCATCCAGCCGCCTCCTTCGAGTTCCGCCACCAGACGCGTGGTCTCCGGATGTGCCGGATCGGCAACGTAGAGATCCATGTCCACGCCGTTGCGCCGGTTGGAGACGTAGGCGATCATGGTGCCTGCATTGGACCAGCGCGCATCGGAGTTGTGCGAGACGCCGTCGGTGAGGAGCGTGAACTCGTTGCTCTCCGGACCTCCCAGATAATACTGGAACTGTTCGTTGCCTCCGGCGCTCATGCGGAACATGAAATGCGAACTCGAGTGCGGAGGATAGCAGACTGTGTCCGGCATATCCTCGAAGGCCGTGCACTGCTGCGGCACGGCTCCGGGGGCCCGGACAAGGAAGAGCTGCGGGCAGGTATCCGTGTTGCGCCGCACCAGCATCGCCCGTTCGGACGGGTGCCATGCCATGAAGATCGACTGCCGGAATTCCGTATATCCTCGGGTGACTTCCGCCAGCGATTCCGGGATCGGCGGAATGCCTTCAACGATGAGATTCTCCGGCGGAAGAATGAATGATTGCGTGGAGGTGGTTGTATCCATGGAAACTGGTGCAAAGATAGATGAGACGGTCGCGAGCCGTACTGAAGTATCGAAGGTCTGCAAAGATAATCCGGGAGGAGGATATTGCGTCATGATTTGACGCCGCATGCGCGGCTACAGCCGCATGGGCGGGTATACGTGCGGCTCCATCCGGTGATGCGGACTCGCTGCCGGCCGATCCGCGGAGGGTTTCATGTACTTCCTCCGTGCACAGGCGGCAGCGGAGTTGCAGCGAGTTGTGCAGGGGAGAGGGCGAACCCAATCTCCGGATGTGTTCCGGGCCGGCTCTACCGCCCACCGCTTGCGATCTGCCAGAATGCCGGCAGCACCGGTATCTGCAGAGCATATGTGCGCACATTCGTGAACCGATCGCGATAGAGCGCCGTCATCGTCTCGCGCACCAGGAATGTGTATGGCTGATCGCGATGGATGATCTGTTGTGCCCTTCGATACAGCGGAATCCGGCGGCTGAAATCCGGCTCGCGAGCGATTGAATCGAGAAGCGCATCCAGTTCGTTGTTCCGATAGCGCACAACATTGCTGCCGGAATCGATCGAGGCCGAATGCCAGATCGAGTGCAGGTCCATCTCCGCTTCCTGCATAGCCCATCCGCCGATGAACGCCTCGAAGTCGTGGTTGCGCTGGCGCTCCAGAAACACACTCCACTCCACCGGAGTTACCTGCGCGTCGATGCCGAGCTGGCTGAAGAAGCGGGCGGCCATCTGCGCAGAGCCGAGGCGCCGCGCGTTTCCCGCGTTCACCATGATCCCGAAGCGGAACGGTATGCGCTTCCCCTTGATAACCTTGTCCAGAATTCCGTCGTGGTCGCTGTCCTGCCAGCCTGCCTCCGCCAGCAGCACTCGGGCGCGCGCCTGATTGCGGCGGATGAGCGGCAGCGTCGTGTCGCATTCCGGACGCTCCCGAAGCACCGGCGATTGAATCGCATGCGCCATGCCGTGATACACCTGCTGGATGATCGTGTCGCGATCCAGCGCCATGGAGAGCGCGTTGCGAACGCGTGCATCGCTGAAGAGGGGATTCTCGCATTGCCAGCCGATGAAGGTATAGGAGGGATAGGCATAGTCTATTCGCGCGATCCCCCTGGCGGCGAGTTCCTTCTCGTGTTCGAACAATTGCACCTTGTCCGTCAGCGCAATCAGATCGGCGGTGCCCTGCTCCAGCATGGCGAAGGCCGCGGCAGGATCCGGCTCGAAGTGCCATGCCAGGCTTCGCGCATGCACCGCCCCCAGCGGATGCGCGCGGTTCCAGTAGGTGCTGTCGCGTTGAAGGAGGATGTCCTGGTTGAAGCCGGTGCTCGCGATTCTGTAGGGACCGGAGCCTATCAGATACCGTGCCGCGAGCCCCTTGCTCGAATCGCGGATGCTCTGCGCAACGTGCTCGATCGGCCCGGTGGATGCATCGGAGTTCAGGAGGAGGAAGGTGCAGTTGCGCGATTCGTTCGCCGGATCCCAGATGTGCCGCGGGCATACCCACATGCTGCCGATCAACTGTGCGTCGTATGCGGTGGGCTTGAAGACGGTGAAGCGAATGTGGTATGGGTCGCCGCCGATCAGTTCCGCGTCCGCGACGTTGCTGAAGTACTCGCGAATGGGGGCGGCATCGGCGATGTGCCTGTTCTTGATCGCCTTCAGCGTGAACACTACATCCTCGCCCGTGAGCGCATGGCCATCGCTGAAGTGGATCCCCTGGCGGAGCGTTATGTCGTAGTGAAGGCCGTCCGCGCTCCGCACCGGCAATTCCTCAGCAAGCCATGGTATGTTCTGAAGCGTCGCCGGGTCCACCGCAATCAACGGTTCGAAGACATAGCCCTGAATCTCCAGAGCCGTGGCATCGGCCAGCGTGAACGGGTTCAACGTGAACGGGCCCGCCGGTTCCAGCATCGTGATCCGTTCCGGATCGGACTGCGCATGCGCCTGCATCGGCAGCACGAACAGGGCAACCACCAGGGCGATGGAGCGGAGTGACGCTGCGGTGCGTACGATGGTCGGCTTCACGGATCTGTTCCCGGTTGATTCGCGCACTTCGTTGATTCAGGGTACGCCGGCGGCCGGCCATGGTGGCCTCCGGGCCGCATGCGATAGTGCAGGATCTCTCGATCCATCACCTCCCTGCTCTGGTGTGGAGACGATCTCCGGTACTCCGCTGCGCGGCACGCGATGCGCGCCTCGCCCGCCGGTACCGTGCTCTGCATCGCCCGCCGCGAACGTACGCGAAGGCTGCCGTGAGCATGGGGCGAGGCCATGACCTTCCGGTCCTGACTCGCGAAACGGGAGGTTCTCCCTGCACGAATTGCGATCCGGTTGGAGCTTGATGCAGTGTGTCGTGCCGGATGCATGGTGCATCGGCCAACCGTGGCAGGCCTACGCCAGCCGGTGTGCGTAGCGGACATCACCGTCGGCATCGTGGAAGTGGAGATAGAGCGCGTCCTGTGCGGCGCAGAGCCAGACGTACCCCATGTTGGTGGCGGCATAGACGGTGTTGCCGGCCCATGTCGTATCGCGATGGCCGCCACCGCCGCCGGAGACCAGATAGTTCACGCCGTTCACCGGCTCCAGAAGCTGGATATCGTGATCATGACCGCACATGTAGAGCGGCACCTTGTGCCGCACCAGCACGCTCTCGAATGCCTGGCGCATCCGCTTCAGATTGCCGTAGGCGCCGTTGGAGTAGAGCATGTGGTGGCCGAAGACGATCTTCCACCGCGCCTTTGATCGGCCGAGTTCCGTATCGAGCCACGTGCTCTGCTCCTCGGCGGCACCGGCAACCCCCGTCTGTACCAGCTGCGTGTCCAGCGAGAAGATATCCACCGTGGTTCCGTCCGGGGCCTTCAGTTGCTCCACGTAATACCG
This sequence comes from Kapaibacterium sp. (SeqCode), assembly GCA_035549015.1. GTDB lineage: Bacteria > Bacteroidota > Ignavibacteria > OLB7 > OLB7 > JAFDZV01. Next base: position 28,483 of record DASZRW010000149.1, read on the forward strand.
GGAGGGGAAGCGCCACTGCGGGTTGGTCCTGCTGTAGGCGATCTGCGCGTCCGGGTCGAACCCGTAATCGTGATTGCCGAGCGTGGGATACACCGGCATGTGCAGGCCGCTGGCGTAGTACATCGCCGTGAACTTCCGCTTCCACTGCTCGTCGTTCGCGGACTGCACTCCCTTCGGATAAATGTTGTCGCCGGTGGAGATGATGTAGTCGCAGCCGTACTGCTTCGCCGTGGCCGCCATGGACTTCGCAACCTTCGACTGTCCCTCTGCTCCCGTTCCCCAGTCGCCCATCACCAGGAAGCGGACGCCCGCATCATGCTTCAACGTGAACGGCTTGAACGCCGGAATCGCCTTCGCGTTCTTCACGGTGGAGGTGCCGCCAAGGAGTTCCCAGGTGTTGTGCAGCCACTCGCGTGCCGAAAGCCAGCGTGCCGTGAAGAATGCCGTTGCAGCCGTGCCGGAGCCTATGAGGAAGTGCCGTCTCTTCATCGATCTGCGCAGTTGTTGTACGTGTCGCTGATTTGCTCCGCGAAGTTACGATGCATGCGGATTCTCTGCGCGCTCGATCGGCGAGGGTCCATGAAGATGTCGGTGGGGAGGATGGTGGCGGAGCGGTGCGATCAATCGCGCGAGGCGCGGAAGTTGAGCACCGCGAACACGGAGAGCGAATCGTTCACATTCATTCCAAGCACAACGGTGCCGAGGATGGAGGGATCGGCTCCGGCTAGATAGTGAAGTGTAGCGTTCGCGTTTGCCGTAGCGGACGTCGCGAACTCCATGCCTCCGGAAACGAACCGGGCGGAGGCGCCGCTGCCGCGATCGGGATCGTTGCCGAGTGGACCGGTGGAATCCGTCCGCATGCCGTCGATGCGCACGCGAAGTTCCTTCAATGTCGTTGCCTGAGCTCCGCCGCCCGGTACGGCAACAAGATGATAGTTCAACCAGAGACGGGGCGGCGAAACCGACGTGTCCACGCGAAAGCTGCCGTCGGCAATCGTGAACAGCCAGTTGCTGGTGACCGTCGTGTCGGAGGGGCGGGTGATCTGCACGCTCGCGGTCATCTCCTGCAGCTTCACATAGTTGGTGAGCCGTGTGTCGATGCGCTTGGTATCGATATCGATCGGCGAGCTGCACGATGCAAGCACGCCGACCAGCAGGAGCGATATGATGCGTTGCCCTGTGTGCACGAGAGTGAGCGGGATCGGAAGCCGGCAGTTGCCGGAATGAATATCGTTGCTGCACGCGGCAGCCGGCATTCGCGGCAGCCGGCATTCGCGGCAGCCGGTATTCACGGTTGCAGCGGACCGCGAACCATCGGCTGCAGACGCGAACGGGCCGTCTGCTAGAACCGGAGCGACAGCCCGTAGCTCACGCCGAACTTCGGGGCCGTGTACCAGACGCCATCGAATCGGTAGGCAAGCATGCCTGCCTCGAGGCCGGCGAACAGCCGCAACTCCGGCGCGATGGTAAAGTAGGTTCCAACGGTCGCACGGCCCAGCGGTCCGATGCGCGTGCCCCCCAGCGTGGCCTGAACATACGGCTCCAATCCGGGCCCGACCCGCAGGAACTGTTTGAAGCTCGCGCCTCCCCAGATCAGAAGCGGGTTCTCCTCATGCTGGATCAGGTCGCCGTTCTGCAGCGTGGAACGGTAGCGAAGGTAGAACTCCTCCGCTCCAACCTCTGCGCCCACCCACTGCGGATCGTGGAGCTTGTAGTAGATCCCGACACCCCGGTTTCTCAGAATCGACGTTGATGCGGAGCCGAGCGTCGCGGGCGGCGGGATGGCATTGCGATCGGTGATCGCACGGAACTCCGTGATCACCGGCGTCTGCGTGCGCGGATCGTTTGGCATCGGCGCCGGAGCGTTCACGGCAATCCGTCCGTGCGCCTCGTGCAGTGCCGCATCGCCGTTCGAATCGCCGCGAAGCATAGTGCCCTCAGGCCCGGCGAAAGAGCGGGGAGCGATTGCGGCAACTTGATTCTTCTCGATGCCGAACGCCGCCGGCCGGATATCCTCTGCGCCCGCGGTGTGCCTGCCGTTCCTCTCCCTCCGTTCGAACACGGCAGCATGGCTGCTGCGCCGCCGCTCCGCCGATGCGAACATTCCGGCCGGTGCTTCGCCGTTGAACCGAGCTGCCGTTGGGAGAAGGTGAACGGCATCGCTTCCGGAGCGATAGGTTCCGGCAACAGCATCCATCAGCAGGCGCCCGGGTGCAGGCCCGCTGCCATCGCGCTGCACGGCATCTGCTGTCGCGGTGCGATCCGTGCCGCCGCGTTCGGTTGAGGAGGGGAGCCGGCGATCGCCGCTCATCAGGAAGAGAAGCATCACGAACGCGCCGATGATTCCTCCGATGATTCCCTGGCGCGAGCCGCCGGCGAATCTGCCGGCGCCGGTCGGCGTCGGAGCCGGCGTCGGAGCCGGCTCCAGGATCGGTTCCGGGGGAGCAGTGGGGGCGCCGGTGAATCCAAGGCGCGAGAAGATCGCCTCCTGCGACTGCGGCGCAGGCGTATAGGCGCGGGAGTCGTGTGCAACCGCCTGGCGCATCAACAGAAGCATCTTCAGCTCGCGCCGCAACTCCTCGCTGGCATTGAGCGCGGAGAAGAGGGCAACCTCATCGCCGTACTCCAGCGAACCATCGATCAGATCGTGCAGTTGTTGTTCGTGTACCATGATCTCGAGCGTTCTTGGCGTCGGTGTTTCAGCGCAGTTCTCTGATATTGGGTGCGAGCAGCTTCTTGATCTTCTGGCGCGCCCTGAAGACGCGCGACTTCGCATTGGAGACGGAGATGCCCAGCAGGTCCGCGATCTCCTCGTATGGCATGTTCTCGTATTCGCGCAGCACGAATGCCTCGCGAAACTCCAGGTCCAGCAGCTCCACGGCGGATGCAATCAGGCTCAGCAGTTCGCTGTTCTCCAGCGAGCGATCCGGCGTGCCGGCGATCTCGATCCCTTCCAGCGTGTCCAGATCCGAGCGGTCGCGTATCCGGTTCAGCGAGAGATTGCGTGCGATGCGGAACAGATAGCCCGCAACGTTCGTCATCTCCCGTTCCTGCTGTGCGCTGGTGTAGAACTTCACGAACGTCTCCTGGAACACATCCTCCGCCTCCTCCTTGTTCGAAAGGATCTTGTAGCAGTAGGCATGAATCCTGGATGCATAGCGCCGGTAGAGTTCCTTGAACGCCCGCTCCGCCGCGTCCCGTTCCCCGCGCAGCATCGCGCAAAGGTCCGCATCGCTGCGTTGGGGAAGGCCGGAGTTCGAGATACGGAAGTTCATGGAACGTGTATATCGGGCAAGGGAATGTTGTTCAATCGGGCTGATACCACAAGGACACGGAATTCGGCAAAGCGATGCAGTGAGAGCCACGGAACCGGTCGCGATAGCCCGGCGGGCGCCCGGCAGGCGCCTCGCACGCCGGCGGGAACCGGGCGGGACCGGCGTTGAATGTGCGCAGCACGAAACACCTGCGACCGAACCCGATATTTCGTGTCGTTCTCGGTGAGCGGCCGCACGCCGGCGCTCGGGATTCCTCCGCTCCGGCAACAATGGGGACGACCATGAAACTTCGCAACGTCTTTCGCGCAGGCCACCGGCCTGTCACGGCTCTGGCCGGCGCGCGCGCTTCATGTGCAGCGCATGATTCCCACCTGCACTCCAGACGAATCGTGGCTTCCCATGGCGCGGGCCTGCGAGGCAACGTGGCGGCGGCCACGAATGCCAACGGAGATCCGTGCGTGATTCATGACGCTCCCGCGGCGATGCGGGCCGGCTCCGATCGGAGAGTGAAGCGGATTGCCTGCCGGGCTGGCTGCGCATGGAACACCGCGGTGCCGGCGCGGACATACACTGCGGTCCTTCCGGGAGAAGCCCGTACGACGCAGGCCGATCGTTGTGAGAGCATGTGCGTGCAACAATTCCCTTCGATCCCAACGGTACCGGCGTGATACCGAACGTGCCTGTCCATTCGTATAGTGCAGCATGCCGGCCGGCGCAATCAGGGCCGGCCACAGTCTCCGAGAGAATTGCCATGAAGTACCGATTCGTCGCACGCCGGGCCGCAGAGGCCCTTACCCTCGCGCTTCTCATCGCGTGCGCCGTTCCCGCGGCGCGGATGAATGCGCAGATCAATCCCGAGGGCTGTTCGGAGACCGAGGCGTGGGTCCCGGTGGATGTCGGCATCGAGGGAACCGACAGTGTCTGCATTCGTTCCGCGGTGATGAACAACGAACTCTACGTTGTCAGCCGCCGCCAGGAGCAGTCGGGAGCGTACACCCTCTCGGCATGGAACGGCACGGCCTGGCGCACGCTGGCGCATTTCAGTGCCGGCAGCACCGTCTGCAACCTGACGCCGTTCAACGGAATGCTCTACATCAGCGGCTGGTTCGACTCGTTGAATCACCGTGCGAACACCGCAGGGCTGGCGCGCTGGAACGGCACGGCGCTGGAGGCCGTGCCCGGCAACACCGCGGACAACACGCAGTACCAACTGACGTTCGAGTTCCGCGCGGCGATCTATCCGATGGTGGTCTACCGGAACGAGCTCTACGTGGCGGGGTTCTTTCACGATGCGGCAACCAATCCGTTTGCGGGCATCATGGCGTTCAATGGCACAACGTGGCGCACCATCGCAAGCTATCCACCGGGCCTCTGGTACACGGACAGCATCATGATCAACACGATGGTTGAGTGGCATGGTGATCTGTACGTGGGTGGCTTCTTCCGGACCATGGGGGGCGTTGCCGCGCGCGGAATCGCGAAGTGGGACGGCTCCGCATGGTCCGCGGTAGACTCACGCGATATGCGCGTGGTGCAGCATCTGTTCGTGTATCACGATCGCCTCTATGCATTCCGGCAGTGGCTGGGGCAGTACCACGTTCCGGCCCAGGATCAGCACGTGACCTGGTGGGACGACACGTCGTGGCACGACGTGCCGGATGGCCCTATTCGCGGCCGCACAACCGAACGCCCGGGGGAGAGCAGCGTTGCGGAGTACAACGGTTCGATCTACGTCACGCAGCGCAGGCTGGTCCCGAACAATTCAACCACCCAGTTCCGCCTGGACTCCCTGGGCATTCATACGCTCGCCAGACCGGACAGCGTGATCAACATGCTGCAGGTATACAACGGCGCGCTCTATGCCGGGGGGGAGTTTACCAGTGCGTGCGGAGTGCCGTTGAATCACCTGGCGCGCCTCTGCGCCGGCCCGGACTGTGCGGGGATCTCCGGGCGTGTGATTGCCGGATCGGACTGCGACAGCGGTGCGGCCGGCAGCGGGGTGCTGGCCTATCGCATGGTGGAGCTCCAACCCGGACCCCGCTATGCCATTACCAACACCGGTGGCTACTACCGGCACTTCGCCGAGCCGGGTGACTATCGCCTGAGCCTGGCGCCGAGACCGTACTGGACACAGGCCTGCCCGGCCGCTCCGCCGTGGTATTCGTTGGCGGTGAAGGCGCCGGGTGATTCGTTCCCGGGCCGGGTCTTCGCGGCGCAGCCCATACCGGGCATACGCGACCTTTCGTTGAGCCTGACCGGCGGGCGGGCACGCGTGCAGACGGCCGTCGGCTTCACCATCGAATGCCGCAACAACGGGACGGCTGCAGCCGCCGGGCAGTTGCGATTCGACTTCGACTCGCTGCTCGTGTTCGATTCCAGCAGTGTGCCGCCGGCGCGGACAACGCGATCGGCGCTCACCTGGAACCTGAAGAGTCTCGCACCGGAGGAGTCCGGGCGGATCCGGGTCTGGATGCATGTTGCTCCCGGAACGTCGCTGGGCATGCAGGCCTGCGCGCATGCGGTGGTGGACTGCGCCAACGATCAGAACATGGGCGACAACACGCAGGAGTACTGCTGTACGATTCTCGGAAGCTACGATCCCAACGATATCGCCGTCATGCCGGCCGGAATAGGAGGGTTCGGTGAACTGGCTCACGGCGACTCCGTCCTCACCTACACCGTTCGCTTCGAGAACATGGGGAACGATACCGCCTATCGCGTGATGGTGGTGGATTCGGTGAGCCCGAACGTGGATCTTGCGTCGCTCGCGCTTGGTGCGGCGAGCCATCCGTACACGCTCATGGTGATCGGTGCGCGCACGCTGTTGTGGCGGTTCGACAACATCATGCTTCCCGCCAGCAGCGCCGGGAACGGGGCGGGGCAGGGATACTTCACCTACTCGGTGCGTCTGGCACGCAACCTTCCCCCCGGCACGCAGATACAGAACCATGCGGAGATCTACTTCGACTACAACCTGCCGGTGGCAACCAACGTCGTGATCTCCTCCACCGCATCGCAGTCCGGCGCCGATGTCCGCAACGATGCCGGGCGGGACGCCGGCCGCGGCGGCGCGATCTATCCGAATCCCACGCGCGGGGTTGCCTACATCCGTGGGCCGCTGGCGCCGCAGAGCGATGTGAACGTGCGCGACCTGATGGGGAGGTCCGTGCGGCAATACCGGCAGGATGGAAGCGGGGAGATGATGATCGATCTCAGCGGCCTCCCGAGCGGCGTCTACATCGTCACCATGCAGACGCCGGAGGGGGTTCGGGCCGAGCGCATGCTGCTTCAGCGATGAAGGTCCGCACCCCTGTGAGCGGCGCCCCACAACGGTTCCGGAGACGGGGCCGTGCCATGCTCCGGTGACCTCCTTCCGGCTCGTGGTTGGGGCCGGGAGGGGGGCGGCCGGTAGGGCCGCCGCCGGGCGGAGCGGCCGGGCGGGGCGGCTTCACGGCAACCTGTCTGCAATCAATGCGCCTCGAACCAGTTGGCGCCGATGCCGGTATCAACCACCACTGGAACCTCGCCGAGCGGGAATGCCGTCTCCATCTGTTCCTTCACGAACGCCGCAAGTGGTTCGGACTCCTCGCGCGGCACTTCGAACACCAGTTCGTCGTGCACCTGCAGCAGCATGTTCGCCTTCGGGAACTCTCTGTGCAGCTTCGCGTGGATGTTGATCATCGCGAGCTTGATGATATCGCTCGCGGTTCCCTGGATCGGCATGTTGATCGCGGCGCGCTCGTCGCCGGCGCGCACCGCCTGATTCGCCGCCTTGATGTTCGGGAAGTAACGCCGGCGTCCGCTCAACGTCTCGGCGTATCCCAGTTCGCGAGCGCTCTCCACCGTTCGGTTGATGTACTCCTGCACGCCGGGATAGTTCTGGAAGTAGGCCGTTATCAGATCCTTCGCCTCCTTCTGCCCGATCTTCAGGCGCCGTGCGAGTCCGAAGGCGCCGATGCCGTACATGATGCCGAAGTTCACCTCCTTCGCCTTGCGCCGCATGTTCGCGGTCACCTGCTCCTTCGGAAGATTGAACACCTTCATCGCCGTCGCCATGTGAATGTCGGCGTTCTCACCGAACGCACGCACCATCGCCTCGTCGCCGCATACATGCGCCATGATGCGGAGCTCGATCTGCGAGTAGTCCGCCGAAACGATGACGCCGTCGGGAAATCCCGCGCTGAACGCCTTGCGGATCTCGCGGCCCATCTCGCTGCGGATCGGAATGTTCTGCAGGTTCGGGTTGTTGGACGAGAGGCGGCCGGTTGCCGCAACCGCCTGGTTGTAGCTGGTGTGCACGCGGCCGGTCCTGGGATTGATCAGGCTCGGGATCGCATCCACATACGTTCCCTTCAGCTTCATCGCCTGGCGGTACTCCAGAATCTTCTCCGGCAGCGGATGCAGTGCCGCAAGCTCCTCCATCACGAACTGATCGGTGCTGTAGCCGGTCTTCGTCTTCTTCTTCGTGGGGAGCTTCAGCTTCTCGAAGAGGATCTCCGCAAGCTGCTTCGGGGAGCCGATGTTGAAGGGCTCGCCGGCGAGCTCGTGAATCTCCTCCTCGAGGCTCGCGGCCGTCTGCTCCAGGCTCTTCGAGATCTCCTTCAGCGAGGGCTCGTCGATGTAGATGCCGCAATGCTCCATCGAGGCAAGCACCTCCACCAGCGGGAACTCGAAGCGTTCGGCAACGCGGGTCAGGTTCTGCTCGTCCAGTGCCACCTTCATCTTCCGATACAGCTGCAGGGTGACATCCGCATCCTCGGCCGCGTACTCGCCAACGCGCTCCACCGGGATGTCGCGCATGTTCAACTGCCCCTTCCCCCGCTCTCCGATCAGTTCCGTGATCGATACCGGGCGATAGTTCAGATAGCGCTCGGAGAGGTCGTCCATGTTGTGCTCGCCGGAGGAGTCCAGCACGTAGCTCGCGAGCATGGAATCGAACGCCAGCGGGGCAACGTGCACTCCCTGCTCCAGCAGAAGCAGCATGTCGAACTTCGCGTTCTGCCCCGTCTTCGGCAGCGACGGGTTCTCGAGAAGGGGAGCCAGATACCTGAGCGCAACATCCAGCGGAAGCCCCTCGGTGGCCGCGTGCACCTTCTCCTCGCCGAAGAGCGTGTCGTTCTCTTCAAGTGTCTTCGTGGCCGCGTGCATCACCGGCACATAGAACGCTTCGCCCGGCCGGATTGCAAACGAGAAGCCGATGATGTTCGCACGCTGCCAGTCCAGCCCATCGGTCTCGAGATCGAAGGAAAGGATCGGCCCCTCCAGCAGATGCGCCGCCATCGCGGCGAGCTCATCCTCCGTGCGGATAATCGAGTAGCTGTGCGGAACGTCCGCAATGGTCCTGATCTCCTCGAGGTGGAAGGTGATCGAAGGCGTTTCCACCGCGGGCGCCTCGGCCGGCGAAGTCTGCTCGCCCCCTTCAGTGGAACGCTCACCCTCTTCGGCGGACTCCCCGCCGCCACCGGTTGCCTGCTCGAGGCGGTTGGCCGCAGGAGCTCCGTTGCCCGATTCCCGGGCGCTCCCGTTGGAAGCCGCTTCGCCGTTCCGCGCCTGCGCGCCATCCTCCAGTATCCCCTTGTAGCGCGTCACGAGCGACTTGAAGCCGAGCTCGTCGTACATGCGGATCAATGCCGGAAGATTGGGCGGGTCCAGATGCAGCTCCTCGAACGTGACCTCAACCGGAACCTGCGTATGAATCGTCACCAGTTCCTTCGAAAGGAATGCGTTGTCGCGACCCTCCTCGAGCTTCTTCTTCACGCCCGCCTTCGGAACGCTTTCCAGTCCCTCGTACAACGCCTCCACCGTGCCGAACTCCTGAATCAGCGGGATGGCCGTCTTCTCGCCGATCCCCTTCACGCCGGGGACGTTGTCCGAGGAGTCGCCCATCAGCGCCAGCACGTCGATCACGCGGTCCGGCGTCACGCCGAACTTCCGGGCAACGCCCTCGATGTCCACGATCTCCTCCGGAACGCCCGGCTTCGACGGACGGTAGATCTTGATGTGGTCCGTCACCAACTGGAAATAATCCTTGTCCGGCGTTACACAGAATACCTCGTATCCCTCGCGCTCCGCGCGCCGGGCAAGCGTGCCGATGATATCGTCCGCCTCGAAGCCGGGCATTTCGAGCGATGGGATATGGTAGAGCTTCACGATATCCTTCACGCGGGCAAGCTGCGGCACCAGATCCTCGGGGAACTCGTCGCGATTCGCCTTGTAGTCCGTGAACTGCTCGTGGCGGAACGTGGGCTCCTTGCTGTCCCATGCCACGGCGATGAGATCGGGCTTGTGCTGTTCCAGCAGCCGCACCAGCGCGGTGCAGAACGCGAACGTGCCGCCGGTGGGCTCGCCGTTCCTTCCGGTGAGATGCGTGGTGATCAGTGCGAAGTATCCCCGGAAGAGGATTGCCATGCCATCGAGAAGGAAGAGACGTTTCGGCTGCGACATTGCAGAGAATGATAGAAGAGGTCGGGAAGGGTTTTGATCGGTATCGTGCCGGCCCACGGCCGGCAGACCGGAAGCGGTTCGCCGGGCTCACCCGGCCCGCAACGGGCGGGATGCCGGAACCCGGTTCGAGCACGAGTCCAAACATATGAAGCTTGCACGACGTGGAGGTGTAGGGGCGGCAGATGCTGCCGAGTGAGGTGGCGACGACGCGAGCCCGGTTCCGTCGTGCCTGCGCGCGATCCCGCGCGGCCTCAACAGGGGGAGGGCTCAGCTGCCGAAGCGGTTCGCGGCCGCGCCCCTCTGCGTGAGGGCGCGCCGCGCAAGCCACATGTTCAGCCCCCAGCCGGCGATCACGGAAAGCCCGATCGCCTCGATGCCGATGGAGAACAGGATCGCCACCCAGATGATCGCGATGGTACCTGCATCGAACGGCCTGATCGCGATCGCAAGGAACCCGGCATTGATTGCGGCAACCCAGAGCGCGATCGCGACGCCAACCGATGCGCTCAGCTTGATTGCCTCCAGCGGCCGCATCGGCGCCGTTGCAACAAGGCGTGCGCCGCGGCGGCTGCCAACGCCCGCTGCCACAACGATGAACTGAAGCATCGTTGCCGCTTCGAGCAACACGTCCCGGTGCGAACTCTCCCGGTCGGTAAAGGGAACAACGGCGGCAAGGAGCAGACCGACGGCGCCGAACCAGAGTGCACCGGTGGCGCGCTGCCGTGTTGAGATCGTGAGTTCTGCCATCGAGGGATTCAATGATGAGATTGGGCTGCATGCCATCGGCACGGTGCGCTTCCGAGCGTCCTTGTCGGGCGGGATGGATCGTTGCGCCGCGCCGCAAGGATACGGAAGCGGCGCCATTCGTTCGCAGGCCCTACCTGTGCGTACCTGCATCGAGCACGGAGCTGAGACTCTGTTCGAGATCCTCGGAGTACCCCACCTCCGTGCAGAGCACGTTGCCGTCGGCGCCGATCACCACCGTTGTGGGATAGCCTTCCACCAGATAGGCCTTTGCCACATCGTCGCCATGCAGCACCGTCGGGTAGGTAACGCCGCGGCGGCGAAGGAACTCGGCCGGCCTCTCCTTCTCCGTGTCGAAACAATTGACGCCGATCACCTCCACGCCCCTGCCGGCATACCGCTGGTGAACCCGTTCCATGATGGGATAGGACCGCATGCACCAGCCGCAGTTGATATACCAGAAGTCCATCACCACAACCTTCCCTCGCAGCGATTCGAGGGAACGGAGTGCTCCGTTCTCCATCGGGAGCGACCACGCAGGTGCGGGGGTTCCGCTCGCCAGCATCGGCGCCGGCGCCGCGGGTGCGGCCGGCCTGATGTACTCCACGGCGTAATCCTTCGGCAGAGCGGGGGAGAAGAGATCCTCCGGAATCGGCAGGTTGGTCTGGAGATCGGTGATGGTCATCTCGCGAACGTGCCGGGTGATATCATACATCAACGTCTTCAGGTAATGGCGCGGCAGATAATCCTTCACGCCGATATCCCAGATCGCCGTGTCGTTGCTTGCCACGCCGTCGCTGCGAAGAATCAGTTGCACGCTGAAGCAGTCCACGCCGCCGATCGTCCTGTGCCCGATCAACCGGGAGGAGATCGCATCGGAGTCCAGCATCTCCCTGAATGCTCCCAGCGTGGTGAACATCGGGAGCACCAGCCGCCCGGCGATGCTGCCGGTGAATTTCTCCGTGGCGGTTGCACCGGTATCCAGCCACGCCATCTTCTTCGCATCGGAAACTGCCGTGCAGGTATGGCCGTCGTATGCCGCGAACCCTCCCGTGATGTCGTAGCGTGCCCGGGCGCCGAGCGGACCGCCTGTCTCCAGACGCGCGATGGCAACAGGCCCGGCCCAGTGCGTCGTGTCCGTGCGGGCATAGGTGTACGATCCGTAATAGCGAACCGTCTTCACGGCCGCGCATGCGGAGTCCGAACGTTTCAGGACGGTAGCGGCATCGGGTTCCTCCGCATGCAGATACGGGGCGGCAGCCAGCAGTGCGGCCGCCAGCAGTGCGGCAACTGCGCAGAGCAGCCCGGGGGTGTGCGTGATTCGCATGATGAAGTCCTCGGCAGAAGAATGCAATACCTGTTCTGACGATCATGGTGACCGGTATCGTGCCGCAACGTACAGGAGCGCCGGGACTTCCACAATGCGGCGGGCGGGCGGAGTAGACGGGGCGGGGCCTGGCTATCGCTTCTTCTCCAGGTACTCGTCCAGCAGCGCGCTCAGCCGCTCTTCCATCCCTTCACTGTAGCCCTCCTCGGAGTAGAGCACCGTGCCCTCCGGGCCGATCACGTAGAGCGTGGGGAACATGCTGATATGGTACTGGGCGGCAACATGCTTCGATCCGATCATGGTAGGATACGTGACGCCGCGGCTCCGGAGAAACCGGTGCGGATCCTCGCTCGGTTTGTCCACGGGGTCCACCCCGAGGAAGCTCACGCCGCGTGCCGCGTACTTCTGATGCAGTTGTTCCAGGGCCGGAAACGCCTTCATACACCAGCCGCATCGGATATACCAGAAGTCCAGCACCACGATGCCTCCGCGCAAGTCCGACAGGCTGCGAACGGAACCGTCGCCCGTTGGAAGCAGCCACTCCGGCGCAACGGCGCCATCCGCGAGCAGCTCGCGCTCAGGCTCGCGTTCCGCTGCGCTGCGCGGCGGCGGGGGGACGGGCTCGTAGGCGGTTGCATATCCCTCGGGCGCCTGCGGTGCGAAGACCTCCGGGCGGACGGCGACGTCGGCCGCGAGGTCGGTGATGGTAAGCTCCAAGCAATGGGTCTCCCCCAGGACCTCGCTTGTCTGCCGGTAGTGTCGCGGAAGAAGGTCGCGCGTGCCGATGTCCCAGAAGCTCGTGTCCGTGGGATCGCCGCAGTCATCGAGCGCGACGGCTCGGAGGCGATAGCAGTCGATGCCCGCGACCTGTACATGGCCGGCCATTTCCACCGTGAGCATGCGCGCCATCAGCTGCCGCATACTGCCGGTGCTTCTGAACGGCCGCATGATCAACTCGGTGAACATGTTTCTCGTGAACCTGCGGACGGCGTTGCCCGTCGTGTCCATCCAGAGACGGTGGAGTTTGTCGTACCGCGTGTAGTACGCGCGGCCGTCGCACCCCACGATATCGCCGTTCAGTACGAGTCGTGTGCGTGCACCCAGGGTAGTGTCGCTGCTCAGGCGTGCAACCCATACGGGGCCGGCATAACGAAGCGTGTCCCGTCTGATGAAGGTGAACACGGCGTTGTACTGAACCGATGGCGTGGCGGCGCATGCCGAGTCGCATCGCCGGATGATGTCGGCAACCTCCGGCTGCCATGCCTGACAGACTTCGGAACCGATCAGTGCCGTCGCGAGCGCAATTGCCGTTGCTATTCCGAGCTTCATGGAGTATCTGCCTGTTGGTGACGCCGAAGCAGGAGTGGGGGAGTATGAAACGTTGACCCTGAAGCGTGCGGAATGTCGCACCGGGTGGTGTGAACGTGCAGGGGTGTTACCTGCGATCGCTCAGGAGGCGGGTCAGGAGATCGCGAAGATGTTCGGCAAGATCCTCACGATCGCCGGACTCTGCATACAGCACCGTGCCGTTGCGGCCGATGATGTAGAACACCGGATAGCCGGTTACGTGATAGGCGGCGGCCACGGAATCGCCGTGAAGCATCGTGGGATAGGTGATGCCGCGCCGCCGCAGGAAGCCGGCGGGGTCCCTGCCCGGCTCCGACGCATTGATCCCCAGCACGGCCACGCCGCTGTCGCGGAAGCGTTGATGCGTTCGCTCCACCTCCGGCATCGCCTTCAGGCATGGTCCGCATGTGGAATACCAGAAGTCCATCAGAACGATCCTGCCCCGATAGTCATGCAGCGCATGCGTTGCGCCATCGCCCGAAACAAGCTGCCAGTCCGGTGCCGCGCTTCCAACGGCGAGAAGCGGAGCCGGCGTTCCGGTGGAATAATACTCGACCCGATACTGCGGCATCGGTCGGACGGCGAAGAGCGTGTCGGCGAGAGACGGGTTCACATGCAGGTTCCGGATCAGCAGTTCGTTGCGGCAGCGCCTGCCATCGAACAGGTACTCCTCAACCTCCTGGCGCGGCAGGAAATCGCGAAGGCTGATGTCATAGGTCCGTGTATACCGCGTTGCTACTGCATCATCCCGATACCGGAAGCGGATGCGGGCGCACCGTTCCCCGGCCGTCCTGACAGTGCCCAGATAGTCCGAGGCGATTGCGGCATCCACAATCCCGGCCATCGGCGTTCCGGCAACGATCGCCGTGGAGAGAACGCTGCGAGGTACGCCGCCGGAGATCAGTGTGAATGCCCGTGATTCCGAATCGCCTGTCAGGCTGGACCTCTCCGCGTGATTGTGGCGTATGATGGAGGCACCGTCGAACACATACGTGTAGGGCGTTCCATCGATCCTCATATCGATCCGCAGCCGTGCGCCGATGTTGCCCACGGCCTCCGGCATGCGCTGTGCCTGCACGCGGGCGGCATAGCGAATCGTGCGGTTGACTCCCTGTGGCATCTGCGTGCACCGGGCATCGTACGTAAAGGTTCCGATCGCTGCGGAGGCCGAGTCGACCCGTTGCATCAACTTCCGAATGTCTGCGCCTTGTGCTGCCGTAGCTGCAAGCACAATCGGAACTGCAAGGATGGCAATCGGAAAACGGAATCGTGATGACATGAGCTGAAGACACATACAGAGATGTCGAGCGAAGCCCGGGCCTGGCATGCCGTGAATGTACAGCGGGCGATAGGAATTACGCGATGGCTCGTGCAATGTACGTATGTCTCGATAAAACGGGATCAACTGACACGTCGCCAATGTTGCTTGCAATCGGGAGATCGGTTGGGGCCTTCCGTGCCGCGATTCGTTTTGTTGCGGCACCGATCATGATGGCGCGAACCGATGCATGAACGTGGTGGTGGCAGGGGGGCAGACGTTCTGCGAATCTTGCGCCGCGTGTTCGTATTATAGTCACCCAGATGACGTTCCTGAACCCCTTTCTCCTCGTGGCCCTTGCGGCGGCGGCCATTCCGCTGCTGCTGCATCTGCTCAATCTTCGGAAGCTGCGGAGGGTGGACTTCTCCTCGCTCCGTTTCCTGAAGGAGCTGCAGAAGACACGTATCCGCCGCCTCAAGCTTCGGCAATTGCTCCTGCTCCTTCTGCGAATCGGCCTCGTGGTATTCGCCGTGCTCGCGTTCGCGCGTCCCGCGCTGCAGGGCACGTCGGGCCTGCCGGGCGCGCGCGCCTCCACCACCGCGGTGATCCTTCTGGACAACTCCTACTCCATGCAGGTTCGCGACGGCAATGGAACGCGGCTTCGCCAGGCGCAGAGCGCGGCGCACGACCTCGTGGATCTGCTTGGGGAAGGGGATGAGGCCTACCTGGTGCCGATGGCCGATGTGAAGAGCGCGGCCGGCACGGAGCCGACGCGCAATCGCGAGACGCTGCGCGGCGCCATCGACAGCATCGGCCTGGGCTACCGGCGCGCCGATCTGGAGGAGAGCCTGCGCATGGCCGCCTCGCTGCTGGACAGATCGGACAACCTGAACAAGGAAGTCTACATCATCACCGATGCACAGCGGGCCAATGCACCTCCCACCATCGACTCCCTTCGAATTCTCGGGGCCGGCACGCGCGTCTATCTGCTGCCGATCGGCAGCGGCGGGGCTCCGGCCGGCATCAACCTCGGGCTCGATTCAATCCGGCTCCTCTCATCGGTCTTCGAAGTCAATCGTCCGGTGACCGTGCGCGCATGGGTACACAACTACAGCGCTGCCGATGCGGAGAACGCTCCGGTATCGCTCTTCATCAACGACGAGCGCACCGCGCAGGGGAGCGTTACCGTCGCGGCCGGACGGACGGAGGCGATCGAGCTCACTGCTGCGCCGAAGCGGCCGGGGCCGCAGGCCTGCCGTGTGGAGCTGGGAGCGGATGCCCTGGATGCCGACAACCGTCGTTGGATTGCATTCCCCGTTGCCGGAACCATGCATGCGGTGATCGCCGGCTCCCCGGAAAGCCTGAATTATCTGGGCCTGGCGCTCGGGGTTGCCGGGAGTGGCATCAACGCTCAACGCGTCACGCCGGCGGGGCTTCCCTCCGTGGATCTTGCGGATGTCTCCGCCGTCGTGCTGGCGGATGCAACGCCGGTCGATCCCGGGCGGATCGAGCAGTATGTGCGGGACGGCGGCGGCCTGGTGATCTATGGCGGACCCGGTCTGGATCGCGCCGCGTTCAACACCGGTCTCGGAGCGCAGCTCGGCATCGGCCTGGGCGCGCCGGTGACGGCGCCTTCGAACGCGCCGCTTGGATTCGGCGCCGTGGAGCGCGAGCATCCGCTGTTCAACGGCGTCTTCGATCCGGCGAACCCCGGCACCGTGGAGCCCCCGCACATCGCGCAGGCGGTGCCTGCCTCCGGCGGTGAAACCATCATCGCCCTCTCCAACGGTGCCGGTTTCATGAGCGGCTTCCGTCACGGGCGTGGACGTGTGGTCTACATCGCGGTGCCGCCAACGCAGGCATGGAGCGATCTGGTTACCCGCAGCGTCTTCGTTCCGATTGCGGCACGCTCCCTTCTCTACGTCGGCGCGCATGGCGATCCGTATCCGCATGTGGTGGTCGGCGAGAGCGCAACGGTTCCGCTGCCGCCCCGCGCCTCGCTTCCCGATCAGGTGAAGGTGACATCCCCGAACGGACGGGATGAATTCGTGGCGGTGCGGAAGTACCCGTCGGGCGCCTCGATCACGTACGATCGCGCCGTTGTTCCCGGCGTCTATCGCATCAGCACCGGCGGCGCCGATGTGGCCCTCTTCACCGCGGACATGGGGAGCGGGGAGAGCGATCTCGCGCCGATGAGCGAGGAGCGCCTGCGTGAGGTGATCACCGCGGCGATGACCGCGCCGGACAAGTTCTCCGTGCTCCGTCCCTCCGGCGGAAACTTCGGCAAGGCGGTCATCGAGTCGCGCTTCGGGCTGGAGCTGTGGAAGTACATGCTTGCGCTCGCCCTTCTGTGCGCGTTCGCGGAGATGATCGTCGGGCGCACGCCGAAGGAGCCGGCGGCCGCCTGAATGAAGGGGTGCGGCTCCATCGCCTTCCCGGTTGTCCGCAGTACATGAACCGTTCGCGCCCTCCCGTCATCAGTCGCCGCATGACTCATGATCTCACAGCCGCTGCTCGATCGTGTCCTTGCCTTTCTGGACCTGCCGCATGCCGTGCCGGACGCGGCATGGCTCGCGCGCATGCTCGATGCCTACACGCGGCGCGTTCCGTGGGAGAGTGCATCGCGCATCGTTCGCAGGGCGGAGAAGGAACGGGAGGAGGAGTGCCCGCGGTGGCCGGAGGAGTTCTGGGAGACGGTGCTGCGCGAACGGAGCGGGGGAACCTGCTTCGAGACGAACTATGCCGTCCATGCCGTGCTCCGGCGGCTTGGAGCAACGGTGGATCTCACCATCAACGACATGGGGAACACCGTGGGTTGCCACACCGCGCTCATCGTGCACCGTGACGGCATGCGGCTGCTGGTGGATCCGGGCTTTCCGGTTCACGTGGTGCTGCCGCTGGAGCCCGGGCGCGACAGCGTTGCCGCGAACCGGGTAATGGAATACTCTGCCCACTTCGAAGCCGATGAGTGCTACCGCATCGAACGTGACATTCCTCTGAACCGGTACTGCTACACGCTCCATGCAGTACCGGTGAGCGAGGCGGAATATCGGCGCGCCACGGTTGCGGACTATCGTGCCGAGGGCCTGTTCCTGGACCGGGTGGTGATCAACACGGTGATCGGCGACTGCGTCTGGCGGTTCACCAGTGCGGAACGTCCCTGGCATCTGCAGGCATTCGTGGAGCGGATGCGGGTGGACCACATGCTGGAGGGATCGTTCGACGAGAACCTGGAACGCATCACCCGAACCTTCGGCATGAGCCCGGATACCGTGCGCGCCGCGCTGGAATTGATCGGTGCGCGCTGACGGCCCGGCGCGGCTGCAGCTCTCAGCCGCCCTGCCCGGGAGCCGGTAGCCTCATGCCTGCAGCCAGATCGCGCACGCCGGAAAGGAACACGCCGCATGCAAATGCCGTCATGATCCACGACACCGGCCCATAGTCAGCCGCAGCGAGCCCGTTCGGCAGGCGGCTCCAGAGGACGATCTGCGGAACCAGATGTGCCAGGAATGCGCCGTAGATGATCGCCATGATGGTGTGCATGATTCGCTCGCCGGCGGGGAGCCGGCGGGTTGCATCCTCCTCCACGAAATCGTACAACGTTATCACGATCTCCATTGCAAGCACCGCCGCCAGCGCCCACGCCAGCACGCCGTGTGGTTCGAACCATCCAAGCAGAGCGAAGATGAGCGCGTACGCGAAGTCACGAGCGGCGTGCAGGCGCAGCTCGCGGCGCGCAGCGGGAGTGGAGGGGAGGTGCGCGCCGAGCTCGTGATAGATCAGCGTATCGAGTGCGCCCAGAATGCCCTGTGCAATGAGGAACGTCAAGGCCGTGATCATGATGCGGGGAGAATAAGTCCGTGGTACGCGGCGATGGGGCCAACCATCGGGATGGAGATGCGAACGTCGATCCTCCAGCCCTGCTCCTCGCCTGCTGCGCGGGCTGCAATGTGTGGAGCGATGAAGCGTGGGAGGGGGATGCCGAACATGCGTGTGGAATGATACTGAAACGTGATGCCGCCGGCATCGGCGCGCAGCAGGAAGTAGACCGTGGCCGGCCCCTTCCGCTCCGCAAGCAGGTCCCGGTGCGCGCGCTGCACGGTGCGCATCAAGCCGTTCCCGAACCAGCGCAACCATGTTTCGCGCTGCGCATCCGGTTCAACAACCACGCGCACCGGCAGATCGGTTCCGGCCTTCGGCAGCAGGAGCAGCCGCGCGCAGAGGCGTGCCGGGCGGCCGGCGGACCACTCCACCGTCACCCGCCCCTCGGCCGTGCCGCCGGCTGCGAGCGAGTGGAAGCGTTGCAGCGGCTGCGGCAGAAGCAGATACGAATCGCCGAGCAGGCGTTGATAGAGCGTTGGTTCATCCATGCCGGTTGAGCGCCCCGACGTTCCTCCGATACCACGCGAGATAGGCAATGAAGAAGGGGAGCCAGATGATGTCGTTGAACACGTTCACCAGGAGAGTGATTGCCGGGATATCGCCGCGCAGCACGGCGAATATCCAGCCGATCGGGCCCAGCACCTTGCCGAGCAGGCCGATGACCACCAGTTGCGGATATCGCCGGAGATCGTTCGCCACCGTCCAGTAGCCATAGCCGTACACTCCCACGAACATCCCGATGCCGCTCATCAGAAAGGGATAGTTGATGGGCGGGATGTGCGCGAGGCGAAAGATCAGGGTTGGAAGCAGAACGATGGCGATGCCCCATGCGACGTTGTAGACGGCCGCCGCACGGAAGACGATGCGAAAGGTGCGCTCATCGAACATCGACACGATATCAGCCTCCGGAGAGCGCCTGGATGATGTGAATCCGAACCCCGTCGCCAACCGGATCGGAGAGCCGGATGCGATCGGCAATCAGGGTTTCATCAACGAAGATGTTGACATGCTTGCGCACTGCACCGCGTTCGTCCAGGATATATGCCGTCAGCCCGGGATGATGGCTCTCCAGCCCGGCAACTACATCGGCAACCGTGGCGCCGCTTACCTCGATCTCCTCGAGTCCCGGAAAAAGTGAGCGAAGGTTTCGTGTGAAGAGAACTCGGGCCATGATGTTCGGCGGATGACTGTTGAAGCGAATGATCGTTGAAGTCGCCAGCGGCCGACGGAGGCACCGCGCGGGGCGGGTGCCGCCATGCATGCGGCCGCGACGTTCGTCCGGCGTTTCTCGCCGGCCGGATGTGAAGCTCTCCGCCGGTTATCCTCCGTTCACACTCTCTTCGGCAACCGGCGCCATTGCCCAGAGTGTGACACGCACGCCGTGCGGTGTGCGGAACACGGCCGTATGGAGCGGGCTGCCGGGGGCGCACGGCCTGGGCTGCTCCTCGAACGCCAGCCCGCGGCGCTCCAGTTCGGCTGTCGTCGCCGGAAGGTCGTCGATCATGAACTCGATCGCGATCGAGCCGGGAACCGTTGCCGGGCGCTCCGCATTGGCGGCGACTACGGTGAGGTAGAAGGCGTTGTCCGGGCTGGTGAACATTCCCCGGTCAGAGTCCAGGATCATCGGGGAGAGACCCAGCACGTCCGTATACAGGCCGATCTCGGCTGCGATGTCATCCACCGTGTATTCTGTGCACTGCTTCCAGCAGTCGCCCCAGGTGAAGGCAAAATCCGGCTTTCCTTCCATTGCCTTCTGCCATGCCTCGCGCGTGCGGGGAGCGGCGGCGGCGATCCGTGCGGCGCCCCTTTCGCGAATCGATAAGGTTGTTGCTTCCGTGCTCATGAATCAATCTCCATCGTCGTGAACTATCGCGCAATGATAATGATATCGCGCGGGCAATCGGATGCTCCGCGCTCTGCCGCCGTACTCGGCGCATCGTACTCGGCGCAGCGTGTGCGGCGCAACGTGTGCAGCGCAGCGGCGCGCATCCCGGAGGATCGTCACTCCCCCCCAAGCACCTCGATGATGTTGCCCGCCGGATCGAAGAATTGAAACCAGTAGTCTCCTCCCCCCATGTGCTGCGGCGGGTTCTGCACGCAGCGCACACCGGCCGCAACAAGCCGGGTATGGAGGGCGAGAGAGGAGGGAACGCTCAGCATGAACGATGCACGGGAGGTGTTCACCGTGATCTCCGACGGGTCGTTTCCTCCATCCAGGTAGAGACCCCATTCCTTCCCCTCGAACTCGAAATAGCATGCCTGCTCCCCCATGTCGTACTTCTTCTTCAGGCCGAGCAGGCCGCTGTAGAACTCGAAGGCCTTCGCGAAGTCGTCAACATAGACGCATGCGATCGAGACGCCGGTGATCGTTGCGTCACCCGCCTGCAAAGCCGGAGCATGTTCCTGTTCCATGGTGTTCGATGTTGATTGGAGTGTCAGGGGCCCGATGGAACCGTCAGCGGCCGCGGAGATGGCGGTGCCGGTATGCAGCGTACGGCCGAGCAATCGAATCGAAGCGGCCGCCCGTTGCGAAAGGCGCCATCGGCAGGCGACATCGCTGCGGACGCCGCCGCTGCACAGGGCGCCGGACAGCGGTCACGAAATTACTTCCTCTTCCGGATTCGGCGTAGAGAATAACAACAGGCAACGGCGACACGTTGCTTGCGCTTCGTATCGCCGCTGCCTGCTTATAGGAGATGATGGGCGAAAATTTCTACTGAAGGATCAGGTGCCCGCTGGTTGTGCCGCTGCTCGTGACAACCATGTAGTAATAGGAGCCGGCGGGAATATCGCCGCGCTGAAACTCGAACGCATTGCCGTGCAGCACGTCGGAGGATTCCAGCACTCTGTTCCCTCGAACGTCGAAGAGTGTGAACCGGTACCGATCTCCGGCCCGGGCATCCGGCATCCGCATCGTTGCCGACGTGCCGATCGGATGCGGCACGATGATCAGCGTGCCTCCGGTGTTGGAAACGTTCGCGAGCGGTACGGAGAGAACCACGGAATGTTTCAGAATGGTTCCGTCGGAACCGAGCGCGAAGAGAGAATTCCCATAGCCGCCGATTCCGAGCAGTGTGGCAATCGTGCCGGAGTTCCCAAGCGCCCAGTGCTTCCCGCCGTCGCTCGTGGTGAGCACGCGGCCGTTCGTGCCAACAGCGGCTCCGTTCGATGGGTCGGTGAAGCGAATTCCCTGCAGGACTTCGCTGTCAGGTCCGGTGTAGATGCTCTCCCACGATGTGCCGCCGTTGGTTGTGCGGTAGATCGATTCGTGCCCGTCGTTCCCGGCCAGGAAGCCGGTGTTCGCATCGGTGAACCAGAGGTCTCCGAATATCTTGTCCTCGTAATAATCGTGCTGAACGTTCCAGTGCTCGCCGCCGTCGGTGGTCTTGAAAATCTCCGTTGGTCTGTTGAACGCCTGTGCGTGCCCCGCAACTGCATATCCCACCTCCGGAGTCGCCATCTGAATGCGGCGAAATACATCGCTCGTGCTGGTCTTCGTCTTACGCCACGACTGGCCGCGATCCGTGGTTTTCAGAATTGTGCCGTTGTAGCCGCATATGAATCCGCTGTCGGCCGTGGGGAATGAAAATCCGTAGAACCCGAGGCTGGACGTATAGGTTCCGCTTGTCCACGTAACGCCGCCATCGGTTGTCTGCATGATGAGGCCGCAATTGCACGAGCCCACATATCCGGCAACAATTCCGGTGTCGGGATTGAAAAAATGAACGGCGAACAGAAGCGCATCGGGGATATCGGACTCGGTCCACGTTGCTCCGGCATCGGTGGTGCGGAGGATTGCGCTCCCAACCTGGCTCCAGCCGATTGCATAGCCGGTTGTCTGCGTCGGAAAATCGATTGCATACAGCGGAATACTGAAGCCTTGCGGCTGAAGCGGCGTCCACTGCTGCGCCGTTGCCCCGCATGGGGCCGTGAGGGCCAGGGTGAGAACTATCACGGCGAATATCGCCGCAGCCTTGATCCCTTGGCAGCCGGTGCCAATGGTATGCTGTGTCATTCGGGCACCTCGATTCGGTTGTGTGCAAGTATCGTTTGCGACGAAGCGGCCGCTTCGCGCTACCCTTTAGTCGCGGGAGATACTTTGCTGTTCCCGAAAAGTTGCTTATCCGAAATGGATATTGAGCGAATGGTGAAATCCGATCGAAAACAGGTTTATCCGTTCTTCCGAAGAATAATTATTGCCGGGAATGATATCGATATTCTTCAGGAGACGAACCGATGCGCCGGCGGAACATCCAGCTGAACGATCCGTGACTGATGAAGCCGACACGGCGGCATATCTCGGCGATGGAAAGCGATGTCTGCGAAAGGAGCCGGCGCGCTTCCTCCAGCCGCCGCAGCGTGAGATACTGATGCGGCGTCTGGCCGAATGCCTGGCGGAAGAGCCGGAGAAAATGATGGCTCGACATGAAGGCCACACCGGAAATTTTCCCGAGCGAGAGGCGCTCGCCGATATTTGCGTCGATGTATTCCTTGGCCTCGTGCAGCCGACGGTAAATTTCGATTTTCGTGGAGAGTCGAACGCCCGGAATCCGTTCGACTTCCGATGCCACCGATCGATGCATATACAGCATGCGCTCCAGCAGCAGGTGATACTGCTCCTCCTCCCATCCCTCGCTTGCAAGGTTTGCCGCCACTACCGACCGGATGCGATACAGATGCGGTGAGAGAATGGTGTCGTGCGGGTACGTCCGTTCGAAAAAGAGCACCGGCTGCTGCGTTGGCTGGTCCGGCTCCAGAAGCCGGTCGCTCGGCGTCACCAGGTCGCGCAGCACGTACGCCGCAAAGCCAGGCTGAAACCAGATCTGCAGCGATTCCACCGGAACGTCCGAATGAACCGTTGTGGAAAATCTCTGCCCCTCGTTCAGAATCAGATAGGACGAATCGTCGATGAGGAATCTCTTCCGGCGCAACCTGTACTCACTGGTGCCGCCGAATGAACACATGATCGATAACGGGCTCACATGTTCGGGGTAGTGATAGTCCTGGCCGGCAATCAGAACGAGCGCGTTGGGAAAACCCTGCGCGGACTGAGTTGCGTCGGAGGTCCTTTCGGAAAGGGCGAATGCCGGAAGTTCGCGGATGATCATGCTTGAAATGCCGCAATCGTTGATAGACGCAAGCTGCCCGTGCGCTTTCGCGCGTAGCAATATTCGAGAACAGCTCGCCTGGCTCCATGTTGGTTGGCGAGTAAATGAGGGAAGGCAATACTCCCGCACATACACACTATGTGGAAGGTTTGTTACACGGAGATTGCGGCGTGATTCCGTTCCCTCAGACGGATCAATTTCTGCATCCGGCTGCGGCCAAATGCTTGAGACGCGGGGCCTGTTCTCATGTTCCATCGGCCGCTTCGGAGCGCGCAGAACGCTCCGGAATCGCCGGTCGATGTGCGCAGCTTGCGGCTGTCCCGGCCCTTTTCTCGAATGCTGATATTTATCTGCGGCTACGCCGGCCGTGCAACTATTATCTCCGATCGCAGGGAGTTGGCTATGTAGCAGTTCTTGTGTGCATGGTGGTGAAGGTCATCGATCTCCTCCTCCGACGGTATCGCCGCCCCGCTGAATACGATATCGGGCCGAAGAACGATTCGGGTAATCGCGATGCGGCCGTCATCATCCTTCTCCATATATCCAGTCGCGCTATCCGTGTAGCTGTCCACGACAAATCCACGCCCGGCGGCCAGGGAAAGGAACCAGAGCATGTGGCAGCTCGATGCCGATGCAACCAGCGCCTCCTCCGGGTCGACGTTCGCCGGGTCCGACATCGGAAGGCGTACCGAGTGGGGCGAGCTCGATGCGGGGATCGATGCACCGCCGTCGAAGAACCAGGTATGGGCGCGGCTGTACCGCTGGTCGAGGAACGCCGCGTTGTTGCGGGTCCAACTCACGCGAGCTTCGTACGCGGACATGGAACGACGTCTGTCGGTATGTTGATGGATGGCCGCATCTGCCGCCGGCACTGCGGAGGGCACTACGGAAACAGACGAAGCCCGAGGCGGCGAGTCTGCTGTAGTTTGTTGAGAAACTTGTTGCGGGGGATGAGCCGTGCGCCGAGGAGTTCGAAGTGCGGCGTCATGGTCTGAATGTCGATCCACTTCGCGCCTCCGCTCCGGAGATGGTCGATCAGGTGAAGCAGCGCGAGCTTCGAGGCGTTGGACCGGCGATGGAACATGCTTTCGCCGGCGAAGACCCCGTCCACATCCACGCCATAGAGGCCTCCCACAAGCTCATTCCCTTCCCAGGCCTCCACGCTGTGGGCATGGCCAAGTGAATGAAGCGTGATGTATGCCTCCACCATCTGCGGAATAATCCATGTGCCGTCCTGGTCCGGCCGTTCGATGCGCGCGCAGGAGAGGATCACATCCTTGAACGCATGATCGATGGTGAAGGCGAACGTTGTCCGCTCACGCTCGCGTGCAAGGCTGCGCGGGATGTGGATGGCGTCGAACTCCAGTATGGCGCGTTCGCGCGGGCAGGCCCAGATCAGCGGCAGCCCATCCTGCGGCCATGGGAAGATCCCCTGCCGATAGGCGGTCATCAACGTGTCCGGATGAAGGTCGCCGCCGACGGCAACAACGCCGTCATGCTGGGCCTTTCGTGGATCTGGGAAGTGAACGACTGGCATACTCCATCACTGGCGCTGGACGATACGGCAGTATCCAAACAGCCGATTGCCGCCGCTACGCATGGTGCGAACGTCTTGGCAGGGACAGTATCGATACGCCGTCACAATTCGCGTACGACCTCCGGCTGCCGCTCGGACACCCGGAAGCCTGTTGGCAGATGGAACGAATTGCAGCGACCGCCCTTAAGATATGGGATTGCGGCCAACCGGAGAACGCCATATACGGAGATCGGCGGCTGCAGGGATCGGCGGCTCGCCTCCCGGAGCCGGGCCAATCGGAGCGGCCGGCCTGTCTCATGAAGTGCATTGCATGCCGCCGTGCACTTACCCAGGCAGGTAGTGCCCGCGGCTCGTGTGCAGACCGGGCCTGCCACTCAACGACCTGCCGTGCTCCCATGTTTTCGCTCCGGCGCCGGAATTACCCTGAGATTCTCGTGTGGTCCGCGGGCGGAAGCATGCGAACGGCGCTGTTCGACATCGACAACGACGGCTTTGCGGTACCGCATGCGCACGTTTCTTCAACTATCCTCAGAAATCCTTTCCATGGGTGCGACATATCGCCCTGTTCGTTCGTCCATTAATAACCCGCTTCCTCTCGTCGCGGTACAAGGCATCGGAAAAACGTTCTCGTAGGGGAAGGCGCCGGATCGCTCACCAGGCGGTGCGGCTCCCATGTACGCATTGCGTTCCCTCGTTGCAGCCCCTGCCAGGGCGTTCCACCGGCCTACCGTTCCACATACCTTTCAGGAGAAGAATGAAGCATCGCTACGTGCCTGCTGTCGTCATTCTCGGCATTCTCTCCATGCTCGCCGTCTGCCCGGCGCAGCAGGGGGGGCCTTCAATGCTTGGCGGCCCGGTTGCAGGCTTTGGCCTGGTGCTTGACGACTCCTATGTCCCGGTCTTTACCGGTTCGACGGATTGCGGTGTGTTCAAGCATGGCATCGCCTTCTCTCCATCGCTTGGCGGTACGCTGGTTCTTCCCTCGTTGTTCGGCGAAAGCCTGGGCGCAGAGCTCTCTGTTGCCGGCATGATCACGTCCGGACGTCTCAACGCCACTCCGGTTGATCCCACCCGCGTCAACGACAATGGAACACTCGTCGACATCGAGCGCGAATTTCGCCTCACCTCCAGCCGCTGGAGTGCGGTGGTGGACGCGATGCTCCGATATCGGCTCAGCGACAGGTTCGCTCTGAGCGGCGGGCCGTGGTTCGGCCTCGCCTTTGCGTCCACATTCAGCACCGTCGATCATCTTATCGGACCATCGGGCTACAGTTACGCCGGCGGCGTTCCGGACCGACCGGTGCCCAACGCACAGGCGGTCGTGGCGGCGCCGATGTCGTTCGGCGCGGCGCTGCGCGCATCGTACGAGATCCCGTTGCATACGTTGGTGCTGATGCCCCAGCTCGGGCTGCGGGTGGATATGCTCTCCGCCGTGAAGGAGTTCACCTGGCGGCGCTACTCTGCCGAGGCACGCGTGGCGCTGCTGTTCGATATCACGCCGAAGCCGAAGGCGCCGGAGCCGCCGGTTGTCGTGGAGACCCGCCCGGATACACCGGTAGCACCGGTTGTGGTGGTTGCACGCGAGAAGCCGCGGCTCTCGGCTACCGTTGCCATCAACGGTGTGGACGAACATGGTTCCATCTCTCCGATTGCCAGCGTGCGCGTGAACGATGTGATCAACCGCACGCACGCGCCGGTGATTCCGGCGGTTTTCTTCGACAAGGATTCCGCTCTTCTCCCGAGCCGCTATCCGCTGCTGGATCACGATGCTGCGGGACGCTTCACACTGGACGATCTGGTTGGCAGCGATCTCCTGGGCGTTCAGCACAGAGTGCTCGATGTGATTGGCCTGCGCATGCAGAGCGACGCATCGGCCAAGCTTTCGCTTTACGGCTCCATCTCGCGTGACGAGCAGCCCGGCCTTGGCCGCAATCGAGCGGCAGCGGTGCAGCGGTACCTGGAGCAGACATGGGGCATCGCCCCCTCCCGGGTCAGCATCGCGGAGGGGAACGGTGCGATGGAGCGTTCCAACGAAGGAACGGACGATGGCCGCGCGGACAACCGCCGCGTGGAGTTCGCTTCGAATCACGAGGGGATACTGGCTCCGATGTTCACCGAACACACTACGCGTTCATTCAATCCCCCTGCGATCAAGGTGACGCCGACGTTCGAGGCGGAGGCCGGTGTAAAGCGATGGGAGCTGAATGCCACGCAGGGTAGCAACACCGTTGCACACGAGACCGGCTCCGACGCGCAGGGCCTTGCCTCATCCGATCGCACCTGGCATCTGGATGTGCAGAAAATCGATTCGACGCTCTCACCGGTCGATGTGAAGCTTACCGTGGAGGACAGCACCGGGGCAGTCGTGAATGCGGAGAACAGGATGCCGCTGGCGCTGGACCGCCGCGTGAGCATCGTCGACGGACGCGTGGTGCAGGCAGGCGAGCGCGAGCAGATCTCCTACACGCTGGTTGGATTCGATTACAACAGCGCCGAGCTGAACCGTACGCACCAGGCCGCCGTTCGTGAGATTGCCGAGTCCGTACACGCCGGCGCCAAGGTTACGATTGTTGGATACACGGACCGTATCGGCGAGCAGAAGCGGAACGTGGAACTCTCCGGGCAGCGCGCCGATCGTGTTGCGGCGGCACTGCGGAGCACGTTGGACGGCCTCGGCGTTCGCAACGTTCCGATGAGTGTTTCCGGCGGCGGTATCGAAACCGAACGATTCCCGAACGACCTCCCCGAGGGGCGTATCCTTTCGCGTGGCGTGGGAGTGGTTGTGGAGCAGGGGATTGGTGAGAAGAATGGAGATGAAGGGAAGGAAAAGTAGCAATAGGCCGTGATGGCCAACGTAGCCGGGCACCGGCGTCCGGTTGTAGATGCTGTACCCGTTTGCAGAGAATACAAACCGTGCTCAGCCTCATGATCTCTCCTCTACGAATTGCGGCAACGCTTCTGAACGCCGGACTTCTTCTCGCGTGTGCAACCGGCTTGGCACACGCCCAGAACCTGACATCCGGCGAACCGGCCACCGGCGCAGTGCGCTATGTCGAGAACCGCGGGCAGATTGTGGACGCGGAAAAGCATGCGCGTCCGGACATTCTGTACCTGACGCAGTCGCATGATGTGGCTGCGTATCTGAGAACCACGGGGCTCAGCTATGTCTTCGTGAAGATCGATGGAGGGCATCCGCCCAAACCCGATCCCAGCGCGCACAAGCCGTTCACGCCCCGGTTCGACAGCAGCGTTCGCGTGACGACGTACCGGATGGACATGGACCTGGTTGGTGCGAACACCGCAGCACGCGTGGAGGGGCAGTTCCCGTCGCAGGACTATGCGAACTTCTACCTGTCGCAATGCCCGAACGGGATTACGAATGTTCGAGCGTACGACCGTGTGATCTACCACGACATCTACCCGAAAATCGACCTGGTGTACTACGGCTCGGGGGGCGCGATGAAGTATGACTTCGTTGTGCATCCGGGAGGACGCGTTGCTGATATCGTTATGCGATATACCGGAGCATCGGAGTTGCACCGGACGGAGAGGGGAAGCGTAGCCGTGGCGAACCCGCTGGGCATGGTGGAGGAAGGTCGTCCGGAGATGTACCAGGGAGCTGATTCGAAGCGGATGGTGAGCGGGACGTATGCCGTGGCGGATCGGGAGATCCGGTTCGACGTTGGTGCGTACGACCACGCGCGCGATCTCGTGATCGACCCGACGTTGCTGTGGAGCACGTACTTCGGCGGAACCAACTATGAGTATGGCTGGGGCTGGGGTGGTGGTGGCTGGGGCGGCTGGGGCTGGGGCGGCGGAGGCTGCAAGACCGATCGCGACACCACCATCACGTTCGTGGGGTCGACGTTGAGCACGGACTTTCCGGTGACGCCCGGCGCGTTCCAGTCGGGCCTTGCAAACGGCGCCAGTCAATACGATGGTTACGTGGTTCGGCTCTCGCATCGGGGCGCGCGCCTGTGGGCAACATATTATGGAGGAAACAGCTGGGACTGGGCCGGCGGCGTTGCAGTCGACGCGCGACGCAACGCGTACGTTACCTTCGGTACATACAGCAGCGATTTCCCCACCACTCCGGGCGTATATCAGCGCACGCCCAATCCCGGGCTGTGGGAGGGGGCGATCGTGAAGCTGGACAGTCTTGGCCACCAAGTGTGGGGGACCTTTTACAACGGGACCGACATCTCCGGTATCGCCGTGGACAGCCTCACGAACGTATACGTTGGAGGAGCCGGAACATCCGTGGCCAGCGCAACGCCGGGTGCGTTCCAGGCCACGCCGCCGCCGGCATCGCAGTACACCGGCATTCTTACCAAGTTCAACAGCAGCGGAAGCGCGCGGATCTGGTCCACATACTTCGGCGGTACGCAACAGGTGATTCCCGGCTCTTCGGACGATATCCTTTCCAGCATCGCTCTGGATCGCGGCGCAAACATCTTCATCTGCGGCACTACCGGTACGTTGGACTTCCCGTTCACGGCCGGCGCATTTCAGGCCGCCAACCGAGGCGGCATCGACGGGTTCGTTGCTAAGTTCGACAGTGCCGGGAACCGGATCTGGGCCACCTATTACGGCGGCAACTATTACGATTTCGCCTCGGACCTCGCGGTCGATTCCCACAGCAATGTCACCGTGATCGGCACCACACTCAGCGCCAATCTCGTGACGTCGGCCTCGGCATTCCAATCGCATCTGAATGGGACCGATTACGACATCTGGATTGCCCGCTTCGATTCCTCCGGCACCAACAAGTGGTCCACATACTACGGCGGCAGCGGCTACGACTACGGCACCGGTATCGATGTGGATCCCCTGGACCGCATCTGGTTCATCGCCTATACCAGTTCCACCGACTTCCCGATTACAGGCGATGCGTATCAGGCCACGATGCGTGGTATCGAGGATGCGGGTGTGGTGAAGATGGATACGAACGGCGCCAGAATCTGGGGCACATATATGGGCGGCACGCAGTGGGACTACGCCGAGGGGATTGCCACGAATCCCTATGGATGCGTCATTACCGGCGAGACCTACAGCGCAGACTATCCCACTACCGCAGGAGCCTTCCAGGTTTCACAACGCGGCGGTTCCGATGCCTTCATCAGCATGTTCTGCGATCCATCCGTCACGGTCGACGTGAACGGACCGCTCCGTTTCTGCGCGGGTGATTCCGTGGTGCTGACCGTGCCCCTGGGTTACGACACCTACACCTGGTCCAACGGGGCAACGGCAACCAATCGTCTTGCGGTGAAGCAGAGCGGCACCTATACGGTTACGGCCTCCGTCATCGGCTGCAGTGCAACCTCACTTCCAGTGTATGTACGGGTCGATTCGGTGGTCCCGCGTTCGATCGTTCCGCATGTGATTCAGCTCTGTGCCGGCGACAGCGTCACCTTCCAGATCCCCGGACATCAGCGCGTCTATCGCTGGAGCACCGGCGATACCACGGCTACGATCACCATACGTGCGGCCGGTAACTACAGCCTCGCCTACATCGACTCCAACGGATGTTCGGCGCATACCGATACGGCAACGGTGACCGTTGCTCCCAATCCATCCACCGCGATCACGCCGGCCGGCCCCATCTCCTTCTGCAACGGCGGCAGCGCCATCCTCGACGCCGGGCCCGGCTTCGCCGAATATCGCTGGAGCACGGGGGAGACGTCGCAGACGATTGCGGTGCACGATCCGGGGACGTATCAGGTCCGCGTGAAGAACAGCTATGGCTGCTGGAGCCAGCAGAGCAACGTTGTGCGGGTGATCGTGTTTCCGCTGCCGACCCCCGTGATCCGGAACCTCCTGCCGACGACGTTCTGCGAGGGAGACAGTACGATCCTCGCGGTGACGCCCAGCAACTACGCAAGCTATCTCTGGTCCACCGGCGCCAGGACGCCGATGATCACCGTGAAGACCGAGGGTGTGTATACCGTGACGGTGACGGACTCCAACGGCTGTACCGGCACCGCGCAGAAGGGAGTGAAGGTGACGCCGCGGCCGGTACTGAAGATCAGTGCGAATGGTCCACTGACGTTCTGCGAGGGAGACAGCGTGACCCTCTCGGCGAGCGGGTTCCTGCTGTACCAGTGGTCCAACGGCAGCCAGGATGCGCAGATCGTGGTGAAGCAGCCGGGGAAGTACTTCGTGACGGTGACGAGCGACAAGGGATGCGTCGGCTGGTCGGACACGGTGGTCGTTGCGGTGAAGCCGCTGCCGAGCCCGGCGATCAGCGGTCCGGTGCGGGTCTGCAGGGATGCGCTGGCAAACTACTCCGCGCAGAGCGGCGGTTC
>DASZRW010000150.1:0-4620 GCA_035549015.1 Kapaibacterium sp. (SeqCode)
CGTGTTCGAGGAACTGGATCAGTGGCTACGGCGGAAGCTGCGCCGCATTGTGTGGAAGCATTGGAAGAAACCGAAGACCCGCTACCGGAAGCTGCGAACACACGGCATCGCACCGGATCAAGCCCGTCGCTCGGCCTGGAACGGCCGGGGGCCGTGGTTCAATGCCGGAGCGAGCCACATGCACCTAGCGGTCCCGACGAAGCTGTTACGCGGCTGGGGTCTGCCGAGCTCGCTCGATGAGCATCAACGTCTTCAGCATCTCTAACGAACCGCCGTATGCCGAACGGCACGTACGGTGGTGTGGGAGCTGGGGGAGGGTGACCTCCACCGGCTACCCGATCCTCTCACGCCTCTCCGTTCACTGCTCCTGCGGCTCTCCCGGTCCCGGTTGAATTACACTTTTGTGTACTGGCACTCCGGCCGCCCGTGACCCCAAATTGCCGCCGCTTCGTTCAACAACTCATGCAACCGTCAACGTCGCGAGCGGCGCCGCAGGTCGCAACGCGATATGTGCCGGCCGGTGATCAGTGACCAGGGAGAGGAATGCGGCATGCTTCCCATGCGTCGCATACCGGGCCGGTCCGTTTCAACCGTGGCAGGTAGCGGGCCGGCCGGCTCCTCTGGATCGCACAGACGCTGGTGCCGCATGCTGCGAGGACGCACGCCGCGGCCGGTGAGCAGTCCTGCATGAACGATGGCAACCGATCATGCCGCGGCGGGCACGCGGACAATCGACGCCGGGCCGCGGCGCATTCTCTCTCGGCGTTTCGGCCCGGCGGTACGATTGTATCGCGCCCGCTCCGGGCGCGCCGATATCGAGACGGGAGTCACGATCGGATGAAGCAGGAGGCGGTTCAACCTCCGGGCCGTTCTCCCTCGCGGGCGCATGCCGGCCCCAGGTGGTGACGGCCGGCATGCCCTGTTTATTCAAGTGTTCGCGGCGACGGCATGTTCGCGGCGCCGGGCCTGCGCGGACTCCCCGGGCCGGCATGCGATACGGTTGCGGCACCAGCGGGCCTGCCGGCTTGCTATCGGAACGTATCACGCATATTTTGCCCCCGACCCTCACACCTGCATCCTCCCTGAGGAATCATTGCGGTCCGGCCGCGGCCGGCAACCCGGAACGAATACAATGAACCTGCACGAACGGCGGTGTACGCCGGCGATGCGCGAATGCGTTCATGTTCGATGCCACGGGCATTCCTTTCTGTGGCTCATGCATCGATGGACGCCGAGGATGGCGCGCATGTGATCCATCTCAATTATCCATACTTGGAGGCTCTGACGACTATGAAGAATTGGATTTGCACAACCAGCGTTCTGGTACTCGCACTCTTGATTGGTGCAGTTGCCGCACATGCACGTACCAAGGACAAATGTTTTCGCGTTGTTTGCCGTGGTTCATCG
This sequence comes from Kapaibacterium sp. (SeqCode), assembly GCA_035549015.1. Classification (GTDB taxonomy): domain Bacteria; phylum Bacteroidota; class Ignavibacteria; order OLB7; family OLB7; genus JAFDZV01. Next base: position 1,408 of record DASZRW010000150.1, read on the forward strand.
GGAGAATGCATTTCGCTTGGTGGAGGGCACGGCATCACGGCATCGATTCCGGGTGTTGCCGACGTCACACAGATACCATGCCCGCAATTGAGCATTGGAACCCCGAATACATGGTATGGGAGTGTCTTTATTCACGACCCATCCAATCCATCAATGGGATTGGGATATCTCAACACCGATGTCCAGTATTGCGCATCGACTTCAGATGCAGCAATCACAACGTATGATGACTCGCCACAGTTCCCTGACTATGCAACCTGGTTGAGCGCACAGCAGTGAGGAAACGTTGTTGAGCAGATATGTGGATGGTGGCATCGGGAGGTGTCACCATCCAGTTGATTCCTTAATGATCGAGCGAGACGAGCATGTATTCATTGATTCGCTTCATCCTGATCCTCTCACTTGCTCCGGGAGCGGCACACTCGTTGGCGGCACAGGGGTCCCGGCGGACATCGATGCATCATCGGTACGAGCTGCGGTTGACGTGTGGCGAAGCCAGCACCGCGCGATGCGAACCGGCCGGCCAACAATACTGCTGGCAACATCGATTCATCAATGTGCCGGCTGCTGTGCGGCCGCGATCAACGAGATTACCAGGAACATCGCGGGCTACGGACTCGATGCCGATGTTCTGGTGGTGATACGCGCCGATGCCGAAGGAGAAGGGATTGCGCTGCGCGACCGGTTCGCCGCCCCGAACATCTCCGAGGATATCGCCGGTACAACCGCAACGGTATTTCATGCAGACCGGACATTCCCGGATATGTACGTGATCCATCCGGACGGCAGCATCGGAATTCACGTTCGCGATATCCAGCACAACAACGCCGTTACCTACGAGGCGCTTGTCCGTGCAGGCATTCGGCCGCTGCCGTTGCGCGGCACGGTGGTGTATACGAGGAGCATACGCCTTGCGGAGCCTCGGGGAAGGAAACTCGCGGAAGCACAGTCGGCAGCGTTCGACATTCATCGTGGTCTTCTCTCATTCCTCGAGCCGCATCAGAATGCCATCTACTGCTTCAATGCCACCACCGGAAAATCCGCGGGAGAGCTCGCCGGCTTCGACTCTCTCAAATTCCGTTTCCGAAACGCCGGTGACGATCCCCGCGGTTGGGAACTCATGGACTCGCTCTATTCGCCGATGGTGTTGTTGGAAGGGCTTGTACGAACGCGTTCAGGGGATACGCTTCTGATTACCGGCAACATGTTCACGGGATATGCGGCGATCGATTCCGGTGCCGGGCAGCCTCACTTCACGATGCGGAAAGAGCATGCGATCATTACTGTCAGCGACGGCATCGTTCGCTCGGTATGCCTTCTTCCATCGCCTGGAACCATTCTTGTTGGCGATCCGCTCCTGGTGGGAAGCGAGCAGATGCTGTCGATGACGGTGGATGAGAATTGGGCCCGCGGCCGGAACCTTGCCCGCGATACGGTGATGGCCCTCGGGCTGTTCAACCGGCGCACATCGTCCGTTGCGCGTGTGGCAACGTTGTCCGGGATGGACAGCGCAACAGCGGGCATCTTCAATCCGCTGGCCGTCGGCAGTCTGACATGGGCCGGTGATTCCGCCGCGTTCTATTTGAGTGAGGGGAATCGAGCGCTTCTCCGGTTGGATCTTCGCCCCGGACACTATTCAGTTGTGCCGGTACAGCCGGCCGGGACGTTGCAGCAGCTCTTCGTTGCGAAACGGTTGAACGATACTGCGTTGACCGACAGCGTATCCGTCTTCGATGCCGTTGCCGACAGCAGTACGCTGTACCTCCTGTTGGATGATGAACGGGGCGGGCTGCGGAGTGAGCGGATGATCGTACAGCGATACGATCTGAACGGCGGGTTCCGCTCGGAGGGACGAATTCGGTCGGTGGATGATGAAGTCGTCTCGGCCGGATTCGCCGGCGTCGGCCCGGGCGGTCCGGCGATTCTGGTGAAGTGGAAGAAACACCGGTGGAGTCTCGAGAAGGTGGAGCGATAGCCGGATGGTAACGGGGTGCGGTTCCGCCTGCTGTATCTCATGAAAGATTCAACGAGCTACTGGAAGGGGAGAGACACGACGACAACGGTTGGCAATCCTAATTCCGTAGGGATTACATGAATATCATAACCATGAAGGCCGCGCCCGCACTGCGCAATGATATCCGATGCGCCCTGACCGTCGCCTTCTGTAGCATCGTCAACATCGTTGCAGGCTACAACACGGCTCTGTTCAACATCGGTCTGATCTATGGAGTGCTGAGCTGGTTCCTTGCGAGATTCTTCTATCTCCGTCTTGTTGAAAAGAAGTCGGCGGCAGTAGATATCTATCCAATGATCATGGGAGTAGTGATTCCGGCTCTAACCATCGGGATGCTGCTCCTGGTTCGCGGAGGAGCGCTCGATTTCTGCTTCGGAATGTTTGTGAGCATTGCCTTTTACAACGGACTCTACCTCGGCATGAGTAAAAAGCCTGTAATTGATTAGCGACAAGCCGCCGTGTCCTTCATGGGGCTTACCTATGCCGGCATTGCGGAGCGGCTCTTCATTACCGAGCACACCGTGAAGAAGCGTCTCGAAAGCGTTCGGCGGAAGACCGGTACCGGAAGCTTCTTCGAGCTCTTCATGCAGTATGTGCCGAAGGAGGAATGAGGCACGGTGCCTGCACGAGGCGATGTAATCATGGGAACAACAGGAAGAGAGAACCGGAAGAAGGCGACGCCGCCACTTTGCAAGTCGGGCACTGCTCCGCACGTGGCTGCAAAGCAGAAGCCGGGCGGCGCGGCCGTGCCGGCGGTGGATGCCGAACCGCGGGAGCCATTGATCCCTCCGCATGTAGCCCGCTTCCTGGCCTCGATCCCGATGACGCCCGATCCGGTGGAGTGGATCCTCGGCTTCCGCGCGGCGCTTCAGGAACTGCTGGGGGATGTGGACCGGATTGCCATGGAGGTGAATGCCTATTGCCGGGTGAATACCGGGCGTCCGCATCCTGTGATATTCCAGGTTGGGATGCATCGCGCGTTTCGCGACAGCCGTCCGGAGAATACGATCGAACTTTGGCAATGGGACGAGATCGGACATGCCGGGCAGTTCCTCAGGCGGCTTCAACGAGCCGGGCATGACATGGGGGCCTATCACGAGCCGATCGGCATGGACTACGAGTATCGGGATGCGGGATACCTCGCCTCGATGCTTCTCTTTCGGGAGCGCTACCGGCCCGGCATATCGGATCGAACGCTT
>DASZRW010000151.1:0-8598 GCA_035549015.1 Kapaibacterium sp. (SeqCode)
CAGCCGAAGCTGTATGATAGCGCTTGTAGATGGCGCGCAGATATTCACGTTTCGATGATCCCGACATGGTGTTGTCTCAGTCCTAGATCGGTTACATCTATTATGAGGCAACGACTACAACCCGATCCCTCCTCGGGTTACATTATTTGTGAGGCAATTCGGACGCCGGTACGGCCGGCCACAACGATTGATTCTGTGACCCATGATCGGTATGTTGTTCGCCGGAGCCGGAGCATTCAGCTATCGCAGCAGCCGGCACCGGAACGCCGGCATGCCAATCAGCGCACGATCATGAACAACCTCACAATCAGACGGATCCTCGCCCCCACCGACTTCTCCGATCACTCCTGCCAGGCGCTCAGCTATGCGCGCACCTTTGCGGAGCGTTGGGATGCGGATCTGCATCTTCTCAATGTCATCGAGCCAACGGTGTTTCCAACGGAGGCAGGCCTGACGCCGATGGGGATGATCAATCTGGACAGCGAGCTCGGCATCGCCGCGGAGCGGGCGATGAGCGAACTTCTGAAGCGCGACGAGCTTCAGGGCCTGCGTACCACCACGGCAATTGCACACGGCCGTGCAAGCTCGGCGATCATCGAGTACGCGCGCGTTCACGAGATCGATCTGATTGTTATCGCAACCCACGGCAGAACCGGGCTGGAGCACTTCATTTTCGGCTCCACAGCGGAACGTGTGGTTCGCGAAAGCCCCTGTCCCGTGCTCACCGTGCGCCCGCGCCCCGAGCCGTGAGATCGTGCGCCTCACCCCGTTGCAGCCTCTCATGGTGCATATCCGGCGGTCCATCCATCCCTGGCGCGAATTCCTTGTAGCTTGCAATCCGCAGTCTCCGCGTGCGCGCGAGACGCGAGCCGAACGATCCTTCACTCAGAACATATTCCATGCCATCAACCCAGCTTATCACGATTGAACGGCACATCGCCGATCAGGAACACATGCATTCGGAGGCTTCGGGCAAGTTCAGCCGCCTGCTGCGCGATCTCATGCTGGCCGTGCGTGTGATCCAGCGCGAAGTGCGCCGCGCCGGTCTCTCCGACATCTTCGGCCTGGCCGGAGGCAAGGAGAACATTCATGGCGAGATGGTGAAGAAGCTGGATGTGCTCTCGAACGATACCATCATCCGGGCGATGCGCTACGGAGGGCACCTCTGCGCGATGGCATCGGAGGAGTCCTTCGGCCTGATTCCGATCCCGGACGATGCGGAGAAGGGATCGTATGTTCTTCTGTTCGATCCGCTGGATGGCTCATCCAACATCGAGGTGAATGCGCCGATCGGCACCATCTTCTCCGTGCTGCACCGCGTGACGCCGGACAACGGCAGCGAAGGAACCATGCGCGATCTCCTGCAGCCCGGCTACAGGCAGGTTGCCGCCGGATACGCCCTCTACGGCTCCAGCACGGTGCTCGTCTACACGAGCGGCGACGGCGTGGATGTCTTCACCTACGATCACACGCTCGGCGAATTTCTGCTCTCGGCTCGAGGCCTCCGCATCCCGAAGCGCGGCCGGTACTATTCGATCAACGAGGGGAATGCCGTCAACTGGTATCCCGGTACCCGCCGCTACATGGAACATCTCAAATCATACGACAAGGCAGCCGGGCGTCCCTACAGTCTGCGCTACATCGGCACCGCCGTTGCGGACATTCACCGGACACTGCTGCACGGCGGCATCTTCCTCTATCCTTCGGACAGGAAATCGCCGAACGGCAAGCTCCGCCTGATGTATGAAGTGAATCCGCTGGCGATGCTCATCGAGCAGGCCGGCGGGACCGCCACAGACGGCCGGGGCCGCGTGCTGGACGTCGTTCCCACCGATGTGCACCAGCGTGCGCCGATCATCTGCGGCAGTTCCGAGGATGTGGCGGAGGCGATGGAGTTCCTCGCCGGGGATGTCGAGGCAATGGAGGCGGAACGCGCTGCACCGTAGGGGCGCAACCGCGAGCGGCCGTTCCCGCCGAACCGATCGACCACGCAGGCGGCAGCACGATACGGCCGTGCAGCCGGAGCCGTTCCACGGTACGGCGCAGAGCATCCCCCTTCAACACATGAGCTATCGATGACGCCTCCTCGCATCGCATTCACCATTGGGGACGTGAACGGCATCGGGCCGGAGGTTCTCCTCAAGGCACTCGCCCGGCCGGAACTGCATGCCGTCTGTTCGCCGATCGTTGTTGGGAATGCACGCCTCCTGGAGAGCTGCGCCGCGCTCCCGGGAGCGGGCGAGGCCTCCGTCGCGGGGCTCGAGCTGCGCGTTGGCCGATACGCCATCCCGATAGCGGAATGCCCCAGCCGAGCCGTGCCGGCCCCGGGCGCGCACGATCCCCATGCCGGCCAACTCGCCGGCAGCGCCATCGAGCGCGCGGTCCGCATGGCCGTGAGCGGTGAGGCGGAGGGCATCGTGACGATGCCGATCTCCAAGGAGGGGCTGAATGCCGGAGGCTATCACTTCCCCGGCCACACGGAGATGCTTGCAGCTCTTGCCGGCGGCGAGCCGTTGATGATACTCCTCACGCGCGGCATGCGCGTCGCGCTGGTCACCATTCACATCCCGCTTGCAGCCGTTCCGAAGGCGATCACCGCGGAAACCGTCCGCCGCAGGCTGGAGGCATTCGCCGGCTCCCTGCGAAACGACTTCGGGGTCTCCGATCCGCAGATCGCGGTGCTGGGATTGAACCCGCATGCCGGCGAGAATGGAACCATCGGCACGGAGGAACGCGACGCCATCCGCCCCGCGATCGCGCGCGCATGCGGCACGGGCATCCGGGCCGAGGGACCGTTTCCGGCGGATGGCTTCTTCGCCCGCTACGATCCCGCACGATATCACGGCATCCTCGCCATGTATCACGACCAGGGATTGATCCCGCTGAAGATGATGGCGCGCGGCCATGGTGTGAACGTCACCGCCGGACTTCCCATCGTTCGTACGTCGCCGGACCACGGGACGGCCTACGACATCGCGGGGCGCGGCATGGCCGATGCGGAGAGCACGCTGGAGGCGGTGCGCGTGGCGGTGGAGATCATTCACAACAGAAGGAAGGGTGCGCCGCAGCAGGGGTGACGGTTCGTACCGGTCTCCGGCGGGAGGAGGGCGGCGCTCCGCAACGGCTACATCTGGAACGGCATTCCCCACGTGCGGCGGATCGATTCGATCAGCTCCGTATCCGCAGTGAAGAGATTCCGCGCCGCCGGCCGGGTCACCGGCACGGCGTGCGTATCGGTGAACGGCGTCTCCTCCAGCTTCATGTTGTAGGCAAGCTGCATCAGCCGCTCCAGGTTCACCGTATCCTCCACATTGTATGCAAGAAGCGTCTCCAGCGCCGCCGGGTTCCCCGTCCGCTGATACTCGTGCCAGAGGAGCACCGCGAAGTAGCCGTCCACACCCGCGAGATCCCCGCGATCCAGACCGAGCTGCGCCTCGCATCCCTTCAGGCCTCCACGGTAGCCGAGACTGTGAAGCACATATCGCAGATCGATATGTGCCTGCGGGAGACTCATCATGAAATAGCTTTCGATCACCGGCACGTCGAAGCACTTGCCGTTGTAGGTGATCAGCATCTCGTACGCATCGATATCGTCGCGGAACCGGCGAAGGTTCTCGCCGGAGACGTAGGTGCGCACATCGCGGCCGTCGTAGAGCGCGATCGTGGTGATGCCGTCGCTGTATCCAACGCCGGTGGTCTCGATATCCAGGTAGGCCGCGCGGCCGCCGAACTCGCCGAACAGCCGCCACGACTCCGAGGCCGGAAGGCTCTCCGCGAAGAAGCCGATGTCCCCCTCATCCAGCGCCTCGATGGAGCGTTCCAGCCCCCCGGTCACGGCGGCGCCGCGAGCTCCGCGCAATGCAAGGCCCCCCATCTCCAGATAGTCGTCCCACGTACGGATCCCCTCCTCCCAGAGCTTCTGCTCGGTGCGGAGCCCGATGCCGGGTATATGGCAGAATGTGTTGCGCAGCATGGATCCAAGGTAGGCAATCGGCGTGATGCATTCTATTCCATCGTGCAATGCAGCTGCACGATGCGGCGCCCGGATGCCGCCTCACCGTTTGCAGCGCTACCCGGCATCGTACGGCTCCGGCCCCGGGGCATCACGTTGCTCCCCGCGTTCGCGAATGCTACTGTAAGTCATCATGGAGGCGAACGACGACGACGCCCCGAATCCGCGGCTCACCGGAGGCGTTACGCTCAGATCAGGAGTTCGTGCGGCCGGACCTTGAGCGCGCGAACGAGGCGGGCCACATTCTCCACCGAGATGTTCCGTTCGCCCCGCTCCACGCTTCCCACGTATGTCCGGTGAATGCCCGCCTTGTCCGCGAGATCTTCCTGCGACAGCCCCTTCTGCAATCTGAGCCGCCGGATGTTTGCTCCAACGACCATCCTGATATCCTTCGCCATCGACCAAAGCCCGCACGGAGACAGCCTATGAGTCTGCAGACTATACGTAGCATCTGCGAGTCAGGGGCACTCTCGTCTCATGGGATAAGGATCACTTTTCGGTGTCACCTCCCGGAATATCACATCTTCATGTGATGGCACGCGGCTTCCACCCTCCGTAGCTTTGTGTTTTCTCCTACTCTGAATACGCTGACTTCGTTCACCTAATCCTTATGTCGATATGTCGATGCCATTATTCCTCTGTGATGATCAGCGCGCCGGGAAACGCGCATCCAGCCAGCTTCTACGCAGCCTCACCGTCACGCTTGCACTTCTGGCAACCGTCCTCTCCGCAACCGCCCAGCCGTCCGGCAGCACCGCCCGAGCCACACGTCCGTACGCACCGGTGGCCGTCCGGCAGGAGATGCAGATCCTCTACACCGGCGCCCTCAACTTCGACTGTTTCCCCGACACCATCTTCGGCACGCGCGGACCGGACGGGCTCTACCTCCCGCGTGTGATCGTCTGGGGGCGGCCGACGGCCGCGAACCCGAACGGGGAACGCAATGCTGACGCAGCATGCCTCGGCCCCATTGCCGATTCCGTGAAGATCCCCTTTACCCTGGTACAGTATCCGTCATGGGGGAACCTGCGCGGGTGCGTCTCCATTCAATCCTTCAACCCGGACACTCTCGCCGATATGCTCTTCATGCTACGCGGCGCTGTCGGCGAGGGACGAAACCAGCATGACAGTCTTCTCTCCCTGCTGGTGTTCGGCCAGCATGGCCTGGACACGCATCGTGTGCTGAACCTCGCGAACGTCGGCTCCTTTCAGGCCTACCCGTTCATCGCGATGCAGGTGCGCCGGGGCTCGCAGCTTGTGAACCGATCATCGCGTTCGCTCTCGCGCAAGGCGAGCTACGAGATCGCGCCGATAGGCTTCATTGTGGATGAGCCGGACACCACGACACATCACGCGACGGCGCAACGTGCGGCAGCGGTGCGCGTGTTCCCGAATCCGGCGAGCGCCGAAGCGAATGTGGAGGCGCTGAACGTCGAGGCGGGGAGCTACGATGTTGAAGTTGCGGCGGCTAACGGCATGATCGTGCTTCATCAGCAGGTGGAGATGACGGCCGGCGGTAATCTGCTCCGCACACTCGACGTGACGCGTCTGGCATCGGGCTACTATCTCGTGCGGCTCGTGGATGCGAAGGGCACCGGACAGGCTATTGGCACCTATCCGATTATCATCACTCGGTAAGGACCATTCGCGGCCCTGGTCATGCTTCCGCAACCCGGCGTATCGCCATGCGAGGCATGTAGTGTTGTACTCCTCTCTCTTCTCACAATAGCATCCGTTCACCATGTACAGACAGTTCAAGATATTGGCCACGCTCATGTTGCTGGCCGCTGCATGCACAACCATGCACGCACAGTATTCCCAGCAGTCGTTCGATACCAGGAAGGCTTCGGAGCTCTATGACGAACGCGGCTACCAGACATCCGGCGCCATCACCGTCGACGGATCACTCGCAATCTCAAACTCGAACGGGAACGTCTCGTACGCGTACCCCATCTCACAGACAGCCGTCAGCGGCTTCTCACTCACTGTCTCGCTGGCATACTGCGGCTCGCTATCGTACGTGACATATAAGGACTACGCTTCAGGTAATGTCTATGATCCCTATGCACGCTGGAACCGGTTCCACGAGAACCGCCCCGGGTGGATTATTTCTGTAGGCCCGTTCGCGGTTCAGGTTCTCTCCTCGAATGGCATGTTTCACTGCGATCCGGCAAAGTTCTCAGGTGCGGCACGCGATTCCTTCAGCGACCGGGACATGCAATGGTGTGCCGAGGGATACGATGTCTGCAACCGCATGGAGAATCTTGCCGCCGAGACGCAGCAGGTCCAGGAGGAGGGCTATGTTGATGTGATCAGCCTGTTGCGTGGCGATGGTTCCGTGCTCAAGCTCTACAACAGGCGCGACTGGTCGGTGGATGGCGACGCCTCGATGCGCTCCGACCTATACACGGGCTATTACATCTCACCCGAGGCCAATTCACACGGCTACGCGCTGGTCTCCTGGGACTCGGCCGGATGGCCCGAACATGTGCGCGACTTCGTGGAATCCAGGATCACCCCCACCTATCCCTACATGCCTCGCGTGCTCCGGTACTATTCGGGGGATGGTCTGGAGTATGTCTTCCACGAACGTGTCGCGGCCAACGGACTGCGCAGCTACGGCGGAGCGGAACTTGCCGTCCCCGATCAGTTCGGCGCGATGAAGGCTGTTCCGAGCATCTTCTATCTCGAACAGATCAACTCGACCGCCGGCGCCATCGTCTGGCAGATCGGTCGGTCGCGTCACTACGATCCCCGCACCGTAACGACACTCAATCAGGGGAACATCTTCGATCCGATCTTCACCACGATCCACGACTCCACCGTGGGCCGCGCGCTTACCACCGACATCGGCGGCGTGCATATCACGTACGGTGACATCGGATTTACCATCGAGGCAAACGGGCGCACCACAAAGGCGATCATCGGCAGGATCCAGACCAACGGCAACGCACCGGCAGCCGTGAACTCGATGCCGCTCGCATCGCGCGGATACTTCACGCGGACGGCCGAGGGGCTCGCGGCGCTCAACGAGACGGGGGGCGCTTCCTCCTCGCTCTATGAGGGGTACATGGGTTACGTCACGGAGATCATTGATCCCGAGGGGCGTTCGACGAAGTTCACCTACGAGCCCTACACGCGCACGTATGTGAACGAAAATTACCCGGTTCCAAATCCCGTTGGGACTGATCTCAAGCTTTCACTGACCAACCAGCGCCTGAAGCGTATCGACGAGCCAACGGCGAGCTACACCATTTCCTACGCCGGCGGCGACATCAACACGTATGGCGATCTGGTGCGCGAGGATACCGTGCGCGCCGCCACGATCCGCGCCGACGACCCCACGAACGTTAACTATCCCTTCCTGCTGAACAACGTGGCGAGCGTGGTGCGCAAGTACGATCACAACGGAACGCTGCTCACCGAACAGAAATGCGAGTACAGCCACAGCGCGGGTGATGGATTCTGGAAGGGGCTCCTGACAACGACCGACAAGGTCGCCAACACGTCGCGGACAAACACCTATCTCTACCGGATCCATCCGATGCCGGACTCCATCCGGATCGTGTGGGAACCGAAGCCCCGCTACACGGAGCTCTATCACACCGAGGAGAGCGGAGCGGGCGTCACGACGGTCACCACGACCACCACCGAGCAGATGCCATGCTCACCCTACGTCTGGCTGCCGACGCACACGGAGACATCGGTTGCGGGAATCACCACGTCACGCAGAACGTTCTCCTATGGTTTCGACACGGCCCGCACCTACGGCGGCGATGCGCGGCTCACACGGCTCTTCGGGATCGAGACGAAGCGCTCCATCACGCGCACGCTGGACCCGGCGACGAGCGCGCTGCGGCTCGTTGATACGACCGACTTCGTTCATATGCCGATGCTGGACACAACGCTCTGGCGGCTGGACACGTTCCTGAACAAGTTCGCGACGCTCGGCAACTACTTCCGCCTGCGCGACTCCGGCGTGATCCGCGGGCCGTGGGAGTGGGCGATGTACGATCCCCGCGTTGCCGTCTTCACGCTGGACAGCGCATACGAACACGCCTACGTGCCGCCGCACTACGGCCTCGTTGCCCGCGACGTCCTGGCCGACAGCAGCGGAGGGATTCTCGGCGGCATGCAGACCGAGTATACCGGCGCACAGGCCACGATCCGGCATGTCAACGATCTCCTCTACCGCGGCATGCCCGCACGAAGCTTCGTCATCAGCGCCGGCGGAACCTCAACGGTACTCGCAAGCGGCCGCCTCTTCTCGAACACGAACGGCATGGATGTGCCGATCGTCGACACGAATGCCAACGGTGCGGTGCATCGCGACTTCTACGAGAGCTATGGTTCGCTGAAGCTCCGGCAGAACGGCAACTACTATCCCCGCGCCTCGGTCCTCCGGAACGACGGCACGACGAAGGACACGCTTCTTCCGGAGGACAGCTACTTCAGTGTGCTCTTCAACAAGCCGCTGATCAACGAAGTCTACGTCCGGAAGTACGATCCCTCCGGCTCCGGCCTGCTCATGACCGATACCATGCTGCAGCTCCACCAGTATGGCTTCTTCGGGCTCGCGACCGGAG
>DASZRW010000152.1:0-3854 GCA_035549015.1 Kapaibacterium sp. (SeqCode)
GCCAGCACCGTTGATGCTCCGGAGCGCGGGGTACAGATCAGGCAGGTGTTGAACTCCTTACCGGTGTTCGTGATGTTGGACCAGTGTCCCGGTGTGTCCCACATGACGGCCGGCGTCGAGGCACTTCCTTCCTGGCCAACCCAGGAGGACGAGTAGTACGGGTTGGTCTCGGTCTCCCCGGCATCAACCATCCATCCGCGCGAACGGGCATCGGGATCGTTCCAGCCGGCACGCGTGCGGCGCGTATCGGTTGTAGGCTCCGCGGTCTGCATGGTGCCGCCATCCATTGCCGTGTACCGGAGCACCTGAAGCAGCTTCAACGTGTTGCAGGAGCCACATGCGGTGGCATCGTAGCCGGCGCGGATCTTCACGTACACACCACGCACCGTTTTGCCGCCACCGCCAACGTAGTTGTAGTCGCCGCTGTACGCCTTCTGGAAATGGAAGCGGATGTTGCAGCCCTCGCGGCCGAAGCAGTTGTCCGCAACCACCCATTGGTTGTGAATCGCCGGATCGGTGGTCATGGTCCCGGCCGTGATCGCCGGCCCGACACCGGTACCGGCCTCCACGGTTGCATCGTCCTGGCGCTGAATGGTGCCTGCAGGAACACGCTGAACCGAAGGTCCGGCGCCTGCGGCAACCGAGGCGCTCGCCCCCTGCTGAATGGTATGTGTGAGCTCGTGCGCCAGAAGATGCATGCCGGATGATGTGTGCGGAGCGTACTCGCCGCTCGCGAATGCGATGTCGCCGCCTACCGTGAACGCTCGCGCGCTCACATCACGAGCAGCCTGCGCAGCTCCCGCATCACGATGGATCCGCACGTTGCCGAAGTCATGGCCGAACCGCGGCTCCAGATGTTCACGCACCGAGCGATCCAGCGGCTCACCCCCTCCACGCATCGATGATATCCGCCCCGCCGTCGCATCGCTCACACGAGGCGTTCCACCCGGCGCTTCCTTCGCCTGCACCATCTCCTCCTCATCCTCCGAACGCGAGGCCCCACCGCCACAGGCGGCGCAGGCACGCTGCAGATGCGGAGCAGTGCCACTCGAAGCGGCAACGCCCGGTGCCTCACTCGCGGGCGTTGCGCCACCGGGCGCCGGCATGCGCATCACGTGATCGGCAACGCGATCGGCCTCCTGCTCGAACGCATCCCCCGGCGCGTTCACCGTCAGCTTCGGCTGAAGCGATACGGCGTTCGTCGCCTGCGTCCCACGGCATCGCGGGCAGGCACCGCCGCAGGCACAGCCGGGCTTCCGCTGGAGCGGGGAGCCGTTCAGCGACATCGTCTTCGATATTCGCGCCACCTCGCGCCTCTCCCCGCCGGCGTGCTCACCGACATGTTGAGCCCTCACCGGCCGCGCAATGGGTTCGTATGCCTGATGCATCCTCTCCATAACAACTCGCCTTGCGGGTACGCCCACGCATGCCGGAAACGGCGGCTGGCGTATCGATCGAATGTCCGCAGCATCCCACGCCCGCGGCGCGCAGCATGCCGGCTACAGCCTGCCGGCTACGGTTTCGCCGGTACCGTAAACGGGAGCGCGGCGGCCGGGAAGTCCACCGTGTACGGCACGTCGCCGGAGATGCCGGTTGCTTCCCACTGCGACATCGGAATCGTAGCGATCTGCTCCTTCTTTGCGCCACAGTCACCGGGGCACAGATCCACGGTGTCCTTGACGGTATAACTGATGCTCGGTATCACGGTAAGATCCCCTCTCCCGGGGTTCAACACAAGCACCATTCCCTTTGCGATCCGTTCGTCGTCCTGTGGCGACGGCGTGGCGCCAACCGGATTGGCGGCCTGGTCCTTGCCGATCCCGCCGGCGATGTTGCCCGGGATCTCACCGATCTGATTGAAATTCATCTCGTTCGCCCCGCCGGAAGTATCGATTGCCTTGATCGCCGTGGGGATCAGGGTTTTCAGATCGAGGAGCTTGAATCCCGGTGAAGCGATGGCAGGAGGCCTTGCCGTGAGCTCCTTCTTCAGCTCACCCATGAGAAACGTTGTTGTCGCAGCCGTTGTTTTCGAATCACGGAAGTCATCGCCGAATTTGCCGCTCAGATCCCTGACACCACCGCCACCGAATGCCCATTCGCTCCAGATGCCCAGAACGCGCGGGGAGACCTTCACTGCGATTCCAAGGCTCAGGATCGGCCACAGACTTTCGCGGTCGTGCTCCGCAAGGCGCTGCGTGGGCAAGGGTCTGCAGAACGAGGGACCGCACCTCGCGGGAGCGCCGCTCCAGGTCTTCCCCTTCGGGGCCGACGTCGTCTCAGGATCCCGCGGATCATCGATCTGCGGCTGCGTCATCGGATCGTACACCTGTCTTTGCAGCGTGTTCGAATCGCCGGGAGCGCCCACCCCCTGCTGGATGGTGTGCGTGAGCTCGTGCGCAAGCAGGCGCATCCCCGTCGACGTGTGCGGAGCGTACTCGCCGCTCGCGAATGCGATGTCGCCGCCTACCGTGAACGCTCGCGCGCTCACATCACGAGCAGCCTGCGCAGCTCCCGCATCACGATGGATCCGCACGTTGCCGAAGTCATGCCCGAACCGCGGCTCCAGACGTTCACGCACCGAGCGATCCAGCGGCTCGCCGCCACCGCGCATGGACGATATCCGCCCCGCCGTCGCATCGCTCACACGAGGCGTTCCACCCGGCGACTCCTTCGCCTGCATCATCCCTTCCTCTTCCTCCACTTGCGAGGCCCCGCCACCACAGGCGGCGCAGGCACGCTGCACATGCGGAGCAGTGCCACTCGAAGCGGCAACGCCCGGTGCCTCACTCGCGGGCGTTGCGCCTCCGGGCGCCGGCATGCGCATCACGTGATCGGCAACGCGATCGGCCTCCTGCTCGAATGCATCCCCCGGCGCGTTCACCGTCAGCTTCGGCTGCACGGTGTGTGCCTGCATCCCCTTCGCCGCCTGGCAGCGCGGGCAGGCACCGCCGCAGGCGCAGCCGGGCTTCCGCTGGAGCGTGGAGCCGTTCAGCGACATCGTCGCCACCTTCTGCGTCACGCCGCGCGGTTCGGCGTTCGCCGGCGCACTCCGTCCGGCAGCCTTCGTGGACGACGAGTCGTGCTCATGTGCTTGCTGCATTCGTTCCATGAGAATCGCTCCATCCTGGTTCAACGTGCATACGGCAACTATCGACAGCATCCAACGACCATCCTTCCTCACTCAACGACACTCTACGGCGGATAGACCACGCCGAAGAAGAGGGAGGGCCGGCCATCATCGTTCCACGTCACTCCCACGATGCGCGGGTTCACGGATTCCAGCGGGCGCCCCCAGTAGACAACGGCGGCGGCATCCGCAAGCGCGGGAGGAACACCGTCGGGGTCGGCCCCAAGGTTCACCATCCGGAGCGTGTCGACATCCGGATGCCGGATGGAGTTGATCCACGCGTGGGCTCCCACGAACTCCTCGATCCCCGCAGCATCGATGCCGGCAGCGATCGCGCGCCGGATCCGTGCCACAAGCTCATGATCTGTCATGCTCTCCGGCATCTGCATCATTGCTCCATACGCCGCATCACGGCGCCGGCGGCTGGCGACGGAAGTCGATGTTCGCCGGCGTGTTCCCGGGGATTCTTCCCCAGCGAAGGGTTGCATCGTTCACCGCCTGCGTCACGCCGCAGTACGCAACCGGCACCGCAGGCCGGAAGGCCACGTTGCCGGAGGAGTCCGTATAGTATCCCCACCGGATGCAGGCCAGCACCGTTGATGCTCCGGAGCGCGGGGTACAGATCAGGCAGGTGTTGAACTCCTTACCGGTGTTCGTGATGTTGGACCAGTGTCCCGGTGTGTCCCACATGACGGCCGGCGTCGAGGCACTTCCTTCCTGGCCAACC
>DASZRW010000153.1:0-7133 GCA_035549015.1 Kapaibacterium sp. (SeqCode)
TATGCGGTTCGTGTTCCTCGGGCCGAGGCTTTGCCTACAGCTTCCTTCAGACCATGCCTCACGGCACAGCCGCCCTTGCTGTTCAGCTAGCCGTTCCCACCATCACGGCCCGCTGGGGACTTCCACCCCCTAGTCACACGCAATGCCTGGCGCACAAAGCGAACGCCCCCGTAACGCATTGGACGTGCAAATTACGGGGGCGTATGATCGCTCACACAGTGAAGTTGTTCCGGGTTGTGCGAGCCTTTATGCGACGTTGCGCATCTCACCAAGACCACCACGACGCTCCAGGCCGCCCATTGCCACATGGAAACGGCGAATGGCACTACCCAGCTTGGTCATTACCCGCTGGCGATAGTTCATGTCGCGAAAGTTGGTGCCGCATTGCGCAATATCATTCCACAATCCTTCCGAGATCCGCGCAAGGGGAACAAGGGCCTGAGCCAGTTCCTTCAATGCGAAGTTCTCATCTCTGAGCCGCGCGTTCTCGTCTTCAACGGCGCTCATGACCGGATAGCGGATAAGTTTCCGCTCACTCCTGACCGCGTCGATCAGGTTGAGACCGATGCCGAGAGCACTGCGTAACAGCGGTTCCGCGGGGTTGCCGTCACCGCATGTCATATGCAGGACCTGCATAGCCGCGCGCAGATCGCTCTCGGTTGATTGTAATTCCTCATCGGTAAGGCGAAGTCGTGGTTCGCTCATACGTTGGGACCTCCTGATTGTATGGACTTCTGGACGAGCCAAATCTACGATCCGGAGCGTTTTCGGCAAACACTTTTTTGCGTTTTATCCAACAATTGTGTCATCCGCTTCCCGGGCTCCATCGGTTGCTCTCCTGCTCCCGCGAGGGCATCCCGGCGATCCCATGGCAGGCCTACGCCGTGCGGAGCGGCGGAATGAAGGCGGCCGGAGCGCCAGCTGCACCGGGCAGCGGGGAGCACCGGCCGCGAGAGAATCGACGATGAGACGAATGATGCCGCTACCGGCAGGGGCAGGTGATCTGCGCCGAGATGGTGGGCCGCACGATCAGACCCCAACAGAGGTTGGCGCCGCGTTCGAGACAGACATCCACGCAACAGACCGGCGTGGTCGCGGTGTTGATGTTGATCAGGCAGCCGCCAACCGGAACCGGCAGCCAGCTGTTGCCGCACTGTTCAACGTCGATCGAAAGCCCCACCTCGCACGGGATGTTCACCGTTGTGCCATGCTGAACGGTCACGCGCTCGTCCACGCCCGAGGGGTGGTGAAGGAGAAAGGTGACGTCGCATGCAACGTCCTTCTGCACCGTCAACGGGATCTTGTCGCACGGGCAGTCCGGGATCTGCGCGCGAAGCAGGGCCGGGACAAGCAGGAAGAGCGCCGCAATCGGAAGAAGGACTGCCATACGCCGCACCGGACGGAATATGTTCGTTTGCATGATAAGCCTCCACAAGTATGAATTCGGAAATGGGATATGCGGGGATGCCCGCAGCAACGGCCAGCCGCAGGCTTCCCCTGCACGGCAACTTCCGATCCCGCCGATTCAGGCAACAGTACATGTTGAGGTACCGTTCGAATGTCATGGGCAGTGATGTGGATGATGATGTGCGCCTCCACGCCGCAGCACAATGGTGGATCGGAGCGCCCCACGCACGCAGGCGCCGGTTACTGCACGGGCCGGCAGCGGGGGCTGCGTATCGCCCAATCATCCGCAATGTCCAATCATCCCCCTCTCCCTCCTCTTATACCTGTGCAGCCGATTACCACCCTGTGGAAAGCAGCTGCCGGCCCCCTCCTCCCCACGTTCCCCTCCATGATACCGCTGCGTTGATACCGATCCCAACACCGTCCGCAGCATCGAAGGCTGCCTCGCCGGCAGCCGGAACGGACGGCATCAGCTTCATCCATACATCATCGAGGAGAATCGAATCATGACAGCACGCACATCCATTTCACGTCCGATGATGGCGCTCGCGTCCATCATCGCCGCAGTCATTGCGATCACCGTTGCCGCACCGAGCGCACAGGCCGGCTGCTGCACCATCGGCGTGGACAACCAGTCCAACTGCACCTTCCAGATCTGCTTCGAGACACCGGCTGCGGTCCGCTGCGTCGATGTGAACCTCGGCGCGAACACCTACGACATCCCGAACTGCGTCGATGTCCGCATCGCCATCCGCGACAACTGCGGCAACGTGCATACGTTTCCCACAGTGGTCGGCGACTGTATCGTGGTTCCGGTGCCCGGCTTCTGTTGTCTCCGCATCTGCAAGGTTGCCGATTGTCGCTACGTGATCAAGCAGATCATCTGCGATCCGTGCTGAGCCACGCACCAACGAGTTGACGACAACCCGGGGACGACACGAGGAGCGGCCGGAGACGATCCTGCCGCTCCTCGTCCATTCTCCAACGTTCATTCTCCAACACACCCACCCGATCCTTCGGCCGGCACGTTTTGCTCAGCGCCCGGCAGCCGCCGTGAAGAGCCCGACGGGAATCCCCTCGGGATCGAGTATCACCGCCATCTCGTCGCCATCCGGAAGCTTCTGCGGCGGAACGATCACGCCGGCCCCCATCGCCGCCGCTCGTTCCACGAAGGCCGCAACATCATCCACTTCCACGTAGAGCGATACCAGCGCCTTCCCTTCCGGCGGCGCGGGCCAGATTCCTCCGTTGATCCCGCGCGCGGCTCCGGTATCAACCGTTCGATATCCAAGCGCGTTGTCTGCATTGATCTTCCAGCCGAACAGCCCGGAGTAGAAGTCGCATTGCGCTTCAGGATTCCGGGCGATCATCTGCCATTGCATTACCGGTTGTCCCATTGTGCATTTCCTCTGGTGATTGAAATCGGTCCGTCTCCGGTCTGATGGTGATCTCCACGCGATAGCGAACCTCACCCTCACCGGCATTCGTTGTCCGCACGGGCGCGAACGCCCGATCCTCCGGCCTGCCAAGGATTTCGAGCAGTCGTCCGAGACCTGCCGGCGGGAGAACGCACGATACCCTCCGCTCCGCCGCGCCGGCCGGGGCCAGCCCGCGTACGCGCTCGGCAAGTCGTGATGCGATATAACGGGTGAAGGCATCTTCCTCGTACCCGGTGGGATCGGCGTGCGAAATCCAGCGCGCATGTTCCACCATCTCCACTATGCCCAGTTGACCGCTTGTTGTATCTTGAGGCCCACACCCCGGGTCTGATTTTGTTCCAACCTATTCCTCCGCATCATGAACCAATCTCTACGAGTTCTCCTCACCCGTTCTCTGATTCCATGCGTCCTCGTGCTGGCCGCGGCCTCGGCGTTCGCGAAGCCGGTCGGCGTGGATGTTGCGCGCCGCGTTGCCGTGGCGCAGTATCGCTCGGCGGCACCGGTTGACCCGATGCAGGTGATGCTTGCGAACGCATCGTTCCCGCTGGTCTACGAGCAGCGTTCGGCCATCGCAGCCGCGGACACGCAGAGCATCTATTATGTCTTCAACACACCGGATGCGCACGGCTTCGTGGTGGTGGCAGGCGACGATGCCGTTGAGCCGGTTCTCGCATACTCCACGGAGAGCTCCTTCTCGCTCGATCGTCCCTCACCGGAATTCCTCTGGTGGATGCATCGGTACGAGCGGCAGATCGTTGCGGTGATTGCACGGAACCAGGCAGGCTCCGAGCGGACGCAGCGTCTGTGGATGAAGCTCGCCACGGCCGCGCCCCCAACGCTCCTTCCCGTCCCGGTGCAGAGCAGCGTAACGGTTGGTCCGCTGGTGACAACGCAGTGGGATCAGGCCCCCTACTACAACGACCTCTGCCCATTCGACCCCGGTGCGAACGATCGCGCCGTTACCGGGTGCGTCGCCACCGCGTTCGCGCAGATCATGCGATACCATCGCTCGCCGGAGCACGGCAACGGTGATCACGGATATTCGCATCAGCTGTACGGCTATCTCTACGCCAACTTCGCGAACGCCACGTACGACTGGAATGCCATGCCCGAACGGCTCACCGGCCCCAACCAGCAGGTGGCCCAGCTCATGTATCACATGGGCGTATCGTGCGACATGGGATACGGCACGGCCGAAGCAGGCGGCAGCGGCGCGGACCCGAAGGTTGCCGCGGCCGCGCTCGTGCGGTACTTCGGCTATCAGTCCAGCGTCCGCGATGTGGAGCGGAGCGATTACGACGACAACACCTGGATGAACATGATCCGCGCCGAACTGGACAACTCCCGTCCCGTGGAGTACCACGGCTTCGGCGACGGCTCCGGACATTCGTTCGTATGCGACGGCTACAACGGCGCCTACTTCCATATGAACTGGGGATGGGATGGCCAGTTCAACGGATTCTTCCTTCTCTCGAATCTGGAGCCGGGGGGCGTTGGAGCCGGCGGCGGCAACGGAGCGTACAACAACGATCAGGGGGCGGTGATCGGCATCGTTCCGGATCATCCGACACCGGGCGAGGCGACGCTGGAAATGAATGCGGACCTGAGCGTGGATCCGAACCCGGCCACCACCAACAGCGTGGTCACGGTTTCCTTCGACCTGCACAACACCGGTACCTCCGATTTCCAAGGCGACTATTGCGTGGCGCTCTTCGATGAGAACGGAACATTCGTAAAGTATCTGGGGGGCGTCTGGGCCAACATGCAGCTGCATGCCAACAACCATTACGTCAACGGCCTCACCCATAAGGATACACTGTTCGGCGTCTATCCGGGAACGTACTATACCGCGGTCTACGCCCGCCCGACGGGCAAGGAATGGGAGTTGGTGGGTGGAGGCTCCCATCAGAATTCCGTGACGCTGGAGGTGACAACGGCAACATATCCCTCAGAGCTCGCGATCTACGCCCAACCCGCGATCGCGCCTTCGCAGATACATACGGGGGAGGCGTTCACCGTGCATACGGACTTCGCCAATGTCAGCTCCGATGATTTTCAGGGCGACATCGGCCTCTGGGCGTATACCATCGACGGGGGCCAGCTGGTTGGAGAGATCCAGATTCTTCAGGGACTCTCACTCGCCGCGAACAACCACTGGGTCAACGGGCAGACGTTCACCTGCTCGGGACTCAACGTGAAACCGGGGAGATATCTCCTCGCCTTCTTCAGCCGGCTTACCGGCGACGACTGGCAGGTGGTGAATCCCGGCGACTATGTGAATCCGATGATCGTGGATGTTCTTCCCAGTGTGCTCGGGCCGGACCGCTACGAGCCGAACGATGCAGGCGCCAGCGCCTTCCGGCTTTCAATGAATTATTCCGGCAACACCGGCGTTGTCACCACGGCAGGAGCGAATATCCACGCCAGCGGAAACGACGACTATTATCGTATCGACCTTCCCGCGGGATATGATTACGATATCACCGGCATTCTCCACGATAGCTGGACGGACGACCCCGAGACCTACACGAACGTTGTTTCGGTTATGGTAAATGCCGGTGATGGCTGGTCCGACGTTTACGAGGACAGCACCGATGTGATGCACGTGCCTGGCGGGCGGAGCGTGCTCTTCAAGGTGCAGGCGCTCTACCTTGGCTCCCTCGGCACCTATCAGTTGGACATTCGGGCGACGCGCCAGATCTCCGGCGTGGACGCTCCTGCTGTTCCATCCGGCGCAGAGCTCACCCTCTATCCTGTCCCTGCAACGAACGAGTTGAATGTGCAGCTCGCTTCGGGGCTTGGGCACGATGTCTCGCTGCGTCTCGTGGACGCGGGCGGGCGAACGGTTGCGGAGCGAAGCGGCATCGTCGCCGGCTCCGCTCCGATCCGGTTCAGCCTGGCCGGCATTCCGTCGGGAGCCTATTTCCTCGTTGCCGATACCGGGCACGGGCGCCTCACACGCCCTGTTGTCGTGCGGCGATAATCGGCCGCGCAACCGATCGCATATATTTTTTTCGCTTTGCGCCCTCGCGTTGATGATCGCGAGGGCGCAAAGGTTCTTATGTACGTGGATTTCCGCGATGCACCGCGCCCGATCGGCTGTTGTGCCGGGGCATTGCGGATGCCCGGAACGAACTACCACGTAATGGCGGATGAGGCGGTGTCATCAAAGAAATATGGATAATCACCGAGGAAGGGAACCACGATGCCCGGATATCCAAAGAACGTGACCCGCCGGCCGGTGAAAAATCGTCCATCCCAGAGATGAATTCCGCCCATGATGCATGCGGCGGACGAGCATTGGTTGTTGAAATTCATCCAGGTGAAATCGGGAAATCCCCAACCGCCGGGCATGTAACAGCACCGCCCGGACCATCGCGGATCACCGAACAGGCCTACCGAATGTGAGATCGGGCCCTTGAACGGATCATATTCCGAAAGGAGCCGTATGAATCCATTCGCATCATCTCGACTGATTTTCGCATCGGCAAGCAATTTGAAGAAGTCTCCCGTGTACTTCTCGACTGCCGATGCCTGCATGGGAGCGAACGTCTTCTCTTGAACGCCCGTCAGATTTTTTGGAGCACGATCAAAAATCGCCTTCCCTTTCACCAGTTCAACCGCCAATCCCTGCTTGCCGGCCCACTCCTCCAGTTTTGCCTCCGTGGTGAATCCGAACGCGGAATCGTTGAGGCCGTGATACGCTGCTGCAATCATAAACGGTACGCTCCTGGCATCGGCTGCGGTCCACGTTCGGTCGCTCACCTTCTTCTCGTCGACAAAGAGGGTGGTTGGCTGCGTGTTGGTAGTAGACATGTTGGAACTCGTTGGGAAGGTGCTCTGCGATACGGTACCATGAATGTGCGGTCAACATACCCCGGCCCGGCGTGGGATGCAAGGAGTGTGTGGCCCGCGATGCCGGGTAGTGCCGCAAACGGTGAGGTGACAACCGGGCGCGGCATCGCAAGACGATGCAGGCGCCCGGTTTGGTTCGCTACAGTACTGAGGGATATACCGACATCACAATCTTTCCATCGGCGTCCTTGCGATAGAACGTCAGATAACAAACATCCGAGGAATCGCAGTACGTCGAGTTCGTTTTGATTTCAGCGCTGGCCGGATCTGCATCGTATATGGAGCAGAGCACCTTCCACGTTGTATCGAGTGCGGTCGGAGAATCGGATGGCGAGTCGGAGTTTTCAACCTCCCAGAAATCGACCAAGACAGGCATGTGAGTTGGCATGTGATCTTACCTCCCATGTGAATGAAATGAGAATACGAGGGGGA